>NZ_AUIV01000023.1 GCF_000423885.1 Thermomonas fusca DSM 15424 | reverse complement strand
CAGCGGAAGCGCTGAACGCCAGCGGCTTGACCATGACGAACGATACGAGTGTCCGAGCAATGCGGGCACTTCGTCGGGACGCGATCGGACAGCAAACGCGCCACCAGCCCCTGAGACCGCTGGCCCTGCAGCTTTGCCAGAACCTGCTCCTGCTGGGCCGGTGTCAGCCGTTCCGCTTCTGCCAGCCAACGCTTGAGTTCACGTGCGCGCATCCCGGTCTCCCGCCGCCCGAAACCTTCGAGCCGTGACGAAACCATGCAGGTAGGCAGGCTCACAGATTGAGACGATCAACAGCCAACGCGAACAGCGCCATTCCATTTGCACCTCGCTGATCACCTGATCGCCGAACTCGACCGAGTACTGCTGCTCGCGGGCGCTGAGCGCCCGGAGCAATCCCTTGACATCGAACAGGCTGAGTCGCTTGAAACCGCCTGCTTCCAGCGCGTGAATCAGATCGGAAACGCGGTTGCGGTGCACGAACGCCTTGATCTGTTTCATGACGCATTCTCCCTGGAGTTGCGCTCGACGGCTTTGCGGTCGGCGCGGTTTTCGAGCCATTCGTAAAGAACAGGTAGCAAGATCAGGGTGAGCAGGGTCGAACTGATCAGGCCACCGACCACCACCGTCGCCAACGGTCGCTGCGTCTCGGCGCCAACACCGCTGGAAATCAGCATCGGCACCAACCCGAGAATTGCGACGCTCGCGGTCATCAGCACCGGACGCAGGCGCAAGGCCGTGCCTTGCACAACAGCCTCGCGCACTGACAGCCCCTTTTCCCGTAGCTCGTTCAGGAAGCTAACCAGCACGATGCCGTTGAGCATGGCCACGCCGAACACCGCAATAAAGCCGATCGCGGAGGGGACAGATAGATATTGCCCGGTGATGAACAGCGCCAGTAGGCCGCCAATGGTGGCGAACGGCACATTGGCCAGGATCAGCGCGGCGTACTTGATCGAATTGAACGCCGTGTACAGCAACACGAAGATGAAGAAGATTGTGATGGGTACGATCAGGGCCAGCTTCGCCAGCGCGCGCTGCTGGTTCTCAAACGCCCCACCCCACTCGATCCAGTAGCCCGCGGGCAGCTTGACCTGCTGCTTGATCGCAGCGTCGGCCTCCTTGACGAAGCCATCCACATCGCGCCCACGCACGTCCATCTGGATGACGGCATAACGTTGCAGCTGTTCGCGACGGACGAAGGAGTAGCCCTCGCCGACAGTGACATCGGCCACTTCCGACAACGGCACCACGGCGCCTGTTGCAGTGCGCAACGGGATCTGGCGCAGCGATTCGACCGAATTTCGGGTGGCATCGCTCAAGCGCACCGCGATATCGAAACGCTTGACGCCGTCCAGCAACACGCTGACCGGTTCACCGCCCAAGCCGTTGCGCACGATGGTGAGGACCTCTTCGGCGTTCATGCCGTGGCGGGCCAGTTCATCGCGATCGACTTCGATGCGGATTTGCGGCTTGCCGACGTTGGCTTCAAGCGACAGATCGGCCACGCCCTGCACATTGCCCAATGCTGTCTTGAGCTGCCCGCTGATCCGGTCAAGCTCCTGCAGGTCCTGGCCGTAGAGTTTCAATGCCAATGTCGCGCGGACGCCCGAGATCAGTTCCTCCACCCGCATCTGGATCGGCTGCGTGTAGCCCGGCACGACATTGGGCACGACTTTTTCCAGCGTCTCCTGCATCGCCTCTTCAAGCTGCTTGATGTTGCGCCCGCTTTTCCATTCGTCCTCGGGCTTGAGCGCGGTGTAAATCTCCATGTAGTTGACGTCGGCGGTCTCGCCCTTCTCGGCGCGGCCGATCATCGCCAGCGTCGTGTCGACTTCCGGGAACTGCTCGAAGGCCTTGGCGATGGTGTTGCTGGTCTTGATCGATTCGTTGAGCGAAGTGGACGGTATCCCCGTCACCCGCCACATGATCGAGCCTTCCTGCAACTGCGGCATGAACTCTTTGCCGAGGAACGGGAACAAGGCAAGGCTCGCCACCAGTGCGACGACGGCGCTGACCACCACCACTTTCTTGCGCCCAAGTGCCTTAGCCAACAGCGGCTGATAGCCACGTTTGATCCGCGCCACCAGCCACGTGTCCCGCTCCGGCTTGGGCTTGAGGATCATGGACGCAAGTACCGGGATCAGGGTCAGGCTCAGGATCATCGAGCCAGCCATCGCGAAGGCAATGTTGAACGCCATTGGCTTGAACATCTTGCCTTCGAGCCCTTCGAGCGCGAAAAGCGGCAGGAACACCACGATGATGATCGTGATGGCGAACGTGACCGGACTAGCGACATCCTTGGCGGCCGCCAGCACCGCCGACGTTCTGTCGACCTTTTCGCCGTGTTCCAGACGCTCGGCCATGATCCGGAACGCGTTTTCGACCATGACCACCGCACCGTCCACCATCATGCCGATGCCAATTGCCAATCCGGCCAGTGACATCAGGTTCGCAGACAGACCGGCTTGGCCCATGCCGATGAACGCGATCAGCATCGCCAATGGCAACGTGATGACCACCACCACCGCCGAGCGCAGATCGCCCAGGAACAGGAACAGGATGATCGCGACCAGGATCGAACCTTCGACCAGGGCGCGGGTCGCCGTGCCGACGGCCTTGTTGACCAGATCGGTTCGTTCATAGATTGGTCTCAGTACGATGCCCTCAGGCAACGCATCGCGCACCACATCGAGCTTGCCCTTGACCGCCTCCACAACGTCTTTGGCGTTTTCACCGATGCGCGCCAGGGCCATCCCCAGCACCACTTCCTCGCCATCGCGTGTCACTGCACCGAACCGGGGTGCCGGCGCTTCAACGACAGTTGCGACGTCGCGCAGATAGACAGGTACGCCGTCCTCGGCCTTGAGCACGATCTCGCCGATGTCCTCGGTCGACTTCAACAGGCCCAGGCCACGCACGAGGAATTGCTCGCGGCCCACATCCATGACATTACCGCCGACCTGGCCATTGTTGGACGGCAATGCATTGATCACATCGCCAAATCCCAAGCCACGCGCATACAGGCGCTGGGGATCGATCTGCACCTGGTATTCGCGCTCACCACCACCCCATGACGTCACATCGTCCACGCCGGGCGCGGTGCGCAGGATCAGGCGCACGGTCCATTCCTGCCAGGTGCGCAGGTCCATGTCGGTGACTTTGTCCTTGCCCACGCCAGGTGCGCGCTCGACCGTGTACCAGAACACCTGGCCGAGACCGGACGTGTTCGGACCCATGCTCGGTTTGCCATAGCCGTCGGGCAGTCGATCGCCTATTTCCTGCAGGCGTTCGTTGACCAGTTGCCGGGCGAAGTAGATGTCCATGTCGTCCTCGAAATAGACGGCGACATAGGACAGCCCGAACAGACTCACCGAACGGATTTCCCGCACCTTTGGCAAGCCGGCCAGAGCGGATTCAACGGGTGTGGTGAGCAGGAGCTCGATGTCTTCCGCGGCAAGGCCCGGAGACTCGGTGTAGATATTGACCTGGACCGGAGTCACATCGGGGAATGCGTCGATCGGTACATTGCGCACCGCATTGACGCCGAGGAAAGCGACCACCGCAAAGATGATCAGGACCAGGAACTTGTAACGCAGGGACATTTCCACCAGGCGATTCAGCATGGCGCACCTTCCCGCGTCAGGAGCAGGAGATCAATGTGCATCACCCTCTCCCAGTTGCGACTTGAGCATCTGCGACTTCACGGCAAAGGCACCGGCCACGACCACTGTGTCACCCGCTTTCAACCCTTCGCGGATCACGGTGCGATCGCCGATGACTTCGCCCGCGCGGACCGGGACCGGTTCGAGCGCGCCTTCTTTGTTGCGGCGGAACACCACCGTCTCGCCCTCGAGTTGCACCAATGCATCGGTGGGGAGTGAGAGTTGGGTAGCGGCGCTGTTGTCGGTGTTGGCAGCGGAGGCCGCCTCGAAATACACCTCGACGAAATCGCCGCCATGCAGGCGATCGTCCTTGTTCGCAACTTCGATCCGCACCGATGCGGTACGCGTGGCATCCGACGTGCGGTGAGCGCTGCGCAAGACCTTGCCGGCGATGCGTTTGCCGCCGATCACTACGGTCGCCGGACTTCCCGTTTCGATGCGAGGCGCCGTGCCCGGCGCCATCTTCGCGTCCACCCACACCACTGACTCATCGACGAGCCGAAACAGCGCCTTCCCCGGCTCGATGCGCTCGCCGACGATGAACTCGTCCTCGGTGATACGGCCTGCATGGGGTGCAGTCAGAGTGAACTGGCCATTGACGCTGCCGCTTGACGTACCCGGCAAACCATAGGCTTGGGCCTTGGCGCGCGCGCGATCAACGGCGATTTTCGCTTCGTTGATGCGACGGCCGGCCACCGCTTCACGGCCAAGCGCCGACACGCGGCGCCATTCCTGTTCGGCGATGCGCAGGTCGGCCTGTGCATCGGAAACGTCTACGCTGGCCAGCGTGGCCAGGGGTGCGCCTGCACGAACCTCGTCGCCGAGCTTGGCGTGGCGGCGTACCACCAGCGACGCGACACGAGGCGTGATCAGCGTGGTGCCGTAGGCACTGTCGACCACCTCGCCGGGCGCGCGCAGCTCCTCGCTGAGCGACGAAGGCTGCAAGGTTTGCAGGGTGATGCCGGCGGCCTTGAGTGCTGCTTCGTCCATCTTCACCAACGCCGCCCCACCTTCTTTGCCTTCCTCCCCTTCCTCCGCGTGTTCGCCGCCCTCTTCGGAGTGGTCTTCGCCGCCTTCCGCAGGGGCGTCCTTGCCCGCTTCGACATGGTCGGCTTCGGCCGCGGGTGCCTTGGCAGGTTCGGCTTCGGGCGATTTGGAGCAGGCGGCAATGGCCAGCACCAGCGCGACAGTCACGGGCAGGGACATCAATCGGAACGGAGTCATCGTGTTCTCACTCATGGGGTGCCCTCCAACCCGGCCCAGCGTTCAAGCTGACCGGTGGCGGCGAGGTAGTCGGCGTAGGAGCGCCACAGGCGGGCTTCGAGTTCGGCCCCCGCCAGCTGCGTATCCAAGGTTTGTTTGAGTTGCTGAAGATAGTCGGAGGTCGACAGCTCGCCTTCGCGCCACAACCGTTCCAGTAACGTTGTTCGGCGCTCGACATCGGTACCGCGGCTGGCTTGCCAGCGAGTCCACGACGATTGCGTGGCCGCATAGGTGTCGATTGCCCGTTGCCGGTCGCCTTCGAGCTCGATGCGCACGCGGTCGCGATCGGCGACCGCGAAATCGGCGTCGGCCTGCGCCGCAACCACTTCGGCGCGATAGGAGTTGCGCACGAACAGCGGCACGCTAATCGATACCCCGATTACGTTGTCGCTGGGACCACCCATATCGAAGCGTTTCCGTCCACCGTAGGCCCCAAGCGTGGGGTCGGCGATCCTGTTGCGCCGGGCGACCGTGACTTCGCGCTCGGCCGCAACGGTAGCGGCCTGGGCGACCTGCCAGTCCGGCATTTGCTCGATACCGCTGTCGGCCACGGTGAGGGGCGGCAGTGTGCCAGTCGGCAACGCGAGGCTGGCAAGCAACTCCGGGGACCCGCCCACGGCGCGAAATCGTGCCTGCGCTTCGGCCTGCTCTGCCATCAACTGCGATTGCTCGGCTTGCGCCTCATCCCGTGCCAGCAAGGCGAGGTCGCGTTCCAGCCCCGAGATGTCGTCGGCGGAAAACTGCTTCTGCGCCAGATCAACGAAACGCGTCATCAGTGTCAGACGCCGTTCACCGGTGCGCACCCGTGCGTTGGCGGTCTGCAATTCGGCCCAACTGGTGAACCACTGCTTGGCGAAGTCGCGTCGATGCAGCCGGGCTTCGGCGGTCGCCTGATCGACGCGGGCGGATGCTGCATCCCGGCGCACGCGGCGTTTGCCGCTCAGATCAAGGGTGAGACTGAGCCCCGCCGTCGTGGTCCGGTCGGGGCCTTCATCGTCGGACGCAAGTTCGACTTCGGGGTTGTATAGCGGCTGGCCTGCTGCATCCAGACGAGCGCGGGCGGCCACCAACTGTGCTTCGGTGGCGCGGTAAGTGGGGTGGCGCTCCCAAGCGGCTCGCAAGGCAGCGCGAACAACGGTGGGGGCAAGCGTAGACGGCGTCTCGGCCGCGAAGGCCAGCGGCGACAGGGTCAAGGCCAGCGCAATGGCGCCAGCCAACCGCACGGCAAAACGCCGTCGCGGCAAACGAACAAAGTGCATGAGGAATCCTCTGAGTCGACGACATTCCCTCGGCATCATTGCCGAAGGCGAAGGCAGTCACTCAGGCGATCGGTGGCCTCAATTCCAGAGACGGAGAGGCGCTGGGCGGCAAGCCCGACGAAGTGGCATCGAGACGGCGCCGTGCAATCACGACAAACGTTGTGGCTGTCGGCGTCAAGGCAGCAGCGTGGTGGGAACTACAGTGGCTGCACGCACCTGCATGGCTCGTAAGGGGCATCGAGGGATCATCGGATCCGTCCGTGCCCGAAACGAGGAGCGCGTGGTCACCGCCGGTGCCCAGCCCCATATCGGCAAAGTCGTGCTGGGCGCATGCCGCGACCGTACCGATCTTCAATGCGAAGACCAGCAACATGAGCACTGCCAGCCGCGCGGAAGAGCGCAGTCGGGCAAGCAAGGTGCGGGGGGCAGCCGGAATCATCCGCGCACCATACACACCTACCCGGGCGTTATGGAATTTCATCTGGAGTTGCTGGGGGCGCTGGCTTGGGTGTGTTGACACGCTGTGATACACAGTCGGCTTGGGGTGACGAGAGCGAGTCCGCCCCCTCCCGGTGCCAGTCTTTCCAGCCACCGGCGAGCACCGATTTGGCCGTGCGCAGGAACAGCAACGCCACAAGCGTGCCAATCACCAAATCCGGCCACGGACTATCGAGCCATGCCACCAGCCCAGCCGCTACGATCACACCTACGTTGTTAACGATGTCATTTCGTGAGCACAGCCACACCGAGCGCATGTTCATGTCGTCGCTGCGGAAGCGGGTCAACAACGCGAAGCAGACGAGGTTCCCGATCAATGCAACAGAGGCGGCGATCGCCATGACCGGAGCGACCGGCTCAGCCCCGAACCAGGCACGGCGGGCAACTTCGACCAGCACCGCGAGACCGAACAGGGCCTGGATGCCACCTTTCAGAAAGACGGCCTTGGTCCGCTGCCGCAACGTACCACCGACCACCAACAGACTCAGGGCATAGACGAGCGCATCGCCCAGGCTGTCCAGTGAGTCGGCCTGTAACGCACTCGAGTCCGCCCACCACCCCGCGCCGAACTCGCCGACAAACAACAGCACGTTGATCGCGAGCACGATCCACAGCACCCGCCGACGGGCACGGTCGGTGTTGGCGCTCAGGACTGTAGCGGTGTCGTTGCAGCCGCATTGGCCCATGGGTAGCCCCTCATTCCTCAGGCGCCAGTCAAGTGGCGACTTGTTGGACGGAAGCGTAAAGTCCGTAGCTACTACAGAGTCAAGGGACGGATGCGATGAAGATCAGTGAGGCGGCCGCCGCCAGCGGGTGCCACCTGGAAACCATCCGCTACTACGAACGCGTCGGGTTGATGCCCAAGCCAGGACGCACCGCCAGCGGCTATCGCGTTTACACCGAGACCGAGGTCGATCGGCTGCGCTTCATCAGCCGTGGTCGGGAGCTTGGTTTCAGCCTCGAGGAAATCCGCAGCCTCCTCCGGTTGGACGACGACCCAGCTATGTCCTGCCATGAGGTCGACGTCATCGCCCGAACGCACTTGGCGGACATCCATGACCGGGTTCGGAAACTGACCCGGATGGCGAAGGAGCTGCAACGCACCATCGACGGATGTGCGGGCGGCAAACGCGCCCAATGCGCCATTCTCGGTGTCTTGCGTGATCCGACCACCCAATCTCGGGTCGCTGCGGCCCGCTCCTGATCAGCCTGCACAGCCAGCGGGTTATTCCACCTTGCGCGGCGTGCGCTTCGGCCGCGGGGCCGGTGCGATCTCGACCTGTTTGAGCAGGTCTTTCTTCTGGCGGACGGTCAACTCGTTCCATCGTAGCAACAGCTTGGCCAGCAACTCGTCCTCGGTGTAGAGAAATGCCGGTGGAATGCCCAGAACCTCGGCCAATTGCTTGGCCGTCTCCACCTGGGGCTCGTGCTTGCCGCGTTCGTATTGGTTAATTCGGGGGCTCGCCACGGCAGGATCCAGACCGGCCAGCACGCCAAGTTGCCTCTGAGATAACCCGGCGCGCTCCCGCGCTTGGGCCAGCCTCTGAGCAAAGATCGGGTGTTTTGCCGCGCTTTTCGTCACTGCCGCCCCCTAAGGAAGCCTTAAGGATGGCGGAAGTGACCGGTGCTTGGATACTAAGATATTCTTAGGCCCCTAACAACCGCCTCGCCCCAACCTTCCATGCCGTCTTCCGCCCCCACCACTGTTGATGAACTCGGGCTACAAGGCTGCCTCTATCTGTGGGCGTTACTGACCGGTCAGGAACACCGCCTGCCGATCGCTCAGACCAAGCGTATGTCGCTGGTCGTCATGGCGTATCTACACGAGCGCAGCGTCATTGAAGTGCCATGGCCGGACGCCCAGTGGGAGATCAAGCTGGATGCAAAAACCACACCGATTGAGGGATTGCAGTGGCGATTGGCATGGACCGTGTACGAACCGACTTTGTTGATCGATGCTCTGGACGACTACTTCGATACCCTCGCACGGGACGACTTCACAACCGCCGCACGTTTACGTATTTGGATGGAACTGGGTTCAGCTGAAGCCGAACGCTTCTTCGAGCAACAACTGGTCAAGCACCGTTTCTCTGGTGACTGGGCACAGGACATTGCCTTCGCCTACCGAGAAAGTGCGGTCGTCCTGACGCTGGCGCAGTGGCGGTACTGCGCTTGGGCGGCTGTTCGCCGTGGCGCCTCCATGGCCCTGCAGCATGGGCTACAGGCCGATGGGCTGCGTGACACGATTTACCAAGAGATCCGCCGGCGAGCGGCATCGGTTGCGAACGGCGCGTGGACTGGTTGCTCATTCCCCCCGTACAACCCTCAACCAGAAAGCGCACTTGGACGTGGCTTCGTACATCGATTGACCCGTCTGGGGCCGCTGTATTGGACAGGCTGGCCCAGCGTGGAGGTGCTGCTCGGCCACGCCATCGAGGGTCCGAATCGCCTAGGCGTGTCGTAACAGGCTAGATGAGGGAGCCGTCATGACCACACCCCGCGAAAGAACAAGAGCGCTTGTATGGGCTGGCGGCTTTCTGATTGATCTCGGGCGAGACAAGAGCCTTCCTCTCGCCGTTAGGCAACGTGCGGTGATGATCGCGCGGCATTTCCCTACCATCGAGGACGTGTCGTCCATGGCCCTGATCCGTCACCCATCCGGCCTTGGAATGGGTCTGGATGTCCCCGATGTGCATGATTCAGGAACTAGCCAAGGTCAATTTGGCCCCCTGCGTCACTCCACGCGTTTATCGTGGCCAGAGGATTAGTCCTTCCCTATTCTTGACGGGCACGGTATTGCCAAGATCATGGCGTGTGGGTCTGATGCGTGCGCACTCGGCGCAGGGCATTCCTTAACTTTGTAGCCGCACGAATCTTGATGCGCATTTTTTCAGGCGTGGCTCCCCGCAGGCGCGCTTCACTAGTAAAGGGATTCGTCGTTTCCCCCGGTGGCTTGGCCGGTACGGTTTCAATGGTGATCCTGAGCAACCCCGGCAAGATGAACTCGCCAGCGCTATCCGGGATCAGGGACTGCACCACGATGTCTTCCAACTCCCTGAGCACCAGCGCGGTCTTGTTTTCGGACAGGCCTGTCGCCTTTGCTAGTTCGATGATGAGCCCGGCCCTGGCTAAGGGTTGCTTGAACGGGGGGCCGAGAGGGCGTCGTGGATGGGCCATAGTCAACCTCCGATCTGAGTGATGTGTGTCAACGAGTTGCACGGCGAACACGGGCCTTAGCCGCTCGAGTCGCCTTGTTTGCCTTGGCTTGCTCCTGGAGCTGTCGCTCCAACGCCGCAATCTTTGCATCCTTGGTCGCAAGCAAGGCTTCCGTTTCTTGTAACTCGGCCCGGAGCCGGTGTGATTCTGCTTGGCGGGTACCATCGCGGACAGCCCGCTGATAGGGCGTTTGCGATGCAATGTTGCGTTGTCCCAAGCGCTTGGCCGTTGCATGCATGACATCCTCGACCGCGGTAGATAAGCCCATGCTTCGCCGTGCAGCCAGGTCATCTCGAGTGGACTCATCGGCGAACTTGCGACGCAGACTGTGGTGGCCAGCCCCGATCTTGGCCACGACCCCGATTGCGCGAAACGCGCCGCCTATCAACTGCACGATCGTTTTACCGCCCAGAGGACGTCCCGTCTTTCCGCTCAGAAAGAGGCGGCACTGTGCCTGCTTCTCGGTCCACTTATGCTTGGCAAGCCATCGTTGCCTGGCCTCGATGTGGCGCACAATCCGAAGAGCGAGCGTGAGTGGAATAGTGAAACTGTTCTGATAGGCGAGTTTCTGCACCGAGGGTGTCACCACCAGACCATCTTCCTCGGCCTTTTCAATCGCCTCCTCGTTGAAAGCGTCGATCGTGAGGTATGTAATCGTTCCTGCACGCCAACCGATGCGATCGGATAACTCCAGGATGATCTGATTGCGTTCGACGATAAACGGATCTGCGCCCTTCGCAAAGAACTCCGCGATGCGCTGCTTGTCTTTTGCAGTTGCAAAATACTGGGTGCCACCAGCCGTGCCGCTGACGCCGGTGAAACATAGCGGATAGAGATCCAGATCGACTTCGCGCTTCTTGCGTGAGCGTTGCCGTTTGCGTTTTGGCTGGGTAATCGCGGAGTTGATGGCCAAACCTGGCCCGATGACGCCCTTGCACAATCCCGCGTCCTGCTGCGCCCAGCGGTAGTAACGATAGATCCATTGCAAGCGCACATTCACTGTCCGCTTGGCGGTGCGTTCGTTACCCTTGCTACGCAGCGAACCGAGCACCTGCTTGAGCGCGGCGTCTCGGAACTGCTGCAAGGTCCCGTCACTCGCCCGCTCCCAAGTCACTTTCGATTCCTCGAGATAACGCAGCCACGCGAGCAACGCATAAGCTGCGGCCTCTACCGCTGAGGCGTATGCCCCTTGCGGTGCCGCCAATCTCTTTCTGACCGCGACCGAAGCGACATAGTCGTGGAACGGATCGAACAGGCGATACTTGCGATCGAAGAACACGGGCACTTTGCCTGTGCCGTTATCCACCCACTCAATGACGGCCACGCGCTGGGTCATGGCGCCCCCAACGTCTCCAGGACATCAAGAAATGTCGACATCGGCACGGCCCGATTCATGAGCAGACTGCCAGCGCTTCCGTGCTGGCGCTCGCCTATAGCGGAAATGTCCCCAATGCCGCGGATCCGCATGTCGTGGTCGGCCAGTTCGAAACCGTCACTGGTGGCAACCAACGCCTGCAGACGGGTGGCCGCGTCGACACCCACGGGCTGTGGAAGATACAGAAAGCACTCGCCGCTTCCGCCCTCGCGCGCCAATCGACCGCGCAACTGGTGCAGTTGCGACAGACCGAAGCGCTCGGCATGCACGATCACCACGGCCCGCAGGTTTTGGATGTTAAGCCCTACTTCCACCACCGTGGTCGCCACGAGGATCTGCGCATGACCGCTTGCCAAGTCGGCGAACGCGATCTCTACATCGTTCGGGTCAGATTCTCCGTGGAGCGATCTCACCAGCCCCGGGAATAGCCGCTCCCACTTCTCCGCTACGCGCGCGACCGAAGGCAGGGAGCCGCCTTCATCTTCTTCATCCTCCTCGCGTCGGGGACAGACGATCAGCACCCGGCCTCCCAGGTCAATGATCTGATGCAGCCGATCCACCATACGCGATGTGCCAGCACGCTCCACGATCTGTGTTTGTATGTCCTGCGGACTGTGACGCTTGGTCAATCGGATGACGTCCAGCTTGCCGTACAACAGCAACGCCTGCGTGCGCGGAATCGGCGTGGCGCTGATCTCCACCAGATGAGTGCCATCCTGAGAAAGCGCACGTCGCTGATCGACCGAGAAGCGGTGCTGCTCGTCCACGACGCAGATATCCAGATGTCCCACATCGCGGAACAGCATGGCGGTCGTACCAATCAGCCATTGCGTATCGGTCACGTCACGTACGCCCGATTTTCCGGTGACGAGTGTTGCGCCCCATTCCGGGAACAGTCGGGAAATCTCTTCGTAGGCTTGAACCGCCAAACGCTCGTTTGGCAGCAGGACTGCAGCCCGCGCCCCTGCGCGAACTCCCGCGGCCGTCGCCAATTGGTAGACGATCGACTTGCCCATGCCCACATCGGCGTTGATCAGCGTCGATGAGGTCATCTCGCCCCCAAAGCGGCGCACAAGTTGTGCGGCGGCATTCCTCTGCTCATCCGTGAGCTGGAACGGAATACGGGTCAGCAAGTCTCTCCATTCGTCGATGTGAAGCTGCTGGCGAACCGGTGGATGCTCATGCTGCAACTTCCGCAGTTCACCGACCGTCAGCAAGGCCGACAGTCGTTCCAAGCTCCACTGGGCACGTTCTCCCGCCTCGGGCGATGTCGGCAGGTGCGCTTCCCAGAGCAGGTCCTCCAAGGTGCCATGCGGTCGAGCCAGCAACTGACGCAACGCCGACTCGTCAACCAGGGTGCGGGCGTCCGCGCGAAGCTTTGCCGCACAGGCGGGAATCGCCTGCGGCAGAAGCGCCGGGATCACGCGCCTGGCCATTGCCAACGACAAGACCCGGGCTTTGCCCGGATAGTGCGGCACCAGCTGCCCCAATACACCCGGGTCGAGCAAGACCGGGTTATTCAAATAGACATGCGCACCGACCTGATTCAACGTGCCGGCTAGCGCGACTTGTTCACCCGCCTCCTCCAAAGCCTTTTGAAACGAACGCGCATCACCGAATAGGGAGAACTTGATCCGCATCCCATTGGTATCGACGAGCGAGCCCTGTGCCTGCGGACTGTGGCGCCCACCGCGACGACCCGCATGCCAACGGGTGCGAAAATCTCCCGCATAGTGGCCAATGAGGACCTCTTCGCGATCCGAAGCTGTCAGACCAAAGAACTGGCTGATGGGCTCCCTGGCATCCAGGAATCGCGAAGGCAGATATAGCGGCACCTGCCACAGATCGACCACACCGACGGCCAGCAGGCGTTTCAGGGCCTTGGCTGCATCCACATCCGCACCCAAAGCCTCCGCCAGTGCCTTGGCCTGTTCTGAAATCGTCGTATTGGCACGATGCGTCGTCGTCATGGTGCTCATATGATCATCTCTAACGTACCCGCCGAATGGGCGTGGTCTTTCGTAAAGTGTCCGTGAGCTCCGCTACTTGCCTGCGCAAGTCGGCGTTTTCCTTGTCCTGTTGTTTGGAATGCTTGTCCATCTGCTCGATCGATTGCTTGTGTGCACGCTGCTCCGAAAACAGCGAAGCACGCAATTCGCGCGCCTCCTGGCGCGCCCGTCGATAACCCAGCAGCGCGCCGGCGCGCTTCTCACGCTCGATACGGATACGTTCTTCGGCCTCGTCTACCGCCACACGCGGATCAAGGCGTTTTCGCGCTTTTATGGCCTGCTCGGTGATCGTCTTCAGTAACGCTTTGACGTCCTGCAACCGTTTGGCATCGGAGGTCAACGTCTGGAACGCATTGCGTCTCAAAAGGCCGCATTGCGCCCGCACTGCCTTGTCGTTCTGCGATCCATCCCAAGCGCAAAACGTCCGCAGGCTGGTCGGAAACCACTCCAGCTCCAATGCCTGTCCGGCATTCCGGCGCAACGGAATACCATTGCGAGCCCAATTCTCCAGCAGGGTGTACTTGGCATCGATCGACGACAAGGCCTCGTCGCGAAGCCGCCGGGAAACATGATTCTTGGAGATACTCATGATGTGGTTCGCCCGGGCGAAGCGGGCTGGTTCAGGGGCCGATACCGGGCCATCAACTCCCGTTCCAGGTCAATCAGTTCGAGAAGCCGGCGTGAAGCCCTCAGTGTCGCCTCACGTTCGACAGCATCCACTGTTGCTTTTGCCTGTGCCTCCAACTCCATTGCTTCTTGCTCCACGTTACGAAGGAACGCTTCGGACGTACTGTGGAATGGGCATGTACTGCAGATGCCGATATCTGCCTGTTCGCGATGCAGCTTTCCACCGCTCCCGCAACGTGCCCGGCGCGCCATGCGATCTCCGCTCGCCCAACACGCGCCATGACGGAAAGATGTCGGCATATACCCGCGCCGGTCTACGCTGCTACGCACGGCAGCAAGCGCCTCATCTAGGTCAGCATCAGCAAATTCAACCCGGCGAGCGAGGCGCTTGACCCACTGCCGAACGCGACGTGCCATCGGTCCGCCTGCGGAGGTCGATGTGAGCATCGCGCGCAACAAATCGTCGGCGTACTGCCGCTGCGCCTCCGTCAACTCCTCGAATGGAAAGCAATCTGCGCGAAGGCGATAGACCTTCTCAATCCGCTCCGCTTCTTCCCGCATGCTGGGATCCGTGACGTAGACCCGCGTGGACTCCATGTCCATGTGACACAGATATTCGGACAACGCTTGCAACAAGGGGTGTTCCCAGCGATATACATAGATCAATGCGAAAAAGCGCCGGAATGAATGGCTACGGCGTGCTTCTTCGCCCACACCGGCTTCCTTGAAGAAGCGCACGCTATGGTTGCCGAAAGCGTATTGATAAGGAGCGATGTCCTCGCCCAGCAACACCCGAAATGTCGGAAAGACGAATAGCTTGCGCCTTCTGAGTTCCTCCGCCGACAGGCCCGAATCTTCCTTCTCTTGCGGATAGATGGCCAGACGCAGCCGCTCCAAAACGCGAATGGCATCGACCGTAAGCTTATTCGTGGACATCCGCATCCAATTGCGCCAGGTCTTTTCGATATAGATGTCCAATTCATGGGCATCGACGAAGGGATCCGAAGGCAGCATACAGCCCAGATACAAACCCCAAGGGCGACTACCCTCGCCCAGCACTTCATTCTTTCGCCGGCCTTGGTTGATGCCAACGATGATCATGGCTGCAGTCTGCAGGTCCTGAATCAATTCCACGACCGAAGTGTCTCCTTCCCCTCCTCCCGCTCGCACGGCGCCGGTCAGCTGTCCCGGCAGCCCATATTTCGCCTGGATCGCCGGATACGCCTCGCGCAAGCGTTGCGTCGCGAAGATCTGGATGTCTTCAGCTGAGCACCACCGATAGCGGGCCTCGCCGAGCGCATCGCGCCATACATTCATCAGTTCTACGACGCCGTCACTGCGCTCGTAGATCCATTTCAGAGCCAAGCCCAGTAGCTTGGCGGCCTCTTCGATAGGGAGATTCCGTGTCCGGCCATCCGGTCGTCCACCCGACTGACGAGCGTGCTTTCTGGCGTTTGGGAACGGCTCAAAATCTAATCGATCCAGGGCATCTGGTAGATGTGCCAAACGATTTAGCGCAGTGAAGCAGTTCTTAAAGGACGACTCCGACCAACCCTCTCTACTCTTTGTCGCCTTGCGCGATCGATGGGGCGGATAGCCTGTCAATGCGGCCATGGCCTCGCGGAACCCCACAGGAAACTCACGACTCGTGATAACGAAACCCATCTCCCGTGACAGCGCATCCGGCGAAACGCTGCAAACCCTGTTCTTCACTGAGACGATGGAATTGAGGATATGCGTGTCCTTTCCTGCACGCTCGACGATTTGATCCAGGCGTTCCGGAACAGACAGGGCAGAGAACCACCCATGCGGCCTGAGGGCAACGGCGAACTCTTCAAGATCTTGTGGGCGAAGGGCCGAAAGCTTGTATACGCGCTGCTCCACGCACCACGCAAAGAAGCGAAGCACGTGGTTCAAGCCATTGATCGCCGTGTCTAATGCATCGTGTCCGCTGTATTCGTTGAGCGAGAGGGCCAGATGCGCCCGTGCAACATCCAACCAATGCGGGAACTGACCCAACGTGAGTCCGTGATCGAACGGCCCTCCAGACGAACGGTTTGCCGGAAGCGGCACCTTCTCCAAATTGATGATCCGCTCCACTCCCCTCTCATCGCGCAAACGCAAGAGACTGTCATCCCAAGCACTCAGAATTCTCGGATTGAAGGGCACGTCTTCCGGCCACGCCGTAACCCGTCCCATCGCTCGGACTTCCGTAGCGCTCGCGGGTATCGCTTTGGCTTGAACATTCATGTCGACGCCTCCAGCAGCGCCGCATATGGCGAATCGGAAACAATCGCCCACAACGCGGCCGTGAACTCGATCCGGGGCCTATGGATATGTTCAAATCGATCGGGGGCCTGCGCGCGCAGTCGCTGCCAATGAGCTGCGTAGTACGCACGTTGCCGCGCCAGATGTTGGATACGAAGCAGGTCCAACGTTAACGGCGCTGCCGGATTCGCCATCCAGACATCGCACGTCGGCGGCATTGCTTGCTCGGCGGTAGCGTGGTCACTGATCGGAAACAACAACAGCCGCCGATCCACCTCGCTGCGATCCATTCCGCGCTTCTCAACGTAGTCGTCGCCCTCCACAGCCCATACGATCGTTGCGGCAAGTTGACGTTGAAACTTCGCGATATTCGCTCTGTTCAGGATTTCGATAACCGCATGGCGCAGATAGGTCGAAGTGGTTGCCAGATCGGCATGACCCATGCTGGCTTGGATCTCATGCGGGTCTTCGTCGATGAGAAAGCGCGTTGCCATTCTCTGGTTGCGGAGTTGCTCGCGAGTGAAGTGCGGCAGCCCGTGCTTGGCGATAAATTTCTTCCGAAGCTTATCTTCCGTCCCCATACCAAAAACACGGTGGTGGTCTTTCTTGGCCACCATGGCGACAAACACACCTTGCCGCTCCCGGCCCCAGTACGCGTCCACGTGTTGGTTGTGCTCAAGCATTAGCTTCAGACCAGATAACAAGTGCCTGTCAGCGCTGTCGGTACCCCCGTATTGCATCTCGCCAGTCTTTCCCTTCACCGCCTGAAGTTCCACCGCTGACCCTCGGATCGATATGCCATCGGCCCGCAGATTGCGCACCGTCGCGCGATTCCAACCCGTCTCGGCCTGAATCTTGATTTCTATTGCCAACTGCACCCAGCGCGGCACGTACCAAGCGCTCAACGCCACCCAAGACAGGCGTGCCGGGCCCTTTGATACCGCACCACACCAGTCGATCAACGCCGGGAATCGCTCGGCCAGACGCGGGAAAGCACGCGAAATGCGGAACTGGTACAGCTTGGACCGCCATGCGAAGTCCTGCGCTTCCCTGTAAAGCTCCTTTGTATGCGTGGCCTCGACGATGACGCGAGCGATATCCGCTAAGTCAGCGGTCTCCATCCAGTGCGCCAGCCATTTCGGACTCGAACTAACACCGATAATCGCGTCGGCATGGCGACGCATTCCCGCCGGCAGGGGATTGCGCCCAACCTCTTCCAGGAATGCCCGCCAGTCCAGAAATGCATTGATCTCCTCGTCGCAGGCGGCGTGCACACGTGCAAGCCGATCTTCGAGATGCGCAGTCGCCTTCTTTTTGGCTTCCTCTGGTGAGCCCCAAGCAACATTGATGATGGCTGGCCGATTTTCCGGATCTATCGCGCGGGCATCGGGCTGATCGCTTAGCAAGCCACGGTTCTGCCGCGCCTCTTGAACAGGCATCTTTCTCGAAAACCGGAGGATTTTCTGGTGGCGTTCGAAAGCGTCGATGAGTTGCGCCTTGAACGCTGCGACGTAGTCGCTTCGCGTTCTTACCGTGCACGAGCCCTTGCTCAAGCGGTTTTCGAGACCATCAACGAGGCGAATCGCATCAGCTTGCGTCAACTTGGATACTTTGATCCCTAGAACGCGTTGGGAGTCCTTGCTAATTCCATCCCACCGCTTGCCGGCTTCCGGTGCCACGAGCCACTGGATTTGTCGCAGCATCGCCTGTGTTTCATGGTGATCAGCTGGCGTTGGAAGTGCCTCCAGCATGTCGTCGAGCAGTCCGCCCCGGTCAACCCGCAGGTTCTTGAAATCGACGACCAAGCCGGGAAATGTTTCACGACCATGCGGTTTGTTGCGCGTGGGCAGAAACAGTCGGCGCTGATCTGACCAGCGTGACAGAATCGCGAGGGCATCCAACTGACGCTGCAAGCTGTCTGAGCCGCCATACCGCTCGATACTATTCAGCGGGACTCGGGCCAGCGATGACAGCACAAAGAGACTGACCCGAGGCCCAGCTTCCGTTATCTGTACGACTCGTGCGGGTAGCCCCTTGGATTCGACATAGCGAAGGATCGCTTCGGCGTCTTTCGCAGCCGTAGCTTCCCGGTAAGTCGAAAGCGAATGATCGGCCAAGAAGCCCTTGACCTGGGCATCGACGTACTGGATCCGCTTGTGCGTCGCCTTTTTCCCGAGAAAAAATTCAACGAGCTTCTTGGCGAGCTGGTAACTGGACTTTCCATTAGCGAGACAACGCTCCAGGCCATGGCAAATTGCCGTCCCATGACTTTCCATTGCGGCGACGAAGCGCTGGGGATATTTGGTGTTCCAAGCACCAGCGCTACACAGGAACATCCCGATGAAGACCGGGCCGTATGGGCTTGGCACCTCAATCCTGCGTTTCGCCCTTCGGGGACGAATGCGGGACACCCCAGGGGTCATTGCATCGTGAATCGCCTTGAGAAAGCAGACCAGCAACTCCTCGCCCAAGGGGTGATTTCGGTGCACATCACTACAATGAACGCTCAGAGAAGCGTTTTCATCTCCGACAGCAGACGTAGGTTGCGCTTTCCTGCTGATTTTCATGACCTGGTATTACTATGAACGGCGGGCCTAGCCTAACATTCCGACCCCCACGTCGCCCTGCACCAGCCGCAGCATCGGCCGCGGCTGGCGCAGGTCCTCACGCAGCTGCGCGTAGACCCGCGCCTGCGCCTTGGTCAGCGCGAACGGCAGCGACTTCTTCAATTTCGCCACCAGCTTTTCATCGCCGCGCAGCGCACGCGTGCCCTCGGCCTGCAGCGCCAGCCGCTGCCGGCGCAGGCCCAATTGGTGGGCCAGCAGTTCCTCCAGCGCCAGCCGCCGCTGCGCCGGATGCAGGCCGCTTTGCAGCGCGGCGACGTCGGCATCGCGCGGCGGCATGTGCAGGGTGAGGATGGCCTCGCGCAGCGAGGGCAAGTGCAGCGCACGCCGCAGCGCCTGCGGCAGCAGTTCCAGCGTGGCCTCGTCCGGCAACCGCTGCAGGGCCTGCAGCACCAGCTTGCGCAGGCTGGCCGGGCCGACGCCTTCGATGGCCGGATAGACCGGATCCAGCGTCTCACCCAGCGCAACTTCGCCGCCCAGCACCTGGTAGCTGGGATGCACGATCTCCAGCCCGAACTGGCCGGGCCGCGGGGTGCCGTAGGCGCGGATGCGCGCGCCCACCGCGAACTGCGCGACCTGCGCCGCACGGAAATGGAAGAACCGCAGCATCAGCGTGCCGCGGCCTTCATCCGACAGCGCCACCCGCAGCATCGGCCGGTAGCGGAAGCCGCGCTCGACCGCCTCCACCCGCCCTTCCACCTGTGCCGCCACGCCCGGCTGCAGCAGCCGGATCGGGGTCACTGCGGTGCGGTCCTCATAGCTGCGCGGCAGGTGCAGCCACAGGTCCTGCAGGGTGGAAAGCCCGCGCGCGGCCAGCTTCTCCCGCAGCGCCGGGCCGACGCCGGTCAGGACGGAAAGCCGGGTGTCGGCGCGGGCGGGCGATGCTGCGGCGGGCATGGTGTCGGCCGGAACGCTCCGGCTTCAGATCACCATCACGCCATCGACCTCGAACGCCGCACCGCGCGGCAGCGCGGACGCCTGGATGGTGGAACGCGCCGGATAGGGTTGGCTGAAATATTCCGCCATCACCGCGTTGACGCGGGCGAAATCGCCCAGGTCGGTGAGGTACAGGCCCAGCCGCACGATGTTGTCGAACGAACCACCGGCCGCTTCGCAGACCGCCTTCAGGTTGTCGAACGCCTGCCGCGCCTGCGCCTCGATGTCGCCTTCGGCCATCTGCCCGGTGGCCGGCACCAGCGGCGTCTGCCCGGACAGGTAAACGGTGTTGCCGGCGCGGATCGCCTGCGAGTACGGGCCGATGGCGGCGGGCGCGGCGTCGGAATGGATCGGGGTGCGGGACATGGGGACTCCGTGGAAGGATGGGTCCGGCCATTGTAGGGCGCAGCCAGCCGCGCGACCGCCCGTGCTGCTGCCTCAGCAGCGCTGCACGTCCTGCACCACCTGCAACCGGCGCACGCCACGAATCACTTCGGCCAGATGGCGGCCGTCGGTCACGTCGATGCCGAAGCGCAGCACCGCGATGTTGCTGTCGCGCTCCAGATATTCCACCCGGTCGATGTTGGAAGCGGCATTGGCGATCGCCGCCGCCACCTGCGCCAGCACGCCCGGCCGGTTCTCCACCTCGATGCGGATCGCCGAACTGAAATCGCCGGACACCTCGCGATCCCAGCCGATCGCCACCCAGCGCTCCGGCGACTTGCGCAGTTCGGCCAGGTTGGGGCATTCCATGCGGTGGACGACGATGCCCTTGCCGGCGCTGTGGTAGCCCATGATCT
Organism: Thermomonas fusca DSM 15424; assembly: GCF_000423885.1. Classification (GTDB taxonomy): domain Bacteria; phylum Pseudomonadota; class Gammaproteobacteria; order Xanthomonadales; family Xanthomonadaceae; genus Thermomonas; species Thermomonas fusca. The sequence continues at coordinate 52,644 of NZ_AUIV01000023.1, read as the reverse complement.
CGTCGCGCGGGATCGGCAGGCAGCACTGGGCGAAACTGATCACCCCGCGCTCGCCGCCGGTGATGAGGATGCGCTCCTGCAGCGCCGGCGTGCCCGACTGCCCGCCGCTCTCCTGCTGCGCCAGCGCCAGCGCCACCTGCGAGGGCATGCGGTTGCCCAGCGCGATGTCGGCCAGCATCGCTTCCAGCCGCGAATAGCGGTTGTCGGACAGATAGGTCTCCAGCCGCGGCATCGGGATCCGGTCCAGCGCGGTGCCCTGGGCGCCCAGCGCGCGATCCAGCATGTAATGCCCCAGCTGCACCGCGTCTTCGTGCTCCAGCTGCTTGAGCTGCTGGCGGATCGCGGTGCGCGCCTTGCTGGTGGCCACGAACTCCAGCCACTGGGTGGTCGGCACCGCCGACTTCGCGGTGATGATCTCCACCGACTGGCCGCTGACCAGCTTGGTGCGCAGCGGCGCCAACCGCTTGTCCACACGCGCGGTCACCGCATGGTTGCCGACGTCGGTATGCACCGCGTAGGCGAAGTCCAGCGCGGTGGAATTGCGCGGCAGCGAGAGGATGTCGCCCTTCGGCGTGAACAGGTAGACCTCGTCGGGGAACAGGTCGACCTTGACGTTTTCCAGGAATTCCAGCGACGAACCGGTGCCGCGCTGGGTTTCCACCAGGTTGGCGATCCACGCCGCCGCCCGGCTCTGCGCGCTGTTGCCGCCGCCGTCCACGCCGATCTTGTAGGCCCAGTGCGCGGCCACGCCGCGTTCGGCGATCAGGTCCATCTCGCGGGTGCGGATCTGCACCTCGATCGGCGAGCCGTAGGGCCCGAACAGCACCGTATGCAGCGACTGGTAGCCGTTCGCCTTGGGGATGGCGATGAAGTCGCGGAAGCGCCCGTCCAGCGGCTTGTACACCGCATGCACCACGCCCAGGGCGTGGTAGCAGTCGGCCACCGTGTCCACCACCACCCGGAAGCCGAACACGTCCATCACCTGGGCGAAGCTGCGGCTCTGCGCGCGCATCTTGGTATAGACGCTCCACGGCGTTTTCACCCGACCCACCAACCGATGCTCGAGTTTCTCCAGCGCCAGCCGCTGCGCCAGCCGCGCCTCGATCTGCCCCAGCGCCTCGCGCCGCACCAGCGGCTGGCTGCGGATGCGCTTGGCGATCACCGCGTGCCGCCACGGATGCAGCGCCTTGAAACCGAGGTCCTGCAACTCCGCCTTGACCAGGTTCATGCCCAGCCGCTGCGCGATCGGCGCGTAGATCTCCAGCGTCTCCACCGCGATGCGGCGGCGCGCATGCGGGGACTTCGCCCCCAGCGTGCGCATGTTGTGCAGGCGGTCGGCCAGCTTGATCATGATGACGCGCAGGTCGCGCGACATCGCCAGCAGCATCTTGCGGAAGCTTTCCGCCGCCGCTTCCTGCTTGTCGGCGAAGCGCACCTTCTCCAGCTTGGTGACGCCATCGACCAGTTCGGCCACGGTTTCGCCGAACTGCGCTGCAACGTCGGTGCGGGTCAGCGGGGTGTCTTCGATGGTGTCGTGCAGGATCGCCGCAACCAGCGTCTCCAGATCCAGCCCCAGCTCGGCCAGCACCTGCGCCACCGCCACCGGGTGGGTGATGTAGGGCTCGCCGGACTTGCGGGTCTGCCCGGCGTGGGCGGCCGCACCGATCGCCCAGGCGCGGCGCAGCTGGGCGCGCTGGGTGTCATCAAGATAGTAGGCGGCGTGCTCCAGCGCCTGCACATAGTCCGGCACCGCCGCCGCGTCGGGCGCGGTGTCGTGCAGGGCAAGCGCGGGATCGCCGGGCGTCATGCGTCGAGCCTAACCTTGCCACGCGGTGCCCGCAAACGGTTTCCACAACGCAAAAGCGGCCCCGCAGGGCCGCTTCGAGGGCGAAGGCGCGCGCCGCGCTCAGTCGTCGCCCTTCATGTCGTCGTCGCCAGCCACCACTTCGGCGGCAGCCCACTCCAGCGCCTCGCGTTCCTTGCGCTCGCGCTCGGCCTTTTCCACCGCATCGATGAAATCGGTGTCGATGGCACGGGCGGCGATCTCGCGCAGCGCCAGCACGGTGGGCTTGTCGTTGGCTTCGCTGTTGTCCAGCTTGGACTCCACGCCGCCAGCCAGCTGGCGCGCGCGCTTGGAGGCCATCATCACGAGTTCGAAGCGATTATCGACCACCTGCAGGCAGTCTTCGACGGTAATACGGGCCATGTCTGTCCTGCGGCGATGGGCCGCGCAAGGGATCGAAAGAACCGGGGAGTGTAGACGCGCCACGCCCTCGCCGCAAGTCTCGGTCTTGAAAATCAATCACATAGGACGATTTCGGCCGGCATCGGCAACCGAATCGAGCGAAACGACCTAAGGGTCCACCAGCAGCGAGGTGATCAGGCGCGCGTGCCGCGCCACCTGCGCATCCTTGCGCAGCCGGCTGGCGGTGAAGACGCTGCACATCTCCGCCACCGCGACCTCGAACACCTCGTTGACGATCACGTAGTCGAATTCGCCGTAATGGCTCATTTCCTCGCGGGCGGCAGCCAGCCGGCGCTGGATGACCTCCTCGCTGTCCTGCCCGCGCTTGCGCATGCGCTCTTCCAGCGCGGCGCGCGAGGGCGGCAGGATGAACACGCTGACCGCGTCCGGCAACTGGGACCGGACCTGGCGCGCGCCCTGCCAGTCGATTTCCAGCAGCACGTCGTGGCCTGACGCCAGCTGCGGCTCCACCGACTGCCGCGCGGTGCCCTTCCAGTCGCCGTGGACGCGCGCGTGCTCGAAGAAGTCGCCGGCATCGACCATTGCCTCGAACTCCGCCGCGGTGACGAAGTTGTAGTGCTCGGCGTGGCGCTCGCCCGGCCGCGGCGCGCGGGAAGTGAACGAGATCGACAGCCGCAGGTTCGGGTCGCGCTTCAGCACCGCGTTGACGATGCTGGATTTGCCGGCGCCGGAGGGCGCGGCGACAATGTAGAGGGTTCCGCGCATGGGCCGTTACTCGATGTTCTGGATCTGCTCGCGGATCTGGTCGATCAGCACCTTCAGCTCGACCGCGGCGTTGCTGGTGCGCGCGTCGACCGATTTGCTGCCGAGCGTGTTCGCCTCGCGATTGAATTCCTGCAGCAGGAAATCCAGGCGCCGTCCGACCGGCTCCTTGCCGCCCTTGAGGATGCGGCGCAGTTCGACCAGATGGCTGTCGAGGCGGTCCAGCTCTTCGTCCACGTCGAGCTTCTGCAGCCAGATCACCAGCTCCTGCTCCAGCCGCCCCGGGTCGGCCGGCTGCGAGAGATCGGCCAGCCGCGTTTCCAGCTTGCTGCGCTGGCCGGCGCGGATCTGCGGCACCAGCGTGCGCACTTCGGCGGCGATCTTCGCGATCGCCTCGGCGCGCTCGCTGATCACCTGCGCCAGCTTGCCGCCCTCGCGTTCGCGCGCATCGGTGAAATCATCCAGTACCGCATCGAGCAGCGCCAATGCTTCGCGCTGCATCGCCTCGGCGTCGGCGTCGCGGCCGCGCAGCACGCCGGGGTATTGCAGCAGCTCGGTCAGGCTGGTCCGCAGTCCGGGAAACTTCGAGGCCAGCCCGAGGTTGAGCCGCGCCAATTCCTCGACCATCGCGTCATCGATATGCATGCCGGCATCGGACTGCGGCGCGCGCAGGCGCAGCACCAGATCAAGCTTGCCGCGCGACACGCGGGCGGACACGCGTTCACGCAGCGCGGCCTCGAACGCGCGCAGCTCGTCCGGCAGGCGCAGGGCAAGCTCGAGGAATCGGTGGTTCACCGCGCGCAGTTCGCCGGAAAGCACGCCCCATTCGGTGCTGCGCTCGCCGGCGGCGAAAGCGGTCATGCTGCGGATCATGCGGAATTCCAGGGCCTGCAAAGTGCGAATGGTAATCTAGCGCCCCATCGATTTCCGGTTTTCACCATGGCCTTTGCCCGTCCCAGCGGCCGCAGCGCGGACCAGTTGCGCGTCGTTTCCATCCAGCGCGGCTTCACCCGCCACGCCGAAGGCTCGGTGCTGGTGAGCTTCGGCGACACCCGCGTGCTGTGCACCGCCAGCGTGGAAAACAAGGTTCCGGGGTTCCTGCGCGGCAAGGGCGAAGGCTGGGTCACCGCCGAATACGGGATGCTGCCGCGCGCTACCCACACCCGCAGCGACCGCGAGGCCGCCCGCGGCAAGCAGGGCGGGCGCACGCTGGAGATCCAGCGCCTGATCGGTCGCAGCCTGCGCGCCTGCGTGGACCGCGCGCTGCTGGGCGAGCGCACCATCACCCTCGACTGCGACGTGCTGCAAGCCGACGGTGGCACCCGTACCGCCGCCATCACCGGCGCCTACGTGGCACTGGCGGATGCGGTGCAGGGCCTGATCGACCGACGCGACATCAAGCTGCCGGCCAGCGGCCGCACGCCGCTGGTGGGTGCAGTGGCGGCGGTGTCGGCCGGCATCTACCAGGGCGTGCCGGTGCTCGACCTCGACTACACCGAGGACAGCGGCTGCGACACCGACATGAATGTGGTGATGAACGATGGCGGCGGCTTCATCGAGCTGCAGGGTACCGCCGAAGGCCTTGCCTTCCGCCGCGACGAACTGGACGCGCTGCTGGCACTGGCCGAGAAGGGCTGCGCCGAACTGTTCGCCGCGCAGCGGGCAGCGCTGGGGCTGGCGTGAAGCCGGCCGTCCGATGAAGCTTGTTCTCGCCAGCGGCAACGCCGGCAAGCTGGCCGAACTGCGCGAGCTGCTCGGCGAAGGTTTCGAGCTGCACGCGCAGTCCGAATTCGGTGTGGGCGACGCCGATGAAACCGGCCTGAGTTTCATCGAGAACGCCATTCTCAAGGCTCGCCACGCCGCTCACGCCACCGGCTTGCCGGCGCTGGGCGACGACTCCGGGCTGTGCGTCGATGCGCTGCGCGGCGCGCCCGGACTGTATTCGGCGCGCTACGCCGGTCGCCACGGCGACAGCGAAGCGAACATCGACAAGCTGCTGCGCGAACTCGACAGCGTAGCCGGCGCGGATCGCGGCGCGCGCTTCGTCTGCGTGCTGGCGCTGGTGCGCCACGCCGACGACCCGATGCCGCTGGTCGCCGAGGGCAGCTGGGAAGGTCGCATCCTGCAGGCGCGCAGCGGCCGCGGCGGCTTTGGCTACGACCCGGTGTTCTTCTCGCCGGCGCACGGCTGCAGCGCGGCCGAGCTGCCGGCCGAGGTGAAGAACCGCGACAGCCATCGCGGCGTGGCGCTGGCGCAGCTGCGCACGAAGTTGCGACGCACCTGATGCTCACGCCCCCGCCTCTCGCTCTTTACGTGCACCTGCCCTGGTGCGTGCGCAAATGTCCGTACTGCGACTTCAATTCGCATGCGGCGAAAGGCGCGCTGCCGCTGGATGCCTACATCGACGCGCTGGTGGCCGACCTCGACTTCGACCTGCCGCTGGCCTGGGGCCGCATCGTCCACAGCGTGTTCTTCGGCGGCGGCACGCCCTCGCTGTTCCCGCCGGAGGCGATCGACCGCTTCCTGCAGCAGGCCAGCGCGCGGCTGCGCTTTGCCCCGGACGTGGAAATCACCCTCGAGACCAACCCGGGCACGGTGGAACACGGCCCGTTTGCCGGCTATCGCGCCGCCGGGGTCAACCGCCTGAGCTTCGGCGTGCAGAGCTTTGACGACGGCTGCCTGCAGCGACTCGGCCGCATCCACAGCAGCGGCGACGCCGAGCGCGCGGTGAAGTCGGCGCAGGATGCGGGCTTCGACAACTTCAACCTCGACCTGATGTACGCGCTGCCGCAGCAGACGCTGGCGATGGCGCTGGACGACGTCGAGCGCGCCGTCGCACTGGCGCCGACCCATATCAGCCATTACCAGCTGACCCTGGAGCCGAACACCGTGTTCGCCGCGCGGGTGCCGGCCGGCATCCCCGACGAGGATTCCGCCTGGGACATGCAGGAGGCCTGCCAGGCGCGCCTGGCCGATGCCGGTTTCGCCCAGTACGAGATCAGCGCCTACGCACGCGAAGGCCGCCAGTGCCGGCACAACCTCAACTACTGGCGCTTCGGCGACTACCTCGGCATCGGCGCCGGCGCCCACGGCAAGCTGACGCTCGGCGCCACCCAGCAGGTGCTGCGGCGCTGGAAGCTCAAGCATCCCACCGACTACCTGGCCAAGGCCGGCACTGCCGCGGCGATCGGTGGCGACGAATACCTGGCCGCGCAGCGGCTGCCGTTCGACTTCATGCTCAACGCGCTGCGCCTGAACGAAGGCGTGCCGATGACGATGTTCGAAGCGCGCACGGGGCTGCCCGCCGCCGCCATCGCCGAGCGGGTGGCGCTGGCGCGCGCGCGCGGATGGCTGGAACCGGACGCCGACTGGCTGCGTCCGACCGAGCTGGGGCGGCGCTTCGCCAACGACGTGATCGGGCTGTTCCTGGACTGAACCGAGGCAAAACCTGCACGGCCGGCCGCGCGCGCTTTGGCCCGCGTGATTGAGGCGGCGACGGTTGCCGCATACCATGCACCGATTGCCAAAGCGCCAAGGGGGGCGCCGACGCGCCGTGTCCTCGACCGCACCCACAAGCAATGCGCCGCCCTCGCTGGCCAGCGCCCGCCTGCCGCGACGTACCCGTCAGGCGCTGGAACACCTGCTGGCGGATCTGCGCCCGGTGTTCGCCCAGCTGCTGCCGCGGGTCCTGCACGAAACCGAGCTTGCGCTGGCGCGCACCACCGCCGGCAGCGATCCCGCGCTGGAGCAGGCGAAGCTGGCTTCCATGCGCAGCCTCGGCGGCGGCGCTGCCTTCCTTGTCCGCGGCTTCCTTGCCAGCGTCGAGGCCTCGCTGGCCAGCCTGCAGGACGCGCGTCGCGACTACGGCGACGACAGCCACGACGCGGGTGCGCCGCCGATCCTGACCCTGAGCCTGCTGGAAGAGGAAGGGATCAGCGACGAATTCGTGCTCGACACCATGGCCAGCCGGATCGAGGCGCGCAACAGCCTGGGGCTGCAGCTGCTGGGCCAACGCTTCGGCGTGCTGGCCGCCGCGCCGGCGTTCGACGGCGAAACCCTGCCGCTGGCACCGCGCGCCCTGTGCGCGGCACTGGCGCAGTCCGCCGATCAGCTCAAGCTCTCGCGCTACGCGCGCATGCAGTTGTTCCAGCAGTTCGAAAAAGCGTTGATGGATGCCTATCCGGACCTGCTTGAAGGATTCAACCAGCGCCTGATCGACGATGGCATCCTGCCGTTCCTGAGCTTCGTGCCGATGCGGGTGCGCGCCGGATCGACAAGCGCCGCCTACGATGCCGCCAGCGCCGAGGCCGGCCATGCAGCACCCGGCGGCCCCCAGCCGGGTGGATGGTCCACGCCCGGGGACGCCGCACAGTCTACCGTCGCCGCCGGTTTCGCCGCGCTGCAGTCGCTGCTGCAGCAGCGGCGTGGGCTGCTCAGCAAGCTGCGCCCCGGCAAGCGCGACGAGCGCACGCTGGATGCGTTGCCGAACGACGAACTGCTGGCCACCCTGCAGCGCATGCGCGCCAGCACCGAGAAGGCGGACACGCTGGCCGACTACCGCCGCATCCTGCTGGCGCAGGCACGGCAAGCGCATGGCCACGGCGTCGCACTGTCCGATGTCGACAACGACGCCTTCGACCTGCTGGGCCTGTTCATGGGCCAGCTGCAGCGCGAGCTGCGCAAGACCAGCCCCGGCGAAGCGATGCTCGACCGGCTGCGGCTGCCGCTGACCCAACTGGCACTGCGTGACCAGGGGTTCTTCACCGACGCCGCCCACCCCGCCCGCCAGCTGGTCGATGCCATTTCGCTGGCCGGCGCGCAGTGGCTGGCGGACGACGACCTCGACGCGCAGTGGCTGGGTCTGCTGCAGCGCGCCGCCTCGCATGTGCAGCAGGATGCCGGCGGCACCAGCGAATCGTTCGCCGAGGCCAACCGCACCCTGCAATCGGGATTGCAGGCGCTGGATCGCAAGGCGGAGATGGCCGAACGCCGGCAGGTGGAAGCCGCGCGCGGGCGCGAGAAGCTGGAAGTGGCGCGACAGCGCGCCAACCAGGAAATCACCCGCCTGCTCGACGGCCGCAGCCTGCCGCGCTTCCACGCGACACTGCTGGAAAAGACCTGGACCGACGTCCTGTCGCTGACCCACCTACGCAGCGGCGAGCAATCGGATGCTTGGCGGCAGCTGCTCGATATCACCGCGCGCATCGTCGACGCCGGCGCCGGGGCGGCCGCGCCGCCCGGCGACACGACGTTCGTGGAGCAGATCCGCGCTGCCCTGGAACAGGTCGGCTACCACCCCGACGACGCCACCACGATCGCTACGCAGCTGGCCAACGGCCAGGGCAGCGACAACGACCAGGCCTCCCGCACCGAACTGCTGGTACAGCTGCGCGCGCGCGGTCGCCTGGGCGAGGACAGTGCCGGCGCGGACACCATTGCGCCCTCCACTCCGCGAACCCCGGAAGAGCAAGCCGCCTACGCGCGCCTGCGGTCGCTATCGCTGCCGGTGTGGGTGGAGATCGACGACGAAGGCCAGGACGGCCCGCAGCGGCGCCGGCTGGCCTGGATCAGCGAACACACCGACCAGGCGCTGCTGGTCAACCGGCGCGGGCTGCGGGCCGGCAATGACAACCTCGACAGCCTGGCCCGCAAGCTGGCGGCCGGCCGGCTGCGCCTGCTGGAACGGCACGCGGCGCCCGCCACCGCGGCCTGGGACGCCACCCTGAGCAGCCTGCAGCGGATCGCGCCGGGCGCAGACGCGCTTAGCAAGGGAGCCGGCCATGAGCCATGATCCGCGCCGCCGCCAGCCACGCAGGGCGGTACCGGGCCGGGTGGAAGTCATTGACACCATCCTCGAAGAGCCGGTCGGCTACCTCGGCAATCTCTCGGTGGGCGGCATGCTGATGATGGCCAACCGCAGCCTGCCGGACGACGCGCTGTTCCAGCTCCGCTTCAACCTGCCCGACGGGGTCGGCGCGGCGCAACCCATTGAAGTCGGCGCGCATGTCCTCTGGCAGGACAAGGCCGGTGCGCCGGGGCAGTCGTGGATCGGCCTGCGTTTCCTCGGGCTGTCGCCGGACGCCACCGTCCGCCTTCGCGCATGGGCGGCGCAGGCGGAGGACTGAGCCTGCGGGGCGTGCGCGGATGCGCGACAATCGGGGCATCCCCCACCGCCGCGCATCCGCCATGTCGAACGCACTCCTTTCGTCCCTGTATCCGCAGCACCTCGCCACCCTGCAGGCACGCGCCGCCGAGGCGCTGCGCCGGGGCGGCTTCGACCATCTGCTCATCCCCAGCGGCACGCTGCACTACCAGGCCTTCGACGACCGCGATTACCCCTATGCGGTGAACCCGCAGTTCAAGGCCTGGCTGCCGTTGACGCAGGCGCCGGGCAGCTGGCTGCTGGTCACGCCGGGACAGCGGCCGAAGCTGGTGTTCCTGCAGCCGCACGATTATTGGCACGTGGTGCCGGAGATGCCCAGCGGCTATTGGGTGGAACACTTCGACATCGAGGTAATCCGCAGCGCAGACGAAGTCACGCGATTGCTGCCGAGCGTGTTCCGCTGCGCGATCCTCGGCGAGGCGCAAAGCGCGCTGGGCAGCTACGTGCCGAACAACCCGGAACCGGTGCTGCAGTACCTGGAATACCACCGCGCGTTCAAGACGCCCTACGAGATCGAGATGATGCGCCGCGCCAGCCGGATAGGGGCCCGCGCGCACCGCGCCGCCGAACGCGCGTTCCGCGCCGGCAGCAGCGAATTCGGCATCCACCTTGCCTACTGCCAGATCGCCGGACAGGACGCCAACGACCTGCCCTACGGCAACATCATCGCGCTCAATGAACATGGCGCGGTACTGCACTACACGCATCGCGACCGCCTGCCGCCGACGCCGGTGCGCAGCTTCCTGATCGATGCCGGCGCCAGCTTCGGCGGCTACGCCAGCGACATCACCCGCACCTATTCCGCGGCCGACGACGAGTTCGCGGCGATGATCCGCGCCGTCGACGCCGCGCAACTGGCGCTGTGCGACCAGGTCCGCGCCGGCACCAACTACGCGCGCATCCATCTCGACGCCCATCTGCGCCTGGCCGGCGTGCTGCGCGAGTTCGGCGTGCTCCGGACCACGCCGGAAGACGCCCTCGCCAGCGGCGTGAGCAGCGCGTTCTTCCCGCACGGCATCGGCCACGGCATCGGCCTGCAGGTGCACGACGTGGCCGGCTTCGCCGCCTCCGACGCCGGCGGCAGCATCGCCAAGCCGGAAGGCCATCCCTACCTGCGCCTGACCCGCACCCTGGAACCGGGCATGGTGGTGACCATCGAGCCCGGCATCTACTTCATCGACATGCTGCTGGACGAGCTGAAGCAGAAGGGCCTGGGCGATGCGGTGGACTGGCAGCGAGTGGAAATGTTCAAACCCTATGGCGGCATCCGCATCGAGGATGACGTGGTCTGCACCGACGGCGAGCCGATCAACCTGACCCGCGAGGCGTTTGCGCAAGGCTGAGCGGCCGTCGCCAGAAAAATCGACGGCGCTGCCGGGCGGGGGCGCAGTCGCGCGCCATGGATGGGGCGCAGTCGCGAATCGTAGCCGGATGCGGAGCCTGAGCGGCGATTGCGCCCCCACCCGCCCGGCAGCGCCGCCAAACTACTTCGCCATCAACGCTTCCACCTCGTCCGCGCTGCGCTCCAGCGCGCCGGTCAGCACGCGGTGGCCGTCGCGGGTGATCAGCACATCGTCCTCGATGCGGATGCCGATGCCGCGCCACTTCGGCGCCACGGCCGTATCGTCCGGCGGGATGTAGAGCCCCGGTTCGATGGTGAACACCATCCCCGGCTCCAGCAGCCGCGAGGCGCCATCCAGGCGGTATTCGCCGACATCGTGCACGTCCAGACCCAGCCAGTGCCCGGTCTTGTGGCGGTAAAAGCGCTTGTAGTCGCCGTTGGCCAGCACTGCCTCCAGGCTGCCCTGCAGCAATCCCAGCGACAGCAAACCTTCCGCCAGCGTTGCCACCGCGGCGTCGTGCCCCGCCTCGTAGGGCACGCCGGGGCGCGCCTGCGCCAGCGCCGCGGCCTGCGCGCGGCAGACCAGATCGTGCAGCGCGCGCTGCTGGCGGTTGAAGCGCCCGTCCACCGGGAAGCTGCGGGTGATGTCGGCCGCGTAGCCGCGGTATTCGGCGCCGGCATCCACCAGCACCAGCTCGCCGGCACGCGCCTTCGCACTGTTGGCGCGGTAGTGCAGCACGCAACCGTTGGCACCGGCGCCGACAATGCTGGCGTAGGCGGGCTGCGCGCCGTGCCGGCGGAACACGCATTCCAGCTCCGCCTGCAGTTCGTATTCGTGGATGCCGGCGCGGGCAGCGCGCATCGCCGCGCGGTGCGCTTCCACGCTGATGTCGGCGGCGCGCTGCATCAGCGCGATTTCGTCGGCGGACTTGAACAGCCGCATCTCGTCCAGCAGGTGGCCGAGCTCGAGGAATTCCTGCGGCGGCTGCGCGCCCTGCCGGGCCTGCGCACGCACGCGGTTGATCCAGCCGATCAGCTTGAGGTCGAAGTCGGCATCGCGGCCAAGGTGGTAGTGCACGCGGCGTCGGCCTTCCAGCAGGCCCGGCAGGATCTCGTCGATGTCCGACACCGGATAGGCGTCGTCCATTCCCAGCACGTCCACCGCGCCATCCGGGCCCAGCCGCGGGCCGTCCCAGCCTTCGCGCTCGGGATCGCGCTCGCGGCAGAACAGGATCGCCTCGCCGTGTTTGCGGCCGGGCACCAGCACCAGCACCGCGTCAGGCTCGTCGCAGCCGGTCAGGTACCAGAAGTCGGAATCCTGCCGGTAGGGATAGTGGGTATCACGGCTGCGGATGCGCTCCGGCGCGGCCGGCAGCACCAGGATCGCGCCATCGCCGGCCGCCTGCATCAGCTGCCGGCGGCGGCGCGCCAGCGCCTTGCGCCAGTGGGCGGTCAGCGGCTGCATGGGTGGTCAGTGCAGGCGCTGGCGGTGCTGCATCCCCAGCGCGCAGTCCGCGTGCAGCAGCAATACCGCCATCCGCAGGTATTCCTCGATCTCGGCCAGCGCTTCCTCGTCGCTGCCGTCGTCGGCCTCGTCGATCTGTGCAGCGCCGAGGTTGGCGAGGTCGCGCAGCGCTTCCTGCCCCTCTTCCGACATCGGCTTGCCGTCCAGGGCCAGCCCGAACCCGCCAAGGAAGGCGCGGCACCAGGCGAACAGCGCCGCGGCGCGGTCGATCGGCTTGCCGTCCTCGGGCAGCAGCAGCTGAAACCCGAATTCCGGATCACCCAGCTGCGCCGCGCTGGTGCCACGCAAGCGGTCCAACGCATCGCCCGGCTGCGGCGCCGGCAGGGCCGGATCGGCCATCACCAGCGCGAGCCAGCCCGCGGCATCCGCGCCACCGGCCGACAGCCAGCCGCACAGGGCGCCGTGCAGTTCAGCCGGACTGCTGGCCAGCTCAAGGCGGTCGGCTGCGGCTGCCACTTCGGCCCAGACCGGCAACTCGGTTTCGCTCACGCGGGATTCTCGAATTCGGGGGATTCCGGCAGTTTAGCAACCGCACGCCGCTTGTTGCCGCTGCGCGGGCATGCCTACACTTCGCCGATGGGGGATCGCGTCGTTCCGGCAAAACTGGGCCTTGCCTGCGGCGCACTGCTGCTGCCCCTGCCTGCCTTCGCGATGGAGGGTGGATTGTCGGCGGGGACGTCGCTGGCCCTGCTGCTGTCGCTGCTGGTGTTGCTGTTGGCATGGCTGGCGCTGGCCAGCCACCGCCGCCGCGAACGCGAACAGCGCGCCCACCAGCGCGAACAGGAGGAACGCGCGCAGCAGTGGCGGCTGTCGCTGTGGGCCTCGAACGAGGTGTTCTGGCAGTACGACCTGCGCAGCCGCGAATTGGAGGTCACCCGCGTCACCCCGGACGGCGACCACCGCCTGGCCATGCAGGCCAGTATCGAGCGCAGCCCGAAATTTCACGACGACGACCGCAAGGGCGTGCTGCGCCAGCTGCGTGCCTACCTGCGCGGGGAAGCGCCGGTGTTCCTGTCGGAACACCGGATGCTGGGCGAGGACGGACGCTGGCAATGGATGCGAGTGCGCGGCCGCGCGGTCGCCCACGCCGCCGATGGCCGGGCCTCGCGCATCGCCGGCACCGCGCGCGATATCGATTCGCTGCGCGAGATGGAGAACCAGCGCCAGGTCGCCGCCGAGGTGATGCGCTGCATGGCCGAGTCGGTGGCGGTGCTGGATGCCGACTTCCGTTTCGTTGCGGTCAACCCCGCGTTCAGCCGCATGACCGGTTACGAGGAAGCGGAAGTGCTGGGCCGCGACACCAGCCTGCTCGACGGTGACCGCCACGAACCGGCGTTCTACCAGGACGCGCGTCGCGCCATCCGCACGCAGGATGGCTGGAACGGCGAGATGTGGCAGCGGCGCAAGGACGGCAGCGACTTCCTGTGCGCGATGCAGTGCAGCCCGCTGCATGAGCCCATCACCCAGCGACAGCTGTACGTGCTGGTTGCGAGCGACATCAGTGAGCGCCGCCGGATCGAGCAGGAACTGCGCTACCTGGCCAACTACGACCCGCTGACCAACCTGCCCAATCGCATCCTGCTGGCCGAACGCCTGTCGCGCGCGATCGTGCAGGCGCGGCGCCAGGGCAATCGGCTGGCGCTGCTGTTCCTCGATCTGGACAACTTCAAGGACGTCAACGATTCGCTGGGCCATGCCACCGGCGACCGGGTGCTGCGCGCGGCCGCCCAGCGCCTGCAGGAAGTGGCGGGCGCGGAGCGCACCGTCGCCCGCATCAGCGGCGACGAATTCGCGGTGGTGCTGGAGAGCCTCGCCCATCCTTCCGAGGCCGACCACTGCGCGCAGCGCATCATCACCGCGTTCGACGCGCCGCTGCGGCTCGACGACCGCTACGAATTCACCATCTCGCCGTCGATCGGGATCAGCCTGTTCCCCGACCACGCGCAGGTGCCCACCGACCTGCTGAAACACGCCGATACCGCCATGTACAAGGCCAAGGGCATCGGCAAGCGCGCGTTCCTGCGCTACGCGGACGCGATGGACGGCGACATCCGCCGCCGCGCCAACCTGATCGGCGCCTTGCGCAGGGCGATCGAACGCGGCGAATTGTCGCTGGTCTACCAGCCGGAGCTGCTGCTGGCCGATGGCCGCTTCGGCGCGGTCGAGGCGCTGCTGCGCTGGAACAGTCCCGAATACGGCAACGTCACGCCCGACGAGTTCATTCCGCTGGCGGAGGAGAGCGGCACCATCGTGCAGATCGGCGAATGGGTGCTGCACGAAGCCTGCCGCACGCTGGCGGCCTGGCAGCGTGCCGGGGTCGACCGGCGGCTGAAGGTATCGGTCAACGTTTCCGCGCTGCAGCTGCTGCGCAGCGACCTGCCGGGCGCGGTCGAAGCGGCCCTGCGCGACAGCGGCCTGGCCGCATCCGCGCTGGAGCTGGAACTCACCGAAAGCGTGTTGATGGGCAATGCCGAGGTCGCCAGCGAGCGCCTGCACGCCTTCCGACGCCTCGGCGTGTCCATCGCGGTGGACGACTTCGGCACCGGCTACTCTTCGCTGGCCTACCTGCACCGCCTGCCGATCAACACCCTGAAGATCGACAAGGCGTTCATCGACGGACTGGCGACGCCCGACGACCACGAGGACGCCACCATCACCGCCACCATCATCGCGATGGCCCGCACGCTGGGCCTGCAGGTGGTGGCGGAAGGCGTGGAAACCGAAGGCCAGCTGGCGTTCCTGGAACAGAGCGCATGCGACATCGCGCAGGGCTACTGGATTTCCCGCCCGCTGCCCGAAGACGCCTGCCTGGACTTCCTGCTGCGCGCGCAGGCGCGCGCCGGCACGCGGCTTGACCCCGGCACGGTGCCTGCCTAAGGTGCGCGAATGAGCGAACGCGACCCGCAAGCCGAACTGCACAAACTGCTGGCGCGGATCGACCTGATCGGCGCCCGCATGCAGCGCCTGCAGGAGGAAAACCGCAGCCTGCGCCAGCAGGTGGAACAGATGGCGGGCGAACGCGCCCAGCTGCTGTCCAAGCAGGAGCAGGCGCGCAGCCGGGTGGAAGCGATGATCGGGCGGCTGAAGTCGCTGGAGCAGCACACATGAACGAGCCGGTCAGCGTCCGCATCCTCGACCGCGAATACACCGTCGGCGTCAGCGACGAAGAACGCGCCGGGCTGGCCTCGGCCGCGCGCATGCTGGACGCGCGCATGCGCGAGTTGCGCGGCGGCAACCGGATGGTCGCGCCTGAACGGCTGGCGGTGCTGACCGCGCTGAACCTCGCCCACGAGCTGCAGCAGCACGCGAGCAAGGCCACGCCCGCCGCGGCCGGCGGCGATGCGCTGGGCCTGATCGACGAGGCCAACCGCAAGCTGGACGCGCTGCTGGCGCAAAACTGAACCCGCCCCGCCGCGCCGCCGCGAACCGCTTCATCGCCGCGCCGAACCGCTATACTGGCCGCGTCCTCTGCTGTGAGCGACGGCGTGCGCAACATTCGCCTTGTCCCTTAATGACGACCACGGGGACGCAACGGTAACCGGGAGTGCAAGTCCGCCCCGAGCGGGAAGCCCGATGGCCGCCGAGCGTTCCCACTTGAACCCCGGGTTCAAGGTCGTTTCGCATGCATCGCCACAGCGGAGACATTTTCCCCACGTCTCCCTTCCGCAGCCGGCCGTCCCCGCGTGAGCCCGCCCATCGACCGCGCCGCACTGCGCAAGACACTGCGCGAACGTCGCCGCAGCCTCTCCCCGCAGCAGCGCATCGCCGCCGCGGAGTCACTGGCGGAGCGCGTACTCGGCCTGCCGTTCCTGCCCGCTGCCGGCTACCTCGCCGGCTATTGGGCGATGGATGGCGAGATCGGCCTGCACGCGCTGCAGCTGCGCCTGCCGGCGTCGCTGATCTACTGCCTGCCGCTGCTGCACGAGGACGGCAGCCTGCGTTTCGCGCCCTGGCGCGCGGGCGATGCGCTGGTCACCAACCGCTACGGCATCCCCGAACCGGATGTCACTCCTGCCGGCGCGCTGCGCGCACAGGACATGGCGGTGCTGGTGATGCCGCTGGTCGGCTTCGATGCCGACTGCCACCGGCTGGGCATGGGCGGTGGTTGGTACGACCGCAGCCTGGCCTTCCGCCATGAACGCCCTGCCCCACCGTGGCTGGTCGGCGCGGCGTTCGCCGCCCAGCGCGTGGACGCCCTGCCGCGGGAAGCCTGGGACGTGCGCCTGGACGCGGTCTGTTGCGAAGACGACACCCTGCTCGCCCACCCTGCCGGACAGGAGCCCGCATGAGCACGCGCAAGCGCTACTGGATGATGAAGTCGGAGCCCGATGCGTTTTCCATCGACGACCTGGAACGGGTCAGCACCGAACCGTGGAACGGCGTGCGCAATTACCAGGCACGCAACTTCATGCGCGACGGCATGCGGGTGGGCGACGGCGTGATGATCTACCACAGCAACTGCAAGGTGCCGGGCATCGCCGGCCTCGCCACCGTCGCCAGCGCCGCCTATCCGGACAGCACCCAGTTGGATCCCAAGTCGCACTACTTCGACCCCAAGGCCACCCCGGAAACGCCGCGCTGGTTCCTGGTCGACGTCGCCTTCGAGCGCAAGCTCAAGCGGCTGATCCCGCTGGAGGAAATCAAGCAGCAAACCGACGAACTTGGCGAAGGCTTCGCGCTGACCGCCAAGGGCAGCCGGCTGTCGGTGTTCCCGGTGACCGCCGCGCAGTGGAAGCTGCTGCTTTCCCTCGAATAGCGCCATCCCCCGCGCCCACCGCATACCCCTCTTTCCGCAGGAACCGCCATGTCCGAAGCCAAGAAACTCGCCGCCGAAAAAGCCATCGAATACGTCGAGGACGGCATGATCGTCGGCGTCGGCACCGGCTCCACCGTCGCCTATTTCATCGACGCGCTGGCGGCGTGGAAGGACCGCATCAAGGGCACGGTGTCCAGCTCCGAACAGAGCACCGCGCGGCTGAAGTCGCACGGCATCGAGGTGATCGACCTCAACGCCGCAGGCCCCCTGTCGCTGTACGTCGACGGCGCTGACGAATGCGACCCGCGCAAGCACCTTATCAAGGGCGGCGGCGCCGCGCTCACCCGCGAGAAGATCATCGCCGAAGCCAGCGCGAAGTTCGTCTGCATCGTCGACTCCAGCAAGCAGGTGGACGTGCTGGGCCGGTTCCCGCTGCCGGTGGAAGTGATCCCGATGGCGCGCAGTCTGGTGGCGCGCGAGATCGTGCGCCTGACCGGCGGCCAGCCGGTGTGGCGCGACGGCGTCACCACCGACAACGGCAACGTCATCCTCGACGTGCACAACCTGGCCATCACTGATCCGGTGGCGATGGAGCGCGAGCTCAACCAGATCCCCGGCGTGGTCGCGGTGGGCCTGTTCGCGCGCCGCCCGGCCGACGTGGTGATCGTCGGCGGGCAGCCGCCGCGGGTGTTCTGAGGCGGGGCGTCACGCCCCTTCCAGCAGTTCCCGGTTGCGCACCGCGCCCTTGTCGGCGCTGGTCGCCAGCAGCGCATACGCCTTCAACGCCACGCTGACCTTGCGCGCGCGCGGCTGCGCGGGCTTCCAGCCCCGCGCGTCCTGCTCCGCGCGGCGCGTTGCAAGCTCGCCTTCATCGACGCGCAATTCGATGGAACGTTGCGGAATGTCGATGCGGATGCGGTCGCCGTCGCGAACCAGTCCGATGGTCCCGCCCGCCGCCGCTTCCGGCGACACGTGGCCGATCGAGAGGCCCGAGGTTCCGCCGGAGAAACGTCCGTCGGTGAGCAGCGCGCAGGCCTTGCCGAGCCCTTTCGATTTCAGGTAGCTGGTCGGGTACAGCATCTCCTGCATGCCCGGCCCGCCCTTCGGGCCTTCGTAGCGGATCACCACCACGTCGCCGGCCTGTACCTCGTCGCCGAGGATACCGGCCACCGCCGCGTCCTGGCTTTCATAGACGCGCGCGCGGCCCTCGAACACGTGGATGGACTCGTCCACGCCGGCGGTCTTCACCACGCAGCCATCCATCGCGAGGTTGCCGTACAGCACGGCGAGTCCGCCCTCCTGCGAATAGGCATGCGCCACGTCGCGGATGCAGCCTTCGGATCGATCCAGGTCCAACGTGGGCCAGCGGGTGGACTGGCTGAAGGCGACCTGGGTCGGGATGCCGGCCGGGCCGGCGCGATAGAACGTGCGCACCGCCTCGTCATCGACCGTGGCGATGTCCCATTGCGCGATCGCCTCGCCCAGCGTTTTCGCATGCACGGTCGGCACGTCGGCATGCAGCAGCCCACCGCGGGCCAGCTCGCCGAGGATCGCCATGATCCCGCCGGCGCGATGCACGTCCTCGACGTGGTACTTCGGCGAATTCGGCGCCACCTTGCACAGCTGAGGAATGCGCCGCGAGAGTCGGTCGATGTCGCGCAGGTCGAAGGCGACGCCCGCTTCCTGCGCGGCGGCAAGCAGGTGCAGGATGGTGTTGGTGGAACCGCCCATCGCGATGTCCAGCGCCATCGCGTTCTCGAACGCCTCGAACGTCGCGATCCCGCGCGGCAGCGCGCTGGCATCCTCGCCGCCGTACCAGCGATGGCAGAGTTCGACGATGAGGCGGCCGGCGCGCTTGAACAGTGCTTCGCGATCGGCGTGGGTGGCCAGCGTGGTGCCGTTGCCGGGCAGCGACAGGCCCAGCGCTTCGGTCAGGCAGTTCATCGAATTGGCGGTGAACATGCCGCTGCACGAACCGCAGGTCGGGCAGGCGCTGCGCTCCACCGCGGCGACCTGCTCGTCGCTCACCGCCGCATCGGCGGCCATCACCATCGCATCGACCAGATCCAGCTTCTGTTCGGCCGCGCTGCCATCGGCAAGCCGGGTCTTGCCCGCTTCCATCGGCCCGCCGGACACGAACACCGTGGGGATGTTCAGCCGCAGCGCGGCCATCAGCATGCCGGGGGTGATCTTGTCGCAGTTGCTGATGCACACCAGCGCATCGGCGCAGTGCGCATTCGCCATGTACTCCACCGAATCGGCGATCACTTCGCGCGAGGGCAGCGAATACAGCATGCCGTCGTGTCCCATCGCGATGCCGTCGTCGACTGCAATCGTGTTGAACTCCTTGGCGACGCCGCCGGCAACCTCGACTTCGCGCGCGACCAGCTGACCCATGTCCTTCAGGTGCACGTGGCCGGGCACGAACTGGGTGAAGGAATTGGCGATGGCGACGATGGGTTTGTGGAAGTCGTCGTCGCGCATGCCGGTGGCGCGCCACAGCGCGCGGGCGCCGGCCATGTTGCGGCCGTGGGTGGAGGTTTTTGAGCGGTAGTCGGGCATCTTGGAAAATCCGTGGGCGGCGTTCACGCGCTGCAGGCCTTGATCCTGCTGCATTTGCGCGGTTTCCGCTGCAACTTTCGCTCATGCGAAAACGGCATGGGCACGACGGTTGACAGCAGCGTCGAAAGCATGTTTATCTGAAAACATGTTGCAGCGCCACATGCCACCGCCGACCCCGATGACCGCCTCGAAGGCGGCGTCCATCCTCGTCCTCGTACTTATTAGCTCGCCCACAGGTGCGGGACGATCCGGCGTGTAAGAAAAGCAGCAAACCAACGCCCGAATCGCAAAACCCCGCACCGCAAGGTGCGGGGTTTTTCGTTTTGGCCCGCGCAAAACCTTCCCAACAGGAACCACCGCAATGACCAGCAGCAAACCCCGCATCGCCATCATCGGCTACGGCAGCCAGGGCCGCGCGCACGCGCTCAACCTGCGCGACTCCAGCTTCGACGTCACCATCGGCCTGCGCCCGGGCGGCCCGACCGAGTTCAAGGCGAAGGCCGACGGCTTCACGGTGAAGACCCCCGCCGAGGCGGTGAAGGGCGCGCAGATCGTTGCCGTGCTCACCCCCGACATGGTGCAGCCGCAGCTGTATGGCGAAGTCCTCGAGCCGAACATGGACCCGGGCGCCTGCCTGCTGTTCGCCCACGGCTTCAACGTCCACTACGGCCAGATCACCCCGCGCGACGACCTCGACGTGGTGCTGGTCGCACCCAAGGGCCCGGGTGCGCTGGTGCGTCGCGAGTACGAGATCGGCCGCGGCGTGCCGTCGGTGTACGCGGTGCACCAGGACCGCAGCGGCCACGCCGAGCAGCTGGCGATGACCTATTGCGCCGGCATCGGCGGCGCGCGCCAGAACGCGATCAGGACCACCTTCAAGGAGGAAACCGAAACCGACCTGTTCGGCGAGCAGGCGGTGCTGTGCGGCGGCGCCACGCGGCTGGTGCAGGCGGGCTGGGAAACGCTGGTGGAAGCCGGCTACCAGCCCGAGGTGGCCTACTACGAATGCCTGCACGAGCTGAAGCTGATCGTCGATCTGTTCTACGAAGGCGGCATCACCCGCATGCACGAGTTCATCAGCGAAACCGCGCAGTACGGCGCGCTGACCCGCGGCGACTACGTGGTGGATGCCAACACCCGCGCGCAGATGAAGAAGGTGCTGGCGGAAATCCAGGACGGCACCTTCGCCCGCCAGTGGATCGCCGAATACGCGGCCGGCAATGCCAACTACAAGGCGCTGAAGCAGGCCGACCTGGAGCATCCGATCGAGGCCATCGGCAAGAAGCTGCGCGCCAACATGCAGTGGCTGGCCAACGCGCCGCAGCCGGCCGCCAAGCAAGCCGAGGCCGCGTGATGAACGGCGCCCGCTGGTTGGCGCAGGCGCTGGTGGCCGAAGGCGTGGACACGCTGTTCGGCTATCCGGGCGGCGCGATCATGCCGTTCTACGACGCCCTGCACGATACCCCGAGGCTGCGCCACGTGCTGCCCCGCCACGAGCAGGGCGCGGCGTTCGCGGCGAACGGGTACGCGCGGGCCAGCGGGCGCGTCGGCGTATGCGTGGCCACCTCCGGCCCCGGCGCGTCCAACCTGGTCACGGGGATCGCGGATGCGATGCTGGACTCGGTGCCGATGGTGGTCATCACCGGACAGGTGCCCACCCACCTGATGGGCACCGACGCGTTCCAGGAGCTGGACGTGTTCGGGATGACCATGCCGATGGTGAAACACAGCTTCATCGCCCGCCGCGTCGAGGACCTGCCGACGATGCTGGGCGAAGCGTTCCGGCTGGCGCGCAGCGGTCGCCCCGGCCCGGTGCTGATCGACCTGCCGAAGGACGTGCAGATCGCCAACGCCGCGCAGCTGCCGGCGCATGTGTCGTCCGGCACCGATGCACCGGAAGCGCCAACCGACGCCTCGCTGCACGCCGCGCTGGCGCTGATCGCGCAGGCGCAGCGGCCGGTGCTGTACGCCGGCGGCGGGATTGCGCTGGGCGAGGCCGTGCCGGCGTTCCGCACCTTCGTCGATGCAACCCAGATCCCGGCCGTGCTGACCCTGAAGGGCCTCGGCGCACTGCCCACGCAGCACCCGCTCAACCTTGGCATGCTGGGCATGCACGGCAGCCGCGCCGCCAACCTGGCCGTGCAGGAGGCCGACCTGCTGATCGTGGTTGGCGCACGCTTCGACGACCGCGCCACCGGCAAGCTGGCCGAGTTCGCGCCGCACGCGCGCGTCGTCCACATGGACATCGACGCCTGCGAAATCGGCAAGCTGCGTCATGCCGATGCCGGCGTGCGCGGCGACATCGCCACCACCCTGACCCGGTTGACCCTCGCCTGCGCTGCCCACCTGCATGGCCGCCACGGCGCGGCGCGCAAGGCCTGGCGTGCGCAGTGCAAACAGCGCGCACAGCAGTTCGCCGCGCGCTACGACGCGCCGGGCAGCGGCGTGTATGCGCCGGCGCTGCTGAAGCGACTGTCGGAGCTGGCGCCGGATGCGACGGTCGCTTGCGACGTCGGCCAACACCAGATGTGGGTGGCGCAGCACTGGCGGATGGACCATCCGCGCAAGCACCTGACCTCCGGCGGCCTCGGCGCGATGGGTTTCGGCCTGCCGGCAGCGCTGGGCGCGCAGGAAGCCAGGCCCGAGACGCGGGTGGTCTGCGTCAGCGGCGACGGCTCGATCATGATGAACATCCAGGAGCTGGCGACGCTGCGGCGCTACCGCTCGCCGGTGAAGATCGTGCTGCTGGACAACCAGGCGCTGGGCATGGTCCGGCAGTGGCAGGAACTGTTCTTCGAGCAGCGCTATTCCGAGATCGACCTGTCCGACAACCCGGACTTCGCCGCGATCGCCGCCGCCTTCGGCATCACCGCCCTGCACGTGGACCGCGCCGACGGCGTCGACGCCGCGCTGCAGGCGCTGCTGGATGCCGACGGCCCGGCGCTGCTGCACGTGGCCATCGACACCGCCGCCAACGTCTGGCCGCTGGTGCCGCCCAACCGCAACAACGCGCAGCAGATGCTCGATCCCGCCCACGACGACGCGGTGGCCAGCACCGCACGCACGCCCTCGGAGACGCCCCATGCGCTACCGGCTTGAACTCACCCTGCGCCGTGCCGAGGGCGCACTGGCCCGCGTGCTGGGCACCACCGAGCGCCGCGGTTTCCAACCGGTCAGCGTCGATGGCGAAACCCAGGACGACGGCGATCACTGGCAGCTGCGCATGACCGTGGAAGGCAGCCGCGAACCGGAAAGCCTGCAGCACCAGCTGGCCAGGCTGTACGACTGCCTGGCGGTGGAAGTACGCGAAGCATGAGCGCGGACGTAGCCACCCTGCACGCCCCCACCGCCAGCGACGTGCTGGCGGCGCAGGCGCGGCTGCGCCGCTATCTCAGCCCGACGCCGTTGCACTACGCCGAGCGTTCCGGCTGCTGGCTGAAGCTGGAAAACCTGCAGCGCACCGGTTCGTACAAGGTGCGCGGCGCGATGAACGCGCTGCTGGCGGCGCGCGAACGCGGCGATCTGCGTCCCACCATCACCGCCTCCGCTGGCAACCACGCGCAGGGCCTGGCCTGGGCCGCCTACCGGCTGGGCATGCAGGCGATCACGGTGATGCCGAAGAGCGCGCCGGCCACCAAGATCGCCGGCGTCTCCCACTGGGGCGCCACCGTGCGGCTGCACGGCGACAGCTACGACGAAGCCAGGGCCTTCGCCGCCGAGCTGGCCGCGCAGCACGGCTACCGGCTGCTGTCCGCGTTCGACGATCCCGACGTGATCGCCGGCCAGGGCACGGTGGGGCTGGAAATCGCCATCGCGCTTTCCCCTGACGTGGTGATCGTGCCGATCGGCGGCGGCGGGCTGGCGGCGGGCGTTGCGCTGGCGCTGAAGGCGCAGGGCGTGCGGGTGATCGGCGCGCAGGTGGAGGGCGTCGATGCAATGGCGCGCGCGCTGCGCGGCGACGACCGGATCATCGAACCGGTGGCAACGCTCGCCGACGGGGTGAAGGTGAAGATCCCGGGTGCGCTGACCCGCCGCGTGCTGGCGGAGCTGCTGGACGACGTGGTCATCGTGCGCGAGGCCGAGCTGCGCGAGACGCTGGTGCGCCTGGCGCTGGAGGAACACCTAATCGCCGAGGGCGCGGGCGCGCTGGCGCTGGCCGCGGGCAAGCGCGTCGCGGCCAGGCGCAAGTGCGCGGTGGTCTCCGGCGGCAATCTCGATGCAGCGGTGCTGGCGGGGCTGCTGCAGGACGTGCGGCCACGCCCGCCGCGCAAACCGCGGCAGCGCAGGCAGGAGCGACTTATGCCGCCGGCAGCCTCCACGCCCCCGCGTGCTGCCGGCCCGCTCCCAGCCGTCGCCATTCCCGTGCCGCGCAGCGCGCGCACCGAACCCGCACCCGAGACCAGCTACGCATGAACGCAAGCACCAACGCCGCCGCCGCGGAACACGCATCTCCCGATCGTGTCGTCATCTTCGACACCACCCTGCGCGATGGCGAACAGTCACCGGGCTTCACCATGAGCAGCCTGCAGAAGATCGCCTTCGCCCACGCACTGGCCGATCTCGGCGTGGACGTGATCGAGGCCGGCTTCCCCAACAGCTCGCCGGCCGACTTCGGCGCCGTGCAGGCCATCGCACGCAATGTGCGCGGCGCCGCAATCGCCGGGCTGGCACGCTGCCACGCCGGCGACATCGAAGCCTGCGCACGCGCGCTGGATGCCGCCGCCGCACCGCGCATCCACGTGTTCATTTCCACCAGCCCGCTGCACCGCGAACACAAGCTGTCGATGTCGAAGCAGCAGGTGATCGAACGCGCGGTGATGGGCGTCGAGCTGGCGCTCCGGCACGTCGATGACGTGGAGTTTTCCGCGGAGGACGCCTTCCGCACCGAGCGCGACTTCCTGGTCGAGGTGTTCGAAGCGGCGATCGCCGCCGGCGCGCGCACCGTCAACGTGCCGGACACCGTGGGTTACGCCACGCCGGAGGAAATCCGCGAGCTGTTCCGTTTCCTGCGCACCAACGTGAAGGGCGCCAACGGCGTCGTGTTCAGCGCACACTGCCACAACGACCTGGGCCTGGCCGTGGCCAACTCGCTGGCCGCCATCGAGGGCGGCGCGCGGCAGGTGGAATGCACCATCAACGGCATCGGCGAGCGTGCCGGCAACGCCGCGCTGGAAGAACTGGTGATGGCGATGAAGGTGCGCCGGGGCTGGTACGGCGCGGATACCCGCATCGCCACCCCGAAGCTGCTGGACACCTCGCGCCTGCTGTCGCGCATCACCGGCATCCAGGTACAGCGCAACAAGGCCATCGTCGGCCTGAACGCGTTCGCGCACGAGTCCGGCATCCACCAGCACGGCATGCTGAAGAACCGCGACACCTACGAGATCATGCGCCCGCAGGACGTGGGCTGGCCGGATTCACAGCTGGTGCTGGGCCGCCACAGCGGGCGCGCGGCGGTAGCCGACCGCCTGCGCGCGCTGGGCCATGTGCTGGACGATGTGCAGCTGGACCGGGTGATCGCCGATGCCAAGGCGCTGACCCAGACCCAGCACGTGATCGGCGATGCCGACCTGCTGCAGCTGGTCGAAGGCGAACGCTTCGGCCCCGGTTGGCGCATCGCCGCGATGCACCTGACCGACGAAGGCCAGCACACCCGCGCGCAGGTGGAACTGTCCGATCCCGACGGCAGCCAGGTACGCCAGGACGCCCATGGCGACGGCCCCATCGCCGCGCTGTTCGCCGCGCTGGCGCAGGCGACGGGCGTCGATTTCGCACTGGAGAGCTACGAAGTGCACAGCATGGGCATCGGCCGTGACGCCCGCGGCGAAGCCAACCTGAGCACGCGCATCGACGGCGAGACGCTCAGCGGCCAAGGCACCAGCCGCGACGTGCTTGAAGCCAGCGCGATCGCCTGGCTCGACGTCGCCAACCGCGTGCTGCGCACTCAGGCCACGCAACCCGTGGCGATCCCCGCCTGACCCTACTCCCCCCAAGGAACCGCACACATGCACGCCAACATCGTCGTACTGCCGGGTGACGGCATCGGCCCCGAAGTCACCGCCGCCGCCGTTGCCGTCCTGCGCGCGGTGGCCGCGCGCTATGGCCACGACTTCGACTTCAGCGAACACCTGATAGGCGGCGCCGCCATCGACGCCAGCGGCAGCGCGCTGCCTGCGGAAACGCTGGCCGCGGCGCGCTCCGCCGACGCCATCCTGCTGGGCGCGGTGGGCGGCCCAAAATGGTCGGATCCCAGCGCCAAAGTGCGCCCGGAACAGGGGCTGCTGGCGATCCGCAAGGCGCTGGGCCTGTACGCCAACCTGCGCCCGGTCAAGCCGCACGCGGCCACGCTCGGCGCCTCGCCGATCAAGCCCCACCTTCTGCAGGGCGTGGACCTGATCGTGGTGCGCGAACTGACTGGCGGCATCTACTTCGGCGACAAGACTCGCGGCGACGGCGATGCGTCCGATCTGTGCCGCTACAGCGTCGCCGAGATCGAACGGGTGGTGCGCCATGCCGCCGCGCTGGCACGCGCGCGCAGCGGCAGGCTGACCTCGGTGGACAAGGCCAACGTGCTGGAAACCTCGCGGTTGTGGCGCGACGTCACGACGCGCATCGTGGGCGAGGAGTTTCCCGACGTGCAGCTGGAGCACCAGCTGGTCGATTCGATGGCGATGCACCTGCTGGCGCGGCCGCGTTCGTTCGACGTGATCGTCACCGAGAACATGTTCGGCGACATCCTCACCGACGAAGCCGCGATGCTGGCCGGGTCGCTGGGCCTGCTGCCCAGCGCCTCGCTGGGTGAGGGTCGCGGCGGCATCTTCGAACCGATCCACGGCAGCGCGCCGGACATTGCCGGAAAGGGCATCGCCAATCCCTATGCCGCGATCCTCAGCGCGGCGATGCTGCTGCGCCACGCGCTGGAGCTGGAGGGCGAGGCGCAGTGCGTGGAGCTGGCGGTGTCGCAGGCACTCGACGCCGGGGTCCTCACCGCCGACCTGACCTCCGACCGCGCGCGCGCCGTCGGCACCCGCGCCGTCACCGACGCGGTGCTGGAGCAACTGGAGCTGCCCTGCCATGTGATGGAACTGCGCGACTGACAGACTGCGGCGCAAGCCGGGCAATGCCCGGCAGTGCCCGGCTCTACACGTCGGGCGGAACATCGAACACAGCACTTGCAGAGCGGGGCATTGCCCCACTTCGCACGATTACGGCGACGCGAATACCCACGGCTGCGCAGCGTGGTGCTTCGCTTCGAACGCGCGGATGGCATCGACGTGCCGCAGGGTCAGGCCGATATCGTCCAGCCCGTGCAGCAGGCAGTGCTTGCGGAAGGCGTCGACCTCGAAATGGTGCTGCGCCCCATCCGGGCGCGTCACCGTTTGCGCCTGCAGGTCGATGGCCAGCGCATAGCCTTCCGTCGCCGCGCACTGCGCGAACAGCGCCTCCACCTCGTCGTCCGCCAGCACGATTGGCAACAGGCCGTTCTTGACGCTGTTGTTGAAGAAGATGTCGGCGAAGCTGGGCGCGACGATCGCGCGGATGCCGTATTCGGCTAGCGCCCACGGCGCATGCTCGCGGCTGGAGCCGCAGCCGAAATTGGCGCGCGCCAGCAGCACGCTGGCGCCGGCATAGCGCGGCTGGTTGAGCACGAAGCCGGGATTCAACGGACGCGTCGCGCAGTCCTGCCCCGGCTGGCCCACATCGAGGTAACGCCATTCGTCGAACAGGTTGGGGCCGAAGCCACTGCGTTTGATCGACTTCAGGAACTGCTTGGGGATGATCTGGTCGGTATCGACATTGGCGCGATCCAGCGGCACCGCCAGTCCCGTATGTGTAGTGAACGGATTCATTGCAGCTCCCGCACGTCGATGAAGTGGCCAGCGATCGCGGCGGCAGCGGCCATCGCCGGGCTGACCAGGTGGGTGCGGCCGCCGGCGCCCTGCCGGCCTTCGAAATTGCGGTTGGAGGTGGAGGCGCAGTGCTCGCCGCTTTCCAGCCGGTCCGGGTTCATGGCCAGGCACATCGAGCAGCCGGGCTCGCGCCATTCGAAGCCCGCATCGAGGAAGACGCGATCCAGCCCCTCGCGCTCGGCCTGCGCCTTGACCAGCCCGGAGCCGGGTACCACCAGCGCCTGCTTCACCGTCGCCGCCACCCGGCGGCCGCGCACCACCGCGGCGGCGGCGCGCAGGTCCTCGATCCGCGCATTGGTGCAGGAACCGATGAACACGCGATCCAGGCGAATGTCGGTGATCGGCTGGTTGGCGCGCAGGCCCATGTACTTCAGCGCGCGCTCGATCGAATCGCGCCTCACCGGGTCCGCTTCGCGCGCCGGATCGGGCACCTGCGCGTCGACCGGCAGCACCATCTCCGGCGAGGTGCCCCAGCTGACCTGCGGGCGGATGTCTTCGGCGCGCAGCAGCACGTCCCGGTCGAACACCGCATCGGCATCCGATACCAGCGTGCGCCACAGCGCCGCCGCCTGTTCGAACGTTTCGCCCTGCGGCGCGAACGGTCGGCCGCGCACGTAGGCGATGGTGGCCTCGTCCACCGCCACCATGCCGACCCGCGCACCGGCCTCGATGGCCATGTTGCAGACGGTCATGCGGCCTTCCATCGACAGCGCGCGGATCGCGCTGCCGGCGAACTCCAGCGCATGGCCGTTGCCGCCGGCGGTGCCGATGCGGCCGATGATCGCCAGCACCATGTCCTTGGCGGTCACGCCCGGCGCCAGCTCGCCATCGACCGTCACCCGCATGTTCTTCATCTTCTGCGCCACCAGGCACTGGGTGGCTAGCACGTGCTCGACCTCCGAGGTGCCGATGCCGTGTGCCAGCGCGCCGAATGCACCGTGAGTGGAGGTGTGCGAATCGCCGCAGACCACGGTCATGCCCGGCAGGGTTGCTCCCTGCTCCGGGCCGACCACATGGACGATGCCCTGGCGCGGGTCGTTCATCGGGAACTCGAGGATGCCGAAGTCCGCGCAGTTCTCGCCCAGCGTGCGCACCTGCGTGCGCGAGATTTCGTCGGCGATGGCGGCCAATCCGCCGACGCGCTCGGCCTTGGTGGTCGACACGTTGTGGTCGGGCGTGGCGAGGTTGGCATCCACCCGCCAAGGTTTCCGCCCGGCCAGCCGCAGCCCTTCGAACGCCTGCGGCGAGGTCACCTCGTGCAGGATGTGGCGGTCGATGTAGAGCAGCGAGGAGCCGTCGTCGCGGCGGCTGACCTCGTGCATCTCCCACAGCTTGTCGTACAGGGTCTTGCCGGGCATTGGCGCGTCTCGCGGCGTATCTATGGCCAGACTGCCGGCTTTCCTTCCATGACTCAAATGGATATTTTTCATCCATTCGATTCCCATTAGGAATGCAAATGGATCTCGCCAATCTCGCCGCCTTCGTCGCCGTGGCCGAGCACGGCGGTTTTTCCAGCGCGGCCGACCAGCTGCACCTCACCCAGCCGGCGGTGAGCAAGCGCATCGCCCAGCTGGAAACGTCGCTGCAGGCGCGCCTGTTCGACCGCCTGGGGCGGCAGGTGGTGCTGACCGAGGCCGGGCGCACCCTGCTGCCGCGCGCGCGGCGGCTGCTGGACGACGCCGGCGACGCGCGGCAGGCGCTGCGCGAGGTGGGCGAAGGCATCGGCGGCGTGCTGCGTTTCGCCACCAGCCACCACATCGGCTTGCATCGGCTGCCACCGCTGCTGCGCCGGTTCGTGGCCAGGTATCCGCAGGTGGAGCTGGACATCCGTTTCCTGGATTCCGAGCAGGCCTGGAACGAGGTGCTGCAGGGCCGGATCGAACTGGCGCTGACCACCCTCGGGCCGGCCACGCCGCCGCTGCGGGCAGCGGCGCTGTGGGACGACCCGCTGTGCTTCGTGGCCGCACCCGGTCATCCGCTGGCGCAGCGGGCGCGCCCCACGCTGGCCGAGCTGTCGGCGCATCCGGCGGTGCTGCCGGAACCGCATACCTTCACCCATCGCATCGTCGCCGACGCCTTCGCCCGCCGCGGCCTGCCGCTGCGGCTGCGGATGACCAGCAACTACATGGAGACGCTGAAGATGCTCGCCTCGGTGGGGCTGGCCTGGGGCGTGCTGCCGCGGACCATGCTGGACCGCAGCCTGCGCGTCCTGCCGGTCGGCGGCGTGCAGCTGTCGCGCCAGCTGGGCTGCGTCACCCACGCCGGGCGCACGCCGTCGCGCGCGGCGCAGGCGTTCATCTCCCTGCTGGATGCCGGCGCCGGACGGGCGGCGAAGTCCTAGCCGGCGACGACGCGGTTGCGGCCCTGCTGCTTGGCCTCCCGCAAACGGTCATCGGCCAGTGCCAGCAGGGCGTGCGGCGTCTGCCCGGGCACCAGTTCGGCCACGCCGGCGCTGAACGTGCAGTGCAGCTCGCCGCCCTCCTCGGTTGCCACCGGCAGCGCGCGGATGCGCGCCAGCAGCTCGCGCATCCGCGCCGCGCCGTCCGCCAGCGGCAGCTCTTCCATGCAGACCATGAATTCCTCGCCCCCGTAGCGCGCCGCGAACAGGCCCCACTCCGCGACGAATTCCGCCAGCACGCCACCGACCGCCTGCAGCACCGCATCACCTGCTGCATGGCCATACCGGTCGTTGATCTGTTTGAAGTGGTCGATGTCGATCAGGGCGACGCTGAGCGGCCTGGCTTCTGCCCGTGCCTGTGCCACCGCGCCGACCAGCTGGGCGTCGCCGGCGCGGCGATTGGGCAGCCCGGTCAAGCCGTCATGGGTGGCCAAGTGCTGCAGCCGATAGCCGGCTACCTCCAGCTGGCGGTTCTTCTCGCTGAGTTCCTCGGTGCGCTCGGCGATCACCCGGTTCAGCTGCCGCTGGCGCCGGCGCAGACTGGCGGTGCGCCACCAGCCCAGCAGCGCGACCACGGCCACCACTCCCAGCGCCAGCAGTGCGCGCACCCACGGCCGCTGCCACAGCGCGGGCACCACGGTGATGTCCATGCGCGCGCTGCCGATGCGTTCGCTGCGGGACCAATCCACCGGCATCGCCATCGCCTGCACTTCCAGCTGGTAGCTGCCCGGCGGCAGCCGGGTATACACAGCCTCGCTGTCGGCGCTCGCGCTCACCCAATCCTGGTCATAGCCGTGCAGGCGATAGCGGTAACGCAGTTTGTCGAGCGCGCGGAAACTCATCCCGGCATAGCCGATTGCCAGCCGGTTGGCGCGTGGCTGCAGGGTGAGCAGCGGCCGCAGCGGCTGCGCCTGCCCGTCCACGATGATCCGCTCGAATGCCACCGGCGGCGCGCCGACGCGTCCGGTCACCACCGCGCGCGGCTCGATCACCGCCAGCCCGGCCGAGGTGGGGAACAGCAGCCGGCCCTCCCGCGTCAACCAGCCGGCGGGCTGGCTGGCGCCATTGCTCTGGCTGCCGGGCATGCCGTCGCTGCGGTCCAGCACGTGCACGGCCAGCTGGGTGCGGGTGCCGGCATCGATTTCATCCAGCTCGCGCCGCGCTACCCGGAACACGCCCGTGTTACTGGACAGCCACAGGCTGCCCACGCCGTCATCGATGATCCGGAACAGCTTGTCGCGCGGCAATCCGCGCGCATGGTCGTAGACCGTGAAGCGGCCATCGCGCATGCGCAGCAGACCGCGGTCGCTGGCGATCCACAAATCGCCGCGGCCATCGCGCAGGAAGTCGAAGAAGTACTGCGCGGGCACGTCGTGCTCCGGCTCCCAGCGGCGCAACCGGCCGCCTGCATCGAGCATGGCCATACCGTTGTTGGTACCGATCCAGAGTGGGCCGTTTGGGTCACGGTACAGCGCCTGCACGACGAGGTCCGGCTGGCCCGCGCCACCCAGATAGGGATGCGCCCGGCCGTCGCGCCAGTGGACCAGCCCGTGGTTGCCGCCGATCCAGAGGCTGCCGTCGGGTTCCGGCAGCAGTGCGCGGACCACCGGCTGGGTGCCGCTACCCAGACGCAGGCGCTGCAGCACCCGCCCCTGCGCATCCAGCTGCAGCACGCCGAGGTCGTAGGTGCCCACCCACAGCTTGCCATCGCGCTGGGCCAGCGACAGCACCGAGGTGTCATGCGCCCCGGCGCCCTCGCCCAGCCGGATGGTCTGCATCCGCCCTTGCGACCAGCGCGACAGGCCATCGGCATGGCCGATCCAGTAGGCACCCTGCTCATCCTGCAGCACGCTGCGGACGTAATCGCTGGCCAGCCCATCCCGCCGGGTCAGGCCGCTGGCCTGGCCATCGGCGACCCGGTACAGGCCATCGCTGCTGCCCACCCAGACCAGCCCCTCACGGTCGAGCAGCAATGCCTTGTTGACCGTGCCGGGAATCCCCATCGGCGACTGGCTGCCGTCGGCGTCGCGGCGCAGCAGCTGGCCGTCGGACAGGTTCATCCACAGCACACCGCGTTCGTCCAGCACCATCGCGCTGACCCGCCGGCCCACATCGATGCGTTCGATGCGGCCATCGGCATGCCGCCAGCGCACGCCGCCATCATGCGCGGCCAGCCAGCCGCCACGGCCATCGGCGAGCAGTGCGGTTGCCGCGCCGGGCGCCACCCAGTCCGCGCCCCAGCGCTGTGCGCGGCCCTGCGTGATGCGATGCAGCCCGGCTTCGCCCGCCACCAGCAGCGCACCGTCCTTGTCTTCCGCCAGCGCAAGCACTTCGCCGGCCGGCAGGCCCGCCATCCTGCCGGCGTCCTGCAGGCCATGGCCGTCCAGCCGCAGCAGTCGCCTGCCGGATGCGAACCACAGCGCGCCGTCGCGTCCGCGCCACAGGGCCGACGCCGCCAGCATGCGCGCGGCTTCGCCACCCACGCGCTGCCAGTCGCCCTGGTAATAGCGGACAATGCCGTTGCGGGCAGTGCCGAACAGCACGCCGCCATCGGCTTCGGGCAGGATGCTGTAGACGCCGGCAAGCTCCATGCCGCGCACGTTCTGGCGATCGAACAGGCTGAAGCCGCGCCCATTGAAGCGCACCACGCCTTCCCAGGTGCCGGCCCACAGGAAGCCGTCGCGGTCCTGCGCCACCACGTGCACCAGCGGATGCGGCAGGCCGTCCTCCATGGTCCAGCCGCTGAGCGTGTAATGGCGCGTGGCCGGCGCCGCCCAGGCCACCGGCACGGCCAACAGCCACAGCAGCGCCAGCAGCAGCCAGTGCCTGCGCAGGCGCAGCATGTTGCCGCCGTCGATTCCGGTATTTCCGCTGTGCAAGACCGCCCCCTGATACTGCGCGGGCAGGCTTGCGCCTGCCCACCGCCAATCTAGCATCGCGCCGCTGCCTCGGCAGCGCGCGTCAGGCGCCGGCTTCGTCCCTGCGTACCTTGAACCAGGCCGCGTACAGCGCCGGCAGGAAGAACAGGGTCAGCAGGGTGGCCACGGTCAGCCCGCCCATGATCGCCACCGCCATCGAACCGTAGAAGGCGCTGCGCGACAGCGGGATCATCGCCAGGATCGCCGCCAATGCGGTCAGCACGATGGGCCGGAAGCGGCGCACGGTGGCATCGATGACCGCGTGCCAGCGGTCGTGGCCGGCATCGATGTCCTGCTGGATCTGGTCCACCAGGATCACCGAATTGCGCATGATCATGCCGGCCAGCGCGATCGTGCCGAGCATCGCCACGAAGCCGAACGGCACCCGGAACAGCAGCAACGCCAGCACCACGCCGATCAGCCCCAGCGGCGCGGTCAGCAGCACCAGCGCAGTGCGCGGGAAGCTGCGCAACTGCAGCATCAGCAGCGCGGTCACCACCAGCAGGAACAGCGGCATGCCGGCCTTGATCGAGTTCTGCCCACGGGCGGAATCCTCCACCGTACCCCCGGTTTCCAGCAGGTAACCCTCCGGCAACGACGCACGGACATCCGCCAGCGTCGGCAGGATCCGCGCCACCACCGTCGGCGGGGTCAGCGCGTCGGTGCGGATGTCGGCGCGCACGGTCACCGTGGGCAGGCGGTTGCGATGCCAGATGATGCCGTCCTCGAAGCCGTACTCCAGCGTGGCGATCTGCGCCAGCGGCACGCTGCCGCCGGGCGTGGGCACGGCGAGGCTGCCCAGCAGGTCGGGCCGCGCGCGCTCGTCGCGGGTGCCGCGCAGCAGGATCTCGATCAGCTCGTTGTCCTCGCGGTAGGTGCTGACCGACAGCCCCGACAGCGAACCGGACAGGAAATGCGCCAGCTGCGCGCTGCTCACGCCCAGCGCGCGGGCGCGGTCCTGGTCGATGCGCAGCCGCACCACCTTGCTGGGTTCACCCCAGTCGAGATTGACGTTGGCCACGTCGGGATCCGCGCGCACCTTGCCGGCCACCTGGCGGGCGATGGCCTGGACCTGGCCAATGTCCTCGCCGGAGACGCGGAACTGCACCGGGTAACCCACCGGCGGCCCGTTCTCCAGCCGGGTGACGCGCAGCTGCAGTTCGGGGAACTGCGGCGCGACCTCATCGATCAGCCAGCTGCGGGTGGCTTCGCGCGCCTGCAGATCCTTGGCCAGCACCACGAACTGGCTGAAGTTGGCGGCCGGCAGCTGCTGATCCAGCGGCAGGTAGAAGCGCGGCGAACCGGTGCCGACGTAGGCGACGTAGTTCTCGATGCCTTCGCGCGATTTCAGCAGCGCCTCCAGCTTGCGCGCCTGCGCATCGGTGGCGCGCAGCGAGCTGCCTTCGGCCAGCTCCAGGTCCACCATCAGCTCCGGTCGCACCGAGTCCGGGAAGAACTGCTGCGGGACGAAGCGGAACAGCGCGATCGAGGCCACGAACGCGGCCACGGTGGCGCCGATCACCAGCCAGCGGTGGCGCAGGCAGAAGTCCAGCCAGCCACGCAGGCGACGGTAGAAAGCGCTGTCGTAGGGATCGTGCGCGTGTGCGGCGGCAGGCTCGAATGGCGCGCCGCCGAAACGCTGGCGCAGGCGCTGCATCAAGGTCGGACGCAGGTGCGCATCGTGCAGGTCCGGCAGCATCTTGTCGCCCAGCCACGGGATGAACAGCACCGCCGCCACCCACGACACGCACAGCGCGATCGCCACCACCTGGAACAGTGAGCGGGTGTATTCGCCGGTACTCGACGCCGCGGTGGCGATCGGCAGGAAGCCGGCCGCGGTCACCAGCGTGCCGGTCAGCATCGGGAACGCCGTCGATTCCCAAGCGAAGCTCGCCGCCTTCAGCCGCGAGTAGCCCTGCTCCATTTTGATGGCCATCATCTCCACCGCGATGATCGCGTCGTCCACCAGCAGGCCCAGCGCCAGCACCAGCGCGCCCAGCGAGATCTTGTGCAGGCCGATGCCGAACACGTGCATGGCGGCGAAGGTCATCGCCAGCACCAGCGGGATGCTGACCGCCACCACCATGCCGGTGCGCAGGCCCAGCGAGAAGAAGCTGACCAGCAGCACGATGGCGACCGCCTCGGCCAGCACGCGCACGAACTCGCCGATCGCCTCGTGCACGCTCTGCGGCTGGTCGGACACCTTGCCCAGCCGCATGCCCACCGGCAGGGTCTTCTGCAGGCGCTGGAACTCGGCCTCCAGCGTCTTCCCCAGGCGGATGATGTCGCCACCCCCGCGCATCGCCACCGCGATGCCCAGCGCGTCCTGGCCCATGAAGCGCATCTTCGGCGCCGCCGGATCGGCGAAGCCGCGCTTGACGCTGGCGATGTCGCCCAGCCGCAGGGTGCGGTCGCCGGCGCGGATCGGGAACGCGCGGATCTGTTCCACCGAATCGAACTGTCCGTCCACGCGCAGGCGGATGCGGTCGCTGCCGGTCTCGAAGAAGCCGGCCTGGGCCATCGCGTTCTGCTCGTCCAGCGCCTGCTTCACCGCGGACAGGGGAATCCCCAGCGTGGCCAGCTTGGTGTTGGACAGCTCGATCCAGATCTTCTCGTCCTGCAGCCCGACCAGCTCGACCTTGCCGACGTCCGGCACCCGCTGCAGCTCCAGCTGGATGCGGTCGGCGTAGTCCTTCATCAGCGCATAGTCGAAGCCCGGCGCGGTGAGCGCGTAGATGTTGCCGAAGGTGTCGCCGAACTCGTCGTTGAAGAACGGGCCGATCGCCTCGGCCGGCAGGGTGGCGCGGATGTCGCCGACCTTCTTGCGCACCTGGTACCAGAGCTCGGGCACGTCCTTCGACTTCATCGAGTCGCGCGCCATCACAATGACCTGCGATTCGCCCGGCCGCGAGTACGAACGCACGAACTCGTACTTGCCGGTGCCCATCACCGCCTTCTCGACCCGCTCGGTGACCTGTTTCGCCACCTGCTCGGCGGTGGCGCCCGGCCACAGCGTGCGCACCACCATCGCCTTGAAGGTGAACGGCGGGTCCTCCGACTGGCCCAGCTGGCGGTACGACCAGGCCCCGACCAGGCCCAGCACGATCATCAGGAACAGCACCAGCGCGCGGTTGCGCAGCGCCCATTCCGACAGGTTGAAGCCGCCCATGGCTCAGCGCGTCCCGGCCGCGACCGGGCGATTGCCCCGGTCGACCGGTTTCACCGCCTCGCCTTCGCGCAGCAGGTGGCCGCCGGCGGCCACCACCCAGTCACCCACGCCGACACCTTCCAGCACCGGCACGCTGTCCTCGCCGTAACCGCCCAGCCGCACCGCGCGCTGGTAAACCTTGCCGTCCTTCACCAGCCACACCACGGTGGCACCGCTGTCGCCGCGCTGCACCGCCGCCAGCGGCAGGCGCAGGCCGCCGCCCGCGGCACCGGCGATGAACACGCGCGCGCTCTGGCCGAGCCCGGCGTCCGCCGCCATCGCCCCATCCAGGGCGACGCGCGCGGCGTAGGTGCGGGTCTGCGGGTCGGCGGCGGCGGCGATCTCGCGGATATGCCCCGGCAATCGCTTGCCTGGCGCGCTCCACAGCTCCACGACCGCAGGCTGGCCGGTGTGGAAATCGCGGATGCGCGCTTCGGGCAGGCCGATCGCGACCTCGCGGCCACCGTCGCCGGCCAGCAGGAAGATCGGCTGCCCGGCCGCCACCACCTGTCCGGCCTCGGCCTGGCGGCTGGCGATCACGCCATCACGGGGTGCCCGCAGGCGGGTGTAGTCGTCCTGGTTGCGCATCAATTCGTATTTCGCGCGGGCGGCGCGCCAGGCCGCCTGCTGCGCATCGAAGGCCGACTGGCTGATCAGCTTCTGCGCCACAAGCTTGCGGTAACGCTCCAGGTCCCCGCCCAGCCGCGCCATGTCGGCCTGCGCGGCGCTGGCCTGCAGGCGCGCATCGCCCGGATCCAGTTCCGCCAGCAGCTGGCCCTGCTTCACCGCTGCGCCGGCATCGACCAGCCGCCGCACCAGGTTGCCGCCGACGCGGAACGCCAGCGCGCTTTCCTGATGCGCATGCACCTCGCCGGCGAAGGCTTCCGCCGCCATCCCGGCAGCGGCCCCCGGCTGCACCACCAGCACCGTGCGCACCGCCTCGGTGGGTTGCGGGTCGCGCCCGCAGGCGCCCAGGGTCAGCACCACCAGCGCGCAGGCGGCCAGCGAACGCGCCCGCGGCTTGCGCAGCTTGTTTCCTTCCAGCTTCATGCCTGCTCCGTCGGCTTGCGCTCTATATTGAACTGGCGGGTATGGTATAGTTCTCAAACTCCGCAGTCCACTATCCAAGGCATGATCCGCAACACCCCCGAATGCAAGCCCGCAGGCCCCGGCCGGCCGAAAGACCTGGCCAAGCGCGCGGCGATCCTGGACGCCGCCAAGCGGCTGTTCGTGCTGCAGGGCTTCGCCGGCGTCAGCATGGACCAGATCGCGGCCGAAGCCGGGGTGTCCAAGCTCACCGTCTACAGCCACTTCGGCGACAAGGACGGCCTGTTCGCCGAGGCGGTGCGCGCGCACTGCGAACTGGGCATGCCCACGCGCCTGTTCGAGCCCGACCCCGCGGTGCCGCTGCGCGAGCGCCTGACCGACATCGGCGAGGCGTTTTTCGCGATGATCATGACCCCGGAGGCGATCGCCGGGCACCGCATCCTGTGCTCGCCGCAGGTCACCGGCAGCCAGATGCCGGCGGTGTTCTGGGAAGCCGGCCCGCAGCGCGTGCAGAACGGCTTCACCGCGCTGCTGGAGCGGCGCATCGCCGCCGGCGAATTGGAGATCGACGACCCCGTCCGTGCCGCCGGCCAGTTCTTCACCCTGCTCAAGGGCGAACTGCATGCGCGGGCGGTGTTCGGCTACTGCTGCAGCGCGCGTCACGACACCGCGCAGGAGCATGTCGCCAGCGTGGTGGAACTGTTCCTGCGCGCCTATGCGAAACGCTGACCGGCAGGCTGAACCAAGCCCCGACCCGCCCTTGGTGGCGGTGACTTCCGGCACTGCGTGCTGGTGTACCGGTACGGCCAGACTGCCCGCCAGACCGGGGCTTGCGGTACTATAATGCACGGTTCCCCGCAACGGATTTATCCCCGCATGAGCATCGACTTCGCCCGCGCCCGTGAAAACATGGTGGAACAGCAGATCCGTCCTTGGGACGTGCTGGATGTGCGCGTGCTCGACACCCTCGCGCGGATGCCGCGCGAAGCCTTCGTTGCCGAATCGCTGCGCGGGCTGGCCTATGCCGACACCGCGCTGCCGCTGGGGCACGGCGAGACCATGCTGAAGCCGGTGCTGGAAGGCCGGATCCTGCAGGCGCTGCTGCCCACCGCGACCGAAAGCGTGCTCGAGATCGGCACCGGCAGCGGCTTCCTGACCGCCTGCCTGGCGAGCCTGGCGCGCGACGTGGTCAGCCTCGAACTGCATGCCGACCTCGCCGGCCCTGCGCGCACGCAACTGGCCGCGCAATCGATCAGCAATGCCACCGTGATCACCGCCGACGCCCTGACCTACCGCACCGGCCGCCGCTTCAGCGCGGTCTGCGTCACCGGCGCGGTGGCCGAGATCCCGGCGCATTTCCTCGACTGGCTGCAACCGGGCGGGCGCATGTTCGTCGTCCGTGGCCGTTCGCCGGCGATGGAAGCGGTGCTGGTCCGCGTCGACGGCGGCGGCAACGCCGTCAACGCGCCGCGCATCCAGTCGTTGTTCGAAACCGACCTCCCCTATCTCGTCGGCACGGCGCCCGTGCCGACCTTCGAGTTCTGATCCGTCAAGGAAGCCGCATGATCCGCCGTCCTCTCGCTGTTGCCCTGCTTGCCGTCCTCGGCACGTCCGCCCTGCTGCCCGCCACCGTCGCCGCCGAAGACCTGCTGCAGACCTACGAGCTGGCGCGCAGCGGCGACCCGCAACTGTCCGCCGCCGAAGCCGGCCGCCTGGCCACCCGCGAAGGCGCGGTGCAGGCACGCGCGGCGATGCTGCCGCAGGTCGGCGGCCAGGCCAGCTACACCGAGAACCGCACCGACAGCACCGGCAACCAGGTGTTCGGCAGCCTGTTGTTTCCCAGCGATACCACCCAGGACGCGACCATCCGCAATGCCGGCCTGAACCTGAACCAGATGGTCTACGACCGCTCCAAGGTCACCGCGCTCAAGAGCCAGCGCGCGCTGAGCCAGGCCAGCGACTTCCAGGTCGAATCGGCCGGCGATGCGCTGATCACCCGCACCTCGGCCGCGTACTTCAACGTGCTGGTGCAGCTGGAGACGCTGGCGGCCGCGGAGGCGGCGGAAACCGCGCTGAAGAAGCAGTTCGACTTCGCCTCCAAGCGGCTGGAGGTCGGCCTGGCGCCGATCACCGACGTGCACGAGGCCCGCGCCCAGTTCGACAGCGCACGCGCCAGCACCATCCTGGCGCGCAACGCGGTCGCGGACGCCTATCAGGCATTGGTGGAGATCACCGGCCAGCCGGTGCACAGCCTCAAGGGCCTGCCGGCCGATTTCCAGCCGGCGCTGCCGGAAGCCAGGGATGCGCAGGGCTGGGTGCAGAGCGCGACCGACAACAATCCGGCGCTGAAGGCCAAGGAGTTCCAGGTGCAGTCGGCCGAGGACGACGTCGAGACCGCGCGCGCCGGCCACTGGCCGACGCTGTACTTCGGCGGCAGCTACGGCGACCGCAAGACCGATGGCACCTCGTTCAACAATCTCGACCAGAGGTTGACCGCGTTCGAAAACCAGAGCCGGTCGCGCAGCCTCGGCCTGACCCTGTCGGTGCCGATCTTCGCCGGTGGCGCGGTGCAGTCGGGCGTGCGCCAGGCGCTCGCCCGCCGCGACGTCGCCGGCGACGAGCTCGAGCAGCAGAAGCGCGCGCTGGTGCGCAACACCCGCAACGCCTACCAGGCGCTGGTCGCGGGCGTGAGCGAGGTCGAGGCGCGGCGGCTGGCGCTGGTATCGGCGCAGAGCGCCTACGACGCCTCGCAGGTCGGCCTGGAAGTCGGCACGCGCACCGTGCTGGACGTGCTGAACAACCAGCGCACCCTGTTCTCCGCGCAGCAGGCTTACGCGCAGGCCAAGTACAACTTCCTGCAGAGCCGGCTGCTGCTCGAGCAGTCCGCCGGCACCCTGGATGTCTCCGACGTCGAGGACATCAACCGCCTGCTGACCACCGACAAGGCCATCGACCAGGCCCTGGCGGCGCGCTGAGCACTCGGGGGCGGGCCACGCCCGCACGCATGCGTTGATATCCGAAGAGCGGGGCTTGCCCCCGCTCTTCGCATTTGCACACGCTTCGCAGGCACGCACGGCACGGGCGCGAACGCGTTCTCGACACCACGCCAAATGCGTCGCGCCCCTGCGGTGCGCTCCTGCAGGGGCGCGTTGACGGCGGTTGTTCTTGCCGGAGCGCGCTGAAAGGGCGCGATGCTTCTCGCGCGACCTTGCACAGAGCGTTCGCGCCCGTTACGTGCGTTCCTACGAAATCCTGGCCGGCAGCGCCGGCTCGATCATCGAGAGGGTGCGCGCCAGCGCACCGCGACCGGCCTCCAGCAGCCGCGCCGCGTTGTCGGCCAGCTGCCGGCGCGCACCGGCATCGTCGAACAGCGTGCGCAGCGCCGCTGCCAGCGCCGGCGCATCGGCGACGATCCGCATCGCCCCGGCCTCGCGCAGGCGCCGCGCGATATCGGCGAAATTGTGCAGGTGCGGGCCGCTGAGGATGGCGGTACCGGTGGCTGCCGGCTCCAGCAGGTTGTGCCCGCCGATCGCCTGCAGGCTGCCGCCGACGAACGCCACTTGGGCGCAGGCATAGAAGCGCAGCAACTCACCCAGCGTGTCGATCACGAAGACCCCGGTGTCGGCGCTGGGCCAGCCCTCCTCGCTACGCGAAGCCACCGTGAAGCCGGCGTCGCGCGCGCCCTGCACGGCGGCGCGGAAGCGTTCCGGATGCCGCGGCGCCCACAGCAGCAGCGCGCCGGGATGGCTTCCGCGCAGCGTGCGATGGGCGGCCAGCACCGCCGCCTCCTCATCCTCGTGGGTGCTGGCGGCGATCCATACCGGCCGCACCGTACCCAGCGCCGCCTGGAATTCGTCGACGAACCCCCCCGTGTCCACCGTCGCCATGTCGAACTTCAGGTTGCCGGTGACCTGCATGCGCTCGGGCAGCGCGCCCAGCTCGAGGAAGCGGCGCGCATCGTCCTCGGACTGCGCGGCGACCCGGTGCACGCTGCCGAGTGCGCGCCGGATCAACGGCCCGAGCACGCGGTAGCCACGCAGCGAACGCGCCGACAAGCGCGCGTTGAGGATGTAGGTGGGAATGCCGCGGTCGCGGCAGCCGAACAGCAGGTTCGGCCACAACTCGGTTTCCACGATCAGCGCCAGCGCCGGGTGGAAGTGCTCGAGGAAGCGCCCCACCGCGCCGGGCAGGTCATACGGCAGGTAGACGTGGATGACCGCATCGCCCCACAGCGCCCGAACGCGCTCGGAACCGGTGGGGGTGATGGTGGTGACCACCAGCTGCAGGTCGGGACGCAGCGCGCGCAGCCGGTTGACCAGCGGTGCGGCGGCATTGACCTCGCCCACCGACACCGCATGCAGCCACAGCGGCGCCACCGGCATCGCCTGCGGGTAACTGGCGTAGCGCTCGTCCCAGCGCTGCAGGTAGGCGCGCTGGCGGAAACCACGCCAGACCAGGTGGTACAGGGTGACCGGCACAAGCAGGTACAGCGCGGCCGAGTACAGGCCGCGCAGCACGCGTTCGGTGAGATTGGCCTGCATGCCTGCAAGGATAGCGAAGCTGCCCCGCCTGCGACCATGCGCGCAGGCCGCGACAACGGATCACGCACTAGAATCCCCGCATGACATCGACCCCGCCCGTCCGCCCGTCGTTCGCCCCGCGCCACTGGCCGGTGTGGCTGGGCGTAGGCCAGTGCATGGCGCTGGCGCGCCTGCCCTGGGGCCTGCAGCGCACCCTGGGCGCTGCGGTCGGCTGGCTGGCGCTGCGTTTGCTGCCGGACCGGCGCGAGGCCGCGCGCACCAACCTGGCGCTGTGTCTGCCGGAACTGGACGATGCCGCGCGCGAGGCGCTGCTGCGCGCCAATTTCCGCGACGTCGGCATCGGCCTGTTCGAATTCGCCCGCGCCTGGTGGGGAGAGGTGGCGCCGATGCGCGCCAGCGCCCGCATCGAGGGGCTGGAGATCCTGCAGCGCCTGCAGGCCGAGGGCCGCGGCGTGCTGCTGGTGTCCGGTCACTTCATGACCTTGGAACTGTGCGGACGCCTGCTGTGCGACCACGTGCCGCTGGCCGGCATGTACCGCAGGCATCGCAGCCCGGTGATGGAATGGGCGGTGCTGCGCGGCCGCCTGCGCTACGCCAGCGCGATGTTCGGCAACGGCGACACCCGCGCGGCAATCCGCCACCTCAAGCGCGGCGGCGTGCTGTGGTACGCGCCTGACCAGGACATGCGCGGCAAGGACACGGTGTTCGCGCCGTTCTTCGGCATTCCCGCCGCCACCATCACCGCCACCCACCAGTTCGCGCGCATGACCGGCTGCGCGGTGGTGCCGTTCTTCCATCGCCGCGAGGGTGCGCGGTACGTCCTGCAGGTGGGGCAACCGCTGTCGCCGTTCCCCACCGACGATGCCGTGGCCGACTCCACCGCGGTCAACGCGGCGATCGAGGCGATGGTGCGGCAGGCGCCCAGCCAGTACCTGTGGCTGCACCGGCGCTTCAAGCGCCAGCCGGACGGACGTTCGCGCTACGACTGAGGGCCGGTCGCAACCGGTGCGTCGCGGCCCCACAGGCTGCCGGCATACAGGGCCGCCAGCAGCAGCAGCACGCTGCCCCAGAAGGTCGAATACGCGGCCAGATGGGTATTGAGCGGGAACACGCTCACCGCCAGCGCCAGCATGGCCGGGCGCGCGCGCTCGCGTGCGCCGGCATCGGCATAGCGCCAGGCGCGCCAGCCCAGCGCGGCGCCGGCCAGCCACAGCAGCAGGCCGATGACGCCGGTTTCGCTGAGCACCTCCAGCACGATCTGGTGGGCATGGAAGGCGACGCCGCTGCCCCAGGCAGCCGGTCTGCCCGGCTGCGGGTCGCAAGCCGCGAACTCGTCGCGGAAAGCGCGCGGGCCGACGCCATTGAGCGGATGCTGGCGCACCATGCACAGCGCCGCCGACCAGATCCGGCCGCGCCCGGACAGTGCCGCGTCCATCCCGCCCGGCTGCGCGGTCAGCGCCAGGGTGGTGCGCTGCACGCGTTCGTGCACCTGTGGCGACAGCACGTTGGCCACCACCAGCATCAGCGCGCCGGCCGCGAACACCGCCATCAACTTGCGCCCACCCAGCGCGCGCCAGCCGGTCCACAGCAGCACCAGCGCATAGGTCAGCCATGACGCGCGGGAACCGGCCAGGATCACCACCAGCCCGATCGCCGCCGCCGCCGCCAGCCAGCCCAGCTGGCCCAACCGCTGCCTCGCCGCCGCCAGCGCGAACGGCGACAGGCTGGCAAGCACGATCCCCAGCTTGAGGTTGCACGGGCCCAGCACGCCGGCCAGACGGTCGGCCGCCTCCACCTCGCTGGCGGTGCACATGCCGTGGCCGCTGAGCGCATGCTTGGCCTGGTCCAGCAACCAGAACAGCGGGCTGGTACCGCAGACCGCCTCCACCAGCGCATCCAGCGTCCACACCAGCGCTATCAGCGCCAGCCCGCCGAAGGTTCGGCGACGGCCGGCCTCGCTGGCCACGGCCGCGGCGGCCACCCACAGGAACGGCAGGTAGCGCAGGTCGATCAGCACCTCACCGAAGGCGTGCAGGCGATCGCGCGCGTCGATCGCGGCAATGAGCTCGGGCAGCCAGTAGGCGGCGAACAGCACCGAGGTCAGCGCCCACGCCGGCCCGCTGAGCAGCGCGCCGCCGCCGCGGAAGCGGCTGCCGACCAGCCGCACCAGCCCGGCCAGCGCGCCCAGCACCAGCACTGCCTCGGCGATCCCGCGTACCGGCCACAGGGCGACGAAAGTCAGTACCCAGGCGGGCGCCCAGCGCCAGTCGGCCACGCCGCCGGGCTGCATCGTTCGTGCGTTCATGCGTCCACCATCGTCCGGTACAGCGTCAAGGTCGCCTCCTGCATCGCCTGCAGGGTATAGGGCATCGCTGCCGGCGGCGACGGCGGCGCGGCCAGCAGCGCGCGAGCGCCGGCGGCCAACTGGCCGGCGTCGAACGGCGCGACCGCGCCTGCCGGCTGCAGCTCGGCCAGCAGCTCGCCAACCCCGCCATGCGCCCAGCCCAACACCGGCCGGCCCACCGCCAGCGCCTCCACCACCGTGCGTCCGAATGCTTCCGGCTTGCGCGACAGCTGCAGCACCAGATCGCAGGCCGCGTAGGCCTGGGCGATCGCCGCGGTCGGCGCGGTCATCGCCAGCGCCGCCTCCACGCCCGCGGCGCGCGCCAGCGCGATCAGCTCGGCGATGTAATCCTCGCGCCCGGCCTGCAGCGCACCGGGCATCCACAGCCGTGCGTCCGCGCCATCGGCGCGCAGCGCCGCCAGCAGGGCGATGGCGTCGGCATGGCCCTTCAGCCGCGTGCCGCGCCCCGGCAGCAGCAGCAGCGGGCCGTCGTCGCCAAGCTGCGGGTGCAGCGCCGCGACCTGCGCGCGCGCGGCGCGGTCCGGCATCGCTGCGCGCGGAAAGGCGGCCGGGTCGATGCCGCGCGGAATCACCGCCAGCCGCGCGGGATCGACCTGCGGGTAATGCCGCAACAGATGCCCGCGCACCGTCTCCGACACGCAGACCACGCGCTCGCCGCGGGTCATGATCGCGCTGTAGCGCGACGGCGAATTCAGGCCATGCGCGGTGGTGACGAAATGCGGGCGCGCCGCAGCCGGCATTGCGCGCAGTGCCAGCCAGCCCAGCCACGCCGGCAGCCGCGAACGTGCGTGCACGATATCGGCGCCCGCGAACACGCGGCGC
The DNA here is from genome assembly GCF_000423885.1 of Thermomonas fusca DSM 15424. Classification (GTDB taxonomy): domain Bacteria; phylum Pseudomonadota; class Gammaproteobacteria; order Xanthomonadales; family Xanthomonadaceae; genus Thermomonas; species Thermomonas fusca. The sequence continues at coordinate 8,119 of NZ_AUIV01000023.1, read as the reverse complement.
AGCGCCGGCAGGTGGCGGAGGCTCAACGGGGATTTGCGGCCGATGGCGAGCGCGACGTGCTGGCCACCCAACGCCTGCAACTGCGGCAGCAGCCGGCCACCAGCGGATACGACCACGGCGCGATGACCGGCGCGCACCAGCGCGTCGGCGATTTCCAGGGTGGAACGTTCGACACCGCCGGCCTCCAGCGCCGGCAGCAGCTGCACCACGGTCAGGCGGCGCATTGCCGGCGCCGCGGGCTCAGTCGACCAGGACGTAGATGCTGCCGCAGTACGGGCACTGGCTGCGCCCGCCATCTTCGACGATCGACAGATACACCCGCGGATGTTCGTTCCACACCGCCATCGCCGGCAGCGGGCAGCTCAGCGGCAGGTCGGCGCGATGCACCTCGTAGGTCTGCTGGGCACGGGCGGACGACGGGGCGGGCGAAACGGGCTGTGCCATGGCGAATGCGGCGCGGTTGCGGGAACGCGGCCAGTTTACCGCGCATCCGCCCTTCCCGCTGTTGCGGGAAGGGCGGACACGGTCATGCAGGGAGATCGAACAGCAGCACGTCGCTGCTCGCGCCGATGCCGCGCAGCGCCAGCGCGCCGCCTTCTTCGGACAGTCCCAGCGCATCGCCGGCGGCCAGTACGCGCTCGCCCACCGCTACCTCGCCGGTGGCCACGTGCAGCCAGTAGCGGCGGGCCGGGTCCAGCGCCGCTTCCAGCGCGTCGCCCGGCAGCAGCCGGGTGGCGCGCAGGCGGGCGTCCTGGCGAATGGCGATACTGCCGTCGGCGCCATCGGCCGAGGCCAGCAGCTCCCAGCGCGCACGCCGCGCGTCCGGTGCGAAGTGCTTCTGGTCGTAAGCCGGCGCATGGTTGAGCCGCGCCGGCTGGATCCAGATCTGCAGGAAGTGCACCGGCGCGGCGTCCGAGCCGTTGTATTCGCTGTGCTCGATGCCGTGGCCGGCGCTCATCCACTGCACGTCGCCGGCGCGGATCACGCCTTCGTTGCCGGCGCTGTCCTTGTGCGCCAGCGCGCCGTCCAGCACCACGCTGATGATTTCCATGTTGGCGTGGCGGTGCGGGGCGAAACCGCCGCCTGCGGCGACGGTATCGTCGTTGATGACGCGCAGCACGCCGAAGCCCATCCATGCCGGGTCGTAGTAATGGCCGAACGAGAACGTGTGGTGGCTACGCAGCCAACCCATGTCCACTTCGCCGCGGGCGCTGGCGGGGCGTTCGACGATCATTGCATCAGCCCTGCGCGGGCGCGGCGGCTTCGGCAGCCGGCGCATCGGCCAGCGTGCCTTCGGTGGTGATGCGCAGCTGCACTTCGTCGCTGACGTTCGGAGCATAGGCGCCCACGCCGAAGTCGGTGCGCTTGATGGTGGCGGTGGCGGAGAAGCCGATCGCCTGCTTCTTCAGCATCGCGTGTTCACCGGCGCCGTTGAGGGTGACGTCCAGGGTCACCGGCTTGGTGATGTCCTTGATGGTCAGGTCGCCGGTGACGGTCAGCTTGTTGGTGCCCGCGGCGGCCACGCTGGTGCTCTTGAAGGTGGCATTCGGGAACTTGCCGGCGTCGAAGAAGTCGCCGCTGGCCAGATGCTCGTCCAGCTTGTCGACGAAGCTGTTCATGCCGGTGATCGGCATGGTGACCTGCACGCTGGACTTGCCCACGTCGGCGGCGTCATAGACCAGCGTGCCTTCGCTGATGCCGAAATGCGCGCTGGGCTGGGAGAAGCCGAAGTGGGTCCACTGCGCCAGCACGTCGGTGTGGGTGGGGTCGAGCTGGTAGGTGCCGGACACCGCGGTGATCGCCTCGGCGGCGGGCGCGGCTTCGACCGGCGCGGCGGGCGCGGCTTCGACCGGCGCGGCGACCGCGGCTTCGGCCGTTGCAGCGGCGCTGGCGGCGGGTTCGGCCGGCTTGCTGCAGGCGGCGACGGCGGCGGCGATGGCGAGCGGCAACAACAGGTTGCGGACGGTGGTGTTCATGCGGTGGCTCCGGAAATGGCGGGAAGAAGAGGCGGGAAAAGGATCAGGCGATGCGGCAGGCTTCGTCGAAGCCCAGGCGCGGCGAACGCGGGAAGATGCTGGCCGGATCGCCGTGGCCGAGGTTGACCAGGATGTTGGAGCGGATCGGCGTGCCGGCGAAGAAGGCTTCGTCGACCTTGGCGTTGTCGAAGCCGGTCATCGGGCCGCAATCCAGGCCCAGCGAGCGCGCGGCCAGGATCAGGTAGGCGGTCTGCAGCGCGCTGCTGCGCATCGCCACCCAAGCCAGGTTGGCTTCGTCGCGGTGCTCGAACCACGGCTTGGCATCGGTGTGCGGGAACAGCACCGGCAGCTTGTCGAAGAAGCGCATGTCGTAGCCGACGATGGCCACCACCGGCGCCTCCATGGTCTTCTTGAAATTGCCTTCAGACAGCGCCGGGCCCAGCTTGGCCTTGGCCTCGGCCGACTTCACGAACACGATCCGCGCCGGCGTGGTGTTGGCCTCGGTGGGGCCGAACTTCAGCAGTTCGTAGAGCTGGTGCAGGGTCTCGTCCGACACCTCGCCGGTGAAGGCGTTGTAGGTGCGGGCGGTGCGGAACAGCTGGTCGAGCGCGGTACCGGGAAGCGGCTGGGACATGGCAATCTCTGTATCGTGAGGGCGATGGCGCACAGTGTATGGTTCCACGGGCGCATGTAATGCAGCATATTCGGAACGAATAGATGCCACCCATGCAACGACGCTCCGCTGCGCGCGCCCCATCGGCAACGCTGGCGATCCATGACGGACGCGCCGGCAACGCGCGCCAGGCCTTGGCACTGGCACATGCGCTGGACAGCCGCCCCAGCGAGATCACGCTGGAAGCGCGGGCACCGTGGCGCTGGCTGGCACCCCGGCAGCTGCCCGGTGCCGGCGCGGCGTTCGGCGGCGCGCTCCAGGCGGCCTGCAATGCGCCACCCACACTCGCCATCGGCTGCGGCCGGCAGGCGGCGCTGGCCACCCGCCTGCTGCGCGCACGCGGCGCGAAGGCGGTGCAGATCCTCGATCCGCGCATCGCCAGCCGGCACTGGGACATCGTGGTAGCGCCGGCGCACGACGGCCTGCGCGGCGACAACGTCATCGCCAGCCTCGGCAGCCTGCATCCGGTCGATGACGACTACCTGCTGTGCGCGATCGCCGCGTTCCCGTCCTTGGCCACACTGCCCGCGCCGCACAGCGTGCTGCTGGTGGGCGGCCCGACCCGCCACGCACCGCTGGACGATGCCGGCTTCGCGGCGCTGCTGCAGCGGCTGGCCGCGCAGGCACGGGCCGAAGGCGGCAGCTTCAGCGCCATCGCCTCGCGGCGCACGCCTGCGGCCTGGCGTGACGCGCTGGCGGGCGTGGATCCGCAGCTGCCCGGGCTGCGCTGGCGCGACACCGGCGATGGCGCCAATCCCTACGCCGGGCTGCTGGCCTGCGCCGACCGCATCGTCTGCACGCCGGACTCGGTGAACATGCTCAGCGAAGCGGCGGCCACCCGCGCGCCGCTGTACCTGTGGTCGCCGCAGGCGTTGCAAGGACGACCACGCGCCTTTCTCGATGCGCTCATCGAAAACCGGCGCGCGCGGGCGCTGGACGACACGCTGGCGCCGTTCGCCGTCGAGCCGCTGCGCGAGACCGCGCGCATCGCGCAGGAAGTCCGCCGGCGCTTGGCGCTGCCGTTGTAGGAGGGGCATCGCGGCTGGGTTGGACGCGGCCTACGCCTGGTCGAAGCCCAGCCCCTGCGCCCGCGTTGCCGCGCGGATCGTCGCGCAGGCGCGTTCGATGCGTGCATCGCGCGGGGCGCGGCGCGGGCGTCGGTCCAGGGTGCAGCGCAGGCCGGTGTCCAGCAGCGCGGCGTGCGCCTCGCGCAGCGCGGGGTGAACCACCGCATCGAAATCGCCGGCCAGCTGCGCGGCATCCAGCAGTGCGCCGGTGGCGCGCGATGCCAGCAGTGCGCGCTGGCCGCCGGCATCGCGCAACACCAGGAATTGCAGCAGGAATTCCAGATCGACCAGACCGCCCTCGCCCTGCTTGAGGTCGAGCATGGCGGCGTCGCTGCGGTCCAGCTCGGCGCGCATCTTGCGGCGCATCGAAGACACGTCCTCGGCCAACGCGTCGCGCGCGCGCGGCTGCGCCAGCACCTGCGCGCGCAGCGCCTCGAACGCTTCGGCCAGCGAGGCGTCGCCGGCGATCGCGCGGGCGCGCACCAGCGCCAGGTGCTCCCACGTCCAGGCGCGGTTGCGCTGGTAGTCGGTGAAGCTGGACAGGCTGGACACCAGCAGTCCCTTGGCGCCATCCGGGCGCAGCCGCACGTCGACGTCGAACAGCCGCCCGGCACCGGTGCGCACGCCCAGCAGCGAGACGATCTTCTGCCCCAGCCGCGCATACCAGCGCGGTGCGTCCAGCGGCCGCCCACCGTCGGAGCTGGCATCCGCCGGCGCGTCGAACAGGAACACCAGGTCTAGGTCGGAGCCGAAGCCCAGCTCTTCGCCGCCCAGGGTGCCGTAGCCGAGCACGGCGAAGCGGCCGCCGTCGATGCTGCCGTGCGCACCGCGCAGCTCGCCGTCGGCCAGCCGCAGCACGCAGGCGACCACCGCGTCGGCCAGCCAGGCCAGATGACGGGCGCAGGCCTGCGCATCGATGCGACCGTCCAGCAGCGCCAGCGCGAAGCGGAAGCTCAGCGCCTGCCGCACTTCGTTGAGCGCATCCAGCGAAGCTTCGATGTCGCCATCGCGCAGCGTGGCCGCGCACTGCGCCTGCATGGCGGCGCGGTCCGGCAGTTCACCGCCCACGCGCACGTCCAGCAGCTCGTCCAGCAACAGCGGATAGGCGGCCAGGCGCTCGCCCAGCAGGGCGCTGCGCGCCAGCGCGCTGGCCAGCCGCGCCAGCGCCGCCGGCTGTTCGTCCAGCAATGCCAGATAGCTGGCCCGGCGCAGGATGGTGTGCAGCAGCGGCAGCACCCGCCGCAGCACCGCATCGGGCGTATCGGACGCGGCGGCCTGCTGCAGCAGCGCCGGCAGCACCCGGTCCAGGCGCGCGCGCGCGGCGTCGGACAGGTCGCGCACGCCGGGCGCGCGGGCGAAATCGCAGAGGCTGGCGTGCAGCTCGGTGGCATGCTCGAAGCCGGCGGCTTCCAGCTGCGCGGCCTCGCCGTGGTCGGGCAGCGCGCGCCAGTAAGTGGCGAGCTCGTCGCCAGCGGACGTGCGGCGGCGGCGCGGGGCCAGCAATGCGTCGAACTCCTCCGCCACCTTCGCCCGCTGCGACGCCAACGCGCCATCCAATGCCTGCCAGTCCGCATGACCCAGCCCGGCGGCGAGGCGCGCGCGCGCCAGCCCATCCTCGGGCAGCGCATAGGTCTGCGCATCGGCCAGCATCTGCAAGCGATTCTCCAGCCGGCGCAGGAAGCGGTAGGCCGCCGCCAGCGCCGCTGCCGCCTCGGCTTCCATGTGCCCGGCCTGCGCCAGCGCCTGCAGCGTCGCCAGCAGATGACGACGGCGCAGCGCCGGCTCGCGGCCACCGCGGATCAGCTGCAGCGCCTGCGCCAGGAACTCGATCTCGCGGATGCCGCCCGGCCCGCGCTTGATGTCGCCGGCCATGTCCTTGCGCGCCACTTCCGCGGCGATCATCGCCTTCATCGCGCGCAGCCCGTCCAGCGCGCCGTAATCCAGATAGCGCCGATAGACGAACGGCCGCAGCGCCTCCAGGAAGCGTTCGCCGGCGGCGATGTCGCCAGCCACGCAGCGCGCCTTCTGCCAGGCGTAGCGCTCCCAGTCGCGGCCCTCGCGCTGGAAGTACAGCTCCATCGCCGCGAACGACAGCGCCACCCGCCCGGCGTTGCCGAACGGGCGCAAGCGCAGGTCGACGCGGTGGCAGAAGCCGTCCGCGGTCACCTCGTCCAGCAGCTTCGCCAGCTGCTGGCCCAGCCGCGCGAAATAGTCCTGCGCATGCAGGCTGCGCGCGCCATCGGATTCGCCGTCGTGCTCGTAGGCGTAGACCAGGTCGATGTCGGAACTGAAGTTCAGCTCGCGCCCGCCGAGCTTGCCGAGGCCGAACACCACCAGCCGCTGCGGCGCGCCGTCGGCATCGCGCACGCTGCCGAAGCGGCGCGCGAAGTCGGCTTCCAGCGCGTCCAGCGCCAGCCGCAGGCAGGTTTCCGCCAGCGCGCTGCTGCCGGCGAGGATCTCCTCGACATCGGCGCCCTCGATCACGTCGCGCCACACCAGCCGGGTCGATTCCGCCTGCCGGTAGCGGCGCAGCAGGCGCGCCCATTCGCCTTGGTTGTCCGCCTCCAGCATCGGCGCGGGCAGCGGCGCCGCCGCATCGGTCTGCAGCTGGCCCAGCAGCTCCGGCTGCCCGGCCAGCGCATCGATGGCGAAGTCGCTGGCCAGCGCCAGCCGCGCCAGCGCCGCTTCGTCGGCAATCGCGCAGTCGGCCGCCCGCAGGCGCTGCAGGGCGCGCGCGGACAGGGCCTGCATCCCGGCGGAAAACATGTCATCCATGCGCCGATTGTGGCATCGCCGGCGCGCCGCTATCGTGCCGATCCATGAGCGAACTGCTGGACCTGGCCGCGCTGATCCGCGCGGAAACGCCACTGCTGGTGATCGAAACGCCCGACGAAGCGCGGGTGCTGGAACTGTTCCGGCAGTCGCTGATGCACGTCTGGCGAGCGCTGTACCGCTGGAGCGTGACCGAGGGCCTGCGCCGGGTGGACATGGATGGCGAGGACGAAAGCGGGCTGGCGCCCGACCTCAGCGCCACCCTCAACGCGATGCGTGAGGCCAGCCAGCGCGGCATCTACCTGCTGCTGGACGCCACCCCCTATCTTGGCTACGCCAGCTACCAGCGCGCGCTGCGCGACCTGATCCAGCGCCGCGGCTGCCAGCCGCACGTGATCGTGCTGGTGGGCACCAAGGTCGAACTGCCGGAGGCGCTGGAACCGTTCGCCGCGCGCTTTTCGCTGCGCCTGCCGGATGCCAACGCGCTGCTCAAGCTGGTCAAGGACGAAGCCCGCGACTACGCCGCGCAGAACGGCGGCCGCCGGGTGGAAGCCGACGCCGATGCGGTGCGGCAGATCGTGCGCAACCTGCACGGCCTGACCCTGACCGACGCGCGCCGGATCGCCCGCCACCTGATCTGGCGCGACGGCGCGCTGGGCGCCGACGACCTGCCGGAGCTGGCGCGGCTGAAGTTCGAACTGCTCAACAAGAGCGGCCACCTGCATTACGAATACGACACCGCGCGGTTTTCCGACGTGGGCGGCGCGTCGCGCCTGAAGCACTGGGTGGAACAACGCCGCAGCGCTTTCGTGCAGGACCCACCTCCGGCCGGGCTGCCGCCGCCGCGCGGCATGCTGCTGCTGGGCGTGCAGGGCTGCGGCAAGTCGCTGCTGGCCAAGGCCGTGGCCGGCGGCTTCGGCGTGCCGCTGGTGCGGTTGGACTTCGGCACCCTGTACGACAAGTTCCACGGAGAAACCGAGAAGAACCTGCGCACCGCGCTGGCCTCCACCGAGCAGCTTGCGCCCTGCGTGCTGTGGATCGACGAGATCGAGAAGGCTTTGGCCACCGATGGCGGTGACGGCGACGGCGGGCTGTCGCGGCGCGTGCTGGGCTATCTGCTGACCTGGATGGCCGAGCGCAAGTCGCGGGTGTTCCTGGTCGCCACCGCCAACCAGGTGCAGCAGCTGCCGGCAGAACTGCTGCGCAAGGGCCGCTTCGACGAGGTCTTCTTCGTCGACCTGCCCGATGCCGCCACCTGCGCCGAGATCTTCGCGCTGCACCTGGACCGGCGCCAGCTGGCCCGCGAACACATCGACCTGTCGGCGCTGGCCGCGGCGGCGGATGGTTACTCCGGTGCGGAAATCGAACAGGTCATCGTCAGCGCGCTGTATGCGGCGCACGCCGCCGAAGCCGGGCTGGACACGCACGCGCTGATGCAGGCGATCCGCGACACCCGCCCGCTGTCGGTGCTGATGGCCGAACAGGTGCAGGCGCTGCGCGAGTGGGCGCTGCCGCGGACCGTGCCAGCCGACTGAAGGCCCCGCTTGGCGCACGCATGTGTGCCGCGCAAAAACTGCAGGCATAAAAAAGGTTCTTCTCCCAACTGAGGGGAGAGGCGCACGGCCGACCGG
>NZ_AUIV01000022.1 GCF_000423885.1 Thermomonas fusca DSM 15424 | reverse complement strand
GTCTGGCAGCGCCAAGGCAGCCACCCGGTGATCCTTCATTCGGATCGTGGCAGCCAGTTCCGGAGCGGCGATTACCTGCGTTACTTGGCGACCAACGCGTTGGTGTGCTCGATGAGCGCGGTGGGGCATTGCGGTGACAACGCAGCCTGCGAAGGCTTCTTCGGCCTGCTCAAGCGCGAGCGCGTTTACCGCATGACGTATCCGACACTCGATGCTGCAAGGTCCGATGTGTTCGAATACATCGAGCGATTCCACAACCCGAGGATGCGACGTAGGGTCGCCAGGCAGGATCAGAAGTTCTCAGCTCTTTCACAACCGTCCGTGATTTCGGGGTAGAACCCAGGTGACGAATACCGTCTATGTGATCGCCGAGCGAGCGCATCAGAAGATGGTGATGGCCCAGCTTGAGGAAGAGCTGGAACGCAGCAGCTATCCGACGCGAGACCTCGATATTCACGCCTTCGGCGAGGAGGATGTCGAGATCGAAGCGACCTTGGTGGCCACGTCGGTCGATGGTGACGACCTGGATGCGCTGGTCAAACGACTTGCGGCACTACCGGCTGTCCATCAGGCATTCTGGAGTCCGAGTACGACTGAGTGACCTTAAGGCGGTCAGGCATGCCCCAGCAATTTCGCACCATCCGGACGCAACTCTCCCTTGGGCGAGAGATGTCGGTACAGCGTCTGCCTGGTGATGCCCAGCTCCTGGCACAGATCACTGACCTTGGTTTCTGGCTGCCCCATCGCGGCCATCGCCAAGCGCAACTTGGCGGCGGTCATTTTGAAAGGCCGCCCGCCTTTGCGGCCCCGCGCCCGCGCCGAGGCCAAGCCCGCTACTGTGCGCTCTGCGATCAGCTCGCGCTCGAATTCGGCCAGTGCGGCGAAGATGCCGAAAACCAGTTTACCGGCAGCCGTCGTGGTGTCGATGGCGGCACCATGCCCCGTCAGCACCTTGAGACCGATGCCACGTCCGGTCAGGTCGTGCACGGTGTTGATCAGATGGCGCAGGTCGCGCCCGAGACGATCCAGTTTCCACACGACCAACGTGTCGCCTGAGCGCAGCGCCTTCAAGCAGCTTGCCAGACCAGGCCGATCCTCGCGCTTACCCGATGCCTGGTCTTCGTAGAGATGGGCCGAATCGACGCCAGCCGCGATCAGCGCATCGCGCTGTAGGTCGGTGGCTTGGGAGCCATCCGCCTTCGATACCCGCATGTAGCCAATCAGCATGTTCTGCCTGTCACATATACGTTCGATTATGTGACAGTATGCGCCGGAAAGTTCTAACCGTCAAAAGTTGTCACTTAACCCGTCATTCTGTCTAAGACATGCAAAGGGCCCATTAGGCTCGTAATGTGACAAAAATTCCGGGGGGATGCCTTCCTTTGCAAAGGTGGTGCGCAACTGTTCCAGGGAAGCGGGATCGCGCCGACCATAGGAAGCCAACGCGAACAGCGAGCGTGCCGTCTCGGGGTCGTGCCGCGCTTCAATGATCGCCTCACTGATAGCTTGGACCGCCCGTTGCCAGTGATTGACGGGTTCGGGCTTCGGCGCTTTCGCCGGCAGACCACTGGTGAACCCGGTTTGGGGCTCGGACCAGAACAGCTTTGCATGCTCGCCTGGCGGGCTGATATCCCTCACCTCGATCAAGCTGATTGCCGTTGCCGCCGCCTCCAGCATCTGCAACCGTATTGCCGGGTTCAGGGTTTCATACGGTCGCCACAGACTTTGCCCAGCACGCAGCGGATGCCCGCAGCCTTGCCAGACTTGGCGAAGATACCCCGCGTAGGTTCCGCACGCCGAAAGCGGGGTGTTCAGCTCATCGAGCAGCGTGCGTAGCAGTCGAAACCACAAACCAGCGTGGATGCGTCGGCGCGGCAGTTCCACATGGCCGGTCGTCAGTGCCTGCCAGGTACGCCGGTCCATCACTGCAATCGCGTCGCTGGCGGTGCGCGACGCAGTGTCGGCGTTCTCCCAGCCGAGAAACCGCCCAGGCACGCCCCAATAGGATTCCAGCCAGCAGCCATGCAGCGGGCAGCTCAGCATCAGGGGCAGCTTCCATGCAAGCAGTACGGCGTGGTTTGCCGGGTCGTTCAGACAGAGCGGACAGGCGCGATGTATCGGCTGGCTGGGCAGCCAGGCACGCCAGCTCGTGATGGATCGCGTCCTACGGCGGAGTTTCGGCAGCAGCACCGAGAGCTGGAACGCATAGGTTTCCAATGCGTCTGGAATCTGATCATCAAGGCTGTCCAGTAGCCAAGGCACCCAGCCGGCGAAACTCATGCAACGCAGCCGGTCCGGCTCGATGCCGCTCCGCTGGGAGAGCATCGCCAACAGCGCCAGTGGTGGCGCGGTATCCAGGTCATCAACCTGAGCGTGACCAAGATCGTGCTCCAGCAGCTCGGACACCTCCATGTGATAGCAAAGGGCCACGCGGTTGAGCCACGAAGACAAGGCTTCGCCTTCTCTGGGGGCCGGATGCAGTGGCCAGCGTGGCGCTGGCTTCACATCAGTTCCCGCTCGAATTGCCGCCGCCGCTCGCTGGGGCCGGTGTAGTCGGCCATGCTGAGCGTGCGGTGGTTGATCGCTTCCTCTCCGCTCTCCACGGCGACGATGGCCGCCGCCATCAGCAAGTGCGCCAGTTCGCCTATGGTGCCCTCGCTGCGTGTGAGCAGGTAGCGGGCCATGTCCAGCGTGGCAATCGACGAGGGTCGCCGCAGTGGAAGCGAAGCGGCGAAACTGGCCAGCAGTGAGCAGCAATCGTGATTGGCCTCCCATACCGGCAGCATCATCGGCTCGAAGCGATTTTCCAACTGGTCATCGGAGCGGATGGCCAGGTAGGCGTCGCGCGTGCCGACCCCGACCAGTGGGATGCGCAGTTCATTGCCGAGGAAGCGCAGGAGATTGAGGAATTCCCGGCGATTGACGCTGTTACCGGCCAAGACGTTGTGCAACTCGTCGATCACCAGCATGCGCACGCCGACCTTGCGCAGCAGTGCCAGCGCCAGTTGTTCCATTTCTGGCAGCCGTGGGCGCGGTCGCAATGGCGCACCCATCGCCGCGAGCAGCGCGACGTAGAAGCGGATTACCGACGGTTCGGATGGCATCTGCACGACCAGTACCGGAATGTGCTCCTGGTCGGCGTCGGCTCTGGCCGGATGCGTGCGCCGGAACTTCTCGACGATCATCGACTTGCCGTTGTTGGTCGGGCCTACCAGCAGCAGGTTGGGCATGCGTTGCTTGTTTGGCCACGCATACAGGGTTTCCAGCCGGTTCAGCGCCTCGACTGCTCGCGGATAGCCGATCCAGCGGTCGGCGCGAAGGCGATGGATGCGTTCGTCCGCCGGGAGACGGGCCAAGCCCTGGGCCGCCGGCAGCAGGTGGGACAAGTCGATGATGGGATATTCTTCCACGGCTACCACTCCTCAATCTGGTCGAACGGTTTGGCCGGCAACTGGTTGTCTGCCTGCTGCCCATCCATGTCAGCGCCCGGTGGTGGCGTGGTTTTGACAGGCGGTGCCGTTGCCTTGAGATGCTGGCGTCGATCCGCGTCGCGCCGCGCCTTGCGCGTAGCCTTCTGCGCGGTGGTAATGATTTCGCGCATCTGGCCGATCATGCGGAACAACGCCGACTCATCCACCTGTTCGCGCCCTTGCTGCCGCAATTTCGCCAGCGCCTGTCGTTGTTCCCAGAGGGTGACAGCCGGGTGCGACAAGGTACGGTAGGGAATTTCCAGGTAGTGCTGCCCCTCTGGTTCCAGCACCCATATGCGGCTGATGTCGCGCGGGTCGCGCCGGATCAGGAACGCAGGCAAGCGGTCCCGCCGAGCTATCCACGGCTTGAGCGCATCGGCGTAGTAGTGGATGTGGTCGATGACGAAGCCGGTGCGGGTCAGCGTGCGGCGGATGATGGGCAGAAAATCGACCAGAAAAGCCGTAGCGCGAGTGATGACGGTTGGCACGCCGGTCCGCGTGATAGCTTCGGCCCAGCGCGCGGCCGGCGGTTGGAGCAGGCCGTTGTGCACAGAGCCGTGATAGGTGCCGACCGCCAATGTGAGCCAGCGCTCCAGCTCGCGCAGTGTCAGGGCGGCCATCTTCTCGGAGGCGTATTCCCCGCGCTGGTCAGGATTGGAGAAGGTCGTCCCCGGCAATTCGTCGTGGATCATCTGCATCGCCGTGCCGATGATCCGTTCCACGATACCGCCGTAGTGCGGCTGCCCGAGCGGGCGATAGTCCAACCGGATGCCATGCTGCTCGCAGCCACGGCGCAGCGCCTCGCTCTTGAACTCAGCCGCGTTGTCCAAGTAGAGCAGTCTGGGCTTGCCGCTCATCGGCCAATCCATCTCTACGTTCAACCCTTCCAACCAAGGGCGCTTGTCGCAGGCGGCATGCACCAAGCACAAGCCGACCGAGACGGCGGACGGGGCTTCCAGCGTAACGACCATGCCAACCACGCAGCGGGTGAATACGTCGATGGCGAGGGTCAGGTACGGACGGCCAATCGGTTGCCGGTCGCGCTCGTCCACCACGATCAGGTCGATGACTGTGTGGTCGATCTGCACCTGCTCCAGCGGCGCGGAGACGGGTGGCGGAACACCACCAACACCTTGCAGGTCGCGGGCGGCATCTTGTCCTTCCCGGCGGTGAGTGACCTCGCGCGGATCGAGGCCGGCGATCCGCAGTGCCACCGTGTTGCGCGCCGGCACCCGCAGCTTTTGCAGCTTGCACGCCCGCACAACTTCGCGGTGGAACGCCGCCAAGCTACGCTTCTGCTTGGTCAGGAAGCGCTTTTGCAGTAACTCGCGGATGATTCGTTCGACCGACTCCGGCAAGCGGCCTTTACCTTTGCCACCGCTCGACTGCCCAAGAGCCAAGTCAGTGACCAGCCCCGAACCTAGCCGGGCACGGCGGATCAGGACGTAGACCTGCCGCCGGGACAGCCCCAATGCCTGGGCTGCCGCGTCGGCCGCTTCATGCCCAACCGTCTCCGACTGCGCCAACGGCCCAATGATCTCCGCACGACGACGCGCACGCTCCCATGCCTGTTCTGGCAGGGTGGCCACGCCGTGCTCGGTAATCGGTGCGGTATCGGTCGCCATGCTCACCTCGCTTTGGTGCACACGAGTATTGAGCATAGACGAGTTTTGTGCAGAGGAATCCTGATATCGGGTTATCAGGAGCCGTATGCACAACAGGCTTCAAACCGCGCTGAATGGTGCAGTCGTCTTCTGAAAATGACAGCCACGGCGTGCGCCGGTTTCCCTTCAGCTACGACCCGATGTACTGGGGCGCGGTGTTCCCGCTGGGCATGTACGCGGCCAGCACCCTGCGGATGATGCAGGCGATGGAGCTGGGCTTCCTGCATCCGCTGCCGCAGGTGATGTTCGGCGTCGGCCTGACCGCGTGGGTACTGCTGTTCAGCGGCCAGCTGCGCGCCCTGCATCGGCAGTGGCGGACAGCAGGCGCCGGTTGAAGCCGCCGCCGCCGCGTCATCGCCGCGGCGGCGCCATGCTCGAACCTCAGCGACCCGCCTGGGCGTTGATGATTTCCGGCAGGTCGGTCTCGCGATCCAGCTGCGGGAACTTGCTGCGCTCCATCCGGCGGATGGCGAAGTGCATCCATGCCAGTGCGCTGCCCACCACGACGAACAGCAGCATGAAGCAGCTGGTCCAGATGCCGGTCAGGTCGTTGAGCGCGCCGAAGGCGATCGGCAGGATGAAACCGCCCAGGCCGCCGATCATGCCGACCACGCCGCCCACCGAGCCGACGTACTGCGGGTAGTACACGGGGATGTGCTTGTACACCGCCGCCTTGCCCAGCGACATGAAGAAGCCGAGCACGAACACCAGCATGGTGAACGGCACCAGCCCGATGGCCAGATGGAAGCTGATGTCGCCCTGGATGCCCTTCACCACGTACTGCGTGTCCGGGTAGGCCAGCAGGAAGCAGCAGACCACCGAGACGCTGAAGGTCCAGTACATCACCTTGCGCGCGCCCAGCCGATCCGACATCCAGCCACCGACCACGCGGAACAGGCTGGCCGGGATCGAGTAGCACGCAGCCAGCACGCCGGCGGTCTTCACGTCCATGCCGTAGGCGCCGATCAGGTAGCGCGGCAGCCACAGCGCCAGCGCGACGAAACCGCCGAACACGAAGAAGTAGTACAGCGCGAAGCGCCAGACCTGCAGGTTCTTCAGCGGCGCCATCTGCTCGCGGAACGGCATCGGCTTGACGCCGGACTTGCGGCGCTGCTCCAGCGACGGATCTTCCTGCGAGAACAGGAAATACAGGATCGCCGCCACCGCCAGCCCTACCGCCCACACCTTGGCCACCATCGTCCAACCCGCCGCCACCATCACCATCGGCGCCAGCAGCTTGGTGACCGCGGAACCGATGTTGCCGGCGCCGAAAACCCCCAGCGCGGTTCCCTGCTTCTCCGCCGGGAACCACTTCGAGACGTAGGCCACGCCGACCGAGAACGAGCTGCCGGCGATACCCACGCCCAGCGCCGCCAGCAGGAACTGCGGATAGGTCTGCGCATGGGTCAGCAGCCACGTGGCAACCGCACCGGCCAGCATCACCCCGGTCAGCACCTTGCGCCCGCCGAACTGGTCGGCCCAGACGCCGAGGAAGATTCGCAGCAGCGACCCGCTGAGCACCGGCGTTGCGATCAGCAGGCCGAATTGGGTGTCATTGAGGCCCAGGTCTTTCTTGATCTGGATGCCGATGATCGAAAAGATCATCCAGACGGCGAAGCACGTGGTGAAGGCAAACGTGCTCAGCCACAGCGCCCGCTGCTGGCGGGCGCCGCTGACTTGCGAAAGGTCTTGCATGGGTCACTTCCGGTCGAGGTTGGAAAACTCGTGGTGCCGTGGCGACCCTTGCGTGCAATCAGGCCGTTTCGGCTTCGATGGCATCCAGCCCGCGAACCTCGTAGCGCTCCTGCAATCCCTGCAGATACTGCTGGAGTTCGCGCTGGCGGACCTGCAGCTCAAGATAGTCGGAAATGCGCTGGTGGACTTGATCGAACGCAAGTTCCTCGCCGCTTTCGATCGCGTCCACGCTGACCACGTGGTAACCCCAGCGCGACTCCACCGGGAACGCCGCCAGCCCGACGCGCAGGCGGAATACCTGGCGATCGAATTCCGGCGTGGTCTGACCACGTTCCAGCCAGCCCAACTCGCCGCCCTCGTCCTTCGACGGGCAGTCGGAATGGCGCATGACGAAGTCGGCGAACAGGTGCGGCTGCGCCTTCAGCTCGGCGATGAGTTTTTCCGCCTGCTCGCGCGCAGCGAAACGGCCGCCGACGTCATCGACCGCCGCACCCAGCAGGATGTGGCGCACGCAAATGCGATCCGGCGCGTGGAAGCGCTCCGGGTTCTGCGCGTAGTAGCGGCGGCAGTCGTCTTCAGTCGGTACCCGGTTTTCGATCTCCTGCTCCAGCAGGACCCGGATGCAGGCTTCCTCGACCGCCTCGCCGCCAACCGGCTGCACGGCGTCCTGCAGGCCCAGCCGTGCGGTTTCCTGCCGCAGCAGCTCGCGCACCACCAGCGCACGCGCCGCGTCGGCGCGCGAGCGTTCCGGGGTCATCGCGCGATGGAACTGCATCTCGCGCGCGATCTCCGCCTCGCTGATTGCCACGTCGCCGACGAACAGCCAGCTCGGCGCCGCCTGGCCCAGCGAACGCGGGCCCTCGTCGGCATGGTCGTGGTGGTGCGCATGCGCCTCCTCGGTCACCGACTTGCCGCTGTCGATGACGGTGATCGGCAGTTCGCGCCGCGGCTTGCTCTCGCCCATCGCTTATGCCCTCGGCCCGTAGCGCAGCGCCGGCTGGCGGCGACGCACCACCTGGTAAGGACGCCACAGGTAGCTGACCGGGATGCTCCACACGTGCACCAGGCGGGTGAACGGCGCCACCAGGAACAGGGTCAAGCCGAGGAAGATGTGTGCCTTGTAGACCCAGGCCACCGGCGCCACGAATTCGGCCGCGCCGCCGCGGAAGGTGACGATGTGCTGCGCCCATTCGGCCAGCATCATCATCACGCTGCCGTCCATGTGGTGGGTGGAGGCGACGATGGTGTACAGGCCCAGCAGCAGCTGCGCGAACAGCAACAGCAGGATGACGGTGTCACCGGTAGTGCCGGTGGCCTTGACCCGCGGATTGGTCAGCCGACGCACGGTCAGGATGGCGATTCCGACCAGGCAGACCAGGCCGAACGCGCCGCCCGCCACCATCGCCAGCAGCTGCTTCTGCGGCGGGGTGATCAGGCCTTCCCACAGCGCATGCGGGGTCAGCAGGCCAACCAGGTGGCCGCCGAGGATGGCCAGGATGCCGAGGTGGAACAGGTTGCTGCCGATCCGCATGCCCTTGTCGGACAGCATCTGGCTGGAGCCGGTGCGCCAGGTGTACATCGAGCGGTCGAAGCGCACCCAGCTGCCGATGAAGAACACCGCCAGCGCGATGTACGGATAGAGCTGGAACGCGAAAGTATTGAGATAGTTCATGGCTGCACCTGTCGGGGGGCGGCGGGGGTGGCGGCGCGGGAGGGAAAGCGGGTTGCCGGCTGGCAGTCTTCTCCGGGCGCTTCCGCCCCGAATCGCACTGCCTCTTCTTCCCACAACCGGTCCATCACTTCGGCGGTGTCGTCGCGCGGCTCTTCGCTGGCGCGCTTGCGCAGGGCGCCGAGGTCGAGCCCGCCTTCGGCGTATTCGACCAGCAGCTCCAGCAGCAGCGCGTACGGGCTCTGGCGCTCGCCGGCGCGCGCGGCCAGCAGGCCGATGATGTGGCTGACGTGGTGCAGCCAGTCGCGCGCCTCTTCCTGCGGGCGCAGGCTGAGGTATTCCAGCAGCAGCGGCAGGTAGTCCGGCAACTCCTTGGCATCCAGCTCGAAGCCGTTCTTGCGATAGGCCTCGATCAGGTCGACCATCGCCTGCCCGCGATCGCGCGATTCGCCGTGGATGTGTTCGAACAGCAGCAGGCTCATCGAGCGGCCGCGGTCGAACAGCGACAGCCAGCGGTCCTGCGCCTCCAGCGGATCGCTGGCCAGCAGCTCGCGCACGAAGCCGGCCAGCGCCGCGCGCCGCGCCTGCGGCAGGCCCGGGTCTTCCGCGGCCGCCAGCAACTCATCGCCGTGCTGCCACAGCGCGTCCTGCGGGTAGTCCAGCAGCACGCCGACCAGCTTCAGCAGGCTCATTCGACCACCTCGAGCGATTTCTCCTGGCGGTTCGGGTGCACCGCGTAGCTGGTGGTCTTGCGCTGGCCGAACAGGTCGGCCGGCGAATCCCCGCTGCAGCCGTTGCCGAAGGAGAAGCCGCAGCCGCCGCGCTCGCCGAAGGTGTCGTTGGCGTACTCGCGGTGCGCCGACGGAATCACGAAGCGGTCCTCGTAATTGGCGATGGCGAGGTAGCGGTACATGTCCTCGGCCTGCGCCACGGTCAGCCCGGCCTGCTTCAGCACCGCCAGGTCTTCCACCCCGTCCACGTTCTTGGCACGGCGCCAGGCGCGCATCGCCATCATCCGCTCCAGCGCGCGGATCACCGGCGCTTCGTCGCCGGCGGTCAGCATGTTGGCGAGGTAGCGCACCGGGATGCGCAGCGAACCCACGTCCGGCAGCTCGCCGTTCATGCCCACCCGGCCACGCTCGGCGGCGGACTGGATCGGCGACAGCGGCGGCACGTACCAGACCATCGGCAGGGTGCGGTATTCCGGGTGCAGCGGCAGCGCCAGCTTCCAGTCGATCGCCAGCTTGTAGGTCGGCGAATTGACCGCCGCTTCCAGCCAGCTGTCGGGGATGCCTTCCTTGCGCGCGGCCTCGATCACCGCCGGGTCATTGGGGTCGAGGAAGATGTCCAGGTGGGCCTGGTACAGGTCCTTCTCGGCCGGCACCGAGGCGGCTTCCTGGATGCGGTCGGCGTCGTACAGCAGCACGCCGAGGTAGCGGATGCGGCCCACGCAGGTTTCCGAGCACACCGTAGGCTCGCCCATCTCGATGCGCGGGTAGCAGAAGATGCACTTCTCGGATTTGCCCGACTTCCAGTTGTAGTAGATCTTCTTGTACGGGCAGGCCGACACGCACATGCGCCAGCCGCGGCACTTGTCCTGGTCGATCAGGACGATGCCGTCCTCCTCGCGCTTGTAGATCGCGCCCGACGGGCAGGCCGAGACGCAGGCCGGGTTGAGGCAGTGCTCGCACAGCCGCGGCAGGTACATCATGAAGGTCTTCTCGAACGCGCCGTAGATTTCTTTCTGCACGTTGTCGAAGTTCTTGTCCTTGGAGCGCTTGGCGAACTCGGTGCCGAGGATTTCTTCCCAGTTCGGGCCCCAGTGGATCTTCTGCATGCGCTGGCCCGAGATCAGCGAGCGCGGGCGCGCTGTCGGCTGATGCTTGGAATCCGGGGCTTCGTGCAGATTCTGGTAGTCGAAGTCGAACGGCTCGTAGTAGTCGTCGATCTGCGGCAGGTCGGGGTTGGCGAAGATCTTCGAAAGCATCCGCCAGCGCCCGCCGGCGCGCGGCACCAGCTTGCCGGCACGGGTACGCACCCAGCCGCCGTTCCACTTGTCCTGGTTCTCCCATTCCTTGGGATAGCCGACGCCGGGCTTGGTCTCGACGTTGTTGAACCACGCGTATTCCACGCCCTCGCGCGAGGTCCAGACGTTCTTGCAGGTGATGGAGCAAGTGTGGCAACCGATGCACTTGTCCAGGTTCAGCACCATCGCGATCTGTGCGCGGACCTTCATCACACCACCTCCTGGGCATTGGCAGGCACGGGCTCGCCGTCCAGCCAGTCGATCTTGTCCATTTTCCTCACCACCACCAGTTCATCGCGGTTCGTGCCCACGGTGCCGTAGTAATTGAAGCCATAGGCATATTGCGCATAGCCACCGATCATGTGGGTCGGCTTGAGCACCACCCGGGTGACCGAGTTGTGGATGCCGCCGCGGGTGCCGGTGATCTCCGATCCGGGCGTGTTGATGATGCGTTCCTGGGCGTGGTACATCATCGCGATGCCGTTCATCATGCGCTGGCTGACCACCGCCCGCGCCGCGATCGCGCCGTTGACGTTGAACAGCTCGATCCAGTCGTTGTCCTCGATCCCGGCGCTGCGCGCGTCATCCTCGCTGAGCCACACGATCGGGCCGCCGCGCGACAGCGTCTGCATGATCAGGTTGTCGGAATAGGTGCTGTGGATGCCCCACTTCTGGTGCGGGGTGATCCAGTTCAGCACGATCTCCTTGTGGCCGTTCGGCTTCTTGCCCAGGATCGGCGCGATGGTCTTGGTGTCCACCGGCGGGCGGTACTGCATGAAGCCCTCGCCGAACGCCAGCATCCATTCGTGGTCCTGGTAGAACTGCTGGCGACCGGTCAGGGTGCGCCACGGGATCAGCTCGTGGACATTGGTGTAGCCGGCGTTGTAGCTGACGTGCTCGTCCTCCAGCCCCGACCAGATCGGCGAGGAGATGATCTTGCGCGGCTGCGCCTGGATGTCGCGGAAGCGGATCGCCTCGTGTTCCTTGCCCACGGCAAGGTGGGTGTGGTCGCGGCCGGTGAACGTGCCCAGCGATTCCCACGCCTTGACCGCCACGTGGCCGTTGGTTTCCGGCGCCAGATGCAGGATCACCTCGCAGGCGTCGATGGCCGAGTCGATCTGCGGGCGGCCCTGGCTGACGCCCTCTTCGCGCACGCGGTGGTTGAGATCGCCGAGGAAGTGCACCTCGTCCTTGGTATCCCAGTTCATGCCCTTGCCGCCGTTGCCCTGCTTGTCCAGCAGCGGGCCCAGCGAGGTGAACTTCTTGTAGAGGTTCGGGTAGTCGCGCTCCACCACCACCATCGACGGCATGGTCTTGCCGGGGATGGCCTCGCACTCGCCCTTTTTCCAGTCGGTGACGCCCAGCGGCATCGCCAGCTCGTTGGGGGTATCGTGCAGGGTCGGCACCAGCACCAGATCCTTGACCACGTCCAGCACGCCGGGAGCCATCTGGCTGACAGTCTTCGCGATGCCCTTGAAGATGTCCCAGTCGCTGCGCGATTCCCACGCCGGATCCACCGCTTTCGACAGCGGGTGGATGAACGGGTGCATGTCGGAGGTGTTGAGGTCGTTCTTCTCGTACCAGGTCGCGGTGGGCAGCACGATGTCGCTGTACAGCGCGGTGGTGCACATGCGGAAGTCGAGCGTGACCAGCAGGTCAAGCTTGCCTTCCGGCGCCTCGTCGCGCCACTTCACTTCCTCCGGCTTGAGCGCGCCGCGCTCGCCGAGGTCCTTGCCCTGCACGCCGTGACGGGTGCCCAGCAGGTGGCGCAGCATGTACTCGTGGCCCTTGCCGGAAGAACCCAGCAGGTTGGATCGCCAGATGAACATGTTGCGCGGGTAGTTCTGCGGCGCGTCCGGATCGGCGAAGGCGAAATCCAGCGCGCCTGACTTCAGCTGCGCCACCGCGTAGTCGACCGGCGCCACACCGGCCTTTTCGGCCTCGCGCACCACCTCGATCGGGTTGCGATCCAGCTGCGGGGCGCTGGGCAGCCAGCCCATGCGCACCGCGCGCAGGTTCAGGTCGACCATCGAGCCGGTGAACTTCGTCGGGTCGGCCAGCGGCGACAGGATCTCCTTGACGTCCAGTTTTTCGTAACGCCACTGGTCGGAGTTGAAGTAGAAGAACGAGGTGCCGTTCATGTGGCGCGGCGGCTTGCTCCAGTCCAGCGCGAATGCCAGTGGCTGCCAGCCGGTCTGCGGGCGCAGCTTCTCCTGGCCCACGTAGTGCGCCCAGCCGCCGCCGGTCTGGCCCACGCAGCCGCACATGAGCAGCATGTTGATCAGGCCGCGGTAGTTCATGTCGTTGTGGTACCAGTGGTTCATCGCCGCGCCGACGATGACCATGCTGCGACCATGGGTCTTGTCGGCGGTGCGGGCGAACTCGCGGGCGATCTCGATCACGTCCAGACGCGGCACGCCGGTGATCTTTTCCTGCCACGCCGGGGTGCCCGGGATGTTGTCGTCGAAACTGGTGGCCACGTTGCCGCCGCCGAAGCCGCGGTCCACGCCGTACTGCGCCAGCAGCAGGTCGTAGACGGTGGCGACCAGGGTTTCGCCGTCGGCGGTCTGCACGCGGCGCACCGGCAGGTTGCGCTCCAGCACGTCCTCGAACTTCGAAGCCGTCCACTTCTCGTGCTCGACGCCGCCGAAGTACGGGAAGCTGACCGCCTCGATGCCGTCGCCGCCGTCCTTGAAGCTCAGCTGCAGGCGCGTCTCGCGGCCGGCGCTGTCCTTCTCCTCGATGTTCCACTTGCCCTTTTCGCCCCAGCGGAAACCGACCGAGCCGTTCGGCACGGTGATGGCGCCGGTGGTCTCGTCGAACGCCAGCGTCTTCCATTCGGGGTTGTTGGCTTCGCCCAGCCCGCCCAGGTCGGACGCGCGCAGGTAGCGCCCTGCCACCAGCCGGCCGTCATCGCGACGCTCCAGCCGCACCAGCAGCGGCATGTCGGTGTACTGCCGGCAGTAGTCGGTGAAGTACTGCGACGGCTGGTCGACGTGGAATTCCTTCAGGATCACGTGGCCGAACGCGAACGCCAGCGCGGCGTCGGTGCCCTGCTTGGGATGCAGCCAGTGGTCGGTGAGCTTGGCGACTTCGGAATAGTCCGGGGTGATCGCCACCGTCTTGGTGCCGTTGTAGCGCGCCTCGGTGAAGAAGTGCGCGTCGGGCGTGCGGGTCTGCGGGACGTTGGAGCCCCAGGCGATGATGTAGCGGCTGTTGTACCAGTCGGCCGATTCCGGCACGTCGGTCTGCTCGCCCCACACCTGCGGCGAGGACGGCGGCAGGTCGCAGTACCAGTCGTAGAACGACAGGCAGGCGCCGCCGAGCAGCGACAGGTAGCGCGCGCCGGAGGCGTAGGACACCATCGACATCGCCGGGATCGGCGAGAACCCGACCACGCGGTCCGGGCCGTACTGCTTCACCGTATAGAGGTTGGCGGCGGCGATCATCTCGTTCGCCTCGTCCCAGCGGACCCGCGCGAAACCGCCCATGCCGCGGCGGGACTTGTAGTCCTTCGCCTTGGCCTGGTCTTCCACGATGCTGGCCCAGGCGTCCACCGGCGCCATGGTCTTGCGCGCCTGCCGCCACATGCGCAACAGCGCGCCGCGGATCAGCGGATACTTCAGGCGGTTGGCGCTGTACAGGTACCAGGAATAGCTGGCGCCACGCGGGCAGCCGCGCGGCTCGTGGTTGGGCAGGTCGGGCCGCGTGCGCGGGTAGTCGGTCTGCTGGGTTTCCCAGGTCACCAGGCCGTTCTTGACGTAGATCTTCCAGCTGCAGGAGCCAGTGCAGTTCACCCCGTGGGTGGAGCGCACGATCTTGTCGTACTGCCAGCGCGCGCGGTAGCTGTTCTCCCACTCGCGGCTTTCGGTCTTGGTGAAGCCGTGGCCGTCGGCGAACTCTTCCGGATTGCGCTTGAAGAACTGCAGACGGTCAAGGAAATAACTCATGGGAACATCCTCTTGGCTGGCACGCACGAAACGCGCGCATGCATCTTGCTGGGGGTGGCCGCAGCCACCGCGTCAGGGGTGTCGCAGGTCAGCACGGCGTCTCGGCACCGCGCCGGTAGTACCACCACCAGGTGGCCACCAGACAGGTGGCGTAGAAGGCGACGAAGCCGTACAACGCCAGTTCCGGGCCACCGGTCCAGGCGATCGAGGAGCCGTAGCTCTTCGGGATGAAGAAACCGCCGTAGGCACCGATGGCCGAGCTGAAGCCGATCACCGCCGCCGATTCGATGCCGGCCTGGCGCGCCGACGCGGCCTTGCCCGCGGCATCGGCATCGGCCGACCAGCGCTCGTGCAGGGTGCGGAAGATCACCGGGATCATCCGGAAGGTCGAGGCGTTGCCGATGCCGCTGAGCACGAACAGGCCCATGAAGCTGCCGAGGAAGCCGTAGAAGTTGCCGCCCTGGCCGCTGTGGTCGGGCAGGAAGTGGAGCACGAAGAACACGCCGACGATCATCAGCGCGAACACCCAGAAGGTCAGCAGCGCGCCGCCAAGCTTGTCGGACAGCCAGCCGCCCATCGAACGCATCAGCGCGCCGACCAGCGGCCCGAGGAAGGCGTAGGTCATCGGATTGACGTCCGGGAACTGGGTCTTGATCAGCATCGGAAAGCCGGCCGAGAAGCCGATGAACGAACCGAAGGTGCCGATGTACAGCCAGCACATCAGCCAGTTGTGCTTGCGCTTGAAGATCACCGCCTGCTCGGCGAACGAGGAGCGCGCCGCGGCCAGGTCGTGCATGCCGAACCACGCGGCGACGGCGCAGACCAGCAGGAACGGCACCCAAACGAAGCCGGCGTTCTGCAGGAACAGTTCCTTGCCTTGCGCGGTCAGCTGCGGGCCACCCACGATTCCGCCAAACAGGCCGAGGGTGATGACCAGCGGAATCACGAACTGGGTGGCGGATACGCCGAGGTTGCCCAACCCCGCATTCATGCCCAGCGCGAAGCCCTGCTTCGCCTTGGGATAGAAGAACGAGATGTTGGACATCGACGAGGAGAAATTGCCGCCGCCGAAACCGCACAGCATCGCGATGGCGACGAAGTGCCAGTACGGGGTCGACGTGTCCTGCACCGCGATGCCCAGCCAGACCGCCGGAATCAGCAGCGAGGCGGTGGCGATGGCGGTCCAGCGGCGGCCGCCGAACAGCGGCACCACGAACGAGTAGAAGATGCGCAGGGTCGCGCCCGACAGCGCCGGCAGCGCTGCGAGCCAGAACAGCTGGTTGGTGTCGAACTGGAAGCCCACCAGCGGCAGGCTGATCGCCACCGCCGAGAACATCTGCCAGATCGCGAACGCCAGCAGCAGGGCCGGAACCGAGATGATGAGGTTGCGGTTGGCGATACGGTTGCCCGTCTGCGCCCAGAAGGCCGCGTCTTCCGGCCTCCAGTCCTGGATCACGGAACCGACGCTGCGTGGCTTGTTGGCCAGTTGCGCGCTCATGGGACGTACCTGTGCTAGGGATAGCCGGCGGTACCGATCATCGCTCATTTCGGCGCGTCGGCAAAATTTGTTGCGCAAGCGTGCGACAACACCCCCTGCGCCATATTGATCGGAGTCAAATCCCGCCCGTGCCCTGTCGCGACTTGACTCCGGTCAAGCCGCCGCCATGCAGACGCCCCGAGCCGTTGCGCTCAGCGCCGCGGTACGCCCCGGCTGCGCACGCTGTCGCGCACGTCCACTTCCAGATCGATCTCCACCACTTCTTCCGTCCCTTGCGCCAGCGGCAGGCGCAAGCGCAGCCCTTCGCGGCAGGGCAGCCGCGCCACGTAGGCCGCCAACTCGGCGCGCGGCAGCCGGCAAGCCCAACCGCCCGCCTCGGCCTGCAGCGCCGGCTGCACGCCCTCTTCCAGCTGCAGCCGCTGACGCAGGGCCAGCCCGTCCGGCAGCCGGGTCAGGTTTTCCACCGTCTCGCCGGCCTGCAGACGCGCCAGCTCCGCCTCGCTGATGCGCAGGCGCACCAGCTGGCCCTGCAACTGCACCTTCATCGCCCGGACGCTGGTGCGTGTCGATGATCGTGATCGTGGTCATGCGCATGGCCACCGGCAGGCGCGGGGCTTTCGCACAGCGAGCAGCCTTCGCTCCAGACGCTGTCGCCGTCGACGTAGTGCTCCTGCTTCCAGATCGGGCTGGTGTGCTTCACCGCCTCCACGACCTGCCGGCAGGCGCGGAAGGCCTCGTCGCGATGGGGGGTGCCGGCGGCCACGACCATCGCCAGGTCGCCGATCCCCAGCCGCCCCTTGGCATGGCCGATGTAGAGCTTGAGCTTGCCGTCGAAGTCGCGCTCGGCCTTCGCGGCAATCTCGGCAAACCCGTTCAGCGCCAGCGGCACGAACATGTCATAGCTGATGCCGGTGACGTCGCGACCATGGTTGAGATCGCGCACGCGGCCGACGAACATCGTGATACCGCCGAAACCGGGGTCGGAGATGAACTCCAGCGCGGCGGCCGGGTCCAGCTTGCCCTCGGCGATCTCGACCACGGTGAGATGGTGGCGGTGCATGCTCAGCCCCCGCTGACCGGCGGCAGGATCGCCATGCCGACACCGGCCGGTACCGGTTGCGCATCGCGCAGTACCGAGGTGTCACTGGCGAAGGCGGAACGCGCCAGCAGCGCCGGGTTGAAGTTCGGCCAGTGCGCCCGGCCATGCGCCTCCAGCGCGGCGCGCAGGTCGGCCACGAGGGCGCCCTCGGCCAGCGCCAGCACTACCTGCGGCTCCGGCTGGCAGTCGCGGAAGGCCCCGAACAGCTTCACTTGCACATCCATCAGCCTTGTCCCTGCAGTTGCAGCCCGAGCAGATGCCCGGGCGGATACACATCGACCAGAGCGCCGTCTTCCAGGTCGCCGGCGGCGGCATCGATCACGATCCACGCATTGCTGTGCGCCAGCGGCGCGATCCGGAACGACTCCTGCCCCGGCAGCACCCGCGCCTGCAGCCGGCCGTCGCCATCCAGCGCCACGTGGCCCTTGAGGTGGAAGCGCAGCGCATGGCGCTTGCGGTAGCCACCCAGCAGCGGCAGCCGCAGCGGGCGCTCCGGCGCCAGCCCCAGCATCGCCCGCAGCGCCGGCTCGACGAAGAAGCGCAGCCCCACCGCGCTGGAGGCCGGGTTGCCCGGCAGCCCGAAGAACAGCGCACCGTTGGGCAGGGTGGCGAACAGCAGCGGCTTGCCGGGACGGATCGCCACCTTGTGGAAATGGAGGGTCGCGCCGAGCTTGCGCAGCGCACCCGGGATGAAGTCGTAGCGGCCCATCGACACCGCGCCGGTGCTCAGCACCAGCTCAGCGCCGGCCGAGCGCGCCTGCTCCATGGCGATGAAGAAGGCCTCGGCGTCGTCGCTGACGGTCTGCCGCAGCACCACTTCAGCACCCGCTTGTTCAATCCGTCGGGCCAGGTACGGGCCATTGCTGTTGCGGATCTCGCCGGAGCCCAGCGCCTGCGCGGGATCGTCCACCAGCTCGCGGCCGGTATTGAGCAGCGCCACCCGCGGGGTTGCATGCACGTCGACCAGCGGCACGCCCAGCGCCGCCAGCAGCATCAGCTGCGGGGCATCCAGACGGGTGCCGGCGGCGAGGAAGCGATCGCCCTTGCGCACGTCCTCGCCGTGCCGGCGCAGATGCTGGCCGGGCGGCACATCGGCTTGCAGGCGGATGCGAGCGGGCTTGCCGTCGCCATCGCGGGCCAGCACCTCGACCTGCTCGACCGCGATCACCGCATCCAGTCCATCCGGGATGCGCGCGCCGGTCATGATTTCCCAGGCCCCGCCCTGCGCTGCGGCCTGCGCATCGCCCGCCGCCTGCGCGCCCAGCACCTCGAGCTCGGCGCCCGCCGACGCGCTGGTCTCGCCAACAAACAGGGCGAAGCCATCCATCGCGGAATTGTCGAACGGCGGCAGGTCTTCGCCACTGTGCACCGGCTCGGCCAGCACCTGTCCCGGCACTGGCGTGCGCGCTACCACCGGCAGCGGCTTCGCCTCGCGCTGGATGAGCGCCAGCGCCTCGTCGTAGCCGATCACGGGTGCGGCCTGCCGTCGAGCATCGCCAGCGCGTGCGCCAGCAGCGGCTGCAGCATGTCCATGCACTGCTGCGCCGCGCGCGGGCTGCCCGGCAGCGCGAACACCAGCATGCCGTCCAGCTGCACCACTTCGGCGCGGCTGAGCCAGGCCAGCGGCGTGTGCTTGGCGCTCTCGCTGCGCAGCATTTCCGCCAGCCCTTCCACCGGGCGATCAGCGACCAGCCGCAGCGCTTCCGGGGTGACGTCGCGCGGGCCCAGGCCGGTGCCGCCGCTGCACAGGCACAGGCGCACGCCCCTGGCGGCCAGCGCGCGCAGGCGCTCGGCCAGCGGGTCGATGCCGTCGGGCAATACTTCGATGTGGCCGACGTCGGCACCAAGCCTGCGCAGGGCCTCCACCAGCACCGGGCCGGAGCGGTCTTCGTATTCACCGGAACTGGCGCGATCGCTGAGGGTGATGACCGCGCACGGCACGCCATCGAGGCGGGCCAGGTCGCGCGGCTGGTAGTGCGCGCGCTCGTCGTCGCTCATCCCGTCGGGATGCACCCACAGCCCCTTCTTGCCGCCTTCCTTGAACAGCAGGCGGATGCCGGAAATCGCCAGTGCCGGCTCGACCGGCTTGGTCAGATCGTAAAGCGTGAGCAGGGCCGCGTTGACGCCGGCCAGCGCTTCCATCTCGACGCCGGTGCGGGCCTCCAGCGCGCATTCGCAGTACACGCGAATGGCGTGGCGCTCCGGCACCGGCACGCAGCGCACGCGCACCAGTTCCAGCGAAATGGGGTGGCACAGCGGCATCAGCATGGAGGCCATCTTCGCCCCCTGCAGGCCGGCGATTTCCGCCATCACCAGCGCATCGCCCTTGGGCAGCCGGCGCTCGACCACGGTGGCGAACCCGTCCGGTCCGGGCAGGAATTCACCCACCGCCACCGCGCGGCGGCGGGTCGGTCGCTTGTTGCGGATGTCGGCCATGTAGAAGGCCGCGTCGCGTGGGGTCGTCATGGATTGTGTTTATCCGCCGATTGAGGCCAGGTGCGGGGTGATGCCGGTGTTGCCCTCGTGCAGGCCGTGGCCCGCGGCCTTCAGGCCCAGCTGGGTGGCGATGCGTGCCACCAGCGCGTCGTGGTCTTCATCCGACTGCAGCAGCGGCCGCAGCGGGATGCCGAAATCGCCGAACAGGCACAGCCGCAGGTCGCCGCGGGCGGTCACCCGCAGGCGGTTGCAGCCGGCGCAGAAATCCTTCGAATACGGGGCGATGATGCCGATCCGCCCGCGATAGTCCGGGTGCGCGTATTCGCGCGCCGGGCCAGCGTCAGCGGCGCGCGGGCGCAGCGTCCAGCCGGCATCGACCAGCTGCTGTTCCAGCGCCTCGGCGCGGTAGTGGTGGCGTTCGAAATAGGCCTGGTTGTCGCCGGTGCGCATCAGCTCGATGAAGCGGATCGACACGTCGCGGCCGCGCAGGAAGTCCATCCACGCCGGCAGCTCGTCGTCGTTCAAGCCGCGCAGCAGCACCGCGTTGAGCTTGACCGCATCGAAGCCGAGGGTCTGCGCGATCTCGATGCCTTCCATCACCTCGTCGAAACGGTCATGGCCGGTGATGGCGGCAAAGCGCGCCGATTGCAGGCTGTCGAGGCTGACGTTGAGCGCTGTCAGCCCGGCTTCGCGCCACAGCCGCACGTGCCGGGGCAGCAGGCAGCCATTGGTGGTCAGGGCGATCTTCTGCACGCCCGGCGTGGCCGAGACGGCGGCGATGATCGACGCCAGGTCCTTGCGCAGGCTGGGCTCGCCGCCGGTCAGGCGGATCTTGCGCATGCCCACCGCCGCGAAGCCGCGCACCAGCCGCCGGACTTCTTCCAGTGTCAGGAAGCCGGGCCGCCCGTCGGCCTGATAGCCATTCGGCAGGCAGTAGCTGCAACGATAGTTGCAGGCCTCGGTGAGCGAGAGCCGCAGATAGGGGAACGTGCGGCCGAAGCCGTCCACGAGGGTTGCCATGTTGTCGCTCCAGTCCAAACGCGGGAGGCCGGTCCGTTTCCGGATTCGACCCGGTGGCGGCGGCCTTCCGGCCGATGCCACGGCCCCTTTGCCGTATTCGCGAACGAACCCAGGCAAGGGGGCTTGGAGGTAGTACGGCGACAGCTTAGCCCCGGCGCAGGCTGCGCGCTTGACTGCGATCAATATTCGCGGGCGTCGGCGCCGCCACGGGCGCGAGGGCGTGTTAGCTTCGCGCCTCCCTACACAGCCCCTGCACCGCCATGAGCCTTGCCAGCTTTCAGGATCTCCTCGACGCCGCCCGCCAGCAGCCGGAACCGCAGCGCCTGCTGCTGGTGTTCGCCAAGGTCGAGTTGCCGCAGAACGCCACCGCCGAGCAGCGCGAACGCTTCGAGCGGCGCGAAGGCGGCACGCTCTCGCCCTGCCTGTGCGTGGACAAGACGCCGGAAGAGATCGCCAGCTTCGAGGCGCTGGCCGAGGAGTCCAAGGCCACCGGTCAGGATTGGGACCTGCTGTTCGTCGGTGGGCTGGCGGGTCGCGCCGGCATCGCCCCGAGCGCGGACGAAGCCGCGCAGCCGCTGCGCTTCATGGTGAACGCGATCAACGACGGCCGAGTGGCGCAGTTCGCAACCTTCGACCGCCGGGGCGAGGTGGTGCAGTTCGGTTGAGCCGGCTCAGCCGCCGACCAACGCGCGCACCATCTGCAGGCCGAGGAAGAACGCGATCAGCACGGTGTTGATCGCCCAGGCCACGGTCAGCGCCTGCGCCATCACGCCATAGCGCGGGTCTTTCGCATTCGGCGCCGCCTTCCAGACCGCGGCGACGATCCAGGCGGTATAGCCCAGCAGGAACACCAGCAGGCCGAGGGTGGCGCCCGGAAGCTGGTTGTGATCGACCAGCCAGGCCACGGCCAGCCACAGCAGGTTGCTGGGCAGGACGCCGTACAGCCAGAACACCTTCCACAGTGGGCTGCGTTCGGGCAGATGGATGGCATGCGAAGCGTGCATCGGAACTCCCCAGTGGTGGTGGTGTTGCCGCCAGAATAGCACCGTGTCCGGGCGTTCTGGGATGGCGTGTCGCTGTGCGACACTTGCCGGATGTTGATCGTCCTGTCCGCCGTCGTTCTGTACCTTGCAGCCGCCGTCTGGCTGGCGTTGGACGCCCGCCGCGGTCAGGGCAGCGGCGGGCGCGGCTGGTTGCTGCCGGCCGATGCCGCGGTGCTGCTGCACGGACTGGCCCATTACCTGGCCTGGCGCGACAGCGGCGCCACCGACCTGCACTTCTTCGCCGCGCTGTCGCTGGTGGGGCTGGGCATGGCCGCACTGACCGCACTGGTTGCCGCCACCGGGCGCATGCGCGCGCTGGGCGTGGTGGTGTTCCCGCTGGCCGCACTGGTGCTGCTGGCTTACCGCTTCTATGGCCACGCCGCGGCACCAGATCCGCTGGATTGGCGGATGCTGCTGCACGCCTGGCTGGCCCTGCTGGCCTACGCCACGTTGGCGCTGGCGGCGGTGCTGGCGGTGTTCCTGTGGGCACAGGAACGCGCCCTGCGCCGGCGTGAATTCCACGCCTGGCTGCGCGCGCTGCCGCCGCTGACCGAGCTGGAAACCCTGTTGTTCCGCACGATCGCCGTCGGCTTCGTGCTGCTGACCGCCACCCTGCTGACCGGGGTGCTGTTCGTGGAAAACCTGCTGGCCCAGCACCTGGTGCACAAGACCGTGCTCAGCGTGCTGTCGTGGCTGGCCTTCGGCGCACTGCTGCTGGGCCGCTGGCGGCGCGGCTGGCGCGGCGCCACCGCGGTGCGCTGGACGCTGGCGGCGATGGCGTTGCTGGTGCTGGCGTTCTTCGGCAGCAAGTTCGTGCTGGAACTGGTGTTGCACCGCACTGCCTGAGGCGACCCACCAGCGGGCCTGAGGTCATCGCCGCCACTCCAGCCGGTTTGCAGCACCGCCGAAAATTCCAGGTAACTCCATTCCTGACCACGTATCACCCTGCTCCGGCCGGGCGAAAACGTTTGCAGTGCCAATATTTGCATTGACAACTATTGCGCATCAAAACAAAATATTGCCCATGAACACCCCGCACCCCTCTGCCAGCGCCTGCAGTTCTTCGCTGGGCCTGCTGTTCCGCCAGCTGCGCGATGCCATGTGGGCGCGCATGGAACGCGAGCTCGCCTCGGCCGGGCATGCGCTGACCTTCAGCCAATATGTCACCTTGAAAAAGCTGGCCTGCGGCACCGCCAGCGTCACCGACCTGGCCCGCGCCGCCGACCTCAATCCCGGCGCGATGACCCGCCTGCTGGACCGCCTGGAAGCACGCGGGATCCTGACGCGGGTGGCCGATCCACGGGATCGCCGCGCCCTGCATATCGACCTGACGGATGCCGGCCGCGACATGTGGCGTGATGTCGACCAGTGCGGGGCACGCGTCCGCGAACGCGCCTTCCACGGCATGGACGACGCCACCCGCGCGCAACTGACCGCGCTGCTTGAACAAGCCCGCGACAACCTGCTTTCCCCGGACTGATCCCATGCGCCCATTTCCGATCCTCGCCACCGCCCTGGGCGGAGCCTTGCTGGTGGCCGGCTGTGCCAGTACCGCTGGTCTCGCCCCGCAGACAACCACGCGCCAGCCGGCAGACCTGCACGCTGAGCGCGCCCTCGCCGCCGCTGCGCTGCCGGCTGCCGCGTGGCCGACCGACCGCTGGTGGACAGCCTTTGGCGACCGCCAGCTGGACGCGCTGGTCGATGAAGCGCTTGCCGGAAGTCCCACGCTGGATGCCGCTGCGGCGCGTGTCCGCAAGGCCCAAGCGCAGGCCGGGCTGGCCGACGCCGCACGCAGGCCCAGCGTGGGCGCCAGCGCGCAATACGCGGCGGCCCAACTGCCCGCTGGCCTCGCCGGCGAAGAACTGGGTGGCCAGCCGCTGCACAACGCCGTGCTCATGCTGAAGTTCGACTGGCCGCTGGATGTCTGGGGCGGCAAGCGCGCCGACTATCTGGCCGCGCTGGGCCAGGCCCGCGCCAGCGAGGTCGATGCACAGGCGACCCGGCTGGCACTCGCGGCCAACGTCGCGCGCAGCTACACGGCGCTGGCGCAAGCCTTCGACGACCTTGAGCTGGCGCGTCGCGAACAGGTGCGCGCCGACGAGCTGGTCACGCTGGGGCGGCAGCGCATTGCCGCCGGACTCGACAACCAGTCCGCATTGCGCGGCAGCGAGGCCATCGCGGCGGCTGCCAAGGCCCAACAGGAAGCCGCACGGCAGCGCATCGCTGCCCTGCGCAACGCGCTGGCAGCCCTGGTGGGGCAAGGCCCGGATCGCGGGCTGGCGATCCAGCCCCCGCAACTGCTGAACACGCCCGCGCCGGCGCTGCCGTCGGTGCTGCCCAGCGAGCTGCTGGGCCATCGTCCGGATGTCGTCGCCGCCCGCTGGCGGGTGGAAGCCGCCGCGCAAGGCATCACCTCGGCCAAGGCGCGGTTCCGTCCCAGCATTGACCTGAGCGGGCTGGTGGGGCTTGCCGCCACCGGCTTCAGCGGCCTGTT
Source organism: Thermomonas fusca DSM 15424 (assembly GCF_000423885.1). Taxonomy (GTDB): domain Bacteria; phylum Pseudomonadota; class Gammaproteobacteria; order Xanthomonadales; family Xanthomonadaceae; genus Thermomonas; species Thermomonas fusca. Next base: position 51,331 of record NZ_AUIV01000022.1, on the reverse strand, counting down.
CGACAGCGATGCCTTCCTCGGTTTCGGCGGGCCGGCGCTGAGCCTCCCGATCTTCGATGGCGGGCAGCTGCGCAGCAATCTGTCCGCACGAGATGCCGACTACGACCTCGCCGTGGCCGACTACAACCGCACCGTCATCGACGGCCTGCGCCAGGTGACCGACGCCGTGCAGGCCATCCGCGCGCTGGACGCCCAGGCGGCCGCGCTGGAACAGGCCCGCAGCGCCGCCGCTGCCACCGCGCAGGTGGTGGAGCAGCGCCAGCGCGCCGGACTGGCCAACCGGCTCGACCTGCTGGCGGCACGCAAGCCGCTGCTGCAGGCGGAGCAACAGCTGGCGGCCGTGCGCAGCCAGCGCTACGCGGCCGCCATCGACCTCGACCAGGCGCTTGGCGGTGGCACCACCGTCGAAGCACCCGCCCCCATCGCCTCCCACTGACGCGCGCCCATGACCACCGAAACCACGCCGAACACCTCCACCGGCCCGGCCGCCCCGCTGCCGCCGTCGCAGCCAACCCGCACGCCCGCGCAGGGCAAGCGCCGCCGCGCGCTGCTGGCGCTGCTGATCCTCGTGCTGGTCGCCACCGCCGCCTGGCTGGCCTACTACCTGCTGGTCGCCCGCTGGCACCAGGACACCGACGATGCCTATGTGCAGGGCAACATCGTCAGCGTCACCGCGCAGACGCCGGGCACGGTGGTGTCCATCAACGCGGACGACGGCATGCGGGTGAAGGCCGGCCAGGTGCTGGTGCAGCTGGATCCCAACGATGCACAGGTGGCATTGGCGCATGCCGAGGCCAACCTGGCCGCCACCGTGCGCCAGGTACGCGGCCTGTTCAGCAGCGTGGACAGCGCGCAGGCCGACATCGCCGCCCGTGAGGTGGCGCTGCAACAGGCCCGCGCCGACGTCGCGCGCCGCAGCGGGCTGGTCGCCAGCGGCGCGGTCTCCGCCGAGGAGCTGGCGCATGCGCAGGCGCAGCTGCAGGCCGCCGAAGCCGCACTTTCGGGCTCGCGCGGGCAGCTCTCGCGCAACCGCGCGCTGGTCGATGCCACCACCGTGGCCAGCCAGCCGCAGGTGCAGGCGGCCGCCGCGCAGCTGCGCCAGGCCTACCTGGACCTGCAGCGCGCCGCCATCGTGGCGCCGGTCGACGGCTTCATCGCCAAGCGCAGCGTGCAGCTGGGCCAGCGCGTGCAGCCCGGCGGCGCGCTGATGGCGGTGATTCCCCTGCACGACGTGTGGGTGGACGCCAACTTCAAGGAAACCCAGCTGCACAACATGCGCCTGGGCCAGCCGGTGAAACTCACCGCCGACCTCTACGGCAGTGACGTGGAATTCGACGGCAAGCTGGTCAGCCTGGGCCTGGGCACCGGCAGCGCGTTCGCCCTGCTGCCGGCGCAGAACGCCAGCGGCAACTGGATCAAGATCGTGCAGCGCATCCCGGTGCGCATCCAGCTGGATCCCAAGCAACTGCGCGACCACCCGCTGCGCCTCGGCATGAGCATGGCGGTGGATGTCGATGTCCACGACCAAGGCGGCGCGGTGCTGCCGGCCGCGCCGGCCGACAAGCCGGTGCTGACCACCAACGCCTACGCCCGCCAGCTGCACGATGCCGACGCGCTGATCGAACGCATCATCGCCGGCAACCTGCCGAAGGCCCGCGCCTCCTGACCCCTTCCGCAGGAGTTGCGCTGGCGGCGCTCCGTTTCCTCCCCTCCCCCCGGGCAACGGATCCCGCCACGCCGGCAGCCAGCGCGCTGCCGCTCCTGCACCTTTCCCGATAGCGATCCCCCATGGCCACGACCCTCGCCCAGGAAGAAGAATCGATGGGCCTGCCGCCCGGCCGCGAGGCCACGGCGAAGCCTTCCGATTTCCGCCCGCCGAACGTGGCGCTGACCACGCTGGGGCTGGCGCTGGCCAGCTTCATGCAGGTGCTGGACACCACGATCGCGAACGTCTCGTTGCCGGCCATCTCCGGCAACCTCGGCGGCAGCGCCAACCAGGCCACGTGGGTGATCACTTCGTTCGCGGTCAGCACCGCCATCGCCTTGCCACTGACCGGCTGGCTGACCCGCAAGTTCGGCGAGCGCAAGCTGTTCATGTGGTCGACGCTGGCGTTCGTGTTCGCCTCGTTCCTGTGCGGCATCGCCCACAGCATGGGCCTGCTGGTGGTCGCCCGCGCCCTGCAGGGTTTCGTGGCCGGGCCGATGTATCCGGTGACGCAGGCGCTGCTGCTGTCGATCTACCCACCCGCCAAGCGCGGCCAGGCGATCGCGCTGCTGGCGATGGTGACGGTGGTGGCGCCCATCGCCGGGCCGATCCTGGGCGGCTGGATCACCGACAACTACAGCTGGGAATGGATTTTCTTCATCAACATCCCAATCGGCATTTTCGCCAGCACGGTGGTCGGGCGGCAGCTGAAGGGCCGGCCGGAACGGCTGGAAAAGCCGAAGATGGACTACATCGGCCTGGCCACGCTGGTGGTGGGCGTGGGCGCGCTGCAGGTGCTGCTGGACCTGGGCAACGACGAGGACTGGTTTTCTTCGCCCACCATCGTGGCGCTGGCGATCACCTCGGCCATCGCGCTGGCGGTGTTCGTGATCTGGGAGCTGACCGACAGTGACCCCATCGTCAACCTGCGCCTGTTCCGCCACCGCAATTTCCGTTCCGGCACCATCGCCATGACCGTGGCCTACGGCGCGTTCTTCAGCGTCGGCATCCTGGTGCCGCTGTGGCTGCAGCGCAACCTGGGTTACACCGCCATCTGGGCGGGGTTCGCCACCGCGCCGATCGGCATCCTGCCGGTGCTGCTGACGCCGCTGGTGGGCAAGTACGCCAACCGCTTCGACCTGCGCATCCTCGCCAGCTTCGCCTTCATCGCGATGTCGCTGACCAGCTTCGCGCGCTCGCACTTCAACCTCGACGTGGACTTCCAGCACGTGGCGCTGGTGCAGCTGTTCCAGGGCCTGGGCGTGGCGCTGTTCTTCATGCCGGTGCTGCAGATCCTGCTGTCCGACCTGGAGCCGCACGAGATCGCCGCGGGCTCCGGCCTTGCCACCTTCGTGCGCACCCTGGGCGGCAGCTTCGCCGCCTCGCTCACCACCTATGCCTGGAGCGAACGCGGCGCGGTGCACCATGCGCACATGACCGAGCGCGTCTCCACGCTCGATCCCACGGCGATGGAGGCGGTGACGCAGTACGGCGGCGGCGATCTCCAGCGCGGTGCGGCGGTGCTGGAACGGATGATTTCCAACCAGGCCGCGCAGTTGGGCTTCAACGAGATCTTCCACCTGCTGGGGATCATCTTCCTGGCGGTGATCCTGTTCGTGTGGTTGGCCAAGCCGCCGTTCGGGGCCAAGACCGGCGGCGCGCCCGCCGGTGGCGGCCACTGAGCATCCAGCCCCGGCCGCCTGTTTACCCGGCTACTTCCAGCGCATCCGCCAGCCGTTCCACCGCCACCACCTGCATGCCCTTGTAGTTGCCCGACTTGGGCGCATTCGCCTTGGGGACGATGGCACGCTTGAAACCGTGGGTCGCCGCTTCCTTCAGCCGCTCCTCGCCATTGGGTACCGGCCGGATTTCGCCGCTCAGGCCTACTTCGCCGAAGGCAATCGTCTTGTCGGCCAGCGGCGCATCGCGCAGCGAGGACAGCACCGCCAGCAGCACCGGCAGGTCGGCCGCGGTTTCCTGCACGCGGATGCCGCCGACCACGTTCACGAACACGTCCTGGTCGCCCACCATCACCCCGCCGTGGCGGTGCAGCACCGCCAGCAGCATGGCCAGCCGGTTGCCCTCGAGCCCCACCACGACGCGGCGGGGATTGGACAGTGGCGACGCATCCACCAGCGCCTGCACCTCCACCAGCAGCGGCCGCGTGCCCTCGCGCGTGACCATCACGCAGCTGCCAGGCTGCGGCGCGCCGGTGCCGGACAGGAAGATCGCGGAGGGATTGGAGACTTCGCGCAGGCCGCCGTCGGACATCGCGAACACGCCCAGCTCGTTGACTGCGCCAAAGCGGTTCTTGAACGCGCGCAGCACCCGGAAGCGGCTGCCGGAATCGCCCTCGAAATACAGCACCGCATCCACCATGTGCTCCAGCACGCGCGGACCGGCGATGCCGCCCTCCTTGGTGACGTGCCCGACCAGGAACACCGCGGTCCCGGTTTCCTTGGCATAGCGCACCAGCCGGGCGGCCGACTCGCGCACCTGCGACACCGACCCGGGCGCGGCGGTCAGGGTGTCCGTCCACAGGGTCTGGATGGAGTCGGCGATCAGCAAGCGCGGCTTGGCGGCAATGGCGTGTTCGAGAATGCGCTCCACGCAGGTTTCCGCCAGCGCCTTCAGGCCTTCCAGCGGCAGCCCCAACCGTTGCGCGCGCCCGGCCACCTGCGCCAGCGATTCCTCGCCGGTCACATACAGGCCGGGCCAGGTAGGCGCCATCTGCGCCAACGCCTGCAGCAGCAGGGTGGACTTGCCGATGCCGGGATCGCCGCCCACCAGCACCACCGCGCCCTCGGCCAGCCCGCCGCCCAGCACCCGGTCGAATTCGCCGATGCCGGTCGAGGCGCGCGCGCGCGCGTCCAGCTGCACGTCCGCCAGCGCCATGATCTTCGGCGCGTCCACCTTACCGGCCCAGCCGCTGCGGCGCGACGCCGGCGATTTGGCCTGCGCCGTGGTTTCCAGGGCGATCTCGACCAGCGTGTTCCACGCCCCGCAGGCCTCGCACTGGCCCTGCCACTTGGCGTAATCGGCGCCGCATTCGGCACAGACATAGGCGCTGCGGCGCTTGGTGGTGGAAGGGCTTGCGGCGGGCTTGGACATCGGCGGCTCGGCAATCGGGATGCCGCCACTTTAGCGGGCGCGGGTCGCACCGGCCGCGACGCGCTCGTTCGCGATTCAAATCCGGGCTTGCGGGAAGCCACTCAACTTCCCCGCCACCCGGCCGCTAACGTCAGTGGGCTCCCCCACCCCGTGACGCCAATGATCATCACCGGCTCCAACCTGCAACTCACCGGCAGCCATGCCTCGCTGGAGTACCAGCGCCGCCATGAGTCCCTCAATGCTTGGCGTGACGGGCCGAATGGCCGCACGCAGGTCCAGCTGGAATCCACCAGCGAGTCGCTGCGCCTGCAGGCCGGCACCACCCGCCTGACCCTGAGCCAGGAGGCGCTGCGCCCGCCGATAGGGCCACCGATGGGCCTGCCGCAGTCGCCGCCGGTCGCGGTGGATGCCGCCGCGGCCGCCAGCGAGGTGGATGCCGACGCGGAAGACATCGGCGAGCTCAAGGTCACCCTGCTGCGCCTGCTAGTGGAGCAGCTCACCGGGCGCAAGGTCGAGGTGGTGGACGTCGGCGAACTGGGCACTGCGGGCGCCGACACGGCGCCGCCGCAGGCGCTGACCGACGCCGCCGCGCGTCAGGGCGCAACCCAGCAAGCCGCCGTCGGCAACGGCCGCGCCGGCTGGGGCGCGACCTACTCGCTGGAGGAAGTCCACTACGAAAGCGAGGCCAGCCAATTCACCGCGCAGGGGGTCGTGCGCACCGCCGACGGCAAGGAAATCCGGCTGGCGCTGGAGTTGAACATGAGCCGCGAGTTCCTCAGCCACACCAGCCTGTCGGTGCGCGCCGGCGACGCGCTGAAGGACCCGCTGGTGATCAACTTCAACGGCACCGCCGCGCAACTGGCCCAGACCACGTTCAAGTTCGACCTGGATGTCGATGGCACCGCCGACGCCATGCGCTTCGTCGCCCCCGGCAGCGGCTTCATCGCGCTGGACCACAACGGCGATGGCCGGATCAACGACGGCCGCGAACTGTTCGGCGCCCAGAGCAGCGACGGCTTCGCCGACCTGGCGCAGCACGACGGCGACGGCAACGGCTGGATCGACCAGAACGATGCGGTGTTCGACCGGCTGCTGGTCTGGACCCGCGGCGGCGACGGAAAGGACAGCCTGCAGGGCCTGCTGCGGCACGGCGTCGGTGCGATCTACCTGGGCAACGCGGACACCCCGTTCGCACTCAAGGACGGCGCCAACGCGCTGGAGGGCGCGGTACGGGCCAGCGGCCTGTACCTGCGCGAGGACGGCGGCGCCGGCACGCTGCAGCAGATCGACCTGATGGTGTAGCCGCGACGTTCCGGAAGCCCACGAACAAAAAAGCCGCCCCGAAGGGCGGCTTTTTTGTTGCTGCTGGTGCCGGAGATAGGAATCGAACCTACGACCCCATCATTACGAATGACGTGCTCTACCAACTGAGCTACTCCGGCGTGGCCGGCGATTGTAGCGGCTGCCGGGTCACGGCGCCAGCTGGCGCAGTTCCTTGGGCAGCGCGAACACCATGCTTTCCGGTTCGCCGCGCAGCTCGCGCACGTCGCCGGCGCCCAGCGCATGCAGGCGCGCCAGCACGCCCTGCACCAGCACTTCCGGGGCGGAGGCGCCAGCGGTCACGCCGATGCGCTTGTGGCCGCTGACCCAGGCCGGGTCGATCTGGTCGGCATTGTCGATCAGCCACGACGCCGCACCTTCGCGCTGGGCCAGCTCGCGCAGGCGGTTGGAATTGGAGCTGTTGGGCGAGCCGACCACCAGCACCGCGTCGCAGCCGCCGCGCACCAGGTCGCGCACCGCGTCCTGGCGGTTCTGGGTGGCGTAGCAGATGTCGTCGTGCTTCGGTCCCTGGATGTTCGGGAGGCGGGCCCGGAGCGCGGCGATGATGTCGCGGGTGTCGTCCACGCTCAGGGTGGTCTGGGTGGTGTAGGCGCAGTTGTCGGGCTGCCTGAGCTCCAGCGCGGCCACATCGTCGATGTCCTCGACCAGGTGGATCTGGCCCGCCTCACCGTCTTCGCGCCACTGGCCCATCGTGCCTTCGACCTCGGGATGCCCGGCATGGCCGATCAGGACCATGTCGCGGCCGCGCCGGCTGGTGCGGCTGACTTCCAGATGCACCTTGGTCACCAGCGGGCAGGTGGCGTCGAACACCTTCAGCCCGCGCCGCTCGGCCTCCGTGCGCACCGCCTGCGACACGCCATGGGCGCTGAAGATGACGGTGGCGCCATCCGGCACCTCGTCCAGCTCCTCGACGAAGATAGCGCCGCGCGCCTTCAGGTCATCGACCACGAACTTGTTGTGGACCACTTCATGGCGCACGTAGATCGGCGCGCCGAACACTTCCAGCGTGCGCTTGACGATCTCGATGGCGCGGTCGACGCCGGCGCAGAAGCCGCGCGGGTTGGCAAGCAGGACATCCATGCGCCGATTCTACCCTGCGGCCTTTGGCTTGCCGCCCAGCAGGCCGAACAGCGCGACGCCGATCGCCCCGCCCACCACCGCGCAGTCGGCGATGTTGAACGCCGGCCAGTAGTGCTGGCCCACATGCCACTGGATGAAGTCGACCACGTGGCCATGCAGGAAGCGGTCGATCACGTTGCCGATCGCGCCGCCGATCACCAGCGACAGCGGCAGCGCCTGCTTCCAGTCGCCGCGCTGCGTCTTCGCCAGCATCCACGCCATCAGCCCGCTGATGGCGAACGCCAGCACCATGAAGAAGTACTTCTGCCAGCCGCCGGCGTCGGCAAGGAAGCTGAATGCCGCGCCGGTGTTGTAGGTGCGATACCAGTTCCAGAAGCCGTCGATCACCGGCACCGCGGTGTATTCCGGCAGCGACGCCAGCACCCAGGCCTTGGACCACTGGTCGAGGACGAGGACGATGACCGAAACGGCCAGCCATGGAAGCGCGTTGGGCTTGACCGACGCCATCAGAACCACTTCCTCTCTTCGCCCGGGCCGTCCACGTTCGCCACGCAGCGCCCGCACAGAAGCGGATGCGCGGCGTGCGCGCCGACGTCCTCGCGGTGGTGCCAGCAGCGCACGCACTTGGGCTTGGTGGTGGGCTGGGCGAACACGCCGATCACGCCCTTCGCCTCCGTGTCCGGCACCACCTTCACGTCGCCGCTGATCAGCAGGAAGCGCAGCTCGTCGGCCAGCGGCGACAGCCAGTTCTGGTCGGCCACGCTGCAGCGCAGTTCGATCTCGGCTTCCAGCGCGGCGCCGATCTGCCCGGCGGCGCGCATCGGCTCCAGCGCGCGGGTCACCTGCTCGCGCAGCTCCAGCAAGCCCTCGAAGTCCTTGGCGGACAGCGCGGCATCGTCCGGCAACGGCGCCAGGCCGTCGTACCAGGTGGTGAACAGCACGTTGCCGGGATGCCCGCCGGGCAGGTACGCCCACATTTCGTCGGCGGTGAAGCTGAGCACCGGCGCGATCCAGCGCACGAAGCCCTCGGCGATGCGGTACATCGCCGACTGCGCGCTGCGCCGGCCGCGCGAGTCCTTGCGCATGGTGTACAGGCGATCCTTGGTGACGTCCAGGTACAGCGAACCCAGGTCGACGCTGCAGAAATTCATCAGCGCCTGCACCACCGCGGCGAAATCGTAGTTCGCATAGGCCGCGGCGATCTCCTCCTGCACCTGCCAGGCCCGGTGCACGATCCAGCGGTCCAGCGCCACCATGTCGTCCGGCGCCAGCAGGTCGCGCGCCGGGTCGAAGCCGTGCAGGTTGCCCAGCAGGAAGCGCGCGGTATTGCGGATGCGGCGATAGGCGTCGGCGTTGCGCTTGAGGATCTCCTTCGACAGCGACATCTCGTTGCTGTAGTCGGCGCTGGCGATCCACAGGCGCAGGATGTCCGCGCCCAGCGTCTTCATGATTTCCTGCGGCTCGATGCCGTTGCCCAGCGACTTCGACATCTTGCGGCCGTGCTCGTCCACGGTGAAGCCGTGGGTCAGGCACTGCCTGTACGGCGCAGCGTTGTCGATGGCAACGCCGGTCAGCAGCGAGCTCTGGAACCAGCCGCGATGCTGGTCGGAGCCCTCGAGGTACAGATCGGCCGGCTTGCCCAGGCCGCGCTCCAGCAGCACGCCCTCGTGGGTGACGCCGGAATCGAACCAGACGTCGAGGATGTCGGTGATCCTGTCGTAGTCCTTCGCATCGCTGCCCAGCAGCTCCGCGGCGTCCAGCGAATACCAGGCGTCGACGCCGGCTTCTTCCACCCGCTCGGCCACCTGCCGCATCAGCTCGACGCTGCGCGGATGGATGTCGCCGGTCTCGCGATGCACGAACAGCGCGATCGGCACGCCCCAGGTGCGCTGGCGCGAAATCGTCCAGTCCGGGCGGCCCTCGACCATGCCGGCGATGCGCGCCTGGCCCCATTCGGGATACCACTTCACCGTTTCGATGGCCGCCAGCGCGTCGCGGCGCAGGTGGGCCTGCTCCATCGAGATGAACCACTGCGGGGTGGCGCGGAACGCGATCGGGGTCTTGTGCCGCCAGCAGTGCGGATAGCTGTGCTTGAGCGGCGCGAACGCCAGCAGCGCGCCATTGCCGCGCAGCACGTCGACGAGGGCGTCGTTGGCCTTCCACACGTGCAGCTGGGTCAGGTCGACATCGCCGGCCGGCGGCGTCGATGGCAGGTACACGCCGCGGCCGTCCACCGGGTTGAGCTGCGCCGCGGTGTACTTCTCGACCAGGCCGTATTTCTGGCCGACCACGAAGTCCTCCTGGCCATGGCCCGGCGCGGTGTGCACGGCGCCGGTGCCGTCTTCGGCGCTGACGTGGTCGCCCAGCAGCACCGGGATATCGCGCCCGGCGTAGAACGGATGCGCGAACAGCAGGCCCTCGAGCTTCTCGCCCTGGGCGCGACCGAGGATGCTCACCGCCTCCACGCCATAGCGCTGCAAGGCTTTTTCCGCCAGCGCTTCGGCCAGCACCAGCCAACGGCGCGTGCCGTCGCCCTTGGCCGGGCCTTCCACCAGCACGTAGTCCAGCTCCGGCCCCAGCGAGATCGCCAGCGAGGCCGGCAGCGTCCACGGGGTAGTGGTCCAGATCGGGATGGCCACCTCCACGCCTTCCGGCAACTCGCTGCTGAAGGCGCGGCTGACCTGCTGCGGGTTGCGCGCGGCATAGGCCACGTCCACCGCCGGCGAGGTCTTGTCCTGGTATTCGATCTCCGCCTCGGCCAACGCGCTGCCGCAGTCGAAGCACCAGTACACCGGCTTCACCCCGCGCAGCAGGTGGCCGTTGTCCACCACCTTGGCCAGCGCGCGGATTTCATCGGCCTCGAACTTGAAATCCAGCGTGCGATACGGCCGTTCCCAGTCGCCCAGCACGCCCAGGCGCTTGAAGTCGCGGCGCTGCACCTCGATCTGCTCGGTCGCGTATTCGCGGCACTTCTGGCGGAACGCGGCGGCGTCGAGCTTCACGCCGACCTTGCCGAACTTCTTCTCGATGGCGATCTCGATCGGCAGCCCGTGGCAGTCCCAACCGGGGATGTAGGGCGCGTCGAAGCCGGCCAGCGTCTTCGACTTGACGATGATGTCCTTGAGGATCTTGTTGACCGCATGGCCCAGGTGGATCGCGCCGTTGGCATACGGCGGGCCGTCGTGCAGCACGAACTGCGGACGGCCCTTGGCCGCCTCGCGGATCTGCGCGTACAGGCCTTCGGATTCCCAGCGCGCCAGCATCTCCGGTTCGCGCTTGGGCAGGTCGCCGCGCATCGGGAACGCGGTCTCCGGCAGCAGGATGGTGGCCTTGTAGGGGTTTTCTTGCTTGTCGGTCTTGTCGGTCACGGACGGCTTCTCGAACTGTAGGAGCGCCTTCAGGCGCGACAGGATGCAATGGGGAAAGCAGTCGCGCCCGCAGGCGCTCCCACGAGGATCGTGCGTGCCTGCTGGTCGTCGTGGTGCATCTGCGCCACCAGCGAAGGCAGGTCGGGGAATCTTTCTTCGTCGCGCAGGTGGGCGACGAATTCGACCTCGATCCGGCGCCCGTACAGGTCGCCCTCGAAGTCGAACAGATGCGCTTCCAGCAGCGGCTCCTGCCCGTCCACCGTAGGACGGGTGCCGAAGCTCGACACCGATGGCCACGGTCGCCCGCCGATCCCGTGCACCCAGGTGGCAAAGATCCCGCGCAGTGCCGGCGTCTTGCCGCCGTAGCGCAGGTTGGCGGTGGGATAGCCAAGGGTGCGCCCCAGCTGCTGGCCGCGTACCACCCGTCCGCCAATTGCATAGGGCCGGCCGAGCAGGCGCGCGGCGTGGGCGAAGTCGCCGCTGGCCAGTGCGGCGCGGATGGCGGTGCTGGAGACGCGCTCGCCGTCGACATGCACCGGCGCGATCTCGTGCGCAGTGAAGCCGCACGCCTCGCCCAACGCGCGCAGCAGCGCGATGTCGCCGGCGCGGCCGCGGCCGAAATGGAAACCGGGGCCGACCCAGACTTCACGCACCCCAAGTCGCGCCACCAGCACCTGGCGCACGAAGTCCTCCGCGGACATCGCCGCCAGCGTGGCGTTGAAGCGCAGCAGGCCGACGCCATCGCAGCCCAGCGCGCACAACCCTTCCAGCTTGGCCCGCGGCAGCATCAGCCGCGGCGGCGGCGCACCCCTGGCGAACAGTTCGCGCGGCAGCGGCTCGAACGACAGCGCCACCGCCGGCACGCCCAGCGCGCGCGCGCGCGCCACCGCGTGGCCGACCAGTGCGCGATGGCCCTGATGCAGGCCATCAAACGCACCGATGCAGACCACGCTTCCGTGGGGGCATAGCGCCCCGCCAGCGGCATCGCGGAACAGGAAGGTCATGATGATCCGCCAGTATAGCCGCGCCGCAGCAACGGTCAGTGGCGCAGGTCGCGCGGACGCAGGCCCAGCGCCAGCAGCACCAGCAGATAGCTGACCCCGCCGGCCGCGATCACCGCCAGCAGCAGCAGCGCGCGGTGCAGCAGGCTGTCTATCGCAGTCCAGTCACCGATCTGCCAGCGCAGTCCCAGCACCACCGCACTCATCACCGCGCAGGCCAAGCCCAGCTGCATCCAGAAACGCGCCCAGCCCGGCTGCGGCCGCATCAGCCCGGCGCGCTTGAGATAGCGCCACAGCAACCACGCATTGATGATCCCGGACAGGCCGGTGGCCAACGCGATACCGCCGTGCGCGCCCGGAACATCGTGCAGCCACAGTGGCAGAGTCAGCACGATAGTCAGCAGCACGTTGCAGACCACCGTCCAGATCGCCGCCCGCATCGGGGTCTTGCTGTCCTGACGCGCGTAGAACGCCGGTGACAGCACCTTGCTGAGCATGAACGCGGGAATGCCCAGGCTCATCGCGCTCAGGCTGATCGCCGCCATGCGGGTGTCGAAGGCGGTGAACTTGCCGCCCTGGTAGACCACCGCGGTCAGCGGCTCGGCCAGCAGCAGCAGGCCCAGCGCCGCCGGCACCCCGGCCAGCAGGGCCAGCCGCAGCCCCCAGTCCAGCGCGGCGCCGTAGCCGTCGGCATCGGTGGCGGCATGCCGGCGCGACAGGTGCGGCAGGATCACGGTACCGATGGCTACCCCGAACAGTCCCAGCGGCAGTTCGACCAGGCGGTCGGACAGGTACAGCCAGGTCTGGCTACCGGTGGCCAGCAGCGAGGCGAACACCGTGCCCACCAGCAGGTTGAGCTGGGCCACCGACGACGAAAACAAGGTCGGCAACATCAGTTTGGCCACCCGCCGCACATCCGGGTGCGAGAACCCGGGCTTGAGCCGCGGCCGCAGTCCCAGCTTGCCCAACGCAGGCCACAGCACCAGCAGTTGCAGCGCCCCCGCCGCCAGCACGCCCCAGGCCAGCGCCTTGACCGGCTCGGCGAACCGCGGCGCCAGCCACAGCATGGCCGCGATCATGGTCAGGTTGTGCAGCACAGGCGTGGCCGCCGGCAGGGCGAATTTGCCGAAGCTGTTGAGCACCGAGGCCACCAGCGCCATCATCGAAATGGCGACCAGGTAGGGGAAGGTGATCTGCAGCATCTGCGCGATCAGCGCCAGCTTCTCCTCGCCACCGGGCGTGCCCACCGCGCCGGGGGCGAACAGCTCGGCCAGCAGCGGCGCCGCCAGCATGCCGATGCCGGCGACCACGAACACCAGCGCGAACAGCGCGCCAGCCATGTGGTCGATGAAGTCCTTCAGCGCGGCCTTGTCGCCGCGCTCGCGCAGCTCGTTGAGCACCGGCACGAACGCCATCTGCATCGAACCTTCGGCGAAGATCCGCCGCAGGTAGTTGGGGATCCGGTAGGCGATGACGAAGGCATCCATCGCCACCGAGGTGCCGAACAGGCGCGACTGCAGGGCATCGCGCAAGAAGCCGGCGATCCGCGACAGCAGGGTCATCGCGCTGAATACCGCGCTGGAACGCAACAGCCCGCTCATGCTTTCGCCGTCCCCGGCTGTCCCCGAAAATCCGACATATTGACCCAAGCCATTGAATCCTCCATAATTTCCAGTCTTCCGTATTCCTTCGTCCGTGGGCAAGCCTGCCAGCGGGCGGTTTTTACAGCCCCACCCTCAGACTTTCCAGGATTCTCACTCGTGGCCAACATCAAGTCCGCCAAAAAGCGCGCCAAGCAGACCGTCGTGCGCAATGCCCGCAACGTCGCCCAGCGCTCGCAGCTTCGCACCGCCGTCAAGAAGGTGATCAAGGCGCTCGACGCCAATGACGCCGCCGGCGCCACCGAAGCCTTCGCCACCGCCCAGCCGCTGCTGGATCGTTTCGCCGCCCGCGGCCTGATCCACAAGAACAAGGCCGCCCGCCACAAGGCCCGCCTGACCGCGCGCATCAAGGCGCTCAAGGCCGCCTGAACCACGGCGCCGGGATTCGGCAAAAAGCCCCGCTTCGGCGGGGCTTTTTGTTTGCGTCGGGCGGACCCGGTGGCTGCCGGCGCAGGCACGCCAAACGGCTGCCCCGCGACGAGGCCGGACGCCCTGCCCGGCCGCCCGGCGTCCCGCCTCAGGCATCGCCCTGTTCCTTGGCCTCGAGTTCCGCCTCGCGCAGGCGGTCGAAAAAGGTCTGCACGGCCAGCATGATCGGCCAGGTGCCATCGCGACCCAGCGCCGAGACCAGGTACCACGGCCCGGTCCAGCCCAGCTCGGCGACGATCTTCTCCGCGGCTTCGCGGGCTTCGTCCTCGAACATCAGGTCGGCCTTGTTCAGCACCAGCCAGCGCGGCTTCTCCAGCATCGCCGGGTCGTACTTGCGCAGCTCGTGCTCGATCGCGCGCACCTGCTCGACCGGCGACACCGCGCTGCCTTCGTAATCCATCGGCGCGATGTCGACCAGGTGCAGCAGCAGGCGGGTGCGCTGGACGTGGCGCAGGAACAGGCTGCCGAGGCCCGCGCCGTCGGCGGCGCCCTCGATCAGGCCGGGGATGTCGGCGATCACGAAGCTGCGGCCGGTTTCCACGCTGACCACGCCGAGGTTGGGATACAGCGTGGTGAACGGATAGTCGGCCACCTTCGGGGTGGCCGCCGACACCGCGCGGATGAAGGTGGACTTGCCGGCGTTGGGGAAGCCCAGCAGGCCGACATCCGCCAGCAGCTTCAGCTCCAGCCGCAGCGCCCGGCTCTCGCCCTCGCCGCCCGGCGTCGCCTTGCGCGGCGAGCGGTTGACCGAGCTCTTGAAATGCATGTTGCCGAGCCCGCCGTGGCCACCCTTGGCCACCAGCAGGCGCTGGCCGTGCTCGGTGAGGTCGCCGATCACCTCGTCGGTATCGACGTTGTGGATCACGGTGCCGATCGGCACGGTGATGACGGTGTCCTCGCCGGCCTTGCCATAGCGCTGGCTGCCCATGCCGTTCTCGCCGCGCTGGGCCTTGAACCTGGTCTGGTGGCGGAAGTCCACCAGCGTGTTGAGGTTCTCGTCCGCCTGCAGCCAGACGTCGCCACCGGCGCCGCCGTCGCCACCGTCCGGCCCGCCCAGCGGGATGAACTTCTCGCGGCGGAAGCCGATGCAGCCATTGCCGCCATTGCCGGCAGTGACGGTGATTTCAGCTTCGTCGACGAGTTTCATGGGCGTGATTGTGCAGTGTTGGGGTGGAGTTTGGCGCGCCGGCCAGCATGCGCGGGCGCCGCAGCCGGGAACACAAACGAAAAACCCCGCCGAGGCGGGGCCCTTCGCATCGCATCGTCGCCTGCGCTTACTGCGCGGCGACGATGTTGACGGTGCGGCGCTGCTTCGGGCCCTTGGTGGTGAATTCCACCTTGCCATCGATCAGCGCGAACAGGGTGTGGTCGCGGCCGAGGCCGACGCCGGTGCCCGGATGGAACTGGGTGCCGCGCTGGCGAACGATGATGTTGCCCGCTTCGATGGCTTGGCCACCGTAGATCTTGACGCCCAGGTACTTCGGGTTGGAATCGCGGCCGTTACGGGTACTGCCGCCTGCCTTTTTGTGTGCCATTGCTTAGTTCTCCAGGCTGACGATCAGGCGTTGATGCCGGTGATCTGGATTTCGGTGTAGTGCTGACGGTGACCCATCTGCTTGCGGTGGTGCTTGCGACGACGGAACTTGACGATCCGTACCTTGTCGGCGCGGCCGTGGCCGACAACCGTCGCGGTGATGGAAGCGCCCTTCAGCGCGTCGCCCAGCTTGATGCCGTCGGCATCGCCCAACATCAGGATGTTGTCCAGCTTGATCTCGCTGCCGGCTTCGGCTTCGAGCAGTTCGACGCGGAGCGTTTCGCCCTGCATCACGCGGTATTGCTTACCGCCGGTGACAAGTACTGCGTACATGTTGGTATCTCTCGGTTCTGTAGTTCTTCTGGGTGCCCTGAGCAGGGCCTGCCGCCATCGAGGGCGGACAGGAGCGGAATTGTAGGGGATTCAGCGGCTTAGGGTCAACTCGCCCGGCGCCCGCGGCTGAAAGGAACTTCGCGCGGCGATCCGCGTCCGAGGCGCTGCCGCGGATTCGGAACCCCAAGGGAGTGGGATGCATAGCAACGGACCTGCCCGGGCCTGGCCCATCGACGTGCCTGCGAAAGGCGGCGCGTGGCTGCTGGTCGCCCTGCTCCACCTGCTGGCCGCCTGGACACTGACCCGGCCCAAGGCGGATGCCGGCACCGCCGGCCCGCCGATGACGCTGGTGTACATCACCCTGCCGCGGCGGCTGCCGCCACCTGCAGCGGCACGCACGCCACCAGCCAGGACTGGTGGCAGGAGCAGCACGCGCCCACTGGCCAGCACCGGCCCCCGTGCGACGGACCCGGCCGGCACCAACGTTGACCCTGCCGCGGTGCCGACGGTGTCCAGCGACGACTGGTCGATGCCGGCAGCGCAGCGGCGCGACGACGGCATCCGTTTCGAGCGCAAGAGCCCGATGACCAGCATCAATCCGATCCGTCGGCCCCCGCCCGAGCGGTTCCGCATGCGCCAGCGGGAGGCGAGCCTGGGCGATTACGTGCGCGCCCTGTCGCAGATGCTGCTGTGGCCGGCGGGCTATACCGACGACCCCTGCGACGGGCTTGCGGAAGCCGCGGAGGAACTGCGCCGGGACGCCTCCACGAAGGGGAAACAGGCGCTGCTGGAAGATGTGGTGCGGCAGCAGGGGCAGTACTGCAGCCCCTGAACGGTTGGCTTGCCGCGCGCTGGAGATGCCGGCATTTGCCCCCAAATCAGCGGCTCGCTACGCTTCCTGATTGGCCGACGGCATGCCGCCGGCCGTCCCCCACCGCAGGATCCCACCGATGGCCCTGGACTACATCCGCATCCGCGGCGCACGGACGCACAACCTCAAGAACATCGACCTCGACCTGCCGCGCGACAAGTTGATCGTGATCACCGGCCTGTCCGGTTCCGGCAAGTCGTCGCTGGCCTTCGACACCATCTACGCCGAGGGCCAGCGCCGCTACGTCGAGTCGCTGTCGGCCTATGCGCGGCAGTTCCTCAGCGTGATGGACAAGCCCGACATCGACCATATCGAAGGGCTGTCGCCGGCGATTTCCATCGAGCAGAAATCGACCAGCCACAACCCGCGCTCGACGGTCGGCACGATCACCGAAATCCACGACTACATGCGCCTGCTGTACGCGCGCGTGGGCAGCCCGCGCTGCCCCGACCACCACTTCCCGCTGGAGGCGCAGACGGTCAGCCAGATGGTCGACCAGGTGCTGGAGATGGAGGCCGACCCGGCGTTGGCCGAGCAGCGCTGGATGCTGCTGGCGCCGGTAGTGCGCGAACGCAAGGGCGAGCACCTGCAGGTGATCGATCAGCTGCGCGCGCAGGGCTACGTGCGGGTGCGGGTGGACGGCGTGCTGCACGAAATCGACGCGGTGCCGCCGCTGGCGCTCCGCGTCAAGCACACCATCGAGGCGGTGATCGACCGCTTCAAGCCGCGCGCGGACATCCGCCAGCGGCTGGCCGAGTCGTTCGAAACCGCGCTGAAGCTGGGCGATGGCATGGCGATCGTGCAGTCGATGGATGCCGCGCAGGACGCGGCCGACCCGCTGCTGTTCTCCTCGCGCTATTCCTGCCCGGTCTGC
This sequence comes from Thermomonas fusca DSM 15424, assembly GCF_000423885.1. Classification (GTDB taxonomy): domain Bacteria; phylum Pseudomonadota; class Gammaproteobacteria; order Xanthomonadales; family Xanthomonadaceae; genus Thermomonas; species Thermomonas fusca. The sequence goes on along the minus strand of NZ_AUIV01000022.1, from coordinate 34,023 downwards.
GACTACTCGCTGCCGGAACTGGAACCGCGGCTGTTCTCGTTCAACTCGCCCACCGGCGCCTGCCCGGGCTGCGACGGGCTGGGCGTGGCGCAGTTCTTCGATCCGGCCAAGGTGGTGGCGCATCCCGAGCTGTCGCTGGCGGCCGGCGCGATGCGCGGCTGGGACCGGCGCAACAGCTATTACTTTTCCATGATCGCCTCGCTGGCCAAGCACTACGGCTTCAAGGTCGACGTGCCCTGGCAGCAGCTGCCCGAGCACATCCGCGAGATCGTCCTGCGCGGCAGCGGCGGCGAGGTCATCAACCTCAGCTACGTCGGCGAGAACGGCAACAAGTATCAGCGCAGGCACGCCTTCGAAGGCATCCTGCCCAACCTCGAGCGGCGCTACCGCGAAACCGAAAGTGCGGCGGTACGCGAGGAGCTGGCCAAGTACATCAGCGAGCATTCCTGCCCCGAATGCGGCGGCGCGCGGCTGAACCGTCAGGCCCGCAACGTGTTCGTGGCCGACCGTCCGCTGCCCGAAATCGCGGTGCTGCCGATCGACGCCTGCCTGGCCTTCTTCGACACCCTGACCCTCCCCGGCTGGCGCGGCGAGATCGCCGCCAAGATCGTCAAGGAGATCCGCGAGCGGCTCGGCTTCCTGGTCGACGTCGGCCTTGATTACCTGACCCTGGAGCGCAAGGCCGATTCGCTGTCCGGCGGCGAGGCACAGCGCATCCGCCTGGCCAGCCAGATCGGCGCCGGTCTTGTCGGCGTGATGTACGTGCTGGACGAGCCCTCCATCGGCCTGCACCAGCGCGACAACGAGCGCCTGCTCGGCACCCTGACCCGCCTGCGCGACCTTGGCAACACCGTGCTGGTGGTGGAGCACGACGAGGACGCGATCCGGCTGGCCGACTACATCGTCGACATCGGCCCCGGCGCCGGCGTGCACGGCGGCGAAGTGGTGGCGCAGGGCCAGCTGGCCGACGTGCTTAAGGCGCCGCGCTCGCTGACCGGGCAGTACCTGTCCGGCAAGCGCAGGATCGAGGTGCCGGCGCACCGCAACCCGCCCAACCGCAAGCTGCTGCTGAAGCTGAAGGGCGCCAGCGGCAACAACCTGAAGAACGTGGACCTGGAGATCCCGTCCGGGCTGCTGACCTGCGTGACCGGCGTGTCCGGTTCCGGCAAGTCCACCCTGATCAACGACACCCTGTACGCGCTGGCCGCCAACGAGATCAACGGCGCTTCGCACACCCCGGCGGCGCACAAGGACGTGATCGGGCTGGACCTGTTCGACAAGGTGGTGGACATCGACCAGTCGCCGATCGGCCGCACCCCGCGTTCCAACCCGGCCACCTATACCGGCCTGTTCACGCCGCTGCGCGAGCTGTTCGCGCAGGTGCCGGAGGCGCGCGCGCGCGGCTATTCGCCGGGCCGCTTCAGTTTCAACGTGCGCGGCGGGCGCTGCGAGGCATGCCAGGGCGACGGCCTGATCAAGGTCGAGATGCACTTCCTGCCGGACGTGTACGTGCCCTGCGACGTCTGCCAGGGCAAGCGCTACAACCGCGAGACGCTGGAGATCCGCTACAAGGGCTTCAGCATCCACGACGTGCTGGAGATGACCGTGGAAGCCGCGCTGGAGCTGTTCCAGCCGGTGCCCAGCATCGCCCGCAAGCTGGAGACGCTGGTGGACGTGGGGCTTTCCTACATCAAGCTGGGCCAGAGCGCGACCACGCTGTCGGGCGGCGAGGCGCAGCGCGTGAAGCTGTCGAAGGAGCTGTCGCGGCGCGACACCGGCCGCACCCTGTACATCCTCGACGAGCCCACCACCGGCCTGCACTTCCACGACATCGAGGCGCTGCTGGCGGTGCTGCACAAGCTGCGCGACGACGGCAACACGGTGGTGGTGATCGAGCACAACCTCGACGTGATCAAGACCGCCGACTGGGTGGTGGACCTGGGCCCGGAAGGCGGCCATCGCGGCGGCCAGATCATCGCCGTGGGCACGCCCGAGGAAGTGGCGGCGAACCCGGCCTCGCATACCGGCCGCTTCCTTGCGCCATTGCTCGAAAAACATCCGGCAAGCTCCGCTGCCGCCCCGCGCAAGAGCAAGAAAAAGGCAGACGCATGACCGACCGCCCCGTGTTCCGCATGTCCATCCCGCTGCGCTGGAGCGACCTGGACGCGTTCAACCACGTCAACAACGCGCGCTATCTGACCTTCCTGGAGCAGGCGCGCATCGAATGGTTCGAATCCATCGGCGAGCCGTGGGTGACCGAAGACGCCGCGCCCGTGGTCGCTTCGGCCACGCTCAACTTCAAGCGTCCGATCGAATACCCGACGGAAGTTTCCGTGGAACTGTTCACCGAGAAGCTGGGCAACAGCAGCGTGGTGATCGGTCATCGCATCGTCGCCGCTGACGGCACCCTGCACTGCGACGGCAACGTGGTGGCGGTCTGGGTGGGTCGCCGCGACGGCCGGCCGACGCCGCTGCCGGATTGCGTGCGGCGCGCTTCGGAGCGGCTGCTGGCCGCGCCCGCCGCCTGATTCCGCATCGCCGACGCGCACGCCTATGATGGCCGCACGTCGCCCAGGAGCCCGCCCATGTCGCTGATCGAAACCACCGTCCACGGCCAAGTCCACGAGCTGCGGCTGGCGCGGCCGCCGGTCAACGCGTTGAATCCCGAGCTGTGCGCCGACCTGGTGCAGGCGCTGCACGAAGCGCCGGCGCGCGGCGCCCGCGGGATCGTGCTGGTGGGCGGGCCGAAGGTGTTTTCGGCAGGCCTGGACGTGCCCTATCTGCTGTCGCTGGGCGAAGATCAGGACGCGCTGCTGCGGGCGTGGACGGTGTTCTTCTCCGCCGCCCGCGCGCTGGCGGAATGCCCCGTGCCGGTGGTTGCGGCGATGGCCGGCCACGCGCCGGCCGGCGGCTGCGTGCTGGCGCTGTGCTGCGACTACCGCATCCTCGCCGACGGCCCCTATCGGATCGGCCTGAACGAAACCCAGGTGGGCCTGGTCGCGCCGGAAGGCATCCAGGCGCTGCTGGCGCGCGTGGTCGGCCCGCATCGCGGCGAACGCCTGCTGGTGGCCGGGGCGATGCCGGACGCCCAGCAGGCCCTGCAGATCGGGCTGGTGGACGAGCTGGTGCACATCGACGACGTCGCCACCCGCGCACGGGTCTGGCTGGAGGAGCTGCTGCAGCTGCCGCACATGCCGATGCTGGAAACCCGCGCCATTGCCCGCCGCGACGTCATCGCCGCGCTGGCCGACGAACGCATCGACCTGCCGCGCTTCGTCGCCCAGTGGTCGCACCCGGACACGCAGGCCGCGCTGCGCGCGATGCTGGCGCGGATCGGGAAGTAAGCGCCTACAGCAGCTCCAGCACCGTCTCCGGCGGCCGGCACAGGCGCACGCCCTTGGGCGTGAACACGAACGGACGTTCGATGAGGACCGGGGCGGCCACCATCGCTTCCAGCAGCACGTCGTCCGGCAGCGCCGGATCGGCCAGGCCGCGAGCGGCGTACTCGGCCTCCTTGCTGCGGATCGCCTGCCGCACGCTGAGCCCGGCATCGGCAATGGCCTGATGCAGCCGCGCCTTGGTGGGCGGGTTGGCCACGTAGTCCACGACCACCGGTTCGATGCCGGCCTCGCGCAGGATCTCCAGCGCGCCGCGGGATTTGCTGCAGCTGGGGCGATGCCAGATTTCCACCTTGCTTGCCGCCATGTTCATGCCCCGGTTGCCACCGGCCGCCGCTGGTCGGCCAGCCACCCGCTCCAGGAACCGGTGAACAGCTTGGCGCCACGCAGCCCGGCGCGCTCCATCGCCAGCAGGTTGTGGCAGGCGGTGACGCCGGAGCCGCACATCGCCACGACCTCGGAAGGGTCGCGCCCGGCCAGCAGCGCGCGGTATTCGTCGGCCAGCTGCATCGGCGATTTGAAGCGGCCGTCGGCCATGTTGTTCGCGTAGGGCCGGTTGACCGCACCCGGTACGTGCCCGGCGACCTTGTCCAGCGGCTCTTCCTCGCCGCGGAAGCGCGCCGCCGCGCGCGCATCGACCAGCATCCCGCCAGCGGCAAGATGGGCTTCGACGGCGTCTGCATCGAGCAGGCGCGAGGCGTCGAAGCTGGCGACGTAGCGCTGGCTGGCAGGGTCACGCGGCAGCGACGAGACGGGCAGGCCCAGCGACGTCCAGCGCGTCCAGCCGCCGTCCAGCACCGCCACCTTTTCGTGGCCGAGCGTGCGCAGCAGGAACCACAGCCGCGCGGCGTAGGCACCGTCGGCATCGTCGTACGCCACTACCTGCGAACTGGGCGCGATGCCCCAGCGGGTCAGCTTGGCGCAGAAGGTTTCGGCATCGGGCCAGGGATGGCGCCCCTCGCCCTTGCGGGACATGTCGGAGAGGTCGCGCTCCAGGTGCGCGTATGCGGCGCCGGGGATGTGCGAACGCCGCCAGGACTGTTCGCCCAGGTTCGGATCGATCAGGGAAAAACGACAGTCGACGATCACCAGGTCGGGACGCTCCAGCGCCACCGACAGGATGTCCGCCTGCACCACGGTAGTCCATCCGGCCATCACACCCTCCATTGGTTCGAGCCAGCCAGCCGTTCGCGCAGGTTGTACAGGATCGAGGCGGTCGCGCCCCAGATCCGCTGCGGCTGGTAGCGGTATTGGAACACGTGGCGGGCGCGCCCGCCGAACTCCAGCTCGATGGTGTCCAGCTGCGCCGGGTCCATCAGCAGTTCCAGCGGCACTTCGAACACTTCGGCCACCTCCCCCGGTTCCGGCACCGGCTGGAAGCCGGGATCCACCAGCACCACCGTCGGCAGCACGCGGAAGCCGGTGATGGTGAGCAGCGGATCGAGGTAGCCCAGCATCCGCGCCTGCGCGGCCTGCAGGCCCACTTCCTCGCGCGCTTCGCGCAGCGCCGCGGCGGCCGGGCTGGGGTCATCAGGCTCGATGCGGCCACCGGGGAAACTGACCTGGCCGCCGTGGTGGCGCAGGCCGTCGGTGCGGCGGGTCAGCAGCACCCCTGCGCCGGCCGCCCGCGGGATCACCCCCACCAGCACCGCCGCCGGATGCGGCGCCAGCGGCTGCACCAGGCCGGCCAGGTCGGACAGGTTCCACGGCGCCACCGCGGGTGGCGCATCCAGCGGATGCAGCGCACCGCGCAGCCAGTCGGCCAGCGCCGCGGCGTCCATCAGGGGTCCTCCGCCGCTGCCGGGCGCGCCGGCAGGATCACGTCCATCAGGTGCAGGCGGGCGGCATCGTCCAGCGTGGTCCACGCGGCGATTTCATTGCCGGTACGGCGGCACCCGCGGCACAGCCCGGCTTCGTCCAGCGTGCAGACACCAGTGCAGGGACTGAGCACGGCGCGGAACAGGTCACTCATGCCGCATATGTTAGCGCCGCAAACGCGATGCGCCGGCACATGGCCGGCGCATCGGGACTTGCCGCGGTGGCGCGCCGGGGCGCGGCCAACCGGTTTACTTGACCGCGCCCAGCTCGATCTGCATGGCCACGGCCTGCTGCGCGAACTGCTGGTTCTGGTTGCCGCCCAGGCCCTTGCCCGGCGGGATGACCACTTCCCACACCGCGCCCTGCTGCATCAGCGGCAGGGTTTCCTTCAGCGCCGGGATCGGCGCATCAGCCACCTTGAACGCCGGCGGGGTCTGCACGCCGCTGAGCGGCACGCCCACGGCGGCCAGGAAGCTGCGGAAGGCGATCTGCACTTCGCTGGTGGCGGTGGCCTTGGCGCCGGTGCCGGCCTTGGCGATCCGGTACATGATGCCGCTGGGCAGGGTGATCACGCCCTGTTCGGCCTTGAACTTGGTGACGAACGCGGCGGACTGCGCCTGGTTGTCGGCCAGCGCCTTGCGGAAGGCTTCCTGCGCCTTCAGCTCCATGCGCTGCTGGAAGCCGGAATAGGCGGCGCCCAGCTGCTGTTCGGTGTAGGCCGGCTGCTTCTTGGCGAAGGCATCCTGCACGCCACGCACCACGGTGGCGATGTCGACCGGCTCGCCGGTGTTGACCAGTTCCTGGCCGAGCTGCCAGCCGAAGGCGTAGCTGGCGTGGGTCTTGTCGACCACCGGCGCGGCGGCGGGCGCAGCAGTGGCGGGCTTGGCGGGGGCCGCGGCCGGCTTGGTCTGCGCCGAGGCGATGCCGGCGGTCAGGGTCAGGGCCGCCGCACTGGCAGCAATCGCACGCAACTTCATCCACAACCTCGTATGTCGAATGAGGCCGCCAACGCGGCCCGCAGGAATCCGGCGCAGGCCGGAAGGATTCGTCGACGCCGGGCGGAACGCCCCGGCGCGACACGTTAGGATACTGGCCCCGGCACTTGACGGCTACCGGCACACCTCTGCGACCCGGGCCGGCCCTCGAAGTTCCCTCCCGGCACACGAAAATCCGACTGGATCCCCGCATGACCAACAATCTGCTGCAGATCGACACCGCCGATGGCGTGCGCACCATCCGCATCAACCGCCCGGACAAGCTGAACGCGCTGAACGCCGCCACAATCGACGCCCTTGATGCGGCCTTTGCCGGGGCCGCCACCGACGACGCAGTGCGAGTGGTGGTGCTGACCGGCGCCGGCCCCAAGGCGTTCGTGGCGGGCGCCGACATCGCCGAGATGAATGCGCTCACGCCGGTGCAGGGCCGCGACTTCTCGCTGCGCGGCACGCGGATGATGCGGCGGGTGGAAAAGCTGAACAAACCGGTCATCGCGATGATCAACGGCTTCGCCCTGGGCGGCGGGCTGGAGCTGGCGATGTGCTGCCACCTGCGCGTGGCCGCCGATACCGCCAAGGTGGGCCAGCCGGAAATCAATCTCGGCCTGATTCCCGGCTTCGGCGGCAGCCAGCGCCTGCTGCGCCTGTGCGGTCGCGCGGCAACGCTGGAACTGTGCCTGACCGGCGCCCCGGTCAACGCCGAGCGCGCGCTGCAGCTGGGCATCGTCAATCGCGTGGTGCCGGCCGCGGAGCTGGAGGCGGAAACCATGAAGCTGGCCGCGCAGCTGGCCAACGCCGCGCCGCTGGCGCTGCGCGGGATGCTGGACTGCGTGAACATCGGCGGCGAATGCGGCATCGAGGAAGGGCTGGAATACGAGTCGGCGCAGTTCGGCCTGATGTTCGCCACCGAGGACATGCGCGAAGGCACCTCCGCGTTCCTCGAAAAGCGCAAGCCGGCGTTCGCCGGGAAATGAAGCCGCTCACTCCCGCCTTCGCTGGAGTGACGAACGAGACATGGATACCACCTGCCCGACCTGCAGCTGCGCCGCGAAGCACCCGGCCCACGCCGTGCTGGCGGCGCTGGGCGATGGCGACATGGACGCCGCGCTGACCCTGGGCCTGCTCGACGCCGCACCCTGCCCGTCCTGCGCGTCCGCCTGCAGCGCGCGGTTGACCGAAGCGCGCGACGCGCGGCGCTTCGCGCTGGCCGCGCGGCAGCGCCACCGCGCCCGCGCCGAACGGCTGGCGCGGATCAAGACCGAACGCGACGCCGCGCGTCGCACCACCGTTGTGACAACGGCGCAGCAGGCCACACCCGCGCTGCCCGCGGCCGCCGCCGATGCGCTGGCGCGGGCGCTGGCGAAAGCCAAGGCACGCCACGCATGAACGCAACGCCCAAGCCGCGCGCCGCGCGCGGCAGCAAGCTCGCGCCCGCCGAAATCACCGAGCTGTTCACCCGCCTGCGCGCGGGCGACCCGCACCCCACCACCGAGCTGGAATACACCACCCCCTTCGAGCTGCTGGTGGCGGTGGTGCTGTCGGCGCAGGCCACCGACGTCGGGGTCAACAAGGCCACGCGCCGGCTGTATCCGGCCGCCAACACGCCCGCCGCCATCCTGGCGCTGGGCGAAGAAGGCCTGAAGGGTTACATCAACACCATCGGCCTGTTCAATGCGAAGGCGGCCAACGTGATCGCGCTGTGCCGGCTGCTGCTGGAACGCCACGGCGGCGAGGTGCCGCGCACGCGCGAGGCGCTGGAAGCCCTGCCCGGCGTGGGCCGCAAGACCGCCAACGTGGTGCTCAACACCGCGTTCGGCGAGCCCACCATCGCGGTGGACACGCACATCTTCCGCGTCTCCAACCGCACCGGGCTGGCGCCGGGCAGGGATGTGCGCACGGTCGAGGACAAGCTGGTGCGACTGGTGCCGGCCGAGTTCGCGCGCGATGCGCACCACTGGCTGATCCTGCACGGGCGCTATGTCTGCAAGGCGCGCAAGCCGGACTGCGCGCGCTGCGTGCTCCACGACCTGTGCCGCTGGCCGGACAAGGGCCCGTCGGCGCAGCCCGCTGCGCCCTGAAGAACACGGCGGGACGTCGACGACCCGAAGCCGCGCCGGAAGATGGCGCCCGCCGGTGACTGCCACAAAACACGACGCCCCGCGGATGCGGGGCGTCGTTTGCTGCATGCCGGAAGCGGCGATCAGAACGCGAACTGCGTGCGCAGCGCGATCTGGCCCGGCTCGTCGCCGGTCTTGTCGTTCTTGCCCTTGGTGTAGTTCAGCATCACCCGCATGTTCGGGTTGATGTAGTAGTTCAGGCCGATCAGCGCCGAGGTGGTCTTCATGTCGGTGATGTCCTTGTTCTCCATCACGTCATAGCGTGCGGTGAGCTCCCACAGGCCGGACTCGCCGACCTTGGGCGAGCCGAACACGCCGGTGGCGCCCTTGTACGCCTTCAGGCCACCGTTGAGCATGAAGCTGCCCTGCACGTAGTAGGCGTCCACGTCCTGCGAGGTGCCGTTGGCCTGGCCGTAGCTGGCGCGCGCGTACTCCGACTGCAGGAACAGCGGGCCGTTGCGGAACGCGGCTTCCAGCCCGAAGGTGTCGATCTGCGAATCGTTGCCGCCCACGCCGGCGGTGGTGGTGGCCATGGTCTGCGACGGGCCGCGGCGGCCGGCGTAGTGCGAAACGGCCGAGATATTGGGGGTGCCCTTGTTGAGGTTCTCGTGGCTGTACGAACCGCCCAGGTGCAGGGTGGTGGTGCCCGTGTCGATCGGCGACCAGGTGCCGCGCGCGGAGAAGCCCAGGCCCTCGGTGCGGGCGGTCGGCGCACTGCGCATGTTGAACGCGCTGACGCCGAAGGTGTAGCTGTCGCCGGCGCGCAGGTAGCCCACGCCCTGCTGGAACTGGCGGCCGCTGTAGATGCCGGTGGCGGAGGTGCTGGGACGCTCCATCATCAGGATCTCGTTGGAGCTGGTCAGCTCTTCCATCGAGCGGTACGGCTTGAAGTGGCCGATGGTGAGCTTGCCGCCCATCATGTTGCGGGCGATGTACATGTCGCGGATGCCGTCCAGGTTGGTGCCGGCGGAGAAGTCCTGCTCCATCTTGTATTCCCAGCCGTAGGCCTTGCCGGACAGGGTCAGGCGGGCGCGGCGGAATTCGGTGGTGTCGGTGGTCGCCGCCACGTCCTTGTCGAAGCTGTAGGCGTCGAAGTGGATGCGGCCGCCCAGCGACGCCTCGAAGTTCTTGTCGGCCGAGGTCACCTTCAGGCCACCCTTGGTCTCCACCTTCACGCTGTTGTTGGTGAGGTTGTCGAGCTGGGTGGCGGTATCGACGTTGACGTCGGACTGCGCATCGTTGCGCTCTTCCAGGTTCTGGATCTGGGCCTGCAGCGCGGCGATCTGCGCCTTCAGCTCGGCGATGTCCTGGGCGCTCGGCGCGCTCTGCGCGGCGGCGTTGAAAGTGACGGTGCCGGCGATCAGGGCGATCGCGACGGCCAGACGGGTGGGACGCATGTGGGAACTCCGTTGGGAATGAAAGCTGTCTGGTGGGCAGCGCGCGGGTCTCCGCCTCGCGTCACCTGCAGCACGCATTTGACCCGCGATCGATTGCAGTTTTATTTCCCTTGCGCGTTTTTCTTCACGCGGCCCGCATTCGCGTGGCGGCGCGGCCGCCGCGCCGTCGTCACGCGACCGTCATGGAACTGACCCACTGGCGTCACGCAAGCGCGATGGAATGCGCCACGAACCGGGTATCGCCCCGTCGCATCCGCTCATCAGGAGTTCTTCGTGTCCAAGTCCTTCAAGTTCCGCATCGCCGCGCTCGCGCTGGCAACCAGTCTCTCTGCCGTCCTGTCCGCCAGCGCCTTCGCTTCCGACGTCACCGGCGCCGGCGCGTCCTTCGTCTATCCGGCGATGTCCAAGTGGTCGTCCGACTACAAGGCCGCGACCGGCAAGGAAGTGAACTACCAGTCGATCGGCTCCGGCGGCGGCATTGCCCAGATCAAGGCCGGCACCGTGGACTTCGGCTCCTCCGACAAGCCGCTGCCGCCGGCCGAGCTGTCGCGCTCGGGCCTGGCGCAGTTCCCGTCGGTGATCGGCGGCATCGTGCCGGCGTTCAACCTGCCCGGCATCGCCGCCGGGGCGATGAAGCTGGACCCGGACGTGCTGGCTGACATTTTCCTCGGCAAGATCAAGATGTGGAACGACCCGCGCATCGTCGCCAGCAACCGCGGCCTGACCCTGCCGGCGCAGAAGATCACCGTGGTACACCGCTCCGATGGTTCCGGCACCACCTTCAACTTCACAAACTACCTGTCCAAGGTCAGCCCGTCGTGGAAGACCGAGGTCGGCGAAGGCACCGCGGTGAAGTGGCCGGTCGGCATCGGCGGCAAGGGCAACGAGGGCGTGTCCGCCTACGTCAAGCAGATCCGCGGCAGCATCGGCTACGTCGAGCTGGCCTACGCGGTCCAGAACAAGGTTGCCTATTCGCGCCTGAAGAACGCCGCCGGCAACTACGTCAACCCGAGCGACGACACCTTCGCCGAAGCCGCCGCCAGCGCCGACTGGAAGTCGACCAAGGACTTCTTCCTGATCGTCACCAACGCCCCCGGCCAGAACGCCTGGCCGATCACCGCCACCAACTTCATGCTGGTGCACAAGAACAGCAAGCCGGGCACCAAGGCTGCGCTGGAGTTCTTCCGCTGGGTCTATGCCAACGGCGACGCGTCCGCCGCTTCGCTGGGCTACGTCCCGCTCCCCGACTCGCTGGTCCAGCAGATCGACACCTACTGGACCCAGAACGTCAAATAAGCCGCATTCCGCATACCCCCTGTTGCGGGCCTTCGGGCCCGCTTTTTTTGTTTGCCGGGATGATGACAAAACGCCTCTCGCCGTCATCGGTTTGTCACAAAAACATCGTTTGATGTGCGCATCCAGTTTTCCGCATGGAGATAGCCATGTTCCGCTCCGCCTTCCATCTCGCCGCTCTCTGCCTGTGCCTGGCGACGGGCTTGGCTGCCTGCTCGGGCGGCAGCGACCGCGCGTCCGCCGGCAACCAGACCACCGAGCCGACCGCCGACGTGGTTACCGGCGCCGGCGCCAGCTTCGTCTATCCGTTGTTCTCGAAGTGGTCGTCGGACTACGCCAGGCTGAACGGCAAGCGCATCAACTACCAGTCCATCGGCTCCGGCGGCGGCATCGCCCAGATCAAGGCCGGCACCGTCGACTTCGGTTCCTCCGACAAGCCGCTGCCGACCGAGGAACTGGTCAAGGACGGGCTGATGCAGTTTCCGTCGGTGATCGGCGGGGTGGTGCCGGTGGTCAACCTGCCCGGCATCGCGGCCGGCAAGCTGCGCCTGACCGGCGCGCTGCTGGCCGACATCTACCTCGGCAAGATCACGATGTGGAATGACGCCGCGATTGCCGCCGCCAACCCCGGCGTCGCCTTGCCGGCCGAACGGATCAACGTGGTGCGCCGCTCCGACGGTTCCGGCACCACCTTCAACTTCACCAACTACCTCTCCAAGGCCAGCGCGGACTGGAAGGCGCAGGTCGGCGAAGGCACCACCGTCAACTGGATCGCCACCAGCGTGGGCGGCAAGGGCAACGAGGGCGTGGCCTCCTACGTCAAGCAGCTGGAGGGCGCGATCGGCTACGTCGAGCTGTCCTACGCGCTGCAGAACAGGATGGCCTACACCGCGATGCGCAATGCCGCCGGCAACTGGGTGCAGCCCGGCGCGGCCAGCTTCGCCGCAGCGGCCGCCAGCGCCGACTGGAAGAACGCGCGCGACTTCGCGCTGGTCATCACCGACGCGCCGGGCGCCGATGCATGGCCGATCGCCGCCACCAACTTCATCCTGATGCGTCGCCAGCCGCGCGACGCCGCCAGCGCCGATGCCGCACGCGAGTTCTTCCGCTGGGCCTGGACCAACGGCGGCGCGCAGGCGTCGGCGCTGGATTACGTACCGTTGCCGCCGGAGCTGGTGCGCCAGATCGAGGCGTACTGGGCCGGGCAACCGGGCTGACCCCGGCGCTGGCAGGTCCTTCCGCCCCCAACCGATGCCCGCCCCGCGGGCATGACGAGCAGACCGAATGAGTGCCACCACCACCGACCGTCCGATCGCCAGCCACCGCGACGCCGCCGATGCGCGCCACGACCGCTGGTTCCGCTGGCTGCTGACCGCCACCGCGGTGTTCGTCCTCGTCACCCTGGCCGGCGCCGCGCTGTCGATGCTTTGGGGCGGCCGCAGCGTGCTCGCGCACGAAGGCCTGGGCTTTTTCTTCTCCACCGACTGGAATCCGGTGGAGGACAAGTACGGCGCGCTGGTGCCGATCTACGGCACCCTGGTCACCGCGCTGATCGCGATGCTGATCGCGGTGCCGGTGAGCTTCGGCATCGCCTTCTTCCTCACCGAGGTGGCGCCGCGCTGGCTGCGCACGCCGGTGGGCACCGCCATCGAACTGCTGGCCGGCATTCCCTCGATCATCTACGGCATGTGGGGCTTCTTCGTGCTGATGCCGGTGATGCGCGAGCATCTGATCCCGTGGATGGACGCGCACCTGGGGCCACTGCCGGTGATCGGCCCGCTGTTCCAGGGCCCGCCGATCGGCGCCGGCATGCTGACCTCCGGGCTGGTGCTGTCGATCATGGTGATTCCGTTCATCTCCTCGACCATGCGCGAGGTGTTCCTGACCGTGCCGGCGCGGCTGAAGGAATCGGCCTACGCGCTCGGCGCGACCAAGTGGGAGGTGAGCTGGGACATCGTCCTGCCCTACACCCGCTCGGCGGTGATCGGCGGCGTGTTCCTCGGCCTTGGCCGCGCGCTCGGCGAAACCATGGCGGTGGCCTTCGTGATCGGCAACAGCGTGTCGTTCACGGCGTCGCTGCTGGAGCCCTCGACCACCATCGCCGCGCTGATCGCCAACGACTTCGGCGAGGCCACCGAAACCTATCGCGCCGCGCTGCTGCTGCTGGGCTTCGTGCTGTTCATCGTCACCTTCATCGTGCTGGCTCTGGCCCGGCTGATGCTGCTCAACCTCGAACGCAAGGAGGGCAACCGGTGAACGCCCCGTCCGCTTCGCTTTACCGTCGCCGCCGGATCAAGAACGCCGTCGCCATCGGCCTGGCCTGTGTGGCCGCGGTGTTCGGACTGGCCTTCCTCGGCTGGATCCTGTGGACCCTGCTGGCCAAAGGCCTGGCGCACCTGAACCTGGCGCTGTTCACCCAGGACCAGCCGCCGCCGATGGAAGCCGGCGGCCTGCGCAACGCCATCGTCGGCAGCCTGCTGATGTGCGGCATGGGCGTGGCCATCGGCACCCCGCTGGGCATCGCCGCCGGCACCTGGCTGGCGGAGGTCGGCGGTCACCGCAAGCTCGGCACCGCTGTGCGCTTCGTCAACGACATCCTGCTGTCGGCACCCTCCATCGTGCTGGGTCTGTTCGTGTACGCGGCCTTCGTGATGAACACCGGCGGCAACTTCTCGGCTCTCGCCGGCGCGCTGTCGCTGGCCTTCATCGTGCTGCCGGTGGTGGTGCGCACCACCGACGAGATGCTGCGGCTGGTGCCGGTGCAGATGCGCGAAGCCGCGCTGTCGCTGGGCGTGCCGCAGTGGAAGGTGACCCTGCAGGTGCTCTACCGCAGCGCCCTGCCCGGCATCGTCACCGGCGTGCTGCTGGCACTGGCGCGGATCAGCGGCGAGACCGCGCCGCTGCTGTTCACCGCGTTCGGCAACGAATTCTTCAGCCTCGACATCGGCGGCGCGATCAGCGCGGTGCCGCTGACCATGTACAAGTTCGCCGGCTCCGGCTTCGAGAACTGGGAGCAGCTGGCCTGGGCCGGCGCGCTGCTGGTCACCCTGTTCGTGCTGACCACCAGCCTGCTGGCCCGCTTCATCCTCCTGCGCAAGCGCGCTGCCCATGACTGACCTCCGGACCATTCCGATGACCTACGCCCACGCTGCCGCGCAAACGCCGCACGATGCCGTCCTGCCCCAATCGCCGCCGGTGAAGCTGTCCGCCCGCGGGCTGAACTTCTGGTACGACAAGTCGCTGGCGGTGAGGAACATCGACCTCGACGTCCCCGAGAAGCGAGTGACCGCGCTGATCGGCCCTTCCGGCTGCGGCAAGTCGACCCTGCTGCGGGTATTCAACCGCATCTACGCGCTCTATCCCAAGCTGCGCGCCGAAGGCGAGGTGCTGCTGGACGGGGAGAACATCCTCGATCCGAAGTACCCGATGAACCGCCTGCGCAGCCGGGTGGGCATGGTGTTCCAGAAGCCGGTGCCGTTCCCGATGACCATCCACGAGAACGTGGCCTACGGCATCCGCCACCACGAGCGCCTGAGCAAGGCCGAGCTGGACGTGCGCGTCGAGCAGGCGCTGCGCCAAGCGGCGCTGTGGGACGAGGTCAAGGACAAGCTGAAGGAAAGCGGGCTGGGCCTGTCCGGCGGCCAGCAGCAGCGCCTGTGCATCGCCCGCGCGGTGGCGCTCAAGCCCGACGTGCTGCTGCTGGACGAGCCGACCTCGGCGCTGGACCCGATCTCCACCGGCCGCATCGAGCAGCTGGTGGAGGAACTCAAGCAGGAGTTCACCATCATGATCGTCACCCACAACATGCAGCAGGCCGCGCGCGTGTCCGACTACACCGCGTTCATGTACCTGGGCGACCTGGTCGAGCACGGCGCGACTTCGCAGATTTTCTCCAACCCGGCCAAGCAGCAGACCGAGGACTACATCACCGGTCGCTTCGGCTGACCACGGCCGATCCACGCACACGCGACGACCCCTCGCCCCCCTTGCGGGGCACTTCCCCGGACATCGGGCGGAAGGAGCAAAAGATGAACGAGCAATACAACCACATCGTCAAGAGCTTAGACGACGAACAGCGCGCGCTCCAGGGCGAGCTGATCCGCATGGGCCTGATGGCCGCCGCCCAGCTGGAGGCCGCGCTGGACGTGGTGGAACGCCGCGACGACGGCGCCGCCGAGCGCGTGATCGCCAACGACGAAGCGATCGATACGCTGGAACAGCAGGTCAACCACGACGTGATCCGCCTGATCCAGCGCGGCCCGCTGGCCACCGACCTGCGCCTGATCCTGGCCGCGTTGCGGGTGGCCTCGGACATCGAGCGGATCGGCGACTACGCCGCCAACATCGCCAAGCGCTCGCTGGTGCTGAACCAGTTGCCGCCGCTGCCGCTCACCCGCGGCCTGGGCACGCTGGGGCGGATAGCGGTGCAGCAGGTGCGCGACGTGCTGGAGGCCTACCGCGAACGCGACGGCGAGGCCGCACTGCGCGTGCGCGCCCGCGACGCCGAGCTGGACACCCTCTACACCGGGCTGTTCCGCGAGCTGCTGACCTACATGATGGAAGACGCGCGCGCGATCACCGCCTGCACCCACCTGCTGTTCATGGCCAAGAACATCGAGCGGATCGGCGACCACGCCACCAACATCGCCGAGAACGCCTGGTTCCTGATCCACGGCGAAGAGCTGCTGCCGCAGCGCGACAAGCGCGACGACAGCAACACCACCGCCGTCTGAACCGCCCGGAACAACGCGGGCCGGTGACTGGCCGCCCCGTGCCGCAAGCGGTAGCATCGGCCCACCATCAGGCGCTATCGCGCAAGGAGTCGACCATGTCGCAGTCCCGTAACCCCCTGGCGCTGGTGCTTGGCGCCGCCGTCGCCACCGGCGCGCTCGCCGGCCCGCTGTTCTCGATGGACGCGATGGCGCACGGCTACCTGCAGGATCCGCCGAAGGCCGCCGCCGCCGAGGGCAAGTGCGGTGAAGGCAAGTGCGGCGCCGGCATGATGGGCACCGACAAGCCCGCCAAGGCCAAGCACGAAGGCAGCTGCGGCATGGCGCAGAAGGACACCGACAAGGACGGGCGCATTTCACGCGCCGAGTTCGCCGCCGCCCACGGCGGCAAGGACACGATGTTCCCGAAGATCGACACCGACGGCGACGGCTTCATCAGCCAGGCCGAAATGGATGCGCACCACGCCGCCATGAACAAGGACGGCAAGGCCGCCGGCGAAGGCAAGTGCGGGGAAGGCAAATGCGGCGAGGGCAAGTGCGGCGGCAGCATGTGAGCCGTGGTTGACGCCCTGCCCCCGCGCGGCGCCGGCCTTGGCCTGCGCCGCGCGCTGCTGGACGAATTGATCGGGGCGCCTGCGGGCGCCTTCGATTTTCTGGAATGCGCGCCGGACAACTGGATCGGCGTCGGCGGCGCGCTCGGCGAGCAGCTGGAAACGCTGACGGCGCGGCACCCACTGAGCTGCCACGGCCTGTCGCTGTCGCTGGGCGGGCCGGACCCGCTGGATCACGCGTTCCTGCGCCAGACCCGCGATTTCCTCGACCGTCATCAAGTGGCGCTGTACAGCGAGCACCTGAGCTACTGCGCAGCAAACGGCCACCTCTACGACCTGCTGCCACTGCCGTTCACCGAGGAAGCGGTGGTGCACGTCGCCGCGCGCATCCGCCAGGCGCAGGACGCGCTGGGCCGGCGGATCGCGGTGGAGAACGTCAGCTACTACGCCGCGCCGTTCCGGCAGCTCGCCGAAATCGACTTCATCAATGCGGTGCTGGCGGAGGCCGACTGCGACCTGCTGCTGGACGTCAACAACGTCTACGTCAACGCGATCAACCACGGCTACGACGCCCGCGCCTTCATCAATGCGATGCCAGCGGCGCGCATCGCCAGCTACCACGTTGCCGGTCACTTCGACGAGGCCGACGACCTCAAGATCGACACCCACGGCACCGCGGTGAAGGACGAGGTGTGGGCGCTGCTCGGCTTCGCCTACGCCAGCCACGGCGTGCGCCCCACCCTGCTGGAGCGCGACTTCAACTTCCCGCCGCTGCCGGTGCTGGTGGACGAGGTGGCGCGCATCCGCGCGCTGCAGGCGGCAGCGCCATGAGCGGGCTGCACGCGCAACTGCACGCGCTGGCCGCGCACGTGCGCGATCCGGCCACGCACCCCGGCCCGCCCGGCATCGAAGACCGGCGGCTGGCGGTCTATCGCGAGCTGGTGGCCAGCAACCTCGACGGCCTGCTGGCCGGCACCTTCCCGGTGATCCGCCGGACCCTGGGCGATGTGGAGTGGCAGGCGCTGCTGCGCCGCTTCCTTGCCGGGCATCGCAGCGAAACCCCGCTGTTCACCCGGCTGGGGCTGGAGTTCATCGCCTTCCTCGAGGCCGCGGAAGATCCCGCGCGGCCCTGGCTGGCCGATCTGGCGCACTACGAATGGGCCGAGCTGGGCCTGCAGCTCAGCGATGCGGAAACGCCGCCGCACGATCCCGAAGGCGATCTGCTGGACGGCGTGCCGCTGCTGTCGCCATTGGCGTGGCCGCTGGCCTACCGTTGGCCGGTGCACCGGCTCGGCCCGGACTGCCAGCCCACCGAACCACCGCCCGCCCCCACGCTGGTGCTGCTGCGCCGCGATCCCGGCGGCCGCGTCCATTTCTCGATGCTGTCGCCGCTGCTGTATCGCTTGTTGGCGCTGGCCGGCGCCAACGACGGGCGCAGCGGTCGCGCGCTGCTGCGCCAGCTGGCCGAGGAAGCCAGCCATCCGGACTTCGACGCATTCCTCGGCGAAGCGTTGCCGATGCTGCAACGGCTGCGCGCCGATGGCGTGCTGGTGGGCACCGCGCCTGCCGCGTGCTGAAAGCGACGTGGGCCACCGCGCCGCTCTGCTAGGCTTTGCCGATGACCGATACGCAAGATGCACCCGCCTTCGCGGCGATGGCCGAGCGCTTCCGCGGCTACCTGCCGGTGGTGGTGGACGTGGAAACCGGCGGCTTCGACTGGAACAAGCACGCCCTGCTGGAGATCGCGGCAATCCCGATCGAATTGGATGCGGCCGGCAACTACGTGCCGGGCGAAGTCGCGCACGCGCACATCGCCCCCGCGCCCGGCACCAGCATCGACCCGAAGTCACTGGAAGTCACCGGCATCAAGATCGGCCACCCGCTGCGCGGCGAGGTGGACGAGCGCAGCGGGCTGGATGCGATCTTCGCGCCGGTACGCGCCGCGGTGAAGAAGCACGGCTGCCAGCGCGCCATCCTGGTGGGCCACAACGCCCACTTCGACCTCAATTTCGTCAACGCCGCGGTGGCGCGGGTGCAGCACAAGCGCAACCCGTTCCACCCGTTCAGCGTGTTCGACACTGTGACGATGGCCGGCCTGGCCTACGGCCAGACCGTGCTGGCGCGCGCGGCGATGGCTGCCGGGCTTGGCTGGGATCCCAGCCAGGCGCATTCGGCGGTATACGACACCGAGCAGACTGCGAAGCTGTTCTGTGCGATTGCCAACAGCTGGCTTCGTTCTGCCCCGTCGCCGAACGCCGTACCCGCAGCGGCTGGGGACACGCCGTAAATACGTCCATGTAGGCTAATCGGCGCCATCCATGGCGCCGATTGTCCCTGGGCTCGCTGCAGGCACGCCGCCCGGCGACTCATTGCGCCTCGGGACGCTTCGCCCTGAGCGTGCGCACGATCCCGTACGCGCTGATCGCCATCCACACGGCTTCCAGCACGAACACCGACACGTTGAACTTGCCCAGCAGCGACACCAGCACGCCGCCGGAGCCGAACAGATTCAACAGCTGATAGACGATGCCGGTGCCGGACAGCTTCCCGGCCTGCAGCAGGAAAAACGCCACCAGCACCGCCAGTGTCCCGGCGATGCCCACCCAGTCGTACCACATCAGGTTCAACGCCATCACGCGCTCCTTTGCCGCACGGCTTCGAACAGCGCCACGCCGCTGGCCACCGACACGTTGAGGCTTTCGAAACCGCCCGGCATCGGGATCTTCACCAGCCCGTCGCAGTTTTCGCGGGTCAGCCGGCGCAGCCCTTCGCCCTCGCTGCCCATCACCAATGCCACGTTACCCTTCAGGTCGGTGGCGTACAGCGAGGCGTCGGCTTCGCCAGCCAGCCCGTAGATCCACACGCCGGCCTTCTGCAGGTCGCGCAGGGTGCGCGAGAGGTTGGTCACGCTGAAGATCGGCAGGGTGTCCGCCGCGCCGGCCGAGGTCTTGCGCACGGTGGCGTTGACCTGCACCGCCTTGTCCTTCGGGAACACCACCGCCGTGGCGCCCGCCGCGGCGGCGCTGCGCAGGCAGGCGCCGAGGTTGTGCGGGTCCTGCACGCCGTCCAGCACCAGCAGCAGCGCGCGGCCTTCGGCGGCTTCGATCAATGCCGGCAACTCGTGCTCGTCCCAGGTCTTGGCCGCGGCGTAGCGTGCCGCCGCGCCCTGGTGGCGCACGCCGCCGGCCACGCCATCCAGCGCCTGCTGGGCGACCCGGCGCACGTCGATGTCCTTGCGCCGCGCCTGCTGCTCGATCTCGATGATGCGCGGGTTCTTGCCGCCGGCTTCCAGCAGCACTTCGCGGACGTGTTCGGCGTCGTGCTCCAGCGCAGAGGCCACCGCGTTGATGCCGACGATCCATTGGGAGGGTTTGCTCATGCGGCTATTTTGCCTGCATGCGAGGAGGCTGACACAACGCCTGCAGAGGTGACATCGTCTAGACGACGCAGGCGGGAATCAGGAAGAAGGCCTTGCCACCGGGTTCCACCAGCGTGTAATGGCCGGCCGGGCCCCTGCTGCAATCGATATTGTGTGCCGACACTATCACCGAGGGCAGGAAGGCATTCGTTGCCGACTTCCAGACTCGCCCTTTCCCCTCTCGGATCAGCGCGAGCATGGCATACACGCCCCCGCCGATGTTCCCGGCCACATCGCAACCCAGAGAGTTCTTCCCACCGGATACGGCGGCGATGAGCTCCTGAGCCTGGTGAAACCGCACCAACCGCAACCGCTCTGCCTCCGTCGTCCATCGTGAACGTGGTGGAGTTGCCATGTCCTCCACATCATTCCGATCCAGAACAACCATAAGTCCAGCGGAACCGGAAACCGAAACGCATTGAGCGGGACGTGACGTAAGCAGTGAGACAGCCTGACCGGAACCCGCAGATCCTCCGGAGACAGGCTGTGCCATCAGAAGCAGCGCTGCGAACATGGCGGCGGTCACGATGCGCTCCCAATCAAGTCAGTACTTCCGCTTCTGCCGCTTCGCCGGCTTGCCCCGCTCCGGCACCGGCGGCAGGCCGGCGTCTTCCTCGGCCAGGCGGAAGTCGATCTTGCGCTCTTCCACGCTGGCCTTGAGCACCACGATGCGGACGCGGTCGCCAAGCCGGAACTCGCGGCCGCGGCGCTCGCCGGTGAGGGTCTTGCGTACCGCGTCGAAGTGGTAGAAGTCGCGCGGCAGCTGGGTGACGTGGACCAGGCCGTTGACCTTGGAATCGTCCAGCTCGATGAACAGGCCGAAGCTGGTGACACCGCTGATGGTGCCGTCGAACTCCTTGCCGACGTGGCTTTCCATCCACGCCGCGCGGTAGCGCTCGTCGACCTCGCGCTGGGCCTCGTCGGCACGGCGCGAGCGTTCCGAGCATTGCAGTGACAGCGCGGCCATCTCATGCGGCGAATACTCGTAGGCTTCCGGGCGGCCGCCGGCCAGCGCGTGCTTGATCGCGCGGTGCACCAGCAGGTCGGGGTAGCGCCGGATCGGCGAGGTGAAGTGCGCGTACGCTTCCAGCGCGAGACCGAAGTGGCCGATGTTGTCCGGCGCGTACACCGCCAGCGACTGGCTGCGCAGGATCACCGACTCCAGCAGAGCGGCGTCGGGCCGCTCGCGGATCTTCTCCAGCAGGTTGCGGAAGTCCTTCGGCTTCACCTTGCTCCACGGCGGCAGGCGCAGTGCGAACTCCTTGAGGAACTCCTCCAGGTCCGCGTATTTCGATTCCGGCGGCTTGTCGTGGTCTCGGTAGGGGGCGGGGATGCGCGCTTCCAGCAGGTGCAGCGCGGCCTGCACGTTGGCCGCGATCATGCACTCCTCGATCAGCTTGTGGGCGTCGTTGCGCTGGAGCATGCCCGCCTGGGACACCGCGCCCTTGGCGTCCAGCAGGAAGCGGACTTCGCTGCTCTCGAACTCGATGGCGCCGCGCCGGGCGCGCGCCTTGTCCAGCACCTTGTAGAGCTGGTGCAGGCGCTGCACCTGCGGCAGCAACGCGCCGATCTTGGCCAGCGCGGCGTCGTGGTCGTCCTCGGGAACGCCCTCGCCCACCGCGTTCCACACGTCGGTATAGGTGAGGCGCGCATGCGAATGCATCACCGCTTCGTAGAACCAGCTCGAGGTCACGATGCCGTCGCGGCCCACCTGCATGTCGCAGCAGAAGCACAGCCGGTCCACCGCCGGATTGAGCGAGCAGATGCCGTTGCTCAGCGTCTCCGGCAGCATCGGCACCACGAATCCGGGGAAATAGACCGAGGTGGCGCGCAGCTGCGCCTCGTCGTCCAGCGGCGTGCCCGGACGCACGTAATGCGAGACATCGGCAATCGCGACGACCAGGCGGAAGCCGTCGGCGTTGGGTTCGCACCACACCGCGTCGTCGAAATCCTTGGCGTCCTCGCCATCGATGGTCACCAGCGGCACGCTGCGCAAGTCGACCCGGCCGGCGATCTCGGCGGGCTGCACTTCCAACGGAACGGCGGTGGCCTGCGCCAACACCTCCGGCGAGAATTCGTGCGGGATGTCGTGGCCGTGGATCGCCGCTTCGACTGCCTGCGAGGCGGTCAGCTTGTCGCCCAGCACCGCCAGCACGCGGCCGATCGGCGGGCGGTGGGCATCCTGCGGCGTGGTGATCTCCACCACCACCAGCTGGCCCGCCTTCGCCTCGCCGCGCGCGTCCTGCGGCACCAGCACGTTGCGCTGGATGCGCTTGTCGTCCGGCACCACGTAGGCGATGCCCAGCTCCTCCGTATAACGGCCCAGCAGCCGGGTCAGGCGGCGTTCCAATACTTCGACGATGGTCGCCTCGCCGCGCCCGCGCCGGTCCATGCCGGTGATGCTGACCAGCACGCGGTCGCCGTGGCTGACCTTGCGCATTTCATACGGCGGCAGGAACAGGTCGTCGCCGCCCTTCTCCGGGCGCAGGAAGCCAAAGCCGTCGGGATTGGCGATCACGCTGCCGGCGATCAGTTCGGCCTGCGCCGCCGGCACGTAGCCGCCGCGACGGTTCTGCAGCAGCTGGCCGGCGCGCAGCATGGCGCCGAGGCGCTTCTGCAGGGCATCGAAACGGTCCGGTTCGGTCAGCGCCAGCTTCTGCGCCAGCGCCTGGTCGTCCATCGGCCCATCCTGCGCGGCCAGCATCTGCAGGATCATTTCGCGGCTGGCGATCGGGTGTTCGTAGCGCTGCGCTTCGCGATGCGCATGCGGGTCGGCGACCGGCGCCGATGCCGGCCGCGGCGCGCGCCGGCCCGGTCCGCCCGCCGGCGGTTCGGGCATCCAACCCGGCCGCTTGCCGGCACCCTTGGCAGGTGATCCACTGGACTTGCCGGCGCCTTTTGTGGTGCCGGCCCCCTTGTCGCGGCCCTGGCCGCGCTTGCTGGGAGGTTTGCTCATGCCGCGATGTTACAGGCCCAAAGTGAACCGCATGCAGGCCGGCAAATAACTGTTGACAGTCCCGGCGCATCTCTGGAGAATGCGCGGCTCACCACCGGCCCAGGTGGCGGAATTGGTAGACGCACTAGTTTCAGGTACTAGCGGGTAAAACCGTGGAGGTTCGAGTCCTCTCCTGGGCACCACAGTGGTTCTGAAGAAGCCCGCGCAAGCGGGCTTTTTTGTTGCCTGGCGCAGCCGCATCGCGGGTGCGGGCAGCGGCACCAAATTGCGTCGCGGGTTGCGGCCGGCTCAGTGGAAATCGCGGCTGCGCACGTCCAGGCTGCCGAGCAGCGGGGTCAGGTCATGCAGGCGCCTGGCGATCAGGTGGCGCACGCCGTGTTCGGCTTCCAGCCGCCCCTCCACCATCATCAGCTTCGACTCCAGGAACGGCTGCCGCTGCTGGTCGGCCACCTGCTTCCAGACCACCACGTTGATCATCCCGTGCTCGTCCTCCAGGGTCACGAAGGTGACGCCGCTGGCGGTCTGCGGGCGCTGCCGCCCCACCACCAGCCCGGCCGCGGCGATGTGCCGGCCCGATGGAATCCGCGGCAGCTCCCGCGAGCTGCGGCAGCGGCGCGCCCGCAGCTGCGCGCGCAGCCGCGCCAGCGGGTGCCGGCCCAGCGTGGTGCCCACGGTGGCGTAATCGGCGAACAGGTCTTCGCCCGCCGTCGGCAGCGGCAGCGCCACCTGGCCCTCGCGCGGCTGCGTCGCGGCGCCCAGCAAGGGACGCTGCTCCTCCACGCCGGCCACTTCCCAGCGCGCGCGATGGCGATGACCGGCCAACCCGCGCAGCGCGCCGGCATCGGCCAGGGCTTCGCGTGCCCGGTTGTCCAGCGCGGCGCGTTCGGACAGATCGGCAACATCGGTGAAGGCCTGCGCCGCCCTAGCCCGTTCGATCCGTCGCGCACTGTCCTCGTTGAAACCCTTCACCATGCACAGCCCCATCCGCAGCGCGAACGCGCCGCGTCGGTCCGGCTCCAGCGTGCAGTCCCAGTCGCTGTGGCGTACGTCCACCGGGCGCACTTCCACCCCGTGCCGACGCGCGTCCTGCAGCAGCTGGTCGGGGCTGTAGAACCCCATCGGCTGGCTGTTGAGCAGGGCGCAGGCAAAGGCCGCGGGATAGTGGCATTTGAGCCAGCTGCTGGCATAGGTGAGCAGGGCGAAGCTGGCCGCGTGCGACTCCGGGAAGCCGTAGCTGCCGAAGCCTTTGATCTGCTCGAAGATGCGCGCCGCGAATCCGGCGCCGTAGCCGCGCGCCAGCATGCCGGCGGTCAGCTTGTCCCGATGGTGCTCCAGCCCGCCGTGGCGCTTCCATGCCGCCATCGAACGGCGCAGGTCGTCGGCCTCGCCGGGCGTATAGCCGGCGGCGACGATGGCCAGCTCCATCACCTGCTCCTGGAACAGCGGCACGCCCAGCGTGCGCTCGAACACCCTCTCCAGTTCCTTCGAGGGATAGCGTACCGGCTCCTCGCCGGTACGCCGGCGCAGGTAGGGATGCACCATGTCGCCCTGGATCGGCCCTGGGCGCACGATCGCCACCTCGATCACCAGGTCGTAGAAGGTGCGCGGCTGCAGCCGCGGCAGCATCGCCATCTGCGCGCGCGATTCGATCTGGAACACGCCGATGGTGTCGGCGCGGCAGACCATCTCGTAGGTGGCCGGGTCTTCGGCCGGGATCGTCGCCAGCGCCAGGTCGCGGCCGTGATGGGCGCGCAGCAGGTCGAGGCAGCGCCGCAGCGCGGTGAGCATGCCCAGCGCGAGGATGTCGACCTTGAGCAACCCGACCGCGTCGAGGTCGTCCTTGTCCCACTGCACCACGGTGCGCCCGTCCATCGCCGCGTTCTCCACCGGCACCAGCGTGGACAGCGGCTGCTCGGAAATCACGAACCCGCCCGGATGCTGCGACAGGTGGCGCGGAAATCCCACCAGTTCCCCGGCCAGCACCAGCACCCGCCGCAACAGCGGGCTGTCGGGGTCGAAGCCTTTTTCGCGCAGGCGCTCGGGCGGGGGCAACGGATCGCTCCAGCGGCCGACGCAGCCGGCCAGCGCGTCGACCTGGTCCGGGGGCAACCCCAGCGCCTTGGCCACGTCGCGGATCGCACCGGCGCCGTGGTAGCTGCTGGCCACCGCGGTGAGCGCGGCGCGGTCGCGGCCGTAGCGCTGGAAGATGTACTGGATGACCTCCTCGCGCCGCTCGTGCTCGAAATCGACGTCGATGTCCGGCGGCTCGTCGCGCTCCTTCGAGACGAAACGCTCGAACAGCATGCCGATCCGGTCGGGGTCGATCTCGGTGATGCCCAGCGCATAGCAGACCACCGAGTTCGCTGCCGAGCCGCGGCCCTGGCAGAGGATGCCGAGGCTGCGGGCGTGGCGCACGATGTCGTGCACGGTCAGGAAATAGCCCTCGTACTGCAACTCGGCGATCAGCGCGAGTTCCTTCTCGGCCAGATCCCGCGCTTTCTTCGGGATGGCTTCCGGCCAGCGCCAGCGCAGGCCCTGTCCGGTCAACGTGCGCAGCCAGCTTGCCGGCGTCTGCCCGTCGGGCACCAGCTCGCGCGGATAGTGGTAGCGCAGTTCGCCGAGGTCGAAGTGGCAGCGCCGGGCGATGCGCGCGGATTCGGCCAGCAGTTCCGGCGGATACAGCTCGGCCAGGGCGTGCAGTGGGCGCAGGTGGCGCTCGCCGTTCGGGAACAGCCGCAGCCCGGCTTCCGCCACCGTGGTGCGATGACGGATCGCGGTCATCACGTCCTGCAGTGCGCGGCGTCCGCGCGCGTGCATGTGCACGTCGCCGGCGGCGACCAGCGGCAGGTCCAGCGTCCTGCCGAGCACCTGCAGGGCCGCGAGTTTCTCCGCATCGCGCTGGCCGCGGTGCAGTTCCGCCGTGATCCACAGCCGCGCCGGGAAAATTTCCCGCAACCAGTGCCCGTCGCGGGAATCGGCCGGATCGGCCGGATCGTCCGGAATCCACAGTGCGAAAAGCCCGTCCAGCGAGCCGGAAACATCCTCGCGCAGCAGCCGGTATTCGCCCTTCGGTGCGCGTCGGCGGGCGGTGGTGATCAGCCGGCACAGGGCCTGGTAGCCGGCGAGGTTCTCGACCAGGAGCACCAGTTTCGGGCCGCCCTCGATGCGCATCTCGCTGCCGACGATCAGCGGCAGGCCAACTTCCTTCGCCGCCTGCCAGGCGCGCACGATCCCGGCCAGCGTGCACTCGTCGGTGATCGCCAATGCCGTGTAGCCGTGCTGGCGGGCGCGCTCGAACAGCTCGCGCGCACTGGAGGCGCCGCGCTGGAACGAGAAGCTCGACAGGCAGTGCAGTTCGGCGTAGTGCATTCGGGCCAGACTCATGCGAACCAGCCGTGCAGCCAGTAGCCGCCGTCACCGCCGACAGGTTGGTACACCCAGGCGCGCTGGCCGGTGGCCAGCTGGGCGACGGCGTAATCGCGGCGGATATCGCCGTTCCACCAGCCAGACTCGATGCGTTCGGGGCCGGCCAGCAGGCGCGGCGGCGGGCCGCGCAGCGGGATGGGCCTGGCCAGCAGCCAGCCGGGACGCTGCGGCGGCAGTGATTGGGCCGGAAGCCGCGCCGAGCCGCGACGGGTCGGAGGCGCCGCGACATCGCGCCACGCCGCTTCCGGGCGATGGTCGTCATGGGCGGACAGACCGTGCACGGCCGTTTCGCCCAGCCGTGCGCGCAGGCGTTCGCGCAGCTGCTCCCACGAAGTCGCCTGCTGCGGGCGCGCATCGAACAGCTCGCGATGCGCCGGCATGAACGGCGGCAGCTCCTCGGCCACCAGCGCCAGCGCACGCACCGGCGCGGCCACCGGCGCCTGCTCCAGCCGGCCGCGCGCCAGCTCGAACAGCAGCGCGGCATCGCGTTCCGGCGCAAGCAGCCCGACCGCCACCTCGGTCGCCGCGCCCCCCTCGTGTTCCAGTTGCAGGGCGAACCGCTGCACGCCGCCATCGCGGCCGGCCAGGAAGGCGGCAAGATCCGCGGTCAGCCGCTTCAACGGGAACAGCAGCGCCTGCGAGGATTCGACTTCGTAACCGAGCTCGATCCGCATCGCGAACCGGTCCGGCGGGCGGTACCAGGCCAGCGCCAATTCGTCCTCGCCCAGCAACGCATCCAGATGCCGCAGGACATCCGCCGGGAAGCGCCGCGCCAGCCCGGCGCGCGGCAGCGCCATGACCTGGCGCAGCGTGCGCAGGCCCATGCGCTGGAAGGCGGTGGCGACGTCCGGCGCGAAGCCGGCGCGCTGCACCGGCAGCTGCCCGAGGGCATGGCGCATCGGCTCGACGCCCGCCACCGCCAGCCCGTCGTGGACATTGGCCAGCGCCCGCGCCGCGGCCGGGTTCGGCGCGGCAACGATGCGGTGGCGAAATCCCAGCTGTGCCAGCTCTTCCCGCAGCCGCGCCTCGAAGCGCGGCCACGGCCCGAACAGGCCCAGGCTGCCTTCGATCTCGACGATCAGCGCATGCCCGTACTGGCTGCTGACCTGCGAACTGAAGCGGTAGGCCCAGGCCGCAAGGAAGTGGTGCCAGCGGGCTTGCTCGTGCGGATCATGTTCGATGGTGGCGAAGCTGCTTGCCAGCGCCTGCGCTGCGGCCAAGCCCATGCCGCGGCGCAGGCCCAGCGCGCGGGCGGCGGGATTGACCGCATGCAGCACGCGCCGCTGCTGCGCTCCGGCGACCAGCGCCAGCGGGGCGTCGGGTTCGGCGCAACGCCGCAGCGCGCCGTCCAGCGCAAGCTGCGGCAGCAGGATGCAGGCCCAGCGCATGGCTAGCCTGCCAGCGCGATCGGCCGCGGCGGCGCCAACCCGCCGCGGCACTTGAGCACGCGCAGCTGCGCCGGGCGCGCATCGATGGCGATACGCAGCGCCGCCGGCGAGGGATTGCGTGCAGTAGTGAGGGGCCGGGTAGCGAATGCCAGCGTGCGCCCGGATTCCGCGGCCACTTGCAGCCGGCGCAGGGCGCGGTCGTCGGCGGCCAGCGGCCAGCACAGCACCGCGCCGCAGCTGCCCGAGCGCAGGCATTGTTCGGCCGCCCACAGCGCATCGCGGGGCGACGCCGCTTCCACCACCTGCAGCTGGCGCAATTCAATGCCCGCCGCCTGCCAGGCCGGCGCGAACGGGATATAGTGCGGCGCCACCAGCACGATGCGTTCGCCGGCTTGCGACAGCCGCGCCAGCGTCGGCCACAGCAGCTGCAGTTCACCCACTCCGTCCACCGGGATCAGCAACTCGCTCAGCGCCGCCTCCGGCCAGCCGCCGCTGGGCAGCGCCGCGTCCAGCGCGGCATGCCCGGTGGGCTGTGTGCTCGGCGGCAATGCCGCCGGCTGGCCTTTCCAGACGCGCCGCTGTTGCAGCAGTGCATCGATCGCAACCACCGCGCCCATGTCATCCCCGCCGGACCAGGCCGCAGAACACGCCTTCGACCGCGAAGTCCTGCCCCGCCTCGACCTCGATCGGCGCATAGGCCGGATTGCGCGGCAGCAGGCGCAGCGTGCCGGCGGCGCGCGCCAGCCGCTTGATGGTCAGCTCGCCGTCCAGCCGCGCCACCACCACCTGCCCGTCGCGGGCCTCCGGGGTGCGCTTCACCCCGACCAGGTCGCCATCGAGGATGCCGTCTTCGATCATCGAATCGCCCTGCACCCGCAGCAGGTAGTCGGGCATGGCCGAAAACAGCCGCGCGTCCAGGGTCAGGGTGTCGGCCAGCCCGGCATCGGCACCGATCGGCGTACCGGCCGCCACCCGGCCCAGCACCGGCACCCGCAACAGGTCGGCGCGCGCCCGCATCCCGGCCGGGCGGATGCCACGCGCCTGCCCGGTGGTGACTTCCACCAGCCCGGCCTCGGCCAGCGCCAGCACGTGCTTGCGCGCGGACGCCCGCGTCGCCAGCCCGCAGGCGGCGGCGATCTCGGCCAGGGTCGGCGGCTGGCCGTAGCCGGCCACCCGGTCACGGATGAAACCGAGGATGGCGGCGCGGCGGGGAGGAAGACTGGACACAGGATACATTTGTATCCCACTTCGTTCGAACAGCCAAGTACTGGCGGACGCGCATCCAGCGCCCCGGCCGCAGTATCTGGCCGTGCTGGATAGCGACTTCCGGGAACACCCCCCCTGTCGCTTATGATCTGAACCCCATGGCGACAGAGTCATTCGCTGGCAGAAAGCTCTGGCACCATCCGCAACGCCCAGCCTCGGACAGGTTGGGCGTTTTGTTTCGTGAGCATTGCCGGCCGCGCTCCGCGCCGGAGCGAGGACCGCCATGACCGCCAGCAACCACCCCCTGCACGGCTGGGACAGCGAGCAGATCGCCCTGCATCGGCCGCAGCTGGAGGATGCGGATGTGCATGCACTGCTGGCACGCTTTCCCGGTCTGCGCGGGCCGATGCAGATCCTCTGGCGCAGCCCGCGCCCGTTCTCGGCGGTGGCGCGGGTTGGCACGGCGGCGGGCGAAGTTTTCGTCAAGCGCCAGCACCTGCGCGTGCGCACGCCGGTCGCGCTGGGGGAGGAACACGCTTTGCTCGTCCATCTGCGCCGCCGCGACATCCCGGTTCCGCAGATACTGGCCGACGCCGACGGCATGACCGCCATCGCGATGGGCGAATGGGTGTACGAAGTCCAGGCGCCGGCCGCCGGGCTGGATCTTTATCGCGATACGCCCTCGTGGACGCCGCTGCGCCAGCTCGCGCATGCCCGCCACGCCGGCCGCATGCTGGCACGGCTGCACCGGGCCGCGGCGGACTTCGATGCCACCCAGCGCAGCGCCACCTTGCTGGTTGCCCGCGACGACGCCCTGCGCGCGCCCGAGTTGCAGGCCGCCATCGAATCGCAATGGGTCTGGCGCCCAGGGCTCGCGGCCTACCTCGCCGGCCGCGGCGACTGGCGCGACGAACTCGCCCCGCTGGCGGCGCGCCACCGCGCCCTGCAGCCGCACCTCGAGGCACTGCCGCGGCTGTGGACGCACGGCGACTGGCACGCCTCCAATCTCTGCTGGACCGGCGCCGGCGACAATGCCGACGTGGCCGCCGTGCTCGATTTCGGCCTGTGCGCGCCGACCTTCGCCCTGTACGACCTGGCCACCGCCATCGAGCGCAATGCCATCGCCTGGCTGCAGCTGGAGCGCGGGATGCAGGCCATCCATCCGGACACCGCGCGGGCGCTGGTCGCCGGCTATGCGGAAGTGCTGCCGTTGGCGACCGCCGAACGCGCCCTGCTCGCCGACCTGCTGCCGCTGGTGCACATCGATTTCGCGCTGTCGGAAATCGACTATTACCAGGCCGCATTCGGCGCGCGCGCACAGGCGGACCAGGCCTGGGACGGCTTCCTGCTGGGCCATGCGGCATGGTTCCAAACCCCGCCGGGGCTGGCTTTGCTGACAGCGATCCGCGAACCGGAATGAGCCGGCGCTGGCCCGCCGCAGGCCGTTCATGGTTCAATTGCAACAGAAGCGGGGGTGCCCGGCGTTGCCGGGCTGAGAGAGTCCCTTGGAACCTGATCCGGCTTGCACCGGCGTAGGGAGCTTGATTGGACGGTCATGTCCCGCGCGGACGGCTGTCCGCCGTCGCTTCGCTCTCCTCCCTGAGACGACGACGATGAAATTCTCCCGCACCCCCCTGCTGCTTGCCCTGCTGCCGTTGCTGGCCACCGCCGGCCCCGCCGACGATCTCGACGGCCAGTCGAAGATCACCCGTCTGCCCGCGGTGCAGGCCACGGTGGAGGGCGACGACAAACCGCGCGATGCCGGCATCGACGGCTGGGGCAATGCCACGCCGCGCGACACCCCCGCCGCCATCCACGTGGTGGGTCGCCAGCAGCTGGACGACCGCCAGGTCCGCACCCTCAGCGAACTGGCGCGCGAGGACGCCTCGCTGGGCGACAACTACGCACCGGTGGGCTACTACCAGAGCATCGCCATCCGTGGTTTCGCGCTGGACGCCGGCACCGGCTACCGCGTCAACAACCTGGCCATGACCGGCGAGCAGGCCATCGCGCTGGAGGACAAGCAGCAGGTCGAGGTGCTGAAGGGCCTGGCCGGCCTGACCGCAGGGGTGATGGAACCCGGCGGGGTGGTGAATTTCGTCAGCAAGCGCCCAGCCGAGGTGCGTGACCTGGTGCTGGGCACCGATTCGCGTGGCTCGCGCTACGTGGCCTTGGACATGGGCGGCTGGCTCAGCCCCAGCTTCGGCCTGCGCGCCAACGTGGCCTGGGAAGACATGCAGTCGCATGTGCATCACGCCGATGGGCGGCGCAATTTCTACGCGCTGGCCGCGGACTGGAAGATCGCCCCCGGCACCACGCTGGAGCTGGACAGCAACTACCAGACCAGCGCGCAGCGCTCGGTCTCCGGCTACCAGCTGCTGGGCGGCACCACGCTGCCGCAGGACCCCGATCCCGGCCTGATGCTGGGCTATCAGCCCTGGCAGCAGCCGGTGTCGATCCGCGCCAGCAACACCAGCGCGCGCCTGCGCCACGCCCTCGGCGAGGACTGGACGCTGCGCGTGGCCGCCGGCCGCAGCCGCAGCGTGATCGACGACAACGTCGCCTTCGCCTACGGCTGCTGGTACGTGGACGCCTGCTGGAACGGCAATCCGCCCTGGTACTTCGCACCGGACGGCAGCTACGACATCTACGACTACCGCAACCCGGACGACACCCGCACCGGCGACAACGCCCGCGCCAGCCTGGAAGGCCGCTTCCGGACCGGCAGCGTCGGGCACGCCTTGAGCATCGGCGCCAGCGCCTTCCACCGCAGCATCGACCGCCACCGCAACGTCAACGAATACGTGGGCAGCTGGAACATCGCCGACGGCGATCCGCCCGCCTTCGCCCCCTCGCCCGAACAGATCGGCCCGAAGGTGCGCCGCCTCGATAGTTGGCAGCGCAGCGGCTTCGCGATGGACCGGCTGGCGCTGGGTGACCGCTGGCAGCTGCTGCTGGGCGCGCAGTTCGTGCGCCTGCATGAGCGCGCGCGCAACAAGGCCGGCATGATCGAACGCGAAACCCGGCTGTCGCAGACCCTGCCGCAGGTCGCGCTGCTGTGGCAGCCGGACCCGGCGATGCGCGTGTACGCAAGTTTCAGCAAGGGACTGTCGCTGGGCAAGGAAGCCCCCTACTGGACCAGCAACGACGGCGCGATGCTGGCACCGCGGATCACCCGCCAGCTGGAAGCCGGCGTGAAGTACCGCTTGGGTGAGAGGCTCGACCTTGATGCCAGCCTGTTCCGCATCCGCCAGCCCTACCAGTACGCGCAGCCGGATGCGTCCGCCGCCGGCTTCACCTTCGTCCAGCGCGGCGATGAAGTGCACGACGGCCTGGAGCTGTCCGCCAACGGCCGCCTGACCGAGGCACTGGGCATCAACACCAGCGTGGCGCTGATCCGCGCACAGGCGGAAGGCACCGGCACTGCCGCATTCAACGGCCAGCAGGTGGTCAACGTGCCGCGCATGCGCGCCAGCCTGCACCTCGACTACGCGCTGCCGGCGCTGCCGCGGCTGGCCCTGCTGGCAGGCTGGCGCCACGCCGCCGCCAACCCGGCCACGCCGGACGGCGCGGTGGAGGTGCCCGCCTACGACGTGTTCGACGCAGGCCTGCGCTACACCGGGCAGCTGCGCGAGCGTGCGTTCGTGGTCCAGCTGGGGATCGACAATCTGTTCAACCGCGAATACTGGCGCGACACCGGCAGCTCGCTGGGCGACAACTACCTGTTCCCGGGCGCGCCGCGGCTGGCGCGCCTGACGGTGCGCATGGGCCTGTGATCACCTTCCACGAAACCGCCGCGGCCGTCCTCAGCGCCAGCGCCGTGTGGCTGACCACGCGGCGCAGCCCCTGGTGCTTCCCGGTCGGGCTGCTGTCGGTGTCGGTCTACATCTGGGTGTATGCCGGCGCGCGGCTGTATTCGGAAGTGCTGCTGCAGTGCTTCTGGGTGGTGATGCTGGTGGCGGGTTGGCTGCGCTGGCTGCGCAACCTGGATGCCACCGGCCATGTGCGCGTGGCATCGCTGGACGCGCGGTCGGCCGGCATCCACCTGTTGGCCGGGCTGGCAGGTGGGCTGGCGCTGGGCTACACCATGCATACCTACACGAACGCCGCCCTGCCCTGGCTGGACGCCATGCTCACCGCGTTCAGCCTGGTCGGGCAGTTCTGGCAGAACCGCCGCCATATCGCCGCCTGGTGGATGTGGATCGCGGTCGACGTGATTTACATCGGCATGTTCGCGAACAAGCAGTTGTTCGTCACCGCCCTGCTCTACATCGGCTTCGTGGGCTTGGCGGTCAAGGGCCTGCGCGATTGGCGGCGGGCGGCGCGGCAGCAAGCACGCTCCGCCACCGCTCAGGCCACGCCGGCCTGAGCTTCAAAAGCCGTCCACGCCCGGCTCCCACGGATCGGCCTCGAGCAACATCGCCCGCAGGCCGTCCTCGTCCAGCCCCGCCAGCACGGCCATGGCTTCGGCCATGGTCGATACCTGCAACGCGCGGCGCCGGATCATGCCCGACTGCATCGGGCTGAAGACCAGCATGATGTTGCCGTAGGAGCCATCCAGCAGCGCCGCCTGCCAGTGCTGCCCGTGGGAATCCTCGAAACTGCGCATGGCCTGCTATCGCATCCGGAATGATCGGCGACAGTCTAGCCCGGTCGCTGCGCTGAATGCCGCCCAAGAAAAAACCCCGCCGAAGCGGGGTTTTCCGGATTGGTGCCAAGAGGGGACTCGCATATGCGACGTATGTAATTGAATAGGCGATGTTTTTCCCACATCCATTAATCCATGTACCCCCACGGATACCCCCAGAATGTAGCCCCTACCCCCTCGCGCGCGCGTGCGTAGTGCTCTCACAACTCCAGGCGTTGCCGTCTTGCCGGCGTCATCCGTCGGGTAGCGTCATAGGGCCACGCGCGTGGGCGTCCCAGCCGATAACCCAACCCCGGCACAGGTCGCCGCCGCTGGGGCAGCATCCGAAAAAGTTACGGATTAAGCGGAAGCAAGTGACGGGCGCGGTGGCCAATGGATCGGCCAGACTTCAGAGCCGCCCCCCTCGCGCGCGCGCGTCCCCGTCTTGTCTCCGGGTAGCAGCCCCAGCCGCCTTGCCAGCTCCAGCGCGCGCATGGACGAATCGCACAAGGCCGCGTTCGGCAAACGGTCGCCGGCACTTTGATTGCCTTGATTCTTTTTCAATCCGCCGGCCCTCGCGCGGCACGCTCAGTGTCAGGGAATGCCTACCCCAGCGCACGGCATCCGCCGACTGTTTCGCCCTGTTCTCAGGTGCAACCTGTCCGGGCTGGCAACGTGCAACGCCGAAAGGTCATCCACGTGC
>NZ_AUIV01000021.1 GCF_000423885.1 Thermomonas fusca DSM 15424 | reverse complement strand
AAGGCAGCCACCCGGTGATCCTTCATTCGGATCGTGGCAGCCAGTTCCGGAGCGGCGATTACCTGCGTTACTTGGCGACCAACGCGTTGGTGTGCTCGATGAGCGCGGTGGGGCATTGCGGTGACAACGCAGCCTGCGAAGGCTTCTTCGGCCTGCTCAAGCGCGAGCGCGTTTACCGCATGACGTATCCGACACTCGATGCTGCAAGGTCCGATGTGTTCGAATACATCGAGCGATTCCACAACCCGAGGATGCGACGTAGGGTCGCCAGGCAGGATCAGAAGTTCTCAGCTCTTTCACAACCGTCCGTGATTTCGGGGTAGAACCCGGAAATGGCGTCATGGCCAAGACGGACAAGCTATTCGTCTTAGGGATAAGTGGGCACCCAACCCTACGGAAGTCGCACGTGTGTATACGCCTTTGTGCGTGGGGAGATTCGATGTACACCTATGACTGCACCAGATGTACACGTTAAGTGCGTACGCGGGGCATTCATTAGTGCGGTGCCCAATGTGGTCGACCGATCACCGTTCAGTCGAGGCCATAGCATCCATCTCTAACTTCGCATAATGCATACCGCGTGATCTGCGGTTTCGTGACCCTTCGAGCTTGTGTAAGCCAGGGAAGGGAAGGTCACCAGCAAGCCAAGAAGCGATGCGATGCCCAATCGCTTAATGATCGAGGCCCATGATTTCTTCGCCTCCCCGCGCGCCTGTTCGGCATTGACCAGGACAGTCCACGCTCCCGCATCCAGCTTGCCCAACTTCGCGATCTGCGCGATTCGTTCGTCAGAAAGTGGATTCGCCCCTTTCCGCCATTGCGAGACCAGCTGACGCGACACGCCCAAGGCTTCGGCCAGAGCTCCGTCTGAGTTGAGGGAGCAGCTTTCCCGCACGGTGTCAAGCATTTTATTTACAGCATTCATCGCGCCCACCTGTTGACAAGGCATCTATGGATGACTTTACTCCTTGCCTGTCTATAGACCTATAGACATCGGCCACGCCACCGGGGCGGGCCAAGGGCAGGGAGCCGGTACTCCCTAGGCGACGTCCCCCGCCGCGCCCTCCGCCCCGGTGGTGCTGACCACCGACCACGCCCCCGGCGCTGGTCACCGAACCCCGCCCGGTGCGGGGCCGGGCCAACGCCGGGGGCTCCAGCAAAGGGGCAGGGCATGAGCAAGCAGGAAATCCGCAGTCATATCGCTTGGCTGGGTCGCGCCACCGAAGCGGCGCGCCGTCTCGCCGACAAGTACGACCAGGCCGGCGACGAAGCCGCCGCCGCGCACTTCCACGCCACGGCGCAGCGCCATGCCGAATCCGCCCAGGAGTGGGCCGAGGTTCTGGCGTGATGGACGTGCAACCCGATATCGCCTCCGTCTTTCACGCCGCCCTGGCAATGGGTTTCTGCCTTGGCGTCCTGTTCGCCGTCGTCGTGTGGTGGCAGCTCGCGGGCCGGAACCGCTGACATGGCCTTCGTCATTTCCCATGCATTCGGCCAGCTCGTTGAGGGCTTCCAGGCAACGCAGCGCGACGTTGCCGCTTCGATCCTTACTTCCCCCACCGGCGAAGCCTCGCCGGCCCTCCTGCGCGAGCGCAGCCAGTGGTGCGACCTCATGCGCGCCTGCCCCATGTTCCTGCAGGAGCCCGCCAATGGCCGCTGACGGCACTTTTCACCGCTCCGAGCCGGCAACCGCGCCGGTTGGCCCGGGTAGTAACACGGGCCAAAAGTCCCCCGGTAGCCTCAGCACCCCGATCATCGACTTCTGCACTGTCGTCCTCGACGGCGAAAAAGCGCTCGATTTCCTACGCAAGCGCCCGCCCACCGAAGTTCTCCGCGCCCTGTTTGAGACTGGCCCGCGCATTGCCGTTGGGCCGCTCACTGATCGCCCGTTCAATTTCTACCCGTACAGCGCGGTCATGGTCGATGAAACCGGCACCGTTGCCGGCCGTATCGGCGTCGGAGAAGACGGCCGCATGTGCATTTCCTTGACGGGGCAGGGCTGCCAACACGTCCCGCATTGGCCCAGCGTCGCCGCGAACCTTGAAGCCATCGGCGGGCGCATTACCCGCCTCGACATCGCCGTCGATGACCTGACCGGCGAAACCTTCGATATCCAGACCTTTCTCGATCTCTACGACCAGGGCGCTTTCACCATGAACGGCCGACCCCCGACCCCTCAATTCATCAGCGACATGGGCAGCGGCAAGGGCTGCAGCTTCTATGTCGGTCAGAAAGGCCACAAGCAGCTAAACGTGTACGAAAAGGGCAAGCAGCTCGGCGACCCGGAATCCAAGCACACGCGTTGCGAGCTGCGGCTTTACGCCAAGCGCCTCGATCTCCCGCTCGATGCGCTCCGCAACCCCGGCAAATACTTCGCGGGCGCTTACCCGGCGCTCGCCGCCTACGTCGTCGGTGAGGCGGAACGCCTCATGGTCAAGGAACGCATGGTCAACGCCAGCGCGAAAGCGATGGTGCGATTCCTTCGCACGCAGGCCGGCACCGCCTTGCACCTGGTCATGGATGCACTCGGCGATACCGCCGTCGAATACCTCATGGAACACGTCGTCCGGCCCGGTCGCCCTGGACGATTTAAGCACGTCTCTGGCGACCTCCATGCACTTGTTCGAACCCAACTATCTCAATCCCTGGAAGAGGCCGCATAGCCATGAAACTCACCATCACCAGCATCGACGTCAACGAAAAAAAATGGAGCAAGGGCGACCGCTCCGGCGTCATCCGCACGCAGGAAGCTACCGCCGAATGCGCTCGCTTCCGGCAACGCATCCGCCTTGATTTGGGCAAGGACGATCCTTTCCCGCTGGGCGAATACACCGTCGACCTGGACGACGCTATCAGCGTCGGTGACTTCGGCGATTTGAAGCTCGCTCGCCGTCTTCCGCTCGTCTCCATCGGCGCTCCCGCACCCAAGCGCTGACCCAAGGGGCGACCGTCGCTTGCGGCGGGCGCCTGAGCAAAAATCATGATCGAGCCGGTTCTTGTCATGCATTGCCTCGCCGCCGACTTCAACGCGGCAACGCAGACCTGCGCCGCGCCGTTCTGGTCTGTTGCTTCATCGTTTCCGCCGCCGATGAGCATCGAAGACGCCCTCTACATCTCCGCAGCTATTGGAGGTCTATGGGGTTTGGGCCACATGATCCGGCAATCCCGCCGGGCAGCGGCCAGCGGCTAATCCACAGGAGTTTTTCCCATGAACAACGTGTCCCGCTTCAAGACCGCCTTCGGCGCCCTGGCTGCCGTCCCCGCCGCCCTGCTGTTCGCCGGC
Organism: Thermomonas fusca DSM 15424; assembly: GCF_000423885.1. Taxonomy (GTDB): domain Bacteria; phylum Pseudomonadota; class Gammaproteobacteria; order Xanthomonadales; family Xanthomonadaceae; genus Thermomonas; species Thermomonas fusca. The sequence continues at coordinate 72,824 of NZ_AUIV01000021.1, read as the reverse complement.
AACGCCTCGGCCGGCGACCTCGCGACCGCCGTCACCGGCGCCCTGGACACCGCCGAAATGACGCTCATCGGCGTCGGTGTGCTGGCGCTGACCGGCATCGTCGTGTTGATCAAGAAGGCCCAGCGCGCCGCGGGCGGCTAATCGTTCCGTTCGCGTTTCACCACGGGGCCGGGCAACCGGCCCCGCTTTCTCAAAGGGGCAGGCCAATGGAATACGCGGGTTACTTCGTAATGCTGGGGCTGCTCGGCTCCCTCTGGCTGGCGCTGAGCGGCTGATGAGCATCGCCGAACTGTTCAAGCGCGCGCTTGTTCGCCGCCTCGCTCTCCTTTTTGTTGCCGCCGTTCTTGGTTGGTTTAGCCTTGGTGATGTGCGCGCGCAGACTAACCCTCATCCTTACTGTTTAGTGGAATCCGCTGTTTCATCCTATTTTTCTTGTCCTTCGCGTGAGACTGCATATCAGGGCGTCAAAGCTGCATCGATCTGGTGGGCGAACGATCAGTACGGCGGCGTCAGATCTGAAGTTGGCTATTCCGATCCGCAACTTGATGGATCGGGCGGTGGCATCATTGGTTACCTTATCAACACTGTAAGCGGGCATCAGATTACCGCTTGGCGCTCTTGGTCTGTTGCGTGTCCTGCCGGCACATCGTGGGATAACAACACCAACACTTGTTCTTGCCCCTCCGGCCAGATCAGGAACAGCATTACCAATCAATGCATGAAATCCTGCTCTTCGCGTGCCGATATCCCTCGATCCTCCGAATCCTCTACCGGGCAATACATCCCCAACGGCGCCATTGGCTGCAACGATGGCTGTCAGTACATGCATTACAACAACGGCGATGGCACCGCCTCCGGCACCTTTATTGGCGATGAGGCCGGGAATCATTGCTCGGTAACCCCGACTTGCGATTTGCCTGGCTGGTATCTCTCGCCCGGCACTGGCATGTGCCACCCTCCGCGCCCTGAATGCACCACCAATCAAAGCAAAGACCCCGTAACTGGTGAATGCAAGGATCAGTGTCCTGTCGGCATGTTCATTGACGAAACCGGTCAGTGCAAAAAAGACGGCAACACCTGCTCAGCCGGCCAAATCAAGGGCCCTGACGGCAGCTGCGTGCAGGACTCTTGCCCCGCCGGCCAAACCAAAGGCGCTGACGGCTCTTGCAAAAAGGATGGCGATACAGACAAGGACGAGGGCGACGAAGAAAAATATTTTTCTGGCGGCGACAACTGCAGCGCTCCCCCCGCTTGCAGTGGCGACGCGATCCTTTGCGGCCAAGCTCGCATCCAGTGGCGCATCGACTGCAACACCCGGCGCAATACCAACATCAGCGGTGGCTCATGCTCTGCGATCCCTGTTTGCACTGGCGAGAAGTGCGACGCGATGGAGTACGCGCAGCTGCTGCAGCAGTGGCGCGGCACCTGCGCGCTGGAGAAGCTCGCCAAGGGTGACAAGGGCGAGGGCGAACAGCCTGGTTGGACAAAGGTTGACGGCATGAGCCAAGACCCCGGCGCAGGGCAGAACGCTGACGACATCAAGGGTGTTCAGACCAAGACCCTTTCCACCAATGACCTTGATTCCAGCGGATGGCTGGGCGGTGCCGGTTCTTGCCCCGCCATCATGGGCGGTGGCGGCGGTGATGGCCTCGGCTCCGCATTTGCCAAGGCGCTCGCATCGCCTCCGTCGTATTTCTGCAACTTCATCGGGATGATGGCCGCTATCGTGATGATCGGCGCCGCCTACGTCTCGGCCTACATCCTCGCCAAGGGGTAAGCCATGCCCGCGATCATTGGCGCGCTTGTCGCCGCCCTCATCGGCGCCCTGCGCCAGTATTTGCCCGGCATCCTCGGCCGTGTGTTGCTCACGTTCGGCATTGCCCTGGTAACCAACGAAGTCGCGCTGCCCGCGCTTAAAGGCTTCGTACAGGGCTATTTCGGGGGCCTTCCCAGCGTCCTCATGGCCTATGCCGGCGCCCTGGCATTCGATAAGGCCGTGACGCTCATCCTCTCCGCCGCTGTCGCCGTGAGGGCGCAGCGCGTCATCCTCTCCAAGATCGGGACGAATCCGTAATGGGCATGATTCTGGTCACCGGCCAGCCTGGCCACGGCAAAACCGCGTGGGCCATCGACCACGCGTTCCAGCTGAAAAAGGAAGGCCGCGAGATTTACGCTTCCGGCATCAAGGACTTCGATTACCAGCGCGCCGGCTTTCATTTCCTCGCCGATCCGGAGAAGTGGCAGGACTTGCCCGATGGATCCGTCGTCCTGCTCGATGAGTGCTACACCGTCTTTCCGAACCGCAACCCCGGCGCCAAGGTGCCGGATCACGTCGAAGCGATGGCCAGGCATCGGCACCGAGGCTTCGATTTCGTTCTCATCGCCCAGCAGGGCCTGCAGCTCGATCCGTTCCTTCGTGGCCTTTATGAGCAACACATTCACGTTCGCCAGACCAGCGTTCTTCGCAGCAAGACCAAGCTCAAGCGCTGGAACCAGTACCAGGGCAACGTAAACGGCGCCTGCAACGATGTAATCGACTGGCTTCGCCCGAAGTACGTTTTCGATTTCTACACCAGTACCACCAAGATCACGACCAAGCGGCATATTCCGACCTGGCTGCGCTGGCTCGCCCTGGGCGTCGTGTTCCTCGTTGTCGTGCTGCTCGCCCTCAAGTGGTATTTCACCGGCAAGATCGCCGAGCAATCGGCCGATCACTCCACGCGCCGCGGCTCGCTTCTATCTCCTGCAGGAGCTGCCCAGGCTTCCAGCGACCCCAGCGCCCCCAAGTGGGAAAGCGCCGCTGATTACGCCAAGGCCCATTTGCCTAGGTTCGCCACGATGCCCTGGACCGCCCCCGTCTTCGATCAGCGCAACGTCGTTGCCGATCCCCAGCTCTTCTGCATGTCCAGCAAGCCAGGCAAGGACGCCAACGGCGACCATGCCGACGGCAGCTGCACGTGCCTGACCGAGCAGGCCACGACCTACGACATCAGCGAGCCCGAATGCCGGCGCCTCGCGGCGCGTGGACAGGTTTACAACCCTTACCGCGTGGTTGCGCAAGGGCAGGGCGCTGCACCGCTCCCCATGACGCCTGCGCCTTCGCCCAAGGCAGTTGTCCAGCCATCAGTTGGCCGTGCGTCTTCAGCCGAGCCGATTGCCAGCTACGGCATCATGCGCGACGGCTCGCCTCAGAAACCGATTGCAATCTCCGCCACCTACTGACTGCAGGCCGGCCGCTGACCGTCCGCGATTTTGAGCGGTCGGGCGGCGGTCGGCCCCCTGCAATTCCATCACGCGTCACGCATTTGGATAGCGTGCGCGCAGCTCACCGGTCAGTTCATGGATCGCCCTGGCATCGCCAGCGGCTACTGCCTTGCGCAGCGCGTCGAGGATCGCTGCATCCCGCACGGGATTGTCTGCGTCCAGGATGATGCAGGGCAGGGCCTGTCTCGCCTCCAGCTTGCGATTCTCGCGGTACGACTTCGCGCGCTCTGCGGGCGTCATCGCCCCGAATGAGTATTTAGCCGGCCGGCCACGCTTGCGCTGCAGGGGCATTTCGATGGTGCCGGGGTCGAGTGCATCGCGCATGACTGGCTTCTCCTGGTGACGGAACCATAATAACGTGACTCGTCACGAATGTCTAATGACATTTAGCTATATGTGACGCGTCACGATAATGGATGTTCGCACACCCTCATGTCGCCCAGGGGTGCAGGGGCTCGCCCCTGCGGTCACGCTTCACGCTCTGCGCGTAGCGCGCGCGAAGCGCACGCCTCTGGCGTCCTCCTGCCGACCCGCTCTTACCTGCAGGTGCCGACGTTTCGCAGCTCGCCGTCCACCGTGGCGAATACAACGCCGCCGATGCATTTGGCGTCCTGGTGTTTTTCGGCAGTGCGCTCAGCCGCAACCTTCGCTCGAAGCTCCCTCAGCTGCCGCATCGCTTCGTCGCGTTCTCGCTGAATCCGGGCCGTATCGAGGCTTTGCCTGGGCGCTTCGGGTGCGGGGGCGGGGCGCACCGGCGGTTTTTTTCGTGACGCGATCTGCGTAATGCCGGCCGCGCTGCCGATCAGCACGATCAGCATGATCCCCGCGCCTACGATATTCGTGAGGCTCCAAGCCGGATCTGATTTCCCCATGGGCCCATTCTAGGCCAGCCCGCCGAACCGTTCCCGCGCCGGCAACACGACGGGTTTTCTTTCCCTGGCACGCGCCGTTGCAATGCGGGCCTCGGCGTCTTGCCGGAACAGCAGACCGCGCAGCCGCTGCGGGTTGATCCGCTCGCCATCGGGCGAGACTAGATCGCGCCCGGCAAGCCGCCAGCCGGCCCACGGGCCATGCAATGTCACGTGGTTGTCGATGATCCGCCGGTAGTGCGCCTCAGCGCACGGCGGCGGCCTCTTGCCCAGGACGTGGCAGGGACGTGGTTCTGTGTCGCTCAACATGCGAAAGCCTCGATGTAGTCGGGGCCGGAAGGTCTACGGGAGAACTTCCATCGCAGCCATAGGGCAACCAGCTGCCAGCTGGTCAGGAAATGCCTACCAGCCCGCATTGCGAAACTTCGCATAATGCATATTATGTCAGCGTGGCGTAGGGGAACCCTGACCCTGATTGGCGACGTTCTCCTATGGCTGCGCTGGAAGTTCTCCAGCAAGGTCGCTGGCCCGCACTTGGAGGCCATGACCGTATGACCGTGATCTGCTGGCACTGCCAGACCGAATCGCCCCGCGACCACGCCCTGCGGATCGCAGAGAACAAGTTCCGGTTGACGTGGGAAGGCTGGAACGGCTGGCGGTTCTCCGGCCGATTCCTGATTGCGCCCGGCCGCGCTGGCCGAATCACGCCGGAAAGGCTGCTGGGCCTGCTATGGGAAGAACAGGCCCGCGCCGGCATGCGCCGGCCATGTCCGCAACCCGCCCAGGTGGTGCGACTCGCAGCCCGCGAACGGTTCGACGGGCTGGCCTAGGAGCGGTTGGCGTGGGTCTGCTGCGCAGGCCCGCAAGCGGGCATGAAGCGTGGAGCGTCAGCGTGCGCAAGGCGCACAGGGTCAAGACCCCGGAGCCATCGTTGCAATTATGGGGTGAATGCCGTTCGTCGGATGAAACTTGACATTCTGTAACTATTTGATTCTAAAGGCTTTTATTGGCCTTTTCGAATTGTCAAGTGCCGTTCGTCGGGTAATCGTCGTTGCAGTTTTGGAACATCTGAATCTAGGAATCGCCCACGGTAACAGGCTGGACGACAGGCGCAGCATCAGCCCCACCACCAACACCGAGCGAGCCGTACGCCGCGAGCGTGCCGAAGCCGGTTGACGTGCCAGCCGCAACAGGCTGCGCAGGGTTCATATCGGGAGCGTCCTTGTCCTTGCGATCTGAACGCCTGCCCCGCTCTTCCTGCAAGAAATGGATGGGCAGACCTTGCGCGACCAAGCGCCGGCATTCATCGGTAGGGATGTCCAGCTGCCGCCCATTGTCGCCCCACATGCGGCAACCTTTCGGGCTGTCGATGTACCCCACGATGTTGGGCACAGGGGGCGCTGTCAGCGCGAAATATCGACCGGTAGCCGGTGCAGTTTCAGGTACGACAACAGGAGGCGCAGCCGTGGCCGGCGCTGCGCGCCCCGGCCCCAACGGCTGCGCGCCTGCCTGCTTTGCCTTGTCCACGGCAACGGCGGTGCGGCCCTTGATCCACGACAGAAAGACCCAGCCAATGATGATGGCCGCGACCAAGACCGAAAGCCCTTTCCAGATCGTTGGCGGAACCCTGAACTTGTGGCTGGACGTGTGCAGCGTAGCGGACGTGTAACGGCAATAGAGGTCGGTCGGGAACTTCCAGATTTCCTCCTCGGCCTTTTCGCGCTGGGCTTCGTCGTAGGGGTCAGCCTGCACGCGCGTCCACTTCAACACGCCGGCACGCTCCAGACCGAAGGCGCGCGACATGTGCACATGAAGGCCGGCGAGCGTGCGCACCTGATGATGAATCTTCGACGGCCACTGCGTCACAAGCTGCAGATCGTAGCCGCCGTGCCGGTGCGTGGACATGGCCCGAATGCGCGGATCGTTGGATTCCCCCGGCTTGCCGGTTGAGGGAAAGAGGTTGCCGTATCGCTCTAGCCCCGGAGTCTGGCCGTCCGAATGCGCCTCATCCAGCTGCACGAAAGAGCCGCGCGGCAGCTTCGTCCAATCGTTGTGATCGGGCATGCGCTCGACCCACGGGAACGCCTGCGGGTTCTCTTCGGTCGTGGCCCCGGCGACGTTGGAGAAGAAGCGGCGGGGCTGCTCCTTGCCCTGCTTCACCGCTTCGGCATTGCGCTCATATTCCAAGCGCATCAGGTCCATCGCCATCAGCGTTTTGCCGTTGCCCGGCTGGCCGGTAATGATCGTGATCATGCAGAAGCCGCCTTCTTCAAACCAACGCGGCCCGCGTTGATAGTCGTCCGCGTGAGCATTGCCGAGCCGATGATCGACATGCATTCGCCCAAGCCGCCGAGATTCACGACGCCGAGAATGTCACCGGACACGCCACCAAGCGAGGACGCAGCAGCATCAAGCGCCGTGGTCACAACGGGCACCAGAACGGCACCCGTGACGATGGTCAGCCCTGCCCCGGTGAGAATCCGAGCGATGAAATTTCCCAGCAGTGAACCAAGCAGGAGTTTAAGCGCGCTAATCATTGGTGGACCTCAGACCGGCGATGATGAAAGCCGCGATAGCGAGAGAACCCGCGATCAAGATCGGCCGAACGAAGGTCGCAAAATCGCACACCGGCTGATACGTGAACTGCACAGTTGTGCCCATGACCTCGACGGATTCCGGCGAAGGACAGGAACCCGCAGACTGGCCCGATGACCATGAAACGGTGGGGTCCATGCCCTCTTCTACAGGCAGCTCAACGTCCTTCAACGGCTCGCCTTCGTCCTTGTACCAAGTGATGAAATCGCAAACCACTTTCGCCCACTCACAGAAGGCGGGAAGCTCCGAGGGGAGCGGATCAGCACCGGGCACCGGTGCAGGGTTGTCGGGCGACGTAGGATCAACCGGAGAGCCGCCAACGGTGACATTCGTGCCGGTGGAATTGGCAATGCCGTTTGCCGTGCCCTGCATGGCCGAGTACACCTCGGGGAACATATGCGGGCGTCCGTTCGAATCATGGAGCATGGTGTGATGCGCACCTGGGCCGAGGTTCGCCATCGCCTGCACAAGCTCCAGCTCGGTCACGTCGGTGGCGGGGCGATATTCCGGCGTGCGATATTCAGCGGGGAGCGTTACCTGACGCGCAACGGTGACTGAACCTGTAAGCGTGCCATCGGTCAAGGATTGAAGAACTAAGGAATCGTCCCATCCATCGAGAACGCGCGTAATCGTTTGACCATAGGCCGGATCGGCTGGGCCGATTTTTTGGCCGTTCATGAAGGTCCGCATCTGCTCCTTATTCTCGGTGCAGTACGTCGCCGGCAGCATCACGATTTGAGGAGTGGCACACCAGAACGATGTGCCGTTCGAAATGTCGCGCGAAGGAACGCCATCACCCTTGTTAAACCAACCATCGGCCATATCCCAGCCGGCAAGATCGGCGGCAGTCATAGCCAGACCGACATAGGGCAGGAAGCGGCCAGCGCCGCGCATCGCGGAGCGCAGCGCGTTGCCGAGTGTGCCCCAGCCAACGGACACGGGCGCTTGGTAGTACCACTGTTTGCTGGCGGCGTCGTAGGTCATGTTCAACGTGCCACTCAGGCCCGCGCCGCCCGCAGACGTGCCCGTGATCGACGTTGCATACAGCGTGCCGCCCGAGGACTGCGAGGACGCGAACATCGGCCACGCGCACATCACGACCAAGAAGCCGAGGATCAATCCTCGAACATGATTTTTAGCGCCAGCAAAAACGCGCATAGCACAAGCCATCCCATGTCATCACCCATTGAAAAAAAGGGGGCGACAACGCCGCCCCCATTTCCCACCCCGGCTATCAGCCGAAGATGGCACCCTTCAGCCACTTGAAGGCCACGGCGGTCGCAGCCGGCGCGAGCTTGGCGGCACCGATGAGGGTGATGGCAGCGGTCAGACCCGCCAGAATGGTCACAGCTTCAGAAACATCCATTGGTGAAACTCCTTTAACGTAATTGCCGGCCGAGTTGACGCCACACCCACGCGACGGCCAGCAGAACCGCGAGGTGTGGTGCGATGGCCTGAACCTGCTCAACCGTCAGGTCAGGCGGAAGGGTTGCGGGTTGCTCCTGCCACGCGGAAACGGCGCACGAGCCGTCAGGCGCGGGCACTTCGTCCATGCACACGAGAACCCGAGGCATGGCTTACTTCCCGGCGCTCTTGGAATCGACGCGCTGCCAGTTCTTGGCGCGCATACTGATCTGCACCGAGCCGAAATCGCCCGGGTACAGCGCGTCATCCTTCGGTTCGTAGATGCCAGGCTGCAGGTCGGGCGCGTCGGCCTCCAGCTGCAACGAAGAGCGGCGACGCTCCCCGTTGGGGAAGGTGACCATGCCGCCCTGTTCGATGATCTGCCACGGCTTGCCAGCCTTGGTGGTGCCGCTCTTGGTGGTGGCCGTCGTGGCCGTGATTTCAATCTGCAGCTTCATGGTGTGCCCTCCTTTGGGCTGGTTTCGGGCTGGTCGCCCTGATGTGCGCCAAGCGGCGCGAAAAGGATTGCCGACAGCAGCTGCGAGGCTTCGTCGGGATGCGGGCACCACTTCGGCAGCGATGAACGCGCCGTGCCCTGAATCAGTCGATGCAGCGTGCTTTCATCACCGCCTGCGGCGTGCAGCAGCGCGTTGAGCATCGGCCCGTATTGCTTGCGGAAATGACGCACCGCGCGAACGCAGTTGGCCAGCACTTGTGCGGCAGCAACGCGGAGCCGTTCGCCCACACCGTCCACGAAATCCAGCACCGGATAGCAGCCGACGAGATACGGCGCACCATCGGTCAGCATGTCGAGGGGAAGCTCGCGCCGATTGCTGGCGTGGAATTCGCCCTCGTAGCGCACCCAAGGGCTTGCAGGGTCGCCCTGCTCTTTGCCCTTCTCATACACGCGCAGCTGGTTCTCTGACTTGCGCACGCCGACATACAACGTCTTGCCGGTGTCGTTGCCCATGTCGTCAATGAATCGACCCTTCGGGCGCTGGCCGCGCTTATCGAATGATCCGTCGTTGTAGCGATCAAGCGCCCATTGGATCGGGTATGCGCCCCGGAAATCGTCTGCCGCCAGATCGACGCGCGTAAGACGCGCGCCGCAGAGGCCCAGCAGCGAAGCGAGCAGCGACCACCGCTGCGCATGGTCACTGCCGCCGCTGGTTTCATAGAGGCGGCAACCGTCGCCGGTCAATTCGATGCGAGCGGTAACGGTGCCGTCCTGGCGGTTGGTGTGCGTGCCGCCAAATTCGACCTGCCCTACCTTGTCGCCCGCGCTGTTGAACAGGCGAACCACCCATGCATAGAAGCGACCCCGGCCAACGTCGGACAGCTGAAACAGATCACCGAAGAAGTGAGCCGCGACGTGCTGCGCAATCTCAGGAGCGCACACGCCAAGCGTGCCGTTCAGGTCGTTAAGGAGTTCGCAGCGGTCGCCTACGGCGTCCCGAGCTTCCAGAACAGCGAACAGATCAACAGAAGCGGCGAACCAGTCAACGATTACTCCGACCCGTTCAGTTTCACTGACTCCCCTGTTAGTAGCGGGGAGTCCAAGAGCGGCGGGCGCGGTCATGCCGCCTGCCCCAAGAACACAGGGCAACGACGCATGGCCGCTTGCCACTCGGACGCCTCAGCCGCAAACGTAGCGATGACGTGCGCGTTATGCAGACCTGTGCCGGCGTTGAGCCGCTCCCAGCGCAATGCATCGCTGGCGGCGTTGTAGCCCTCCACCAGCTGGCCGTATTCGTACGAGATGACGAAGCGCTCAGCCACGCGACACGGCAACCAGGCGAACTGCGAACAGAACAGCGCCGGAAGCGATCAACGCGACCGACACGAACGCGAGCGCGAAGAGCAGATCGAGAACGTCCATCAGCGCACCCGGCGAACGGCGCAGCGAATGCCCGGAATGGCGGCTTCAAGCTGCGCGGCGAAATGCGCGGCGTGGCGGTGGTCGGAGAACGTGCGTTCTTCCTGCCAAGCATCGCCAGTCGTGGAGTAAACCTTAAACATGCCCTGCCCCCCAGAGAAGGCCAGCGGGGCGGACAGGGCGCGGCGGGGGATTTCGCCTAGGGGGAATCCGGCCCCCTGCCCTGCGACCCGCCCCGGTGGCGTGGCCCTTGCTCAACGGCTGTTGAGCGCGCAGCCTTTCTACACGGCCGTGTAGCGGCTGTCAACAGGTGTTGATATGACCACGCAAGAAACGCTGCTTGTTGCCCTTCGTGGGCGCTTCGGTGACTCCCAAACGGCCATCGCAGAGGCGACGGGAATGAGCCTTTCCCGCGTCAACAACTACATCCGGGGAACCCGGAAGATGGACGACGACGCGGTAATCGCGTGCTGCGACCTGCTGGGCTGGAATGCGCAAAAGTACGTGGCTGCGCACAGGGCAGAAATCGCCACATCGGCAAGGGAAATCACGTTCTGGCGAAAGCTCGCAGGAAGCGCGGCAGCGGTCGTTGTGCTGCTGGCAGCTACTCCCCTACCCGGCAAGGACGCGCGAGGCCCGGAGGCGGCAACACAGGCGCACGCAGCGCCTTATTTCGCAGAATCCGGGCGGGGAATGCATATTATGTAAAGATTGGTACGAGGTGCATCGGATTCGCTGCTTCGAACGTATATATGGCGTGTCCCGTTGAATGCAGGTTCCCTAGCCCGATGTCCACGGCCCTGGTGCTGTTCCGGCACGACCTTCGCCTTGCCGACAATGCGGCGTTGACCGCCGCCTGCCTTGCGCACGATCGGGTGTTGCCGGTGTTTGTGCACGCGCCGCACGAGCAAGCACCCTGGGAACCCGGCGCCGCCAGCCGCTGGTGGTTGCATCACGGGCTCGAAGCCCTGCGCGGCCAGCTGGCGGCGCAAGCTGGCGACCTGCATCTGGTGGCCGGGGACACCCTGGATCAGCTGCGCGCCCTGGTCCGCGCCACCGGTGCCACCGACGTCCACTGGAACCGCCAACACGAACCGGATGGGATCGCCCGCGATACCGTGCTGAAGGCGGCGCTGCGCGCCGATGGCATCGCGGTCCACAGCCATGCTGGTGCGCTCTGGAGCGAGCCCTGGACGCTGGCGACCGACGCCAGCCAACCGTACCGGGTGTTCACGCCGTACTGGCGCAAGCTGCGCGCCAGCTTGCCGGAGCCGAGGCCGCTGCCGGTAGCGCGGGCGCGCGAATGGCTGCGCCTGCCGGGCAGCCTGCCCACCGCGGCACTGGGGCTGCTTCCCACGATCCGCTGGGACGACGGGTTGGCCAGCAATTGGACACCGGGCGAAGCCGGCGCCCGCGAACTGCTGGAAATCTTCGCCGATGATGCCGTGTCGGATTATGCGAAAGGCCGCGACCTGCCGGCGCGTCATGGCACCTCGCGGCTGTCGCCCCATCTCCATTTCGGCGAAATCACCCCGCGCCAGATCCAGCGCACTTTGCAGGACCGGGCGGCGGCCACCGATGCGCGTCGCCACCCGGATCTGGAGCCCTATCTACGTGAACTGGGCTGGCGCGAATTCGCCCACCACCTGCTCTACCACTTCCCGCACACGCCGAATGCCAACTTCAACCCGCGCTTCGATGGCTTCCGCTGGGCTGCCGCCGACGACGCGCTGCTGGAACGCTGGCAGCGCGGCCGCACCGGCATCCCGCTGGTTGACGCCGGCCTGCGCGAGCTCTGGCATACCGGCTGGATGCACAACCGTGTGCGCATGGTGGTGGCCAGCTTCCTCACCAAGAACCTGCGCCAGCACTGGCAGCACGGCGCCCGCTGGTTCTGGGACACGCTGGTGGATGCCGACCTGGCCAACAACACCCTGGGCTGGCAATGGGTCGCCGGCTGCGGCGCTGATGCGGCGCCCTATTTTCGTGTGTTCAACCCGCACCTGCAGGCGGCAAGGTTCGACCCCGAAGCCGCCTATCTCAAACGCTGGCTGCCGGAGCTGGCGGCGCTGCCGGCCAAGGTGCTCCATGAGCCGTGGCGACATCCGTCCGCACTGGCCGCCTGCGGCTACCCTGCCCCCATGATCGACCTCGCGGCGTCGCGCGACGCCGCGTTGGCGGCGTGGAGCGCGCTGCCGCGCTGATCCAGCCTAGGCTGCCGCCATCACACGGTTGCGGCCGCCGCTCTTGGCGCGATACATCGCAGCATCCGCCCGCTGCACAAGGCTGCAGCGGTTTTCGCCAGGGAAGACGGATACCAGCTCGCGGGATGCCGGCGCGCGGTCGGCCGCCGTCACGGCGGCCATGGGATCGCTTCGGCAGGCGTGGACGCTTCAAACTGCGGGCGACCGAACCAGTATCCCTGCATCAGCGCGACACCCAGGTCACGCAGGCAGCGCATTTCGTCTTCGGTTTCGATGCCTTCGGCGATCACCCGGATGCCCAGCTCGCGGCAGATCGCGGCCACACCCGCGACGATCGCGCGGCGTGGCTTGTTGGCGTCGATCCCGCGCACCAGCGCCATGTCCAGTTTGACGATATCGGGCTGGAAGTCGGCCAGCAGATTGAGGCCGGCGAAGCCGGCGCCGAAGTCGTCGATCGCGGTCAGGAAGCCGATCCGCTGGTATTCGCGCAGCACTTCGGACAGCCACTTGCCGTCGTTGACCTCCTCGCCCTCCACCGTCTCGAAGATGATCCTGTCGATCGGGAAGCCGTGCTGGCGCGCCGCCACCAGGGTGGAGCGGATGCACAGTTCGGGGCGGTAGATGGCGTTGGGCAGGAAGTTGATCGACAGTTGGGACTGCATGCCCAGCCGCGAGGCGATCTCGATCGCCTTGCCGCGACAGGCCTGGTCGAACTGGTATCGGTTGGCATCGGTGATGCGCGACAGCACCGTGGGCGCCGGCTCGCCTGCCGGCCCGCGCACCAGTGCTTCGTGGGCGAACACTTCACGCGTGGTCACGTTGACGATCGGCTGGAAGGCATAGCTGAAATCGAAATCCAGCGGCGCCGCGTCGCGGCAAAGTCCACAGCCTTCGCGCGCCTCGTTGGATTGCATGCGGCCTGCTCCTGGGTGCGGTGGCCCCGAGAATACCCGATGCCCTGCGTCCTACCCATGCGCAGCCGGCGCGCGCGGGATCGCCATCGTTGTGCCGATCCGGATGTTCTCCACCACCGCCGGCCGCGGTCCCGATGCGCGCACCAGTTGCAGCATGCATTCGCCGATTGCCTGGGTGGTGGTAAACACGCCAGGCAGCAGCCGCGCGCCTGCTGCCAGCACCGGCTGGCCCAGCGCATACAGCCGCCGTCGCAGCAGGTGTGGCGAAATTGCACCTGCCACGGGCCGCACCACGCCTGGGCGCACGTTGGTGTGTGGCAGCTCGCAACGGGCCAGCACCTGCTCGGCCTCGCCCTTGACCCGCGCGGGCATCAGCCGGCTGTGCGCGTCGGCGCCCTTGCCGGAGACGTAGGCGATGAAGCCGCCGGGTTTGGCCGCCGCGTAGGCATCCACCACCCGCGACAGGGTGGCGACGGTGGCCTCGCGATAGCTGACTTCGGACATCCCCAGCGGCAGCGGCCCGGCGCAATACACGCAGGCATCGATACCGGAAAGATCCAACGTCGCCAGTGCTGGGGCCGAGAACCCGGCCACCTGCAGGACCCGAAGCTTGGGGTGGCCAACTGCAAGCGGACGCCGCACCAGCGCCGTTACCCGGTCGATATCGGGCGCCTGCAGGAAGACATGCAATACGCCCTGCCCCACCAGGCCGGTGGCGCCGACCAGCAATACCTTTTTGCCCATCGCCGGCGCCTCAACCACGTCCGCGGCAACGCCGGGAACAGTAGCGCACGGCGTTCCAGTCGCGCGCCCATTTACGCAGCCACTGGAACGGCTGCCCGCAGGTGGCGCATGCCTTCTGAGGCAGTTCTTGCTTCCTGCGCATGCGTGGCATCGGGCGGCCTTACTTGCCTGCCACAGCGCCGCGCCCGCCATCGACCGCCAGTACCTGGCCGGTGATCCAGTCGGCTTGCGCGGACAGCAAGAATGCCGCCATTGCGGCAGCATCGTCGGCGGTTCCGAGCCGCCCAAGCGGGTGCGCCGCGGCAATCGATTCCCGCAGGCGCGGGTTGTTGGTCATGCCTTGCGCCAGCGGCGTGTCGGTCAACGACAGCGCGACCGCATTGATGCGCACCGCCGGCGCCAGCACCGCCGCCAACGAGCGCACCAGGCCTTCGACCGCCGCCTTGGCCATGCTGATCGAAGCGTGCATCGGGAAACCACGCTGCGCCGCGACCGAGGAAAACAGCACCACCGATGCGCGGGTCGGCGCCGCCCGCAGCGCCGGCAATGCGGCCTGCACCGCCAGCGCCGCACCGACGGCGTTCAGGCGGAAATCGCGCTCCATGTCCGCCGCCGTGACCCGCTCGAACGGCTTCAGGTTGATGCTGCCGATAGCGTACGCCAGGCCCGAGAGCGTGGCCCCTGCTTCGTCGGCGACCTGAGTGATCGCATCGGCTTGAAGTACGTCCACCGCGCTCCAGCTGGCGCCCAGTTCTTCGCCAAGCGGACGCAGCCGATCCGCGTCTCGGGCGACGAGGTGCAGCTTGCGCCCCTCTGCGGCAAGGCGGCGGCACAAGGTGCTACCCACGCCGCCGGTAGCGCCGTAAACGAGGTACTTCTCCAGCATCACCCACCATCCCGGGTCGTCGCGATGTGGGTGGGTACGCGCGGCGCAGGCATTCGGATGCAGCCGCACTGCGCGCCGTGCTGCACACTCGGACGAGAGGCTCGACGTCCGGCAGCTGCCAGACCAGCCACACCCCCAACACTGCATCCGGTTGGGCCGCGGCTGCGTACAGGCGCTACCTCCGCTTCCGCCGTTCCCGCCATGCGCAGCCTTGCCGCCTCCGCCCTGCCCCTCCTGCTTGCGCTCCTGCTGACCGGTTGCGCCGAGGCACGCACGCCCATCCCCACCGTGCAGAGCGTGGATCTGCAGCGGTTCATGGGCCGCTGGTACGTGATCGGCATCATTCCCACCCGTTTCGAGCGCGGCAGTCATAACCCGGTGGAAACCTACCGGCTCGACCGCAAGGGAAATATCTGCACCTGGTATCGCTACCGGCCCGACAGTTTCGACGCGCCGGTGAAGCTGTTCGGCTCCACCGGCCTGGTGGTGCCTGGCACCGGCAACGCCGAGTGGAAGGTGCGCTTCTTCGGACTGTTCAAGGCGCAGTACAAGATCGGCTGGCTGGCGGAAGACTATGGCCAGGTGCTGGTGGTGCGCGATGCGCGCGACTACCTGTGGTACATGGCGCGAACGCCCACCGTGCCGGAAAGTGACTACCAGGCGATGCTGGCGCGCGCTGGCACGCTGGGGTACGACGTCGCCCGCATCCAGCGCGTACCGCAGCGTTGGCCGGAGACGGAAGCCGGCGCCGACAGCTTCGACGGGGAATGCAAGTGAGGTTCCTCGTACTCGCCCTGGCCCTGGCGATGCCGCTGGTGGGTTGGCTGTCCAACACCGGAGTGTTCGGCCCCACCAACGGCGAAATCTCGGATCGCTACCCCACCCTGATCGTCGCGGCCGGTTACGCGTTCTCGATCTGGGGCCCGATCTTCCTGCTGGACGTGGTGTTCGGGATCGCCCAGGCGCGCGTGCGTCAGGCCGGTACCCGCCTGCAGCGCATCCGCCTGCTCACCGCGGCCGGGTTCGCGCTGACCTCGTTGTGGATGGTGGTGTTCAGCCTGCAATGGTTCTGGCTGGCGCTGGCGATCATCTGGGGGAGCCTGGTTTGCCTGCTGGGTGCAGCGTGGCTGGCATCGCATACGCAGGGGCATCGACGCGGCCCGTGGTGGCAATGGCTGCCGCTCTCCCTGCACGCGGGCTGGGTGTCGCTGGCGGTGTTCCTCAACCTGGCGCAGGTGGTGGTGGCGTTCCAGTTGCTGTCCACCGAACGCATGTTGCCGTGGACGCTGGTGCTGTTCGCGCTGGCCGGGGTGTTGCTGCTGGGCGCGGTGGTCAAGCTGCGCGGCAATCCCTGGTATGCGCTTGCCGCGATCTGGGGGCTGCTGGGTGTGCACGCCAGACAGCAGGCGTCCGCCCTGCCCGGCGCGGACACCGCCGCCAGCGTGGCGATGGCGCTGGCAGTGGTGGTCGCCGTGACGGCGCTTGCAGCCGGACTGCTGCATCGGCGCGCCGTGCGCACCCCGCGCGCCGGCTGAATTGACCGCCACCCCGCCCGGCCGCCCCGCCCGGCCGCCCCGCCCGGCCAGTCCGCCGGGCGCGCGGCGTAAGCCGCAAGCGGGGCGCGCTGCCTCCACCCCAAGGGATGGCACGTAAACACGGACGCACCCAACCGCATCGCGGACACCGCCCGTCCTTCCCCCTACCTTTCGAGGCTCACACCATGTCGCAGCCCCTGCGGGATCCTGCACCTATCCAGCGTCTTGCGATGCTCCCTGCATCGCAGCGCGTCCGTGATCGCTTGCGCAATGCCGGCACCCGCTTCCACGCCAACGACAACATCGCCGACTTCCTGGAAGACGGCGACCTGGAGGCGATCGAGGCCGAAGTGGCCGCCAAGGCGCAGGAGATGCTGCGTGCGCTGGTGATCGATGTCGACAACGACCACAACACCCGCGACACCGGCCGCCGGCTGGCCAAGATGTTCGTGCGCGAACTGTTTGCCGGGCGTTACCAGCAGGCGCCGGCCATCACCGAATTCCCCAACGCGGAACGCCTCAACGAACTGATGATCGTCGGCCCGCTGCGCGTACGCAGTGCCTGCTCGCACCATCTGTGCCCGATCATGGGCCGGGTCTGGGTGGGCGTGCTGCCGGATGCAGATTCCAATCTGATTGGCCTGTCCAAATATGCGCGGTTGATCGATTGGGTGATGAGCCGCCCGCAGATCCAGGAGGAAGCGGTGAGCCAGATCGCCAATCTGCTGGAGCAGCGGCTGAAGCCCGACGGCATCGCGGTGGTGATGGAGGCCGACCACTACTGCATGCACTGGCGTGGGGTGAAGGACGACGGCTCGAAGATGATCAACAGCGTGATGCGCGGCCGCTTCCTCGAAGACGCTTCGCTGCGCAAGGAATTCCTGTCGCTGCGCCGCCAGGGAGATTGAGCCCTCCCACCGGTAACGAAAAGGCCCGCATCGCAGGATGCGGGCCTTCTGCTTTTACCGGCGGCGAACCGGCGCTGCGTTACAGGCCCACCAATGGCTGCAGCTTGCGCGCCAGCCAGCCGCGGAACTGCAGCGGGCCGTCCAGCGCGGCCACGCAGATGCAGGGCACGCCTGGCGAGGTCACCGGCTGGTGCTCGATATCACTGTCCAGGTCGGCCATGTCGCCGGGGCCGAAATGGCCCAGCTCATCGTCGTAGGCGCCCTTCAGGATCTGGGTCAGCTCGCTGCCGCCGTGGCTGTGCACCGGCATGCTCTTGCCGGGCGCGATCTTGAGCAGGATCAGGGTGTCGCCGCTGCTGCGCAGAGCGCGGATCATGTGCACGCCCGGCGCCATCCAGCGCCAGCGCAACGCTTTCCAGCTGTTGCCGAAGTAGGGCTGCAGCGGGCGCGGCAGTGCGTCCGCATTGCGACGGCTGGAGGCAGGCGCATCGTCTGCGCGCAAGGGGGCAGCGGGCAACGGCTGCTCCAACCGCGCCAGCATGTCTTCGCGCAGGCGCTCGGCGCGCGGCTGTTCCGGCAGCACCGGCTGCTGCTGCGACAACAGCACGCCGCCCACGTGTTCGGCATCCGCCAGCTGGCGCCGGCACTGGGCGCAAGCTTCCAGATGGGTGTCGGCCACGGCCGCCATTTCCGGCGACAGCGCGCCCGCCGCATGGCTGACCAGGGTGGCAGGGTCGAGATGGTGGCGCGGGCTCATACGGCCTCCTGCACGCCCGACTGCAGGCGCAGGAAGGCACGTCGGATGGAGGATTTCACCGTGCCCAGCGGCATGCCCAACTCGTCGGCGATCTGCTGGTGGGACTTGGCTTCGAAATAGGACATACGGATCAGGCGGGCTTGGGTGGCGGACAGGCGCTCGATGCGCTCATTGAGGTCGGCATGGGCGGCGAAGCTCTCCGCGGAGGAGAACGCGGGGTTGTCGGTTTCGGCTTCGAACTCCAGCGGTTCCAGATCCACGGCGATCCACTGGTTCTCGCGGCGCAGTCGGTCGATGTGCAGGTTGCGGGCGATCCGGAACAGCCACGTGGACAGCGTGCTGCGCCCCGCGTCGTAGCTGTCGGCGCGCTGCCACAGCCGCAGCAGGGCTTCCTGCGCCAGCTCTTCGGCCACCGCTTCGCGAACGCCCAGGCCACGCAGGTACAGGCGCACCCGCGGGGCAAAGTGATCGTAGATCCGCATGAAGCAGGCTTGGTCGCGGCGGCGCGCGACCGCCTGCATCTGCCCGGACCAGTAGCCCGGTTCCCCGGGGCTTGTTTCGACGATGGACATGGCTCTGGCCGCCTCGAAGGGCGACAGGGTTCCGGGGCTGGGGTCGGGACGCATGGTAGGGCAAACACCGCCTGCGGGGAGGGACGCGGCCTTTACGCAGGTGGCGGGGGATCGGATGCATCGGGGCGGTGCGTCGTCCTGCATCCAATCCCCTTCTCACTGCGTATTGCCTGCTGACCGACACGGAAGCCCCGCGATGCCCCAGGAGCCGCTCCCCCTTTCCCCTCCGCCCGCTAGCGCCCCTGTGCGCGCCGTCGGGCGCAGTCTCCTGCAATGGTTCGACAGCGCCGCCGCCGCGGCCGCTGCCAACGACGCTGAGGCAGACCGGGTGGACTGGCTTCGGGTGGTGCCGTTCGTGCTGCTGCACCTGGGTTGCCTGGGCGTGCTGTGGGTGGGCACCTCGCCGGTCGCCGTGCTGGTGGCGGTGCTGCTGTACGCGGTGCGCATGTTCGCCATCACCGGCTTCTATCACCGCTATTTCTCGCATCGCGCTTTTCGCACTTCACGCCCGCTGCAGTTCGTGTTCGCCCTGATCGGCGCCGCCAGCGTGCAGCGCGGACCGCTGTGGTGGGCGGCACATCATCGCCACCACCACCGCCATGCAGACGCGCCGGAAGACGTGCACTCTCCACGCCACGGGTTCTGGCGCAGCCACATGGGCTGGTTCCTGACCCGGCGCGCGTTCGCCACCGACCTCAGCCGGGTGCCCGACCTGGCCCGGTTCCCCGAGCTGCGCTGGCTGGACCGCTATGACGTGGCGGTGCCTGCTGCGATGGCGCTGGGCCTGTACGTGCTGGGCGCGCTGCTGGAGCGGTTTGCGCCGACGCTGGGCACCAGTGGGCCGCAGTTGCTGGTGTGGGGCTTCTTCGTGTCCACGGTGGTGCTGTTCCACGCCACCGTCACCATCAATTCGCTGTCGCACCGCTTCGGCCGCCGCCGCTTCCCCACCGGCGACGACAGCCGCAACAACCTGTGGCTGGCGCTGCTGACCTTCGGCGAGGGCTGGCACAACAACCACCACTTCTATTCCAGCAGCGCGCGGCAGGGTTTCCGCTGGTGGGAGATCGACCTGACCTGGTACGGCTTGCGGCTAATGGCGCTGCTGGGGCTGGTGCGCGACCTCAAGCCTGTGCCCGAGTGGGTGCTGGCGAAGGCGGAGCACTGAGATGCGGATCGCCGTTGTCGGTTCCGGCATCGCCGGCCTGGCCAGTGCCTGGCTGCTGTCGCAGGCGCACGAGGTGGTGCTGTTCGAGGCCAACGACTATCTCGGCGGGCACACCCACACCCACGCCGTCGAGCAGGCCGGGCGTCCGTATCGGGTGGATACCGGCTTCATCGTCCACAACCCCGCGCACTACCCGCTGCTGACCCGGCTGTTCGACACGCTCGGCGTTGCAACGCAGCCCACCACGATGAGTTTTTCAGTGCACGGCGGGCGCACCGGCGTGGAATACAACGCGACCACGCTGGACACCCTGTTCTGCCAGCGCCGCAACCTGCTGTCGCCGCGCTTCCTGGGCATGGTGCGCGACCTGTTCCGCTTCTACCGGCAGGCGCCGTCACTGTTACAGGGTGAAGGTCCCGGCCCAGGCATCGGCGACTGGCTGGACGACAACGGTTACGGCGCGGCATTCCGGGACGACCATCTGGTGCCGATGGCCTCGGCGCTGTGGTCGTCCCCGCCCGAGCAGATCTTGCAGTTCCCGGCGCGCTACCTGGTGCAGTTCATGGCCAACCACCAGATGCTGCAGGTCAGCGGCCGCCCGGAGTGGCGGGTGGTGCGCGGTGGCTCTTCCACCTATGTCGATGCGCTGCGTGCGCGCTGGCAGGTGCAGGAACGTCTGCGTTGTCCCGTACGTTCGGTGCGCCGCGATGACTACGGCGTGGTGGTGGAGAGCGCGATGGGCAGCGAGCGCTTCGACGACATCGTGTTGGCCTGCCACAGCGACCAGGCGCTGGCGCTGCTGGCGGACGCCAGCGCCAACGAGCGCGATGTGCTGGGCGCGATCGCCTACCAGCGCAACGATGTGGTGCTGCATACCGATGCCAGCCTGCTGCCGCGCAACCGCAAGGCGTGGGCGGCGTGGAACGCCTTCATGCCCGGCAACCCCGAGGCGCCCTGCACCGTCAGCTACTGCATGAATCTGCTGCAGGGGCTGCACTCGCCCGAACCCTTCGTGGTCACCTTGAACCGCAGCGAGGCGATTAACCCCGACAAGGTGCTGCGCCGTCTGCGCTATCACCACCCGGTTTACAACGCGGCATCGGTGGCGGCGCAGCAGCGCAAGCACAGCATCCAGGGCCACAACCACACCTGGTTTGCCGGCGCGTACTGGGGCTGGGGCTTCCACGAGGACGGCATCCGCAGCGCGGTGGATGTGGCGACCGCACTGGGCGTGGCGTGGCCGCCGGACGCCGCGGCATGAGCGCGCCGCTGCACAGCGCCATCTACGAAGGCGTGGTCCGGCATCGCCGCAGCGCGCCGCAGCCGCATGCGTTCCGCTACCGCATGGCACAGCTCTACCTCGACCTGGACGAGATCGACACCGTATTCCGCGGCCGCTGGCTGTGGTCGGCCGGGCGGCGCAACTTCGCCGAATTCCGCCGCGCCGATTTCCTGGGCCCGCCGGAGCGCCCGCTCAAGGAAGCCGTGAAGGACCGCATCGAAGCGGCCATCGGCGAGCGCCCGGCAGGCCCGGTACGCCTGCTGACCCACCTGCGCTATGCCGGCATGGTGTTCAACCCGGTCAGCTTCTATTACTGCTTCGAGGACGACGGCGAAACCCTGCACAGCATCGTCGCCGAGATCACCAACACGCCCTGGCTGGAGCGGCATGCCTATGTGCTGCCGGTCGCCGCGGCCGGGGGCAGCGGGCGGATGTTGCGCTGGGACTTCGACAAGACCTTCCACGTCTCTCCGTTCCTTGACATGCAGCGCCGCTACGACTGGCGCTTCACCGTGCCGGCCGATGCGCTGCACGTGAACATGGCGGTGCTGGGCGAAACAGGCCGCGAGTTCGACGCCCACCTGCAGCTGCAGCGACGCCCGCTCGATACCGCCTCGCTGGCGCGCGTGCTGTGGCGCTATCCGCTGATGACCACGCAGATCGTCGGCGCCATCTACTGGCACGCGCTGCGCCTTTGGCTCAAGCGCACCCCTATCCACGACCATCCCCGAATCTCAGGAGGCCGTTCTTGAACGCCATCGTCCAGACCGCACCTGCCAACACGTTTGGCGCTTTCGACCGCTTCCTGCGCCAGCGCCTGCTGCAGCGGCTGGCCGGGTTCGGCCACGGCCATCTGCAGGTCCGCGACGCGCTGGGCAGCGTGGAATTCGGCCGCGCCGGCGACGGCCCCGCCGTGACCCTCGAGGTGCTGGACCCGGGCTTCTATCGCGCGCTTGCCGGCAACGGCAGCGTGGGCGCCGGTGAGGCCTACATGGACGGCCTGTGGCGCTGCAGTGATCTGGTCGGGCTGGTGCAGCTGCTGGTGCGCAACCGCGACCTGCTGGACGGTATGGAAACCGGCAGCGCCCGGCTGGGCGGGCTGGCGATGCAGGCACTGCACGCCCTGCGCCGCAACACCCGCGCCGGCAGCCGGCGCAACATCGCCGCGCACTACGACCTCGGCAACGACTTCTTCCGCCTGTTCCTGTCCGCGGACCTGATGTATTCCTCGGCGTACTGGGCGGGTGACGACGACACGCTGGAAGCGGCCTCCAACCGCAAGCTGGACCTGATCTGCCGCAAGCTGGCGTTGGGACCGGCCGACCATGTGCTGGAAATCGGCACCGGCTGGGGTGGCTTCGCCGTGCACGCCGCGCAGCATTACGGCTGCCGCGTCACCACTACCACCATCTCGCGCGAACAGCACGACCTTGCCGCGGCGCGGATCCAGCAGGCCGGACTGGGCGAGCGCGTCACCCTGCTGCAGTCCGACTATCGCGATCTTGATGGCCAGTACGAGAAGCTGGTGTCGATCGAAATGATCGAGGCGGTGGGCGCGGACTTCCAGGACAGTTACTTCGCGCAGATCGGCCGGCTGCTGACGCCGGACGGGCTGGCGCTGGTGCAGGCGATCACCATTGAGGACCACCGCTACGAGCAGGCGCTGCAGTCGGTGGACTTCATCAAGCGCCACGTGTTCCCCGGCTGCTTCATTCCCTCGGTCAGCGCGATGCTGGCGTCGAAGACCCGCAGCAGCGACCTCGCACTGGTGGCGCTGGAGGATTTCGGCCTGTCCTATGCGCGCACCCTGCATGCCTGGCGCGAGCGCTTCCTGGGCCAGCTGGCTGCGGTGCGGGCGCAGGGCTTCGATGATCGCTTCATCCGCCTGTGGGAGTTCTACCTGGCCTACTGCGAAGGCGGGTTCCGCGAGCGTTCCATCGGCGTGTCGCATTTGTTGATGGCCAAGCCTGGCTGGCGACCGGCCGCTGCGGCGAGTCGGCTGGAGGGGGACGCATGACGTTCTGGCTGACATTGGCGGGCTACCAGGCCACCTGGTTTGCGGCGGTGATCGGCGCCGGGCACGGGCTGTGGTGGCCGGGTGTGGCGGCCGCCGCGCTGTTCGCGCTGTGGCGGCTGTCCGTGTCGCCGCAGCGGGTGCTGGAGACGCGGCTGCTGGTGGCGGCGCTGGCGATCGGCCTGGTGCTGGAAAACCTGTGGGTCCGCAGTGGGTTGCTGGACTACGCAGCAGCGTGGCCGTGGGCCGGTTCGCCGGCCTGGATCCTGGCGCTGTGGTGGGCGTTCGCACTGACCCTCGTGCCGCTCTTGGGCTATCTGCACCGGCGCCTGTGGCTGGCCGCGGTGCTGGGTGCGATCGGCGGCCCGCTGGCCTACCTCGGCGCCGCCCAGGGCTGGGACGTGGTGCAGTTCGCCAGCCCGCAGTGGCACAGTCTGCTGGCATTGGCGGCCGGTTGGGCGATGGCGATGCCGCTGCTGGCCTGGCTGGCCCGGCGCGGCCTGCAGGCGAACCTGCAGGGAGGCGTGGCATGAACCTGCCGCAGCAACTGTCGTGGATCTGGCTGCTGGCCGCAGTGCTGATGGTGCTGGGCTGGCAGTGGCAGCGCCGGCGCGACAACGCCGGCATCGTCGACGTGCTGTGGTCCGCCGGGCTTGCCGGTGCGGCACTGCTGTTGGCGTTCACCGGCAACGGTACGTCCAACGCGCGCCTGCTGGTCGGCGTACTGGCCACCGCCTGGGCGTTGCGTCTGGCACTTCACCTGTGGGCCCGCGTGCGCAGCGAAGCCGAGGATGGCCGCTACCGCGCCCTGCGCGAACACTGGCAGGGCAGCCAGGCGAAATTTTTCGGCTTCTTCCAGTTCCAGGCGCTGCTGGTGGTGCTGTTCTCGCTGCCACTGGCGGTGGTCGCCTCGAATCGGAACCTGGCGGCTTGGCAGCTGGCCGTCGCCATCGCCATCTGGGCCGTATCGGTGGCCGGTGAGTCGCTGGCGGATGCGCAGCTGGCGCGCTTCCGTGCCAATCCCGCCAACCGTGGCAAGACCTGCCGCAGCGGCTTGTGGCGCTATTCGCGCCATCCCAACTACTTCTTCGAATGGCTGCACTGGTGCGCCTACGCGGTGGCCGCGATCGGCGCGCCGATGGCGTGGCTCGGTTTGCTGGGGCCGGTGGTGATGTACCTGTTCCTGCGCTACATCAGCGGCATCCCCTTTACCGAACAGCAGGCGCTGCGCAGCCGCGGCGACGACTACCGCGCCTACCAGCGCAGCACGCCGATGCTGTTCCCGTGGTTCCCGAAATCCTGACCTTGCAACAAGGAGCGCGCGCATGACCACCGCCACCCTGGACGCCAACCAATTGTCACGAGACGTCCCCGCACCCGGCCTGCTGGGGCTGGCGGAGCGCGGCCTGCTGCCCGACGCCGCCATCCGCGCCGGCATCCGCCGGCTGTGCGCGCTGCGCCTTGAGGAGGAGCGCGCTAGCGGCGTCGAAGGCCAGTCTGCGCGCCGGCAGGCACTGCTGGAGCTGCTGCGCCACAGCCCGCTAGCCATCGAAACCGAGGCTGCCAACGCACAGCACTACGAGCTGCCCCCGGCATTCTTCACCCATTGCCTGGGCCCGCGCCTGAAGTACTCCAGTTGCTACTACCCGCGTGGCGACGAAACCCTGGCCCAGGCCGAGGAGGCGATGCTGGCGCTGTACTGCGAACGCGCCGGGCTGGCCGACGGCCAGGACATCCTGGAGCTGGGCTGCGGCTGGGGCTCGCTGACCCTGTGGATGGCGCAGCGCTACCCGAACGCCCGCATCACCGCGGTGTCCAACTCCAACGGCCAGCGCGGCTTCATCGAAGCGCGCTGCCGCGAGTTGGGCCTTTCCAACGTGCAGGTGCTGACCCGCGACGTGAACACCCTCGCCCTGCCCGCCGCCGGCTTCGACCGCTGCGTCTCGGTGGAGATGTTCGAGCACATGCGCAACTACGACAGCCTGCTGGGCCGCATCGGCAGCTGGCTGCGCCCGGGCGGGCGGCTGTTCGTGCACATCTTCGTCCATCGCACCCTGCTGTATCCGTTCGAAACGCAGGGCGAGGACAACTGGATGGGCCGGCATTTCTTCACCGGCGGCCTGATGCCGGCGGCCGACACCCTGCTGCATTTCCAGGGCGCGCTGGCGATCCGCCAGCAGTGGCTGCTGGAGGGCAGCCACTACGAGAAGACCGCCAACCACTGGCTGCAACAGCAGGACGCGCACCGCGACCTGGTGATGGCGATCCTGCGCGAGGCCTACGGCGACGCCGCCGGCCTGTGGTTCCAGCGCTGGCGCATGTTCTGGATGGCCTGCGCCGAGCTGTTCGGCTACGCCGACGGCCAGGAGTGGATGGTGTCGCACTACCTGTTTGAGCGTCCCTGACCGGAGTACCACCATGCGCCTGCGACTGCCTGCACGACAGTGGTGGTTATCGGCCGCGCTGCTGTTCATCGGCAGCGTGGTGGCCAACCTGCCCGCCATCCGCCCGGTTCCCCACGTGAATCTCGCCCGCTTCATGGGTACCTGGTACCTGGTGGGCGGGATCCCCACCCGCTTTGAGCGCGATGCGTGGAATGCGGTGGAAACCTACACGCTGCGCCGCGACGGCAGCATCCGTACCACCCTGACTTTCAACCATGGCGGCGCCGACGGTCCGCGCAAGCACATCGAGGCGCCGGCACGGGTGCGCCCCGGCACCGGCAACGCGGTCTGGGACGTGCGCGTGTTCGGGCCGATGAAGGCGCAGTACGTGGTGGCCTGGCTGCGCGACGACTACAGCCTGATGGTGGTGGCCCGCGATGCCCGCGACTATGCGTGGGTGTTCGCCCGCTCGCCCGACGTGGCGGACGCGGAGCTGGAACGCGCGCGCCAGCGCCTGCGCGGACTGGGCTATGACCTGTCGAAATGGCGCACGGTGCCGCATTCCGCCACCACCTTCGCGGACAACCGCTGACGGCGGCAGGCATTCCACGCCAGATCAGTAACCCCCGCAAACCGCGCGCACCTGTGTATCCAGTGCGCTGAGCTGGTCATAGCTGCGCTTCAGGCCGAGGCGCTGCAGCGAGGCTTCGCGCTTGGCTTTGCCGATGCGGCAACGCTGGCTGGCGGTGGCGCTGCTCGCGCGCACGATGCGATTCCCGCCGCTGCCGTTCGAGTAGCGACGCGGCTGCCGGCGCGATACCGCGGGCGCAGGCCCGGAGCGTACCGTCACCGGCTCCGGCTGGTATTCCACCACCCGGTCCAGCCGCTGCCGTGCCGCGCAGGGTTGCGACTGGTAGCTCACCGCGCCGTCGCGGCCGACGCAGCGGTACAGGCTCTCCGCCTGCGCGTGCGGCAGCAGGACACACAGCAGGCCGATCAGCAGCAGCAGGCGCATGGCGTGGCTCCACGGGGCGATGCGGGCAGCCTCTTGCAACCGCGTTGCCCGGCCAATCGCCGAAGGGCGCGCGCACGGGTCGGTGAATGCCGCATCCCGGCGACGGACTTCCCGCTTGCCTACGGCAGGCCGCGTCGCCGCGTCAACGCAACCGGTCAGGACGCCAGGTCGTCCAGGATCGGACAGGTCGGCCGGTCGTCGCCGTGGCAGCGCCGCGCCAGCGTTTCCAGGGTGCGCTGCATGGCCTGCAGTTCACGGATCTTCTCGCCCAGCTCGGCGGCGTGCGTGCGCGCCAGCTGCTTGACCTCGGCGCTGGCGCGGCGGGGATCGTCCCACAGCGCCAGCAGCGCCTCGATCTGCTTGACCGCAAACCCCAGCGAGCGCGCGCGCTTGATGAAGCGCAGCCGGTGCAGGTCGGCCTGGTTGTACAGGCGATAGTTGGCGAAGGTGCGCGCCGCCGGCGCGATCAGCCCGATGCTTTCGTAGTGGCGGATCATCTTGGCCGACACGCCGGTTTGCGCCGCAGCCTGGCCGATGTTGTGCAGGCCCGCCTCCAGCGCATCGGCCAGCTCGGGGCGAACGGGTTTGGAGGCCATGTCGTGCTCCTTGGGGATCAGTCGCGCGCCCGCGGCGACCAGCGCCGCAGCAGCAATGCATTGGTCACCACGCTGACGCTGGACAGCGCCATCGCCGCGCCGGCGATCATCGGGTCCAGCAGGCCCAGCGCCGCCAGCGGAATACCGATGACGTTGTAGATGAAGGCCCAGAACAGGTTCTGGTGGATCTTGCGCACGCTGCGGCGGGAGATGTCGATGGCGTCGGCCACCAGCCGCGGGTCCGGCCGCATCAGGGTGATGCCGGCGGCATGCATCGCCACGTCGGTGCCGCTGCCCATCGCGAACCCTACCGTCGCCGCGGCCAGCGCCGGTGCGTCGTTGAGGCCATCGCCCACCATGCCCACCGGGCCCTGTTCCGCCAGCTGTCGGATGGCCTCCACCTTGTCGGCCGGCAGCAGCTCCGCGCGCACCTCGTCGTCGGCCAGCCCCAACTGGGCACCCACCGCGCGGGCGGCGGCGCGGTTGTCGCCGGACAGCATCAGCGGGCGGATGCCCATCGCGTGCAGCGCGTCGATGGCCTCCGCCGACTGCGGGCGCAGCGCGTCGCCGAAGGCCAGCAGGCCCAGCAGGCGCCATTCGCCGCCGGTTTCCCGGGCCAGCCACGACTGCGTCTGCCCGGCGTTCGATGCCGCATCCGCCTGCGCCTGTGCGGGCGACAGGTCGATGCCCAATTCGCCCATCCAGCGGGCATGCCCCAGCACCACGCGGGACCGCCCCGCCCGGCCTTCGACGCCGCGGCCGGTGACCGCCGCAATGTCGGTGACCTCGGCCGTCGCGATGCCGCGCTCGCTGGCGGCGGCGAGCACCGCCTTCGCCAGCGGGTGTTCGCTGCCCTGCTGCAGGCCCGCGGCCAGCGCCAGCAGCGCCGCCTCCTCACCGTCCAGCGCGTGCAGCTGCATCAGCGCGGGCTTGCCCATGGTCAGCGTGCCGGTCTTGTCGAAGGCCACGCTGCGCAGCTGGCGGGTGGTTTCCAGCGCTTCCACGTCCTTCACCAAAATGCCGGCGCGTGCGGCCACGCCCGTGCCGGCCATCACCGCGGCCGGCGTCGCCAGTCCCAGCGCGCACGGGCAGGCGATCACCAGCACCGCCACCGCATTGAGCAGCGCCTGCGCCCAGTCGCCCTTGGCAATGCCCCAGCCCAGCAGGGTGACCAGCGCGATGGCGATGACCACCGGCACGAATACCGCGCTGACCCGGTCCACGATGCGCTGGATCGGCGCCTTCTTCGCCTGTGCGTCCTCCACCAGCCGCACGATCCGCGCCAGCACCGATTCGGTACCCACCGCGGTGGTGCGCACCAGCAGCCGGCCCTCGCCGTTCACCGCGCCGCCGGTGACGGCATCGCCGGGCGCCTTCGGCACCGGCAGCGACTCGCCGGTGAGCAGGGATTCATCGCCGTGGCTGCGACCTTCCATCACCACGCCGTCCACCGGCACGCGCTCGCCGGGGCGGATCACCACCACGTCGTCCACCGCCACCTCGGCCAGCGCCAGTTCCACCTCCGCGCCATCGCGCAGCACCCGCGCGGTGGCCGGCCGCAGCGCCTGCAGGGCGCGGATGGCGTCGCTGGCCTGGCGCTTGGCGCGCTCCTCCAGCCACTTGCCCAGCAGGATCAGGGTGATGACCACGGCCGAGGATTCGAAATACAGCGCCGGCGCGTGGTGCTGCGACCCGGCCGCCAGCAGCTGGAACAGGCTTAGGCCGTAGGCCGCGCTGGTACCCAGCGCCACCAGCTGGTCCATGTTGCCGCTGCGCGCCCGCAGCGCGGCGAACCCGGCGCGGTAGAAGCGCGCGCCCAGCCAGAACTGCACCGGCGTGGCCAGCAGCCACTGCACCCAGCCCGGCAACTGCCAGTGCACCCCCAGCGGCATCAGCAGCATCGGCAATACCAGCGGCAGCGATAGCGCCCCGGCCAGCAGCACATGCCGCAACTCCTTCGACATGCCGGCAGCCGGCGCCCCCTGCGTCGCCTCCTCGCGCACCCGGTAGCCGGCATTCACCACCGCTGCCTGCAGCGCCGACACCGGCGTGCTGGCCAGATGCCGCACCTGCGCGGTTTCGGTGGCCAGGTTCACGCTGGCGGACAGCACGCCCGGCACCTTGCCCAATGCCTTTTCCACCCGCCCCACGCAGGACGCGCAGGTCATGCCCTCGATGGCCAGGTGCGTCTCATCGGCGGCCACGCCGTAGCCGGCGCGCTCCACCGCCTGCACCAGCTGCGCCAGCGGCAGGCCTGGTGCGCTCACCGAGGCCACCTCGGTGGCCAGGTTCACCGACGCCTCTTCCACCCCGTCCAGCTTGCGCAGCGCCTTCTCCACCCGGCCCGCGCAGCTGGCGCAGGTCATCCCGGTGATGCCCAGCTGGATTGTGGAGTCGGTAGTCATGACGGCCTCGCTGCGATGATGTCCGCGGCCAGCTTCCACCTTCCCAACATGGGAAGGTCAAGCGCGCAGCCTAGGCTTGACCTTGCCACCGTGGCAAGGCCGACACTGCCCGCTTCCACCACACCGGGAGACATCCATGCTGTTCAAGGTCGAAAACATGAGCTGCCAGCATTGCGTCAACGCCGTCACCCGCGCCCTGCAGGCGCTGGACCCCGCCGCGCAGGTGCGCGTGGACCTGGCCAGGGGCGAAGTGGAAGCCAGCGGCGCCTTCAGCGCCGACGCCGCCATCGCCGCGCTGGCGGAAGAGGACTACCCGGCGCAGCGCCTCGACGCCTGAGCCTTACGCGGGGAGCGGCCGGCAACGCCTCCCGCCCTCGCCCGCTTCATGGTCAGCACACCGTCCGCCGGCACATTGCCCGCCTGCAAGACAGGAGACATAGATGACGCCGAAGACCCTGAAAACGGTATCGCTGGTAGTGGCCGCGCTTGGCCTGGCGCTGCTGGTGATGATGGTCACCACCGAAGGCGAACCGGGGGCGTTGCCGCTGGGGCTGGTGTTGCTGGGGGCGATTGGCTACGGGGGTGCGCGATGGCGGGCGCGCGCTCGATCCGTGGTATCGGAAACTCGACGTTGATCGCGAGTGCCGCGCACCTAGCGCCATATGCCCAAAGGAAGATTGTGATCAGGGGTGGGCGCGACATACTCCCCGTTAGTGCATGCAGGGTGGCTGCGTGCAACGTCAGGCGCATCCTCCGCCCACATCAGGAGCAGGCCATGCCAAGCACCCACATTGCCATTCACGAATATGGAAATACGACGAGGAGCTACGTCATTCCGGCCGGCGTGGTGGCCTCGGGCAGCATCTGGGAGGACTGCCTGAACGCGATTTCCGCGTCCGGTTTTCGTCCGGCGCAGTGGCCGGGGCAGACCATACGCCGCCCGAATGCATGGTCGAATCCTGCCAACAATGTGGGGAATGCCGCGGCATCGCAGGCGTTCGTGGAGAGCGTCAAGAAGAATCCCCACGTGCATGGCGGCGTTGGCGTGAACCACAGGGCTGCCATCGGCTGTCGATTGACGCCGCAGGTCGTCCCTGCCGGTTCGACGTATCAGTTCATGAAAATCTATATTGGACAATTCAGTTGATGCCCGAAAGCCGCGCGATGGTCAGGAAGCCGCCTGACGTTTGATCCGGGCCGTGCCCACGCAACGCGGGCAGACCGATGCGGGGCGCTGGCGGCGGCACCGCCCCATGCCGAAAGACACTCCCCACCCCGCCCTGGCCTGCCGAGAATCCAGCGTTGGCAGCGCGATCAGCGCTGCGGGGAGAGACAGATGCAACGACGCGAATTCCTGGCGCTGTCCGGCTTCGGCCTGGCCGGGCTGATGCTGCCGCACGCGCGGCTGATCGCCGCCGAGCAGCTGCTGGCGCCGGCCGATGCGGCGCGCAACAAGGCGCTGGCGGATGCGGTGCTGGCGCAGGCGCGGGCGGGCGGGGCCAGTTATTGCGACGTGCGGATCGGGCGCTATCTCAACCAGGCCATCCAGACCCGCGAGGACCGGGTGTTGAACGTGAGCAACAGCGAATCGTCCGGGGTCGGCATCCGGGTGATCGTGGATGGTGCGTGGGGCTTTGCCGCCACCCATCGGCAGACTGCCGACGGCGTGCGCGAGACGGTGGCGCGGGCGCTGGCGGTGGCGCGGGCCAATGCGCGGTTGCGCGAGCAGCCGGTGCAGCTGGCGCCGCAGGCCGGCGTGGGTGAAGTGCGCTGGCAGACGCCGATCCGCAAGAACGCGATGGCGGTGCCGGTCAAGGACAAGACCGCGCTGCTGCTGGCGGTGAACGCCGCTGCGCGCAATGCCGGCGCCGACTTCATCAATTCGCAGCTGTTCCTGGTCAACGAACAGAAGTACTTCGCGTCCAGCGACGGTTCGTGGATCGACCAGGACGTGCACCGCATCTGGCTGCCGTTCACCGTCACCGCCATCGACAAGGCCAGCGGCAAGTTCCGCACCCGCAACGGGCTGTCCTCGCCGATGGGCATGGGCTGGGAGTTCCTGGATGGCGATGCCGCCGGCAGGTTCCAGCTGCCCGGCGGCGTGGTCGGCTACGGCCACTCCTACGATCCGGTGGAGGACGCCATCGCCGCGGCGAAGCAGGCGCGGGCCAAGCTCAAGGCGCCGTCTGTCAAACCCGGCAAGTACGACCTGGTGCTGGATCCGTCCAACCTGTTCCTGACCATCCACGAGAACGTCGGCCACCCGCTGGAGCTGGACCGCGTGCTGGGCTACGAGGCCAACTACGCCGGCACCAGCTTCGCCACCCTGGACAAGCGCGAGGCCGGCTTCCGCTGGGGCAGCGACATCGTCAACTTCACCGCCGACAAGACCGAGCCCTACAGCCTGGGCGCGGTGGGCTACGACGACGAGGGCGTGAAGACGCGCAAATGGGATCTGGTGAAGGACGGCGTGCTGGTCAATTACCAGGCCACCCGCGACGAGGTGCACATCCTCGGCGAGGACGCTTCGCACGGCTGCAGCTATGCCGATTCGTGGAAGAGCGTGCAGTTCCAGCGCATGGCCAACGTGTCGCTGGCGCCGGGCAAGGCGCCGCTGACCCCGGCGCAGATGGTCAAGGACGTGGAGGACGGCCTCTACATCCACGGCCGCGGCTCCTACTCCATCGACCAGCAGCGCTACAACGCGCAGTTCGGCGGCCAGCTGTACTACCGCATCCGCAACGGCGAGATCAAAGAGATGGTGGAGGACGCCGCCTACCAAATCCGCACGCCGGAATTCTGGAACGCCTGCAGCGCGATCTGCGATGCGCGCGACTTCCGCCTGGGCGGTTCGTTCTTCGACGGCAAGGGCCAACCCAGCCAGGTCTCGGCGGTGTCGCACGGTGCCGCCACTGCCCGCTTCGACGGCATCAACATCATCAACACGGCGCGCAGCCTGGGTTGAACCGGGGGCCGTGCCAAAAGTCATTTGCGCGGCCCGCGCCCGGCCCGCAAGAATCGGCTTGGATCCATCCTCCCCCTCGCCGCACCGCCCATCCCGTTTCCACCAGGAGAGCTGCCTTGCAACGACGTGAATTCCTCGCCCTGTCAGGGCTAGCCGCTGGTGGCCTGCTGCTGCCCTCGTTGTTCGGCAATGCGATTGCGGCGGAACAGCTGCTGATCCCGCTGGACCCGGCGCTGAAGAAACGACTGGCCGACGTCGCCTTGACCGCAGCCAGGCAAGCGGGCGCCAGCTATTGCGACGTGCGCATCGGCCGCTACCTGCGCCAGTTCGTGATCACCCGCGAGGACAAGGTGCAGAACGTGGTGAACACCGAGTCCACCGGTGCCGGCATCCGTGTGATCGTCAACGGCGCCTGGGGTTTCGCCGCCACCAACACGCTGACCGCCGAGGGCGTGGCCGCGGCCGCACGCCAGGCCGCCGCGATCGCCAGCGCCAACAGCAAGACCCAGAGTGCCCCGGTGCAGCTGGCCAAGGCGCCCGGGTTTGGCGAGGTGTCGTGGAAAACGCCCATCAAGAAGAACGCGATGGAGGTGCCGGTCAAGGACAAGGTCGATCTGCTGCTGGGCGTCAATGCCGCCGCGATCAACGCTGGCGCCGATTTCGTCAACTCGATGATGTTCCTGGTCAACGAGCAGAAGTACTTCGCCAGCACCGACGGTTCCTATATCGACCAGGACGTCCACCGCATCTGGCTGCCCATGACGGTCACCGCCATCGACAAGACCAGCGGCAAGTTCCGCACCCGCGAAGGCCTGTCCTCGCCGATGGGCCTGGGTTACGAATATCTGGACGGCGACGCAGGGCAGAAATTCACCACGCCCAACGGCGTGGTGAACTACGGTCTGTCCTACGACATGAAGGAGGACGCGATCGCCGCGGCACGGCAGGCGCGCGCCAAGCTGACCGCGCCTTCGGTCAAACCCGGCAAGTACGACCTGGTGCTGGACCCATCGCACACCTGGCTGACCATCCACGAGTCCGTGGGCCATCCGCTGGAGCTGGACCGCGTGCTGGGCTACGAGGCCAATTACGCCGGCACCAGCTTCGCCACCCTGGACAAGCGCACGCAGCGCTTCCAGTACGGCAGCGAGCTGGTCAACATCTTCGCCGACAAGATCCAGCCCGGCAGCCTGGGCGCGGTGGGCTTCGACGACGAGGGTGTCAAGACCAAGCGTTGGGACCTGATCCAGGCCGGCAAGCTGGTGGACTACCAGACCATCCGCGACCAGGCGCACATCCTCGGCAAGACGGAATCCGACGGCTGCTGTTACGCCGATTCCTGGAGCAGCGTGCAGTTCCAGCGCATGGCCAACGTCTCGCTGGCCGCCGGCAAGGCCAAGCTGTCCGTGGCGGACATGGTGAAGGACGTCGAGAACGGCATCTACATCATCGGCGACGGCTCGTTCTCGATCGACCAGCAGCGCTACAACGCGCAGTTCGGCGGCCAGCTGTTCTATGAGATCAAGAACGGCAAGATCTCCCGCCAGATCGAAGACGTGGCCTACCAGATCCGCACACCGGAATTCTGGAACGCCTGCGCCGCCGTTTGCGACGAGAGCGACTACCGTCTGGGCGGCTCTTTCTTCGACGGCAAGGGGCAGCCCGGCCAGGTGTCCGCGGTCTCGCATGGATCCTCCACCGCGCGCTTCAACGGCATCAACGTCATCAATACCGCCCGCAGCCTGGGATGAAACCGATGCAGCCGGGCCTTCCCGGCTGCACCGGATCGTAGGCCCTGCCAAACAACGAAGAGCTGCGGAGCAAACTCCGCTCCATCAGGAGAACATCCCACATGAGCATCCTTACCGAAGCGCAAGCCAAGGCCATCCTGGACAAGGTCATCGCGCTGTCCACCGCCGACGAATGCACCGCCTCGCTGACCGGTTCCGTCGACGGCAACATCCGCTTCGCCCTGAACAACGTCTCCACCAGCGGTATCGTCAGCAACACCGATCTGGCCGTGCAGGTGGCGTTCGGCAAGCGCGTCGGCGTCGCGACGATCAACGAGTTCGATGACGGCGCACTGGAGCGCGTGGTTCGCCGCGCCGAAGACCTCGCCCGACTGGCGCCGGAAAATCCCGAGTTCATGCCGGCCGTCGAAAAGCAGACCTACACGCCCAGCGCCACCTTCAGCGAATCCACTGCTGCCATCACCCCCGAATTCCGCGCCCAAGTCGCTGCCGACTCGATCGCTCCCTGCAAGGCGGAGAAGCTGATCGCGGCCGGCTTCCTGGAAGACGGGCAGAGCTTCGTCGCCTTTGCCAACAGCAAGGGCAATTTCGGCTACCAGAAGGCCACCGGCTTCAACTACACCTGCACCGTGCGCACCGAAGACGGACGCGGTTCCGGCTGGGTCGGCCGCAACCTCAAGGACGCCAGTGCGTTCAAGGCCGAAAGTGACATCCGCATCGCCATGCGCAAGGCCAGTGAATCGGCGGAGGCCAAGGCCCTGGAGCCCGGCAAGTACACGGTGATCCTGGAGCCGGCCGCGGCTGCAGGCCTGATCAGCTTCATGATGAATTTCTTCGACGCGCGCCAGGCCGACGAAGGCCGCAGCTTCATGTCCAAGAAGGGCGGCGGCAACAAGCTGGGCGAGCAGGTCTACGACCCGCGCGTGAACATCAGCGCCGACCCGTGGCACCCGGGCGCCGAAGTGATGCCGTGGGATGGCGAAGGCCTGCCGCGCGAGAAGATGGCCATCGTCGAGAACGGCAAGGTGGTCAACCTGGAGTATTCGCGCTACTGGGCGCAGAAGCAGGGCAAGCGCGCGGTCGGTTCGCCGGGCAACCTGCTGATGTCCGGCGGCACCAAGTCCACGGCGGAACTGGTCGCCGGCACCCAGAAGGGCATCCTGGTCACCCGCACCTGGTACATCCGCATGGTGGATCCGCAGACCGTGCTGCTCACCGGCCTGACCCGCGATGGCACGTTCTACATCGAGAACGGCCAGATCAAGCACCCGGTGAAGAACTTCCGCTTCAACGAGTCGCCGGTGATCATGCTCAACAACATCGACGAGCTGGGCAAGCCGGTGCGCGTGGCCGGCGACGAATCCAGCTTCGTGATGATGATCCCGCCGATGCGACTGCGCGACTTCACCTTCACCTCACTGTCGGATGCGGTCTGATCCGGGCCATGCCATGACCCGCGCCGGGTTCCTGCGGCTGCTGCTGGGTGCAGCCGCGGGGGCCCTGGTGCCGCCGGTGTTCGCCCAGTCCGGCCGCTACGATTTCTGGTTCACCCGCCTGAAGTACGACTCCGGCGACTGGGACGTGGACGCACGGATGCCGTCCAACCTGATCACCTCGCTGATCGACTACACCTCGCTGCGGGTGGACCCGAAGGAGCACGTGGTCGAACTGGCCGACCCGAAGATGCTGCAGGCGCCGTTCTGCTATCTCGCCGGGCACAAGCTGGTGGAGTTCAACCCGGCCGAGCGGCGCAATTTCGAGCGCTACCTGCGAAACGGCGGCTTCGTGTTCGTGGACGACTGCAACCACGACATCGACGGGCTGTTCGCCAAGTCCTTCGAGGCGCAGATGGCGTCGATCTTCGGCAAGGCCGCGCTGAAGAAGCTGCCCAATGCGCATCCGCTGTACTCGAGCTTCTTCATGTTCCCGGAAGGCCCGCCGGCCACCGGCTTCGAGCTCAACGGCTGGGGCGACGACCTGGTCCACGACTACCTGAAGGGCCTCGAGTTCAACGGCCGCCTGGGCCTGCTCTACAGCAACAAGGACTACGGCTGCGAGTGGGACTACGACTGGCGCAACAAGCGCTTCCTGGCCGAAGACAACACCCGCTTCGGCGTCAACATCGTGATGTATGCCCTGCTGTCCTGAACCGGAAACCGACATGACCCTTGCCGCAAGCGAAGCCAGCCTCCAGCAGCAGTTCCAGCGCCTCGAACGGCTGCGCGGGGCCATCGGCCAGGCCGTGGTGGGTCAGCAGGCGGTGGTCGAACAACTGCTGATCGGCCTGCTGGCCTCCGGCCACTGCCTGCTGGAAGGCGTTCCCGGCCTCGGCAAGACCCTGCTGGTGCGCTCGCTGGGACAGGCGCTGGCGCTGCAGTTCCGGCGCGTGCAGTTCACCCCGGACCTGATGCCCAGCGACATCCTCGGCACCGAGCTGCTGGAGGAAGACCACGGCACCGGCCGGCGCGCGTTCCGCTTCCAGCAGGGCCCCGTGTTCACCAACCTGCTGCTGGCCGACGAACTCAACCGCACCCCGCCCAAGACGCAGGCCGCGCTGCTGGAGGCGATGGCCGAACGCACCGTCAGCTATGCCGGCACCACCTACCCGCTGCCGGCGCCGTTCTTCGTGCTGGCCACGCAGAACCCGCTGGAACAGGCCGGCACCTATCCGCTGCCGGAGGCGCAGCTGGACCGCTTCCTGCTGCACGTGAAGGTGGACTACCCGGACGCCGCCGAGGAGCGCGCGATCATCGCCCAGACCACCGGCAGCGCCAGCGCGCAGGTGCCGATGGTGATGGAGGGCAGCGAGGTGCTGGCGCTGCAGGCGCTGGTGCGCGAGGTGCACGTGGGCGACGACTTGCTGGACTGGATCACCCGGCTGGTGCGCGCCAGCCGCCCACGCGATCCCGGCGCGCCGGAGGACGTGCGCAAGTACGTGCGCTGGGGCGCAGGTCCGCGCGCCGGGCAGTCGCTGGTGCTGGCCTCGAAGGCACGGGCGCTGCTGCACGGCCGCCTGGCCGCCACCCGCGACGACGTGATCGCGCTGGCCGCGCCGGTGATGCGCCATCGCCTGCTGCTCTCGTTCGTGGCCGAAGCGGAGCAGAAGTCCGCCGACGACGTGGTCGCCCTGCTGCTGCGCGACGTGCCCTACGCCGCCTGACCGCCTTCGATGGTCGCGCCGCTGATTCCCCCCGACCTCCGCAGCCGGCTGCAGTGCCTGCGCCTGCAGGCGCGGCGTGCGCGTGGCGACCGCGGCATCGGTGCACACCGCAGCCCCAGCCGCGGCGCCGGGCTGGAGTTCGCGCAGTACCGCGGCTACGAGCCGGGCGACGAACCGCGCCAGATCGACTGGAAGCTGTACGCCCGCGCCGACCGCTTCTTCGTCCGCGAGGCCGAACGCGAAAGCCCGCTGACCGTGTGGCTGCTGCTGGACGCCAGCGCCTCGATGGCGCAGGCCGACCAGACCAATCCCGAATGGCGCCGACTGGACGCTGCGAAATCGCTGGCTGCCTGCATCGCCGAACTCGCGCTGGCGCAGGGTGACCGCTTCGGCCTGGTGGTGCTGGCCGCAGACGGCCTGCAGCTGCTGCCGCCCGGCCACGGCCCGCGCGGGCGCGACCGCCTGTGGCTGGCGCTGCACGCGGTGCAGGCGCGCGGCGGTTTTCCGCAGGGCGACCGCCTCAACCCGTTGTGGGAACGGATCGGCAGCGATGACCTGGTCGTGCTCCTCAGCGACGGTTTCGACGAAGGCGCGGTGGCGCTGGCCGAAACGCTGGCCAAGGCCGGCCGCGAGGTGCTGTTCCTGCAGCTGCTGACTGCGGAAGAGCGCGACTTCCCGTTCACCGATGGCCACCTGTTCCGCGACCCCGAAACCGGTGAACAGCTGCCCGGCGACGGCCGCCTGCTGCGCGAGGATTATCTGCGCCGCTTCGCCGAGGCCCAGCGCCAGCTGGATGCGCGCCTCGACGCCGCCGGCATCGTCCACGCCCGCCACGTGCTGGACGAGCCGCTGGACCAGCCGCTGCGGCAGCTGTTCGCGTCGGGGCGGCCGTGAGCCTGTCCCTGCTGCTGCCCGCCGCGCTGGCGGCACTGGCCAGCCTGCTGCTGCCGCTGCTGCTGCACTTGGCGCGGCGCGACAACGTGCGCCCGCTGGACTTCGCCGCGCTGCGCTGGCTGCGCGCCCGCCCGCGTCCGCGCCGGCGGCTGCGCTTCGACGAATGGCCGCTGTTGCTGCTGCGCCTGCTGTTGCTCGCGCTGCTGGCGCTGTGGCTGGCGCGGCCGGTGCTGCACGGCGCACCCGACCTGCGCCCGATGGTGGCGGTGATGCCGGGCGTGCCGGCTTCCGCGCTGTCCGCGCAGCAGCTGCCGGAAAACGCGCGTCGCCACTGGCTGGCGCAAGGGCTGCCAGCGCTCGATGCGCCACCGCCCGCCACGCCGCAGCCCATCGCCAGCCTGCTGCGAGAACTGGATGCCGACCTGCCGGCCGGCGTGCCGCTGGTGGTGCTGGCCACCGCCCGTTTTGACGGCGCGGATGGGCGCGTTCCGCAGCTGTCGCGCGAATTGGATTGGCGGGTCGTCGATGCGATGCCGGCCGCATCGAAACCGGCCACCGGACAGTCGCCGCCGACGCTTTACCTGCATGCCGATGCCGGGCACACCGCAGCGCTGCGCCCGCTGCGCGCTGCGGCGCGTGCGTGGCAAGTGGAGGTATTCGATCTCGCCGCCGGGGCCACGCCTCCCGCCACTAGCGCCATCGCCGCATGGCTGTCTTCGACACCGATGCCGAGCGCGCTGCGCGATTGGATCGCGCGCGGCGGCAGCGTACTGCTCGCGCACGACGCGCCGCTGCCTGCCAACACCGCGCTGCCTGCCAACACCGCGCTGGCGCCGGCCCTGCGCGACGCCGCCGGCACACCGCTGCTGGAAAGCGGCAGCCTCGGTCGCGGGCGCCTGCTGCGCTTCCGCCAGCCGCTGCGCCCGGCGGACCTGCCGCTGCTGCTGGAAGCCGAGTTCCCGCAGCGCCTGCGCGAGGCGCTTGCGCCGCCGATGCAGCCGCCCGCCCGCGCCGATGCCCGCGCCTTCGCGCCCACCACCGGCGCCCGCGCGCAGCCAACGGCGCCGCGCGACCTACAGCTGTGGCTGGCCTTGCTGATCGCGCTGCTGTTCGCCATCGAACGCTGGCTGGCCACCGCCCGCCGCCGCGGAGCCAATGCATGAGTGCCGACGCGCTGCCGCATGCAGCCTGGCGCGCCGCACGGCTTCGCGCGCTCGCCATTCTTGCCGCGTTCGCGTTGCCGTGGTTGGTTGCACTGGCGGCGTGTGCGCAGCGTTTCGGCGGACGCACGTCGGCGCTGCTTGCAGTCGGCATCGGCCTGTTGCTGCTGGGTTTCATCGCTGTCGTGCAATGGCGGCATCGCGACGTGCGCTGGCTGCTGCGTGCGCTCAACGCGCGCAGCGACATGGAAGACAGCGCCGACCTGCTGGCCGCCCCGCCCGCAGGCGGCGCGCTGCGGCAGCTGCAGCGGCAGCGCCTGCAGCAGCGGCTGGCGGCACGGCCTGCGGACCTGCGCCTTGGCTGGCCATGGCCGCGGCTGGCGGCATCGACGCTGGCGGCTGCATTGCTGCTGGCAAGCGCCCTGCTGTGGCCGCCGCCGGCGGCGGAAGTGTCGGACGGCGTCGTGCCGGCCACTCCGGCCGCGCGCTCACCTCTGCGCCTGACATTCAGCCAGCTGCAGCTCATTTCCCCGCGCTATACCGGCCTGCCGACGCGCCGGGTCAGCGCACTGTCGGCCTCCGCGCCGCAGGGCACGCAGCTGCGCTGGACGCTGGCATTCAACGGCACGCCGGATCGCGTCGCGCTGATCTTCCTCGATGGTCGGCGCCTGCCACTGCAACCGCGTGACGGCGGCTGGCAGGCCGATCTGCGGCTGGATGCCTCGGCGCTCTACCGCATCGAACTCGACGGCCGCCTGCAGGACGCCGGCAAGCCGTACCGCCTGGATGCCCTGCCCGACCGCCCGCCGCAGCTCAAGGTGCTGGCGCCGGATCGCAGCCTGAGCATCGCGCCGCCCGGGCAGCCCGGCTGGGAGCTGGCCTTCGAGGTGGAGGACGACTACGGCGTCGCCACGCAGGCCACGCTGCAGCTCACGCTGGCACAGGGCAGCGGCGAGGACATCACCTTCCGCGAACTCAGTCTGCCGCTGCAGGGGCAAGGCGCGTCGCTGCGCCGCCGCTTCAGCCATCGCGTGGCGCTGGCCGCGCTGGGCCTGCAGGCAGGCGACGACCTGATCGCCCGACTGGTGGCGCGGGACAACCGCGGCCCGCAGCCGCAGCTCGTGCGCAGCCCCGCGCTGATCCTGCGCCTGCAGGCCGCCGCCAGCGAGGAGCCCAGCGGCATCGAAGGCGTGGTCAAGCGCGTCCTGCCCGCGTACTTCCGCAGCCAGCGGCAGATCATCCTCGACGCCGAAGCGCTGCTGAAGCAGAGGCCCAAGCTCGCCGCCGAGCGCTACCTGCAGAAGTCCGATGCGCTCGGCGTGGACCAGCGCATCCTGCGCCTGCGCTACGGTCAGTTCCTCGGCGAGGAGGCCGAAGACGGCCCGACGTTGCCCACCGCCGATGCGAGCGGACACGACGCGGAGGATGGCGGCGACCATGCCGGCCACGACCATCCGGCGCCGGCGCCCGCCACCACCTTCGGCCAGGACGTCGACCTGCTGGAAACCTACGGCCACACCCACGACCACGCCGACGCCGCCACCCTGCTCGACCCGCAGACCCGCGCCACCCTGAAGCTGGCGCTGGACCAGATGTGGCAGTCGGAACTGCAGCTGCGCCAGGGCCATCCCGAGCGAGCGCTGCCGTTCGCTTACAAGGCGCTGGGCTACATCAAGCAGGTGCAGCAGGCCGAACGCATCTATCTGGCGCGGGTGGGCCCGCAGCTGCCGCCCATCGACGAGGGCCGCCGCCTCGGCGGCAAGCGCGAAGGACTGGCACCGCGCCCGGACCCGCTGCGCGCCGCGCCGCCGAACGATGCCGACATCGCGGCGCTGTGGCAACAGCTGGACGCCGCGCCGGCGCGCGCGGTGCCCACGCAGTCGCTGGCCGCGCTGCAGGCGGGGTTGCGCCGGCACGGCCAGCGCGCCGCCGATCCGCTGGCACTGCAGGCCGCGCTGGACGCGCTGCAGCGCGACCCCGCCTGCGCCGCGTGCCGCGACCACCTGCGCGCCCTGCTGTGGCCGCTGCTGCCGACGCCGCCGGCAGCGGTCGCGCGCCGGCCGGCGCCGGACGCGCAAGGGCAGCGCTATCTCGATGCGCTGGATGCGGAGGCGAAGCGATGACCGCGGCCACAGCCGAAATCCTCACCGCTGGCGTGCTGGCGCTGGCCGTGCTGCTGGCCTGCACGCGGTTGCTGCACGGCCACCTGCGCCGGGATCGCACGCAGCATGCGCCGCGCTGGAAGCTGCCGCTGCTGCTGATGGCCCAGCCGCTGCTGGCGGCGCTGCTGTTCTTCGGCCTGTTCCCCCCGGCGCGGCCGATCGCTGCTGGGGTGATGACCGTCTATACCGCCGGCGCGAATCCCGCTGCGGCCGATGCCGGCACGCTGCGCATCGCGCTGCCGGAAGCGCCAGCGAACACCGACGCGGAGCCCGCGCCTGATATCGCCACCGCCCTGCGCCGCCATCCCGGCGTCCGCAGCCTGCGCATCGTCGGCAGCGGGCTGGACGTGCGCGACCTGGATGCCGCCGGCGGCCTTCCGCTGCGCTTCCATCCCGCATCGCGTCCGATCGGAATTGCTGGCGTGCAGGCGCCGACGACGGTTGCGCCAGGCAATGCCTTCCGCGTGCGCGGCCGGGTTGCCGGCATCGAGGCCGGCACGCTTGAACTGCTGGACCCCGCCGCGCGTGTCATCGCACGCACGCCCGCCTCTGCAGACGGCAGTTTCGCCCTGCAGGGCGTGGCGCGCAGCGTCGGCGCGTTCTCTTTCCAGCTGCGCCTGCGCGATGCGAGGGGCCAGGTCCGCGACAGCCTGCCGCTGCCGCTGCAGGTCATCGCGCCCGCCGCGCCGCGGCTGCTGGTGCTGGCCGGCGCGCCCGATCCCGAACTGAAGTACCTGCGCCGCTGGGCGCTGGATGCCGGCGTCGGCCTGCACACGCAGGTCAGCGTCGGTGCCGGGCTGGTGCTGGGCGATGCGCCGCTGGCGCTGGACGATGCCAGCCTGCGACGGTTCGACGCGGTGCTGCTGGACACCCGCAGCCTGCAGGCACTGGGCGATGCCGAACTGCGCGCGCTCACCCGCGCCGTCCGCGACGGTTTGGGCCTGCTGCTGCGGCTGGATGCGCCGCTGTCGCCGGCGATGCGTTCCCGCCTGCGCGGTTGGGGTTATGTGGTGGATGCGGGTGCGCGCAACACATCCGTGCAACTGGCGAACACGTCCCAGCGAACCGCTGGCGAGACCGCCCTGCCGGGCCTGGGCCGAACCGTGGCGGCCGTGCAGGCCGGCGATGCATTGCCGCTGCTGCGCGACGTGCAGGCGCAGCCGCTGGCGTGGTGGCGTCCACTGGGGCGCGGCCGGGTCGGGCTGGTGGCACTGACCGACAGCTACCGGCTGCCACTGGCCGGCCACGCCGCTGTGCATGCGCGCCTGTGGAGCGACCTGCTGGCGGGCATCGTCCGCTCAACTACTGCTGCCACGCCGGCACCGCCTGCCGGCCCGATCTGGGCAGGCCAGCGTGCGCTGCTGTGCGGCGTCGATGAGGCCGCTGCGGTGATCGCCCCCGACGGCAGCCGCACGGCGCTGGCCATCGATCCGTCCAGCGGCGTGCGTCGCTGCGCCGCGTTCTGGCCGCGCATCCCCGGCTGGCACCGGTTGCAGGCCCGCAGCACGCAAACCGCATTCGCGGTGCTGCCCGCCGGCGCGGGACTGGCCTGGCAGGCGCAGCGGCGCTTCGATGCCACCATGGCGCTTGCCGCGCAATCGCCCACCGTGCAGGCAACGCGTTCCGCGACCACGCAGCGCGGCGCGACGTGGCCGTGGCTGGCCGGGTGGCTGATGCTGGCAGTACTGGCGTGGTGGCTGGAACGGCGGCGCGCATCGCCGCAGGCGCGGTGACTCAGCGCTTCTTGCGCACGTACAGCACCAGCGCGTGGTCGGCGATCTCGTAGCCGTGCTCGGCGGCGATCTTCTGCTGCAGCTGCTCGATCTCGTCGCTGTGGAACTCGATCACCTTGCCGCTATCCAAATCGACCATGTGGTCGTGGTGTTCGCCGCGGTCCAGTTCGTAGACGGCGGTACCGCCCTCGAAGTTGTGCTTGAGCACCAGTCCGGCCGACTCGAACTGGGTCAACACGCGGTAGATGGTGGCCAGGCCGATTTCCTCGGACTCCGCCAGCAGCTGGCGGTAGATGTCCTCGGCGGTCATGTGCCGCGGCTTGGCGTGCTCCAGCAGTTCCAGGATGCGCAGCCGCGGATGGGTGACCTTGAGCCCGACCTTGCGAAGATCCTGCGACATCGACATCTCTCCGTGAATCAATCCAGTGCCGCATGCCGGCATGTGAACGCAGCCGTCGCGCCAAGCGCGAACGCGGATTGGGCGGGTCGATGCGGCGTGCCGGGAGTGTATCATCGGCACTTCCGCCACTGCCCCGCCCTGCCGATGCGCAAGCTGCTCCTTCTTCTCCTTGCAACCCTGCTGGTCAGCGGCTGCGGCCTGCTGTACCGCCAGCCGGTGTTCCAGGGCAATCTGCTCGACAAGGGCGCCGTCGATCAGCTGC
Organism: Thermomonas fusca DSM 15424; assembly: GCF_000423885.1. GTDB lineage: Bacteria > Pseudomonadota > Gammaproteobacteria > Xanthomonadales > Xanthomonadaceae > Thermomonas > Thermomonas fusca. The sequence continues at coordinate 28,948 of NZ_AUIV01000021.1, read as the reverse complement.
AGGCGGGCATGGACCGGCAGCAGGTGATGGTGCTGCTGGGCACGCCGTCGATCCGCGACCCGTTCCACCACGACCGCTGGGACTACGTTGCCAGCCAGCGCATCGGCCGCACTGGCGCGCCGGAGGTGAAGACGATGACGCTGTGGTTCGAGAACGGCCAGCTGTCGCGTTGGGAAGGCGAGTATTTCCCGGAGCAGGATTCCGAGCTGTCGCGCAACGCGATCCGCTACTTCGGCCCGAACCTGGCCAAGGACAAGAACAAGCGCCGCCGCTGAGGCGGCGTCAACTGCGCTGGTGCCCGCGTGGCGCCGCGCTCCCGGCGCGCCGTCTGCGCGCCTGCTTGGGATCGCACCGCAGGGCGCGCAGAAGTTCGATCCGGTCGCCTGCATGCAAGCGCGCGTGCAGCGTCGCCGTCTGCCCGAACACCGCCAGCGCGACGAACTCGCCTTCCAGCCGCCAGCCGGCCGCCTCCAGCGCATCGCCGACGCAGGCACCCACCGCCAATTCCAGGTCAATGTGCTCGGCGCGGTGCGGCCAGGCGCGCAGCAGCTGCACGCGCATCAGTCTTGCCTCTTGTCCGCCTCGCGCACGAAGTCGTCCACCATGCGGTCGGCCAGTCCCTGCATGCCCAGCTGCAGCGCCGGTGCCAGCAGCCGGTTCTGCGGCTCGAAGTCGAGCCGCAGCGTGACCTTGCAAGCGGACTCGTCCAGCGCATGGAACTCCCAGCGCCCCTGCAGGCGCCGGAACGGCCCGTCGCGCAGCGCCATGTCGATGTGGTGCGGCGGGCTGAGCAGGTTCTCGGTGGTGAACCAGGTATGGAAGCCGCCGACGCCCAGATCCAGCCGCGCCAGCAGGCGGCCTTCGTCCTGTTCCAGCAACAGCGCCTGCCGGCACCACTCGAACCGGCGCGGATAGGCGGCAACATCATTGACCAACGAGAACATCCGCGACGCGGAATGTTCGACCAGGGCGCTGCGCAGAATGACGGGCATCGAAAGATCCGGGCCGGGCGGACGCACGCGGCGCGTCCGGATCGGCGAGAATGACGGGATGAGCAAGAAGAACGGCAAGGATAAGCCAAACGGCGGCGGCACCATCGCCCTCAACAAGCGCGCGCGTCACGAATACAGCTTCGAACAGAAGTTCGAAGCCGGTCTGTCGCTGCAGGGCTGGGAGCTGAAGGCGATCCGCGCCGGCCGCGCCAACATCGGCGACGCCTATGCGGTGGTGCTGCAGGGCGAGCTGTTCCTGATCGGCGCGCAGATCACCCCGCTGATCCAGGCCTCCACCCACGTCATCGCCAACGATCGCCGCACCCGCAAGCTGCTGCTGCACCGGCACGAGATCGACATGCTGATGGGCCGCATCCAGCGCGACGGCTTCACCATGGTGCCAACAGCGCTGTACTGGAAGGGCAACAAGGTGAAGGTCGAACTGGCGCTGGCCAAGGGCAAGCAGACCCATGACAAGCGCGAAGCCAGCAAGGAGCGCGACTGGAACCGCGAGAAGCAGCGCGTGATGCGCCGGCACAACAAGGACGCCTGAGCCGCGCGCCGCGGGGCGCGCGCATCAATGCGCGCCGGTTCACGCGAAGAAAACGCACAAACGAAAACGGCCGCCACTGGGGCGACCGCTTGCGTGTGTTGCGACGTTTACCGATTCCGAAGGTGGCGTCCCCACGGGGATTCGAACCCCGGTCGCTACCGTGAAAGGGTAATGTCCTAGGCCTCTAGACGATGGGGACAGAACCGGAAACGCTTTGAAACGTGGTGGAGCCAGGCGGGATCGAACCGCCGACCTCCTGCATGCCATGCAGGCGCTCTCCCAGCTGAGCTATGGCCCCACGGGGCTGGAAAGACGCGCATTCTGGGGGTGAAATCGGGAACCGTCAAGCGTTTTCTCAATAAATTTTCAGCACGTCTTCATCGGCGTGCAGCGTGGCCACGCCGTGCCCGCGTTCGGCGAGGTATTGCAGCCATTTGCCGAGGAATGTGTTCATGCGCAGGCGATGATCGAGGATGCGCTGCGGTGGCGGATACATGCCGATCACGTCCTGCCAGCGGCTGCCGGCATAGCAGTGCGTGGCTTCCACCTGGCGCGCATCGCGGTACAGGCGCAGGCTCGCCGACGGATCGGCCATGCCGGTCTGCGGATCGATGAGGCCATAGCTCATGCGCAGCTCGCTGGTGTAGGCGTGCCGCTCCATCACTTCCAGCCGCACGTCGAGGCCGTCACCGATCGCAGAGACATATGTGCCGCAGCCGAGGTCGGCCACTTCGAACAGCCGCTGCAGGCGCGCATGGTTCTCCGAATACAGGCCCATCAGCCAGCCGAAGCGGCTGATGGCGGGAACGCGGGCGCGGCGTGCAAGTGCGGTGGTCATGGATCGATCGTACACGCGCGCCGACGCGTGCGGCAGGATTGACGCGGGCATCGCGCGGGCGGAGGCTGATGGAGTTTCCCGCGCCCTGAAAACCGCTCAGTACATCTCGCGGTTGATGCCCAGGTGCTTCATCACCCGGCTGGCGATTTCCTCGATCGAGGCATTGGTGGTGCTGAGCAGTTCGATACCCTCGCGGCGCAGCATCGTCTCCGCCTGCGCGACTTCGCGACGGCAGGTGTCCAGCTGCGCATAGCGCGAATCCGGCCGCCGCTCCTGGCGGATCTGGTGCAGCCGCATCGGGTCGATGGTCAGCCCGAACAGTTTGCCGCGGTACTGGCGCAGCCTGGCCGGCAGGCGCTCGCCTTCCAGGTCTTCGGGCGTCAGCGGATAGTTGGCCGCCTTGACCCCGTGTTGCAGCGCCAGGTACACGCAGGTGGGCGTCTTGCCGGCGCGCGAGACCGCGACCAGGATCACGTCGGCATCCGAGTAGTCCGGCTTGACCCCATCGTCGTGGGTCAGCGCGTAGTTCATCGCGTTGATGCGCTGGTGGTAGATCGCGAAATCCACGATCCCGTGCGCGCGGCCGATCTGCGCCTCGCGGCTATGCCCCAGCTCCTGTTCCAGTGGCGCGATGAACGGCGCGAACACGTCCAGCATCAGCGCCCCGCTTTCGGCGAGCAGATGGTTGAGGTTGGGGTCGACGCAGGAATTGACCACGATCGGCCGCAGCCCCCGCGCCTCGCCGGCGGTACGGATGCGCTCGGCGGCCTCCACGGCCTTCTCCGGCGTGTCCACGAACGGCAGGCGGTCGCTGGAGAAACGCACCCCGCTGAACTGCGTCAGCAGGCTGTGGCCGATGGTTTCGGCGGTGATGCCGGTGCCATCGGAGACATAGAACACGGGACGAACGGCTTCCATCGGGATTCCTCGGGGGCGCTCGGGGTAAAATAACGGACTTCCGCGCGCCTGCGCCGCCACGCCCCCACGGAGCCACTCTTGAGCACCCCCGCCTCGACCAGCAACGTCCTCTGGTTGCACGACCTGCGCCTGTCCGACCTCGCCCAGGTGGGCGGCAAGAATTCCTCGCTCGGCGAAATGATCGGCCAGCTGGCCGAGCTGGGCGTCTCGGTGCCGGGCGGCTTCGCCACCACCGCCGATGCGTTCAAGGACCTCATCGCCCACAACGACCTGCATGCGCGTATCTACGACAAGCTGGCGACGGTCGATGTGGAAGACGTGCCGGCGCTGACCCGCGCCGGTGCCGAGATTCGCGGCTGGGTGATCGACGCACCGCTGCAGCCGCAGCTGGATGCCGATATCCGCAGCGCCTACGCGCAGCTGTGCGCGGATGCGGGCAGCGAGGACATCGCGGTTGCGGTGCGCTCCTCCGCCACCGCCGAGGACCTGCCGGATGCGAGCTTTGCAGGCCAGCAGGAAACCTTCCTCAACGTGACCGGCGCCGATGACGTGGTGCGCAAGGTCAAGGAAGTCTTCGCCAGCCTTTACAACGACCGCGCCATCGCCTACCGCGTGCACCACGGCTTCGCCCACGAGGACGTGTTCCTGTCCGCCGGCATCCAGCTGATGGTGCGTTCCGACGTCGGCGCGTCCGGCGTGCTGTTCACCCTCGACACCGAATCCGGCTTCCGCGACGTGGTGTTCGTCACCGCCAGCTATGGCCTTGGCGAGATGGTCGTGCAGGGCGCGGTCAACCCGGACGAGTTCTACGTCTACAAGCCCACGCTGCAGGCCGGCAAGCCGGCGATCCTGCGCCGCTCGCTGGGCAGCAAGCAGCTGCGCATGGTCTATTCCGATGCGCCGGGCGAGCGCGTGCGCACCGAGGACACGCCAGCCGATCTGCGCGGCAGGTTCTCGATCAGCGACGCCGACGTGCAGGAGCTGTCGAAGCAGGCGCTGGTCATCGAGCAGCACTACGGCCGGCCGATGGACATCGAATGGGGCAAGGACGGCCACACCGGCAAGCTGTACATCCTGCAGGCGCGACCGGAGACGGTGAAGTCGCGCGCGAGTGCCACCCAGATCGAGCGCTACACCCTGGGCGGTCGCGGCAAGGTGCTGTCGGAAGGCCGCGCCATCGGCCACAAGATCGGCAGCGGCACCGCGCGCGTGGTGCGCTCGCTGGACGACATGAACCGGGTGCAGCCCGGCGACGTGCTGATCGCCGACATGACCGACCCCGACTGGGAGCCGGTGATGAAGCGCAGCGCCGCCATCGTCACCAACCGCGGCGGCCGCACCTGCCACGCGGCGATCATCGCGCGCGAGCTGGGCGTGCCGGCGGTGGTCGGCACCGGCGATGCGCTGGATTCGATCCGCGATGGCGACATCGTCACCGTCAGCTGCGCCGAGGGCGACACCGGCTTCATCTATCAGGGCGCCCTGCCCTTCGAGCGCACCACCACCGACCTCGGCAACATGCCGCCGGCGCCGCTGAAGATCATGATGAACGTGGCCAACCCGGACCGCGCCTTCGACTTCGGCCAGCTGCCCAATGCGGGCATCGGCCTGGCCCGTCTGGAGATGATCATCGCCAGCCACATCGGCGTGCATCCCAAGGCACTGCTGGAATACGCCAGCCAGGACGCCGACACCAAGGCGAAGATCGACGCCCGCATCGCCGGCTACGAAGGCCCGGTGGAGTTCTACATCGAGCGCCTGAAGGAAGGCATCGCGACGATCGCGGCATCGGTGTATCCGAAGCCGGTGATCGTGCGCCTGTCGGACTTCAAGTCCAACGAATACGCCAACCTGCTCGGCGGCTCGAAGTACGAACCGCACGAGGAAAACCCGATGATCGGGTTCCGCGGCGCCTCGCGCTACATCGACCCGAGCTTCAAGGACGCCTTCGCGCTGGAGTGCGTAGCGGTCAAGCGCGTGCGCGAAGCGATGGGCCTGGACAATGTCTGGGTGATGATCCCGTTCGTGCGCACCCTGGACGAAGGCCGCAAGGTGGTCGAGGTGCTGCGCGAGAACGGCCTGGTGCAGGGCGAGAATGATCTGAAGATCATCATGATGTGCGAGGTACCGTCGAACGCGCTGCTGGCCGACGAGTTCCTGGAGATCTTCGATGGCTTCAGCATCGGCTCCAACGACATGACCCAGCTGACCCTGGGCCTGGACCGCGATAGCGCCATCGTTGCCGGCCTGTTCGACGAGCGCGACCCGGCGGTGAAGAAGATGCTTTCGATGGCGATCAAGTCGGCACGGGCCAAGGGCAAGTACGTCGGCATCTGCGGCCAGGGGCCCAGCGACCATCCGGACCTGGCCCTGTGGCTGATGGAACAGGGCATCGAATCGGTGTCGCTGAACCCGGACACCGTGGTCGATACCTGGCTGGCGCTGGCCAAGGCCAAGCACTGACGCGGGCGGCTTGACCTTGCCCCCTGGGCAAGGTCGATACTGCGCGCATTCCGTCCAGACCCACTTCAGCGACCAGATTCCCGCATGAAACCGCTGCGCCACCGCCTGCGTCTGCGCATCGCGATCTTCGCGATGCTGGCGCTGCTGTGGTCGCAGACGGCCTTGGCCTGGCATGCGGCGCAGTGGAGCTGCCGTTGGCGGTCGCGCAGGTGATGCCGATGGCGGGCCACGGCAGCAACTGCCACGAAGCGCCGCCGCCGGCTGATGACGGCGCAGGCCTGTGTGCGGCGCATTGCGACCAGGACGTGCCCAGCCCTGACACCGCGCGGGTGCCCGCGTTGCCGGCGCTGCCCGCGCTGGTGCCCGCCTTCGTTTCCGCGTTGACCCCGCGCGAGCCGGCAACGCTGCGTCGGGCGGATTCGCCGCCCACTGTTCCCTGGCACCGACCGACTGCGCATCCCGCGGCGCTGCTGCTGATCTGATCGCCGATCCCCGCTTTCGGCGGTGATGCCCCGCGCATCGTCGTCGTCCTGCCGCGTGCACCCTCGCGCCGCGGCTCCACGGGTTTGATCGAGGTCGAACATGCGATTCCCATTCCCTGCAGGCAGGCGCTGGCTGGCGTTGCCCTGCCTGCTGCTTGCCTTCTCCACGCCGGCCCGCCCGGCCGACGACACCCCACCCGGCGCCGACGTGGCCTCTGTTCGCGCCTGGCTGCTGCAGCACAACCCCGAGCTGCGCGCCCGCGAAGCGGAGACCGAGGCCGCGCGCGCGCAGGCCGTCGCCGCCGGCAGCCTGCCCAATCCCAGTGTCGGCATCTCGCTGCAGGGCATCTCTCCGGATCATCCCAGCCTGCTGCCGGCCAATGTCGGCGGCACCAGCTACCAGCTGCGCCAGCGGATTCCGCTGTGGGGCAAGCGCGCGCTGGCGCACGGGATCGCCGAACGCACTGCCGACGCCATCGGCGCCGGCCGCGAGGCCGCGGCGCTGGAGCTGCTGGCGCAGGCCGAAGCCGCCTACGTGCGCTACTGGCATGCCGGGCAAGCGCTGCGGCTGGTCGATGAGCAGATCACCCTGCTGCAATCGCTGGAGGAAATCGCCGGCGTGCGCTACGCGCTGGGCATGGTGCCGCAGCAGGACGCCATCCGCGCGCAGGTGCAGACCACGCGCCTGCGCGGTGAGCGCATCGCGCTGGAGGAAACCGGCAACGAGGCCGGCATTTTGCTCAACCTGCTATTGGGCCGCCGCGCCGATGCACCACTCGCACCCGCGCTGCAGGCACCGCAGCTGGCGGTGGCCAGTGCCAGCCTGGGCGATGCGCTGGCCCGGCTCGACAAGGGCAGCCACCCTGCCCTGCAAGCCGCGCAGGCGCAGGTGGAGGCGGCGCAGGACAGCCTGCGCCTGCGCCAGCGCGAACGCTGGCCGGACATCTCGATGGGAGTCGGCGCGATGCAGCGCGGCCACCGCATCGACGGCTATGAGCTGATGCTGGAGGTGGAGCTGCCGCTGCAGCGGCGCGCACTGGCGGCGCGCGAACGCGAAGCGCGGCGACTGGAAGATGCGGCGCTGGCGCGCGCCGATGCACAGCAGACGTCGCTGGGCGGGCAACTGGGCATCGCCTGGGCGCAGTGGCGCAGCGCGCAGCGCCAGCGCGCCCTGCTGGGTTCCACCCGCATCCCGCAGGCGGAGGCCAACTACCGCTCCGCGCTGGCCAGCTACCAGGTCGGCGAGGTGGATTTCAACGCCCTGCTCGACGCGCTGACCGACTGGCAGGACGCCAGGCTCGCAAACCTCGATGCCACCCGCGACGAACTGCTAGGCGCCGCCGGCGTGCGCGCCCTCGAAGGAGACACCCCATGAAGCGTTCCCACGGCATCCTGATCGCCACCGGCCTGATCGTCGCGCTGGCTGGCGGCATCGCACTGGGGCGGCTGACAACGCCCGCCGCAGCCACTAGCGCCGCTGCGCCAGCCGCGCGCAAGCCGCTGTACTACCGCAACCCGATGGGCCTGCCCGACACCTCGCCGGTGCCGAAACAGGACGAGATGGGCATGGACTACATCCCGGTGTACGCCGAGGACGAAGCCAATGCCGCGCCCGGCACCGTGGCGCTGTCGCCGGAGAAGATCCAGACCCTCGGCGTGCGCACCGAACCGGTGCGGCGTCAGCCGCTGGCCACCGGCCTGCAGGCCAGCGGCACGATCGCCGTCGACGAAACCCGCCAGCACGTGATCGCCCCGCGCTTCGACGGCTGGGTGGAAACCCTGCAGGCCAACCAGACCGGCATGGCGGTCAAGCGCGGGCAGACGCTGGCGACGGTGTACAGCCCGCAGCTGCTGGCGGCGCAAGAAGACTACCGCGTGGCCGACGCGGCGCTGCGGCAGCTGCGCGGCGGCGACGCCGCCAGCCTGCAGTCGATGCAGCGCCTGCGCGACGCCGCCAAACGGCGCCTGCTGAACTGGGGCATCAGCGCCGGCCAACTGGAGCACATCGCCCATCTGCCGCCGGGCAACCTTGCCCTCACCGCGCCAGCCAGCGGCGTGATCGTGGAAAAGCCCGTCGTGCAGGGCGCGCGCTTCGTCGCCGGCGACACCCTCCTGCGGCTGGCCGACCTGTCCACGGTGTGGGTGACGGTGAACGTGCCGGCAGCGCAGATCGGCCAAGTGCGGCTGGGCCAGCCCGCTCGGTTCACCACGCCTGCGTTGGCCGGGCAGACGTTCGACGGCCAGGTGGGCTTCCTGCAGCCCGTGTTGGATGCCGCCACGCGTACGCTGGCAGTGCGGGTGGCGCTGCCGAACCCGGACGGCCGGCTGCGGCCGGGCCTGTTCGGAACGGTGGCGCTGGCCGGCGACGATGGCCGCGAGGGGCTGACCATTCCGCGTTCGGCATTGATCGATTCCGGCCAGCGTCAGATCGCGCTGGTCGAAGTGGCGACGGGCCGCTTCGCGCCGCGGCAGATCAGCATCGGCCAGCGCAACGGCGACCGCATCGAAGTGCTGGATGGCCTGCGCGAAGGCGAACGCGTGGTGGTGGAAGGCAACTTCCTGATCGACGCCGAAAGCAACCTGCGCGCCGCCCTGCAGGACATGACGCCGGAGCAGGCGGCGGCGCATGCCGGGCACGACATGGGCAGCCACGACATGTCCGCGGCATCGAAAGCGGAATCCGACCCGCACGCCGGTCACGCGATGCCCGCAACGGCAGCGCCGAAGCCTGCCGCGGCCGATCCGCACGCGGGCCACGTGATGCCCGCCGCGCCCAGGCCCGATCCGCATGCCGGCCATGCGATGCCCGACCAGCCGAAGGCCGACCCGCACGCCGGCCACGGCATGTCCGACATGGAGCACTGACATGCTGACCCGGATCATCGAATGGTCGGCGCGGCACGTGTTCCTGGTGCTGGCACTGGCGCTGGCGCTCACCGCCGGTGGCGTCCATGCGCTGCTGCACACGCCGCTGGACGCGCAGCCGGACCTGTCCGACGTGCAGGTCATCGTCTATACCGAAGCGCCCGGACAGGCGCCGCAGGTGGTGGAAGACCAGATCACCTACCCGCTGACCACCGCGATGCTGGCGGTGCCGGACGCGAAGGTGGTGCGCGGGTTCTCCTATTTCGGCTCGTCGTTCGTGTACGTGATCTTCGAGGACGGCACCGACATCTATTGGGCGCGCTCGCGGGTGCTGGAATACCTCAACTCCGCCGGCCGCCAGCTGCCCGCCGGGGTCACCCCCACGCTGGGGCCGGACGCCACTGGCGTCGGCTGGGTGTACCAGTACGTGCTGGAGAGCAAGCGCCATTCGCTGGACCAGCTGCGCGCGCTGCAGGACTGGTTCGTGCGCTATCCGCTCACCGCCGCGCACGGGGTAGCCGAAGTGGCAAGCATCGGCGGCTTCGTGCGCCAGTATTCGGTGACCGTGGACCCGGTGAAGCTGCGCGAATACGGCATCCCGCTGCAGCGCGTGGGCGAGGTGATCGCAGCAAGCAACCGCGATGTCGGTGGGCGTTCGCTGGAATTGGCCGAAACCGAATACATGCTGCGCGGCCGCGGCTACCTGCGCGGTATCGGCGACATCGAGGAACTGGTGGTGAAGGCCGACGGCGGCGTGCCGGTGCTGGTGCGCGACATCGCCAATGTCGAGCTGGTGCCGGACGAACGTCGCGGCATCGCCGAACTCGATGGCGAAGGCGAGGCGGTGGGCGGGATAGCGATTGCCCGCTACGGCGAGAACGCGCGCGCAGTCATCGTCTCGGTGAAGGAAAAGCTGCAGGAGATCCAGTCCGGCCTGCCGGAAGGCGTCAGCATCCGCAGCGTGTACGACCGCTCGCAGCTGATCGACCGCGCCATTGCCACCCTGCGCACCACGCTGCTGGAGGAAAGCCTGATCGTGGCGCTGGTCTGCGTGCTGTTCCTGTTCCACGTGCGCAGCGCGATGGTGGCCATCATCATGCTGCCGGTCGGGGTGCTGATCGCCTTCATCGCCATGCGCGCGTTGGGCATGAACTCCAACATCATGAGCCTGGGCGGGATTGCGATCGCCATCGGCGCGATGGTGGATGCCGCCATCGTGATGATCGAGAACGCGCACAAGCACCTGGAGCGCGACGACGGCAGCAAGCCGCGCGCGCGGATCATCGTCGAAGCGTGCCGCGAAGTGGGGCCGGCGCTGTTCTTCAGCCTGCTGATCATCACCGTCTCGTTCCTGCCGGTGTTCGCGCTGGAAGCGCAGGAAGGCCGCCTGTTCAAGCCGCTGGCGTTCACCAAGACCTTCGCGATGGCCGGCGGCGCGCTGCTGTCGGTGACGCTGGTGCCGGTGCTGATGCTGCTGTTCGTGCGCGGGCGGATCGTGCCCGAGCGCAAGAACCCGGTGAACCGCCTGCTGATCGCGCTGTACCGGCCGGTGATCCACGGGGTGCTGAGGCACCGCGCGCTCACCCTCGGCGTGGCCGGACTGGTGCTGCTGGCCTCACTGTGGCCGGCATCCAGACTTGGCAGCGAGTTCATGCCCACGCTCAACGAAGGCACCCTGCTGTACATGCCCACCACCCTGCCCGGCCTGTCGGTCACGCAGGCGCAGAAGCTGCTGCAGCAGCAGGACCGCATCATCAAGTCGTTCCCGGAGGTGGAATCGGTGTTCGGCAAGGCCGGCCGCGCAATGACTGCCACCGACCCGGCGCCCCTGGAGATGTTCGAAACCACCATTAACCTCAAGCCGGAAGGTCAGTGGCGCGACGGCATGACGGTGGACAAGCTGATCGCGGAAATGGACAAGGCGCTGCAGTTCCCGGGCGTGGCCAACTCGTGGACGATGCCGATCAAAGCGCGCACCGACATGCTCTCCACCGGCATCCGCACGCCGGTGGGGATCAAGGTGTTCGGCAACAGCCAGAGCCAGCTGGAGCAGGTCTCGCGCGCAATCGAATCCGCGGTGCGCAAGGTGCCCGGCACCACCAGCGCCTACGCCGAGCGCCTCACCGGCGGCTACTACCTCGACATCGCGCCGCAGCTTCCGCAGCTGGCCCGCTACGGGCTGTCGGTGGGCGACGTGCAGGACGTGGTCGCCAGCGCGCTGGGCGGGCAGCTGGTGACGACCACGGTGGAGGGCCGCGAACGCTTCGGGGTCATCGTGCGCTACCCGCGCGAACTGCGCGACACGCCCGAAGAAATCGCAACGCAGGTACTGGTGGCCACGCCGGCCGGCGCGCAGGTGCCGCTGGGCGAACTGGCCAGGCTCGAGATCCGCAAGGGCGCGCCGTCGATCCGCACCGAGAACGCGCAGCTGGCGGCCTACATCTACGTCGATACCCGCGACAGCGACCTCGGCGCCTACGTGCGGCGCGCGCAGCAGGCGGTGGCGGAAGCGGTGCGCCTGCCGCCCGGTACTTACGTGAGCTGGAGCGGCCAGTACGAATACATGCAGCGGGCCAAGGCGCGCATGCAGGTGGTGGTGCCGGTGACGCTGGCGCTGATCTTCCTGCTGCTCTATCTCAACTTCCGGCGCATCACCGAATCCCTGATCGTGATGCTGTCGGTGCCGTTCGCGCTGGTTGGCGGGGTCTGGCTGCTATGGCTGCTGGACTACCAGCTCAGCGTGGCGGTTGCGGTGGGCTTCATCGCGCTGGCCGGCGTGGCCGCGGAAACCGGCGTGGTCATGCTGCTCTACCTCGACCATGCGCTGGAAGACATCAGGGCGCGCTGCGCGGCGGAAGGCCGGACGTTTTCCGCCGCCGACCTGCAGCGCGCCATCGTCAGCGGCGCGGTGGAACGGGTGCGGCCGAAGATGATGACGGTGGTGGCGATCATGGCCGGCCTGCTGCCGATCATGTGGAGCCACGGCAGCGGCTCCGAGGTGATGCGCCGGATCGCCGCACCGATGGTGGGCGGGATGGTGTCGTCCACCGTGCTGACGCTGGTGGTGATCCCGGTGATCTATGCGCTGGTGAAGCAGCGCGGCGCAGCGCCGGCCAACTGACCACGCCGGCAGGCCGCGGGGCACGCTGATCGTGCCTTTGCGGCCTGCGCGTTATCCTGCCGGGCCGTATCGCAGCCGCGGCACGGATGCACATTCAACATCGGAGCCATGATGCAGCCCAGCATTCCCGCCGCCACTCCGCAACACGACCAGGCCGCCCAGCTGGCGCGCGAACTGCGCGGCATCGACTGGCTGCAGCTGCTCGAGACCTGGGGACTGCGGCTGCTGGCGGCGCTGGCGATCTTCATGGTTGGCCGCTGGCTGGCGCGGCGGATGAGCACCGGCCTCGGGCGCGCGCTCGGGCGCGCCAACGTGGACGGCACGCTGAGCGGCTTCCTCGGCAACATCGCCTACGCGGTGATGCTGGTGCTGGTGATCATGACCGCGCTGGCCGCCATCGGCATCCCCACCACCTCGATGTTCGCCGTGCTGGGCGCGGCGGGCCTGGCGGTGGGCCTGGCGCTGAAGGATTCGCTGTCCAATATCGCCTCCGGGGTGATGCTGATCGTGCTGCGTCCTTTCCGCGCCGGCGACCACGTGGTGATCGCCGGGCAGGAAGGCACGGTGATGGAAATCCGCGTGTTCCAGACCCGGCTGCGCGCGTTCGACCACCGCGTGGTGATCCTGCCCAACAGCGAGATCACCACTGCGCCCATCGTCAACCACTCGCAGCTGCCGCAACGCCGCTTCGACATCACCGTGGGGGTGGGCTACGACGACGACCTGCACAAGGCCCGCGGCGTGCTGCTGCAGATCGCCGCCAGCCACCCGAAAGTGCTCAAGGACCCGGCGCCGGTGGTGCAGGTGGTGAACCTTGGCGAAAGCAGCGTTGACCTGACCCTGTTCGCGTTCGCCCGCAACGAAGACTACGGTGACGCGCGCAGCGGCGTCATCGAGGCGATCCGCAACGAACTGATCGGCAACGGCCTGAACATCCCCTACCCGCAGCGCGACCTGCACGTCTACCATCGCGACGCCGACGGCCGGCCAATCGCCGACATCCTGCTGCGCGGCATTGCCGATGATGGCGACCGTCCACGCAAGCCGCCCACGCCAACCGCGACCAGCTGAGACCGGGTTGAGACCGGGTTGAGGCAATCAGGCTTGCAGAATCAGCCCGGCGTCAGCCCGGCCAGCGTGCCCATGTAGGCCCGGTAGTGGCGCAGCTCGGCGATCGAGTCGTGCACATCGCTCAACGCGGTGTGCGCGGAGGTTTTCTTCACGCCATCCAGCACCGCCGGCGACCAGCGCCGGGCCAATTCCTTGATCGTGCTGACATCGAGGTTGCGATAGTGGAAATACCGTTCCAGCGCCGGCATCAGCCGATGCAGGAAGCGCCGGTCCTGGCAGATCGAATTGCCGCAGATCGGCGAGGTGTTGGCCGGCACCCATTGCTGCAGGAACGCCAATGTGCGCGCCTCGGCATCGGCCAGCGGCACGCCTTCCTCCAGCACCCGCCGCCACAGCCCGGATCCACCGTGCTGGTTGCGGTTCCAGTCGTCCATCGCCTCCAGCGTGGCCAACGGATGGGCGATGGCCAGTTCCGGGCCTTCCGCCAGCACGTTGAGCTGGCCATCGGTCACCACGGTGGCGATCTCGAGGATGCCATCACGCTCGGTATCGAGCCCGGTCATTTCCAGGTCGATCCAGATAAGGCGGTCTTGGGAGGGATCGGCAGACATGGGCTCGCGCACTTGTGTTGGTGACGGCATGATAGCCGCTTGCCGACGGGACGCCGCATGCTGCAGACCACCGCCAACGCCATTGCCCACCACGCGATCCTGAGCGCGATGCTGGCACCGGCCTTCTTCCTCACCGCCACCGCCGGCCTGCTGGCCTCGGCCAATACCCGGCTGGCCCGGGTCGTGGACAGGCTGCGCGTGCTGATCGCCGGCTGGGAGCACGATGCGTCCGATGCCGGCGAGCGTCGGGAGCAGATCCTTCGTCACCGACAACGCGCGCACCTGGTACTGCGCGCCTGCCGGCTGCTGTACGGCGGGCTTGCCAGCTTCGTCGGCACCAGCCTGGCGCTGGCCGCGGATGCATTGCTGGGATTCAGGATGGGCGCCCTCCCAACCGCCATGGCGGTATTGGGCGTGCTGTTCCTGCTGGCTGCCAGCATCGCGATGTGGCGCGAGGTCAGCCTGGCGGTGAAGAGCTTCGATCTGGAAATCGATTACAGCATGGACAAGCCGCAGCGTGCGGCCGGCGCGCCGCCCACCGGCGACCACTGACACGGCCCGGGCATCAGCCGCTGGCGCCCTTGCCCCGGCGGGCGCGGAAATACGCCGTCAGCATCGGCCCGGAAACCTCCGCCAGCACGCCACCGATCACTTCGACGCGATGGTTGTGGCGGGGATGGGCCAGCAGGTCGAACACGCTGCCGGCGGCGCCGGTCTTGGGATCGAAAGCACCAAACACCACCCGCGCCACCCGTGCATGCACCATCGCCATCGCGCACATCGCGCACGGCTCCAGGGTGACGTACAGCGTGCAGCCGATCAGCCGGTGATTGCCCAGCGCCTGCCCGGCGCGGCGCATCGCCACGATCTCGGCATGCGCGCTGGGATCGCATTCGGCGATGTTGCGGTTCCAGCCCTCGCCGACCAGATTGCCGCCGACATCCACCACCACTGCGCCGACCGGGATCTCGTCGTCCTCATCGCGCGCGCGTTCGGCCAGCGCGAGGGCGTGGCGCATCCACGCGTGGTCGCTGGTGGTGGTCGAATCCGGATCAGTCACGGGCAGACCTCGTTTCGTTCGGGGTTCATGCGGCCGTCCATGACGCGACGTTCCTGCCTTCGGATCGCCCGGCCCGGCCATCCATGGCCTGTCAATGAACCGTTTGCGCACCATGGCGCGCAAACAAGCGGTTCATTCCCATTCGATCATCAACAGGTCTCGCAAGCCCGCGTGGTTAAAGGGATTTGCGATGATCGACATGGGCCTCTACCGTCGCTTTTACCGTCATCCGACAAGAGCTTTGTCTGGTGCGGAAGATGTAGGGATTTGAGGGGCGACGACTCTGGCAACTCCATCGTCAATCACCCTCTAGGATAGCGCAGAAAGCACAGCGGTCTTCCTCCAAGCCTCACTTCGCTGCAACCTTTGGAGCCTCCCGCCCTCCCCTCCTGAACCCACGATCTCCCGCCATGAACGCTTCCAGCATGTGCGGGATCAGAGTCATGGCATCGACCGCCTCGCCATACGTCTGCGCGTACAGCGCGGCGTAGCGGTCGAGGTCGGCTTTCAGGCTGGCCGGGCAAGCGAAGGTCAGCTTGACGCTCTCGGTCTTAGGCAGCGGCCCGAGTCGCAGCGTCTTGGTCGTTCTCATTGCGAAGCTCCCCGATTGAAGAACAGCGGCTGGTAGGGCCGCAGCACCAGATCCCGATTGACGATGATCCGCACCGGCAGGCCCGGCCGCGTGGTCAGCGTCGGCTGGATGTTCATGTTGCGCCGAGTGATCTCCTGGCCGACCTGATTGATGCTGTCCTGCGCGCTGTCGCGCCCCGCGATCACGATGCGATTGCCGTCCTGGCGGCTCTCCGGCGCGGCCAGCTCGGCGCCGACACCCAGCAGCGTCGTCAGCACCGCGCCAGCGACGATGCGATTCCAATGCCAGTCCACATCGTCTTCCAGGCCCGCGTAGCCTGCGGGATCGGTGCCAACAAGGTTGTCGAGCGTCAGCGAGGACGTGTCGGGCAGGATGATCCGGTTCCAGACGACTTGGACACGGCTCTGCCCGTAGCTGACCTGGCTGTTGTAGCGCCCGAGGATGCGCGATCCCTGCGGGATCAGCAGGAATTTGCCAGTGGCCGTGTCAAAGACCGGCTCCGTCACCGTGGCGATCACGTCGCCCGGAAGATCGGACTTGATGCCTGTCACCAGCGCCCCGGCGATCACCGTTCCGGCCATCACCTGATATGGCGATGCCGGCAGCGCCAGATTGCCGGAATTGCGGGTTTCCGTAGAACCACCTTTCAGGAAAACCTCTTTCTGGTCTTGCCGGTTCTGCACGGCGGTCGGGTCGGCGGGCTGGGCCGCCGTCGAGGCCGGTCCGGCGGCCATCGGGTCGAACGCTGCATTGGCGGCGAAGCCCGGCGCGGCGGCGACCCGCGACTGCGCCACGGGAGCGGCCGCCTGCGCACCTGAACGGAAGAACACGGACGAGGCTGCGGCCGCTTCGGCTTCCTTGCGCAGCGCATCGTTCGGATCGTGGCCGGGGGCCGTGTAGGCGGCCGTAACCGGCTGCTGCGATTTCACGATGGCCGGGCCGAGATCGCCCGGCAGCGGCGGCCCGAGTTCGGGCACCTTCGGCAGCTTGGAATAGTCGGACGGTAGGCCGTCCAGCCCTTCAGACTTCGACACACGATCCACGTTGTAAAGCTCGGTCTGTTCGCCTGCGCCGCGCCGATGCGGCTGCAATGACCAGATCGTGGCCCCGAGCACGGCGACCGACAGGCCGCCGGTGAGCATGGCCAGCGTCCGCCGGTTCAGGCGCGTGACCGGGCGCGGCTGGGCGCGCAGCGCAACCGCCTCGGGCGCGACCTTGCCCGCCTGCGGCGTGGCGAGGTCGGGGGTGTCGTCCTGGCTCATGGTCAGTTCCTCCGTGCCACGCCATCCGTGCGCTCGATCCGCACCACGTCGCCCTTGTCACCACCCAGGCGCAGTTCGGCAGCGCCAAAGAGGCGATCCACAATGTAGTACGGCGCGCGGAAGCGGTAATTGACCAGTTGCCCGTCACCTTGCGGCCCAATCACGAACAGCGGCGGCAATTCACCCTGAGCGATACCGGGAGGGAACTGGATATAGACCTTCGCGCCATCATCGAAGGCACGGAGTGGCTTCCAGGGCGGATTGCTGCCGCTGATCGCGTAGCGGAAGCGCAGGTTCTCCAGCGACAAGCCGGAATCCACCGGCGCGGCGGCGCTGGCAGCCTGCGCCTGGCGCTGCAAGGCCAGCACCCGGTCGCGCGGGTATTCCCACGACACCGATGCCATCCACGTTTTTTCCGTCGAAGCCAGCTCCAGCAGGTACGTCCTACGGCTGGTGGTGATAACCAGATTCGTCTTAAGGCCCGAGCGGATCGGCTTGACCAGCACGTTCACGCGCAGGTCGGCACCGCTGCCGCTGGACGTGTCGCCCACGATCCAGCGCACGGTATCGCCGGCGGCCACCGTCACCAGCTCCTCGCCCGGCTGGAGCGAAACCACGGTAACGCGGCCCACGGCCGCATAGACCTGATAGAGCGCGCCATCGGTGAAGGGCCAGACCTGAATCGCATTGACGTAGCCCTCGCGCGTGGGCGCGACGCGCGCCTCGGCATTGGCGCGCGAGACGCGCACCTTCTCGTCTGCAGGCTCCGGCGTAGGCTTGGCGTCCTCGGCTTCGGGCAACGGCTTCAACTGCGCCGGCATCGGGAGCACCTCGGGTACGGCCACCACCTCCACCGGCGCAGGCGGCTCCGGCAGCGGCTGGGCCTGCACCGGCTCATCGAGCGAGATCACGGGCGGCGGTTTACCCTGTGTGGCGCAGCCCGTGGACAGAACAGTCGACGCAAGCAGGATCACCGGCAAAGCGGTTTTACGGAAAAGATCATTCATGGCTTGGCTCCTTCGGAAGAATCCAGTTCGCGGCTCCACGACAGGCCATTGACGTAGATGCCCAGGGGGTTCTTGCGCAGACGTTCTTCGGTGCGCGGCGGCTGGAGCACGATGGACACCACGGCCGTCCACCGCTCCAGGCCCGCCGCGGCACCGTTGACGTAACGGCGTTCCGTCCAGCGCACGTTGAAAGACGTGTCGCTGGCACGCACGACGCTGGTGATCTGCACCGTCACCGATTCCTTACCGATGCGCGCGAACGGATCGTTCACGCGCGCGTAGTCGTTGAGTACGACTGCGCCCTTGTCGGTCGTGTAGTCGTAGGCATCGAGCCAGTTCTGGCGCACGACGATGGGGTCGATGGACAGCGAGCGCACTAGGCCGATAAATCGGCCCAGGTGGTAAGCCGTCTGCGCGTCGCTGGGCTTGTAGGGCGTGGCGGCTTCGCCGACCGCTCGCACCTGGCCCGCGTTGTCCACCTCCACCACATACGGCGTCACGATGGACTGCGCCGAGCGCCATACCAGGCCACCGGCCATCAGCAGCGCGAGCGTGAGACACCCGAAGGCCATCAGCCGCCAGTTCTTCGCCTGCACGCGCGGCGA
The DNA here is from genome assembly GCF_000423885.1 of Thermomonas fusca DSM 15424. Taxonomy (GTDB): domain Bacteria; phylum Pseudomonadota; class Gammaproteobacteria; order Xanthomonadales; family Xanthomonadaceae; genus Thermomonas; species Thermomonas fusca. Next base: position 10,508 of record NZ_AUIV01000021.1, on the reverse strand, counting down.
GCCGATACGTTCGTCCCACACCTGGCCGGCAGCTTGGTATGGCGTGGCAGGCGGCGGCGTGTCGGCGTAGCGCACCTGCGGTTTCTTGAATCGCATGGTCAGTTCTCCTTATGAATCGGAATCGCGCAGGCTCGGCCCCTGGCCGGAGCCGCCACCATCGCCACCGCGCAGCGCGTGGGCAGTGGTGGTCGCGGCATGGGTGAGTTGCTGGCGGCGGTGCAGCCGCTTGGCCCAGGCGGGTTGCTCTGGTGTCTGTGCAGCGGTGCCGCCTGCGGGGGCTTCGCTTGTGGCGGGCTGACCGGCTGACGCACCAGCGTCGCCATTCCAGCCAGCGCGGAACGGCGCAGCCATGCGCTGCCCGGCGGCGGAAGCGCGGGATGCCGCCGCGCGTCCTGCCGACTGCGCGCCGGTCTTGGCGACATTGCCCAGGCCCGCCATTGCACCCTTTGCACCACCGCCTGCGGCGGCGGAACCGGCCTGGAACGCCGATTTCGCGCTGCTGGCTGCCGACGTGGCGGCGCGCGCACCGCTGCCGGCCAGCTTGGCGGCAGCCGGGGCCATGCGCGCCCCGGCCATGACGGCACCACCTACGCCCGTTGCGGCGGCACCGACGGCCACCGCCGTTCCTGCTGCGCCGATAGCAGCGCCGGCCATCGCGCCCGCACCGAGCTGCGGCGCACCGGACACAAGACCCGTGGCGATGCCGGGGCCGAAGATACCCAGCGCCAGCAAAGTGAGCGAGGCCAGCATGATGACCAGCGCATGGTCGATGGACGGCTCGGCGGGATGGACTTGGAACTGCGCGAACAGGCCCGAGCCGATACCAACGATGACGGCCAAGACCAAGACCTTGACGCCGGCGGACACGACGTTGCCCAGCACCTTTTCCGCCAGAAAGCTCGTCTTGTTCCACAGCGCGAACGGCACCAGCACGAAGCCGGCGAGCGTGGTCAGCTTGAACTCGATCAGCGTGATGAATAGCTGGATCGCCAACACGAAGAAGCACAGCACCACGACCAGCCACGCGAGGAACATCACCACGATGGGGTCGAGGTTCACGAACACTTCGGGGAACCCCGCCATATCGCCGATCTGCTTCAAGATCGGCGCCCCTGCGTCGATGCCGGTCTTCGCCAGCCGACCCGGCTGCAAGAAGGTCTCCATCGTGATGGCCGAGCCGGTGGCGGTGATGCCCAGCCCCGCAAACGAGCGAAACACGATGCTGGCCAGCCAATTGAAGTTGTTGAGGATGTAGGCGAAGGCGCCGACGTAGAGCACCTTGCGCAGCAGCTTGGCGATCACGTCCTCGCCCTGGCCGGTGGCGTGGCTCATGGCCCAATACAGCCCGGCGAGAGTCATGTCGATGACGATTAGCGTGGCCGTGAGGAACGCCACTTCGCCCCGCAGCAGCCCGAAACCCGAGTCGATGTAGGTAGCGAAGGTGTTAAGGAACTGGTCGATGATGGTCACGTCATTCATGGCGTGCCCTCCGGTTCGGCGGGAAAGGCTGGCGCCACGCCATCGGCCGGTTCCTTGAAGCTGGGCGGGATCGACGGCAGATCGGACAGCGTCTGGTGTTCATCCAGCCCGGCCCCGCCGGAAACGAAGCGCCGCCGGAAGGCTTCGGCGGCGTCGCGACAAGCGTCCTCGCCCGTGGCCCGCCCGTCGGCTGCGCATTGCGCGCGCAATGCCTTGAGCCGCACGGGATCGACTGCCAAGGCATCGGTAAGGTTGTCGGCCGGCTGCTTGCCGCAAGCGGCCAGCAGCGCGGCAAGCACCGCAACAGACAGGGCGAGGACGCATCGCATGGCGGCCTCCCGTCAGTTGCCGTAAAAGTTCACAGACTGCGGCGTATACGGCGTACCTTCGCCGAGGAAGCGCCGTCGCACCTCGCGGGCACGCTCCGTGGCCGCCGCCTGCCGCGCCAGCTCTAGCGACGCTGCCCGGTCTTGCGTGATCTGGAGCCGCTGGGTCTGAATGGACTGCTTGGCCTGCAAGGCCAACAGTTGGTTCGTGGCTTGCATGGCTTGTAGCGCACCGACGGCAGATTGGCTCTTGCTGACCAGATCCGTCAGAACACCTTCATCGTCATGGAGGTTCTGCGATGCCTGGGCTTGCATCTGCATCGTGGTCTGCAAGCCATTGAGCGTGTTCTTCCAACGCTCCTGCGCATCGCGGTACATCTGGTCGCCGCTGATCGTGGCGGCGTACTGTTCGGGATACAGGCGCGCGAACTCCCGATCCAGATTCGTCACGTCGTAGGCCAAGCCCCTGGCTTGGGCAATCAGCCGTTCGGTCGTCGCCAGGTTAGCGCGCAACTGGCCGACCACGCTGGACGGCAGGCTTGCGAGGTTGCGCGCCTGGTTCATCAGCATCTGCGCTTCGTTCTGGAGCTGGCGAATCTGGTTGTTTATCTGTTCGAGGGTACGGATTGCAGTCAGCGTGTTCTGCACATAGTTGGTCGGATCAAAGACAATGCGCCAGGCCAGTGCTGGTGAAGGAGTCAATGTCGTCAGCGATAGCGCGGCAGCGAGAGAAATGGAAAGCGCACGGATCTTCATTGCGGGTTCTCCTGTGGGTAGTCGGTAGCACGGAGGGAACCCGGCGCAAGGCCGGGGAACGAGGGCAGCAGGTCGGCCGCCCAATCGAGGCCGCGATGGCGCAGCCAAGCGCCCGCGAAGCCAGGCACGCCGGTGTCCGGCGGCAAGCGGCCAAGAACTTGATCAATGGCGCGCTGGTCCTGCGGCGTGGAAGCGCCAGCGAAGGCCAGCGTCGCAGGCCCCAAGTCGAGGTCGAACAGGCGATTGCCGAGGCGGGATTGGTAGTAGTAGTCGCGCTTCGGCTGCGCCGTGGCAACGATCTCGATCTGCCGCCTGTTAAGCCCGAAGCCCTCGTAGATCGTGCGAATCTGCGGCTCGGTCGCCTGCGGGTTCGGTAGAAAGATGCGGCTGGAGCAGCTTTCGACAATCGCGGGCGCGATGCTCGAATCCTTGATGTCGGCAAGGCTCTGTGTGGCGAATATGACACTGACGTTCTTCTTGCGCAGCGTCTTGAGCCACTGGCGGATGCGCGCGGCAAACACCGGGTCATCGAGGAACAGCCACGCTTCATCGAGGATCAGCAGCGTGGGCACACCGTCAAAGCGTTCATCGAAGCGCGCAAAGAGGTAATGCAGCACGGCCATGACGGCGGCCTTGCTGTGCATCAGCTCCTCCATCTCGAAGCACTGCACGCCCGCTGACCCCGCATCGGTGCTTTCCAGCCGGTCGTGGTCGGCGTCCAGCAGCTTGCCGTGGGCGCCGCCGAGCACGTAAGGCGACAGTGCCTGCCGCAGCGCGTTCGATTGCAGCAGCACTGACAGGCCCGTCATCGTGCGCTGCTCCATGGGCGCACCGGCCAGGCTTCCCAGCGCCGACCAGATGGCCGCTTTCTCGTCGGGGCCGGTCGCCACGCCTTCGTGCATCAAGCGGCCTTCGATCCATTCGGCTGACCATGTGCGGTAGCCCGCGCGGTCGATGCGGGCCAAGGGCTGGAAGGCGATTTCGCCATCCGTCCCGAGGTCGTAGTGCTCGCCGCCCAGACCGAGGATCGTGGCGCGCATCGAGCGGCCCATGTCGAACGCGAAGATGCGCGAGCCGCGATAGCGGCGGAACTGCATCGCCAGCGTGGCGAGCAGCACCGATTTGCCCATGCCCGTGGGGCCAGCCACCAGCGTGTGGCCCACGTCGCCGATGTGCGTGACGAGCCGGAAAGGCGTCGCGCCATCGGTGCGCGTGACGATCAGCGGCGGGCCGTCAAGATGGGCATTGCGCTCGGGGCCGGCCCACACCGCCGACACCGGCATCATGTGCGCCAGGTTCAGTGTCGAAAAGATGGGCTGGCGCACGTTCGCGTAGGCGTTGCCAGGGATCGATGACAGCCACGCATCCACGGCGTTGAGCGTTTCGGGGATGGTGACGAAGCCTCGGCCCTGGATGACACGCTCCACCATGCGCAGCTTCTCGTCGGCCACGGCCGGGTCGGCATCAAGCACCGTTACCGTGGCGGTGAGGTAGCCGAAGGCGACTTGATCGCTGCCCAGCTCCTGCAAGGCGGCGTCGGCGTCGGCCGCCTTGTTGCTGGCGTCGGTATCAACCAGCGGGCTTTCCTGCTGGAAGATCGTTTCGCGCAGCAGCGCGATGACGTTCTTGCGCTTGGCGAACCACTGGCGGCGCAGGCGTCCCAACTCCCGTTCCGCTTCGGCTTTGTCGAGGCAGAGAAAGCGCGTGCTCCAGCGGTAAGCAAAGCCGAGCCGGTTGAGGTCGTCCAGAATCCCCGGCCACGTCGATGTCGGGAAGCCCCGCACCGATACCACGCGCAGGTGCTGGTCGCCCAGCATGGGCGCCAGGCCGCCTACCAGCGCAGAATCGGTCAGCAGCGAGTCGATGTGGAACGGCACCTCGGGCACGCCCACGCGGTAACGCCGCGTCGAGATGGTGGAGTGCAGGTAGGTCAGCGTCTGGCTGTCATCGAGCCAGGCGATTTCCGGCATCACGCCATCGAGCAGGTCAAACACGCGATCCGTCTCCGCCACGAAAGCATCGAGCCGGCCGCGCCAGTCCACGCCTTCGGTCGGCCGGTTCTCGTACAGCATCCCCGCCGCGCGGGCGCGCACTTCCTCGGGCGGCAGGTACACCAGCGTCAGGTGATAGCCGCTTTCGAAGTGGTTGCCCGAGTCCTCGAAGGTGGCCCGGCGTTCCTCGTCCACTAGCCACGACAGCGGCTCGGGAAACTCCGAGTGCGGATAGTCGGCGGCGGGCCGGCGCTCTGCCTCAATGAACAGCGCCCAGCCCGAACCCATGCGGCGCAATGCGTTGTTCAACCGCGCCGACGTGGCGATCAGCTCGCCATGCGTCGCGCTGTCGAGGTCAGGCCCGCGAAACCGGGCCGTGCGCTGGAAACTGCCGTCCTTGTTCAAGACGACGCCCGGCGCAACCAATCCAGCCCACGGCAGCCAGTCGGCAAGCAATGCGGGTCGCTGGCGGTATTCGGCAAGGTTCAGCATGGCGGCGTCCCCTCACACGTCCAGCAGCGGGCGGTGCTTGATGTGCCGGGCGAACACGGCCATGAACTGCGGATCGGCGCGCGCGCCCCATACCGCCAGCGAATGGCCGACGATCCAGAGCACCACGCCCGGAATCCACAGTTGCAGCCCCAGCCCGACAGCGGCGGCCAGCGTGCCGTTCGCAATGGCGACCGTTCGCGGTGCGCCGCCCAGCAGGATCGGCTCGGTCAGCGAGCGATGCAGCGGCACCTCGAACCCAGCCGCGAAGATATCCGGGCCGCTCATACGACAGCCCCGCCGGAGAAGCTGAAGAACGACAGGAAGAAGCTAGAAGCCGCGAACGCGATGGACAGGCCGAACACGATCTGGATCAGCTTGCGGAAGCCGCCCGACGTGTCGCCGAAGGCGAGCGCGAGGCCCGTGGCGATGATGATGATGACCGCGACGATGCGCGCCACCGGCCCTTGAATCGACTCCAAGATCGACTGCAACGGCCCTTCCCACGGCATCGAGGAGCCGGCGGCTTGCGCGGTTCTGGCCAGGAACAGCAGCAGCGCGGCCAGCAGTAGCCCTTGCCCCGCAGGGCGGGCGAGACTGCGCAGCCGTGCAAGGCGTAAAGCCGGATTTACGGAAACACGGAAAGCAGGAATGGTCATCTGCGTCATGGCAGTTCTCCAGGTTGGTCAGGGGACGAGGAAGTCGCCGCAGCGGGTGCGGCATCGGGGATCGGCGGCAGCTCGGGAAACGGCGTTTCCAGCGCGTCCGCCAGTTGGTAGCCCACGCCGTCGAAGCCGACGACGCGGGCGATGTTCTCGATGCGGCGCTTGCGCCCGCGCCCGGCGATGTGGATCACCACGTTGACTGCCTCGGCGATCAGCGCACGGGGCGGGTTCACGGCTACTTCGAGAATCAGTTGCTCCAGGCGCAGCAGCGCGCCGAGCGCGGAGCCGGCGTGGATCGTGGCGATGCCGCCGGGGTGGCCCGTGCCCCAGACCTTGATGAGATCCAGCGCCTCGGCGCCGCGCACCTCGCCGACGACGACGCGATCCGGTCGCAGGCGCATGGACGAACGCACCAGCTCGGTCATCGACACTACGCCTTGCTGCGTGCGCAGCGGCACGTGGTCGCGGGCCGCGCATTGCAGTTCCACCGTGTCTTCGAGTACGAGCACGCGGTCGCCCGTGGCGGCGATCTCGGCCAGCAACGCATTGGCGAGCGTGGTCTTGCCGCTGCTGGTGGCGCCGGCGATCAAGACGTTCTGGCGTTCGCGCACAGCGTGCACCAGAAAGCCCGCCTGGGCGCTGGTAATCATTCCGTCGATGACGTACCGCACCAGCGGGATCACGCCGATGGCGCGCTTGCGCAGCGCGAAGGCCGGCCCCGGTGCGGCCGGCGGCAAGATGCCCTCGAAGCGTTCTCCCGTTTCCGGCAACTCGGCCGACAGCAGGGGTTGGCCGCGATGCACCTCCGCACCGACGTGGGCCGCGACAAGGCGAATGATGCGTTCACCATCGGCCTCGGGTAGCTCCACACCCATTGGTGCGCGGCCTGACGAAAGCCGGTCGATCCACAAGGTGCGATCAGGGTTCAGCATTACTTCCACCACGTCCGGGTCTTCCAGCGCCGCGGCGATCAACGGCCCCATGGCCGTGCGCAGCATCTGGATGCGACGGTCGAGCGACGAGGCGCTCATGGACTGCCGAGCGGCGCTCATGACGCACGCTCTTGCGCTTGCGCTTGCGCTTGCGCGGCTGCCGCCGCGTCTTCCATCCGCATTGGGTCGGGATGCAGCTCCTCCACCACGTCGCGCACTAAGCTCCGGCCCCGCAGCAGGTGGCGGCCGAGTTGTTCGATGAACTGCTCGAAGCGCGCTTTGCCCTGGGCGCGGGCGGCCTCCTGATGGGCCTCGGGAACCGGCGTGCTCACGGTCAGGTAGTAGCGGATGAACAGCGCCAGCGTCTCGATGGCGATGTTCTGGTCGCGCTCCATGCGCTCGGCCTGCCGTGACAGGCGATCCAGCCGCTTGGCGATGGCCGCCTCGCGCTGGTCTGCTGCGTCCGGCGACAGCCAGGACGCCAAGGCAGCGGCGACGATGGACGACTTGGACACGCCTTTCTTGGCGGCCAGCTCGTCCAAGCGCTTGGCGTGCTCGGGCTGGATGAACAGATTGAGGCGGTAGTGACTCATAGCTCGATTCCGTCGCTGGGGTCGAGGGAAGCCAGCCGGGCCACGCTCTGCATGGCCGGATCAAGCTGGCGCGGAAGGGGAAGCGGCAGGTCGTCGTCGTCATCGAACAGCGCCAAGTCGGCTGCGGGCGCGGCCAGTTCGGGGTCATAGGCGACGGTTTCGGAAAGCTCGGGCTGACGGCGCGGGCCGCCGTCATCGCTGGCCAAGTTCCCCAGGCCATAGGCGGATGCCGTGGCCGATGCAGCCTGAACGGCAGGAATTGCCAGCCCGCTCCAGTCGTCAGGCCGCGACGGCGGCGCGTCGGCGTACTGCCTGTCCGCAAGCGCAGGCGGCCGCAGCACGCGGTGCTTGAAATTGCTGTCCGCGTAGTAGCGCAGCTTTTTGGCTTTGATCGGCGCCACGCTGGACACCATGACCACAGCCTCGTCGGGCGGAAGCTGCATGACTTCGCCCGGCGTCAACAGCGGGCGGGCCGTCTCCTGGCGCGACACCATCAGGTGCCCCAGCCATGGCGCCAGCCGGTGGCCCGCGTAGTTGCGCTGTGCACGTAGCTCAGTCGCGGTGCCGAGTGTTTCGGAGATACGCTTGGCGGTGCGTTCGTCGTTGGTGGCGAACGTCACGCGCACATGGCAGTTGTCGAGGATCGAATGGTTCTGGCCGTAGGCTTTGTCGATCTGGTTGAGCGACTGCGCGATGAGGAAGCTGCGGATGCCGTAGCCCGCCATGAAAGCCAGCGCCGTCTCGAAGAAGTCCAGGCGCCCCAGTGCCGGAAACTCGTCGAGCATCAGTAGCAGCTTGTGGCGGCGCTCGATGCCGTCGGAGCCGTCGAGCGATTCGGTGAGGCGCCGGCCGATCTGGTTGAGGATCAGGCGGATGAGCGGCTTCGTCCGCGATATGTCCGAAGGCGGCACCACCAGGTACAGCGACACCGGATGCTCGGCCGCGATCAGGTCGGCGATGCGCCAGTCGCAGCGCGACGTGACTTCGGCCACCGTGGGGTCGCGGTACAGGCCGAGGAACGACATGGCGGTGCTCAACACGCCGGAACGCTCGTTGTCGCTTTTGTTCAAGACCTCGCGCGCGGCGGAGGCCACTACCGGATGCGGGCCACCTCCTTCCTCCTTGACGAGGTGCGGCGTGGTCATCATTCGGTGCAAGGTCAGCTCGAAGGGGCTGGCCGGATCGGACAGGAAGTTGGCGACGCCGCGCAGCGTCTTGTCTGCACCCGCGTAGAGCACATGCAGAATGGCTCCGACCAGCAGCGCGTGCGAAGTCTTTTCCCAATGGTTGCGCTTCTCCAGCGCGCCTTCGGGATCGACCAGAATGTCCGCGATGTTCTGCACGTCGCGCACTTCATGCGCGCCGCGCCGAACCTCCAGCAGCGGGTTGTAGGCCGCCGACTTCGCATCGGTCGGGTTGAACAGCAGGCAGTGCGAGAAGCGCGAGCGCCAACCGGCGGTGATCTGCCAGTTTTCGCCCTTGATGTCGTGGATGACGGCCGAGGCTGGCCAGGACAGCAACGTCGGCACCACCAGGCCCACGCCCTTGCCCGAGCGCGTGGGCGCGAAAGTCAGGACGTGTTCCGGGCCTTCATGGCGCAGGTATTGGCGGTCGTGCTGGCCAAGGAACACGCCGGACGGTTGTGTGAGACCCGCCTTGCGAATGTCCTGCGCGTTGGCCCATCGCGCAGAGCCGTAGGTTGTGACCAGGCGCGACTGTCGCGATCGCCAGATCGACATGCCGATAGCGACGACCACCGCGAGCAGGCCGCTGCCGCCCGCGATGGCGCCGCCGGTATCAAACACGCGCGGCGCGTAAGCATCGAAAACGAACCACCACTCAAACAGCTTCCACGGGTGGTAGATCGGCGTGCCAAGAAAATCGAACCAGGGCGAGCCGAGGCGTAGTTGGTAGCCAAGGGCTGCTGCTGTCCATTGTGTGGCACCCCACACACCGGCGATCACGATGCCGAATACCACGGCAATCTGACCGAACAGCACGTTCGTTCCTTGCATGACCTGGCCTCCGATTTCTCCTGCGCTGATTCCTCATGGAAAAAGCGGCACAAAGACGTGCCGTAGGCGTCAGGATCGGTGCCGGGTCAGTGCCGGTCAAAGGCCGTTATGGCAGGAATTGAGGCTAAAAAAGCAGGAGTTCTTGCTGTAGCGAGGGCAATAAATGCGTTGCAACCACGAGCGCATTTCAGCGTGGCGAGGTAACGGACGGATTTTTCCAAAGCGAAGCGAGTGCGCGGGTGACTACCTGGGCTTCTGCTCCGGCCGATCACCGTAGAAACGCCGCTTTGCGGCTTCTGCGGCGCGTCGGCAAAGTTCATCATCGACCTTCGCGCGATCTTCCTTGCACAGGCGTTGAATCTCCTTGATGCGTTCGGGATTGGCTGTAAGCGCGTCTACCGTTTCCGAGAGTTGAGAGGGTCCACATGCAGTCAGTGTGGCAGCCAGCATCAGCAGCATCACCTTATGCATGGTTCCAATCCTTTCATCGGGTGGGTCGGATATTTTTGGCATTGCTCAGATTACCTGCCGAGTCAATGAAGGCCACTCGTTCAATGAACCGGGTCAACATTTCTGGAGTCTCCGCATCACGACGCAGCAGATAGGTTGTCAGCATCGGCGGTTTACCCGCCAAGGGTCGAGCCACAACACCAAGCTCGCGACTGGAGCTGATGTGCGCCGCGCCAGCCAGGCCCAAGGCCAATCCGGCGGAGACCAGAGTCATCATGAGGTCAAAGGTGGAAACGTGCTGGACTATCAGCGGCTCCTGCTCGTGCTTGCGCAGGATGCGCTCGACCTGACGTGCATGGCCTTCGCAGATTGCGGGATCGCCCAACACCAGCGGATAGTGCAGCACTTCCTCCAGCGGAACCTGCCTGAAGGAGAGCACGGGATGGCGAGCAGGTACTGCGACCATCAATTCGTCCTCCCAGGCAGATGTGGCCACGATGCCATCGCCCACATCATCGGCCATCGAAAAACCGGCATCGTATAGGTCATCGTGCAAGCCTTTGATCTGCTGGGCCAGCGGAACCTCGAATAATCGAACCTCGACCTCGGGGTCTTCTTCACGGCACTGCGCAAGCAGCGCCGGCAAGCGTGATGGCGTGATGCCATCGTGACCTGCCCCCACTGAGCCGTACCACTCGAAGCTAGGTAGAGTCCGTCATCCAGAGAGGACGGACATGCGCAAGAGTCGCTTCACCACGGAACAGATCATCGGCTTCATCAAGCAGGCCGAGGCCGGCATGGCGGTATCGGAG
>NZ_AUIV01000020.1 GCF_000423885.1 Thermomonas fusca DSM 15424 | reverse complement strand
GGATGATCCCTTGGCAAAGAACGTCGCCGCTTCTCGCAAAAAATCGCGTTCCTTCTTCACCCGCGCCAGTTCGCGCTTGAGTTGCACAAGTTCCTCATCCCGAGGCGTCCCGGTGCCGCTGAAGGCCACCTTGCCCTGGCTCTGGGCTTCCCGCTTCCAACGGGTCAGCAAGTTGTCCCGGACCCCGAGCTCCCGGGCCACCTGGGCACAGCTCACCCCAGGCTGACTAGCCTGCTCAACCGCACCGCGCTTGAACTCCGCACTGAACTTCCTTCGCTTCGACATGAACACTCCTCATGGCCCTGCATCGGCCTTCTCGTAAGTGTCCGTGAAAACGGGGGTGAACCCACCCGAAGTTCCCCCACCTGAGCAGGCGACGGGGTGAAGACTAGCTCTGGACCATCAAAGTCCACGGATACGGCGCCTGAGCGACCACCTTCCTCCTCAATTAGCTAGCACACTGCCAGCAAGAGAAGCTAGCCATAGCTTCACACTACACGTGAACCAATGATCCATGAATGAGTCGATGATGCCCCAGGCCAGACGCGAACCAGCACGAGCGCGAGGCCGAGGAATTTCGTGCCGCTTCGGCTTTTGCCGTCGGCGCGAGCAGCGTTCGTGGTCTAGAGCGCCTTCATCCTAGCGCCTTAAGTACCTAACATATGCTCTCTACGCCCTTGGCGCGACGTGCCGCGATTTATCACTAACTTTTGGCACGCGCTGATCTGGGACATGAGCTAGTTATCACTAACAATATGTGACGGCTTGTCCGTAAGTCATTGATTCTTGGCGCCCCCAATTATCACTAACTTTTGGCATACCACAGCTGTTTTTTCATCTCGCCCGGGGTGGACGATGGCATCGAAGTATAGCCGGCGCCAGCGAGCCGACGCCGCGCCGCGGGGTCGGAAAACCACCCTACCGCTTATACTTCGGCATTCCCCGCCGATCCTGCCCATGACCGCTCCCGACCTCGCGCATGCCGCGCCCGACCTTACGGCGATCCAGGCCCTGGCCGCGCCCGACATGACCGCGGTGGACGCGCTGATCCGCCGCCGGCTGGCCTCGGACGTGGTGCTGGTCAACCAGATCGCCGAGTACATCGTCGGCGCCGGCGGCAAGCGGCTGCGGCCGATGCTGCTGCTGCTGGCGGCCGGCGCGCTGGGCCATCGCAGCGCCGATGCCCACCAGCTGGCCGCGGTGGTGGAATTCATCCACACCTCCACCCTGCTGCATGACGACGTGGTCGACGAATCCGACCTGCGCCGCGGCCGCAGCACCGCCAATGCGGTCTGGGGCAACGCCGCCTCGGTGTTGGTCGGCGATTTCCTGTATTCGCGCAGCTTCCAGCTGATGGTGGAGCTGGAGCGGATGGACGTGCAGAAGATCCTTGCCGACACCACCAACATGATCGCCGAGGGCGAGGTGCTGCAGCTGCTGCACGTGCGCAACCCGGACACCGACGAAGCCGCCTATCTGCGCGTGATCGAGCGCAAGACCGCGATCCTGTTCGCCGCCGCCACCCGCCTGGGCGCGCTGCTGGCCGGCGCCGACGCAGCCAGCCAGCAGGCGCTGCACGATTACGGGCTGGCGCTGGGCTACGCCTTCCAGATCGCCGACGACGTGCTGGACTACGCCTCCGACGCCGCCACCCTGGGCAAGAACCTTGGCGACGACCTGGCCGAAGGCAAGATGACCCTGCCGCTGATCCACGCGATGGCGCACAGCGACGACAACGTGCGCGCCGAGCTGCGGCGGATCGTCGAGCACGGCGACCTGGACGGGCTGGCCACGGTGCAGGCGGCGATTGCCCGCTGCGGCAGCCTGGACTACAGCCGCGCGCGGGCAATGGAATACGCCGATGCCGCCGACGCCGCGCTGGCGGCGCTGCCGGGCAATGCCCATATCGATGCGCTGCGCGGGCTGGCTCGTTATTCGGTCAACCGCGACCACTGACCCGGCCCGCGGCAGCGAGCACGCCGGCTCACTGCTGCCCTACAGCGCGAACCGCTCGCGGAAGAAGTCCGCCATCATCCGGTAGGCGCGCCTGGCCGCGCGCTCGTCGTAGCGGCAGTTGCTGGCGGGATCGCTGCCGGCCGACGGCTCGGCGAAGCAGTGCACCGCGCCGCTGAAATCGACGAACTGCCAGTCCGCGCCGGCGCCGTCCATCTCCTGCTCGAAGGCGACGATGTCGCTGTCGGGAACCGCTTTGTCGTCGGCGCCATTCAGCACCAGCAACGGCGTCTTCACCGCCGCGGCGGTCGCCGATTTCGCGCCGGGCGCCAGCCCGCCGTGCAGGCTGACCACACCGGCCAGCTCGGCGCCGCTGCGCGCAAGCTCCAGCACGGTGGACCCGCCGAAGCAGAAGCCGAACGCGCCGATCTTTTCCGCATCCAGCGGCGCACTGCCGGCCTGCGCTTTCAGCGTGGCCACCGCGGCATCGATGCGCGCTCGCAGCGCGGCGCGATTGTCGCCGCGCAGGCCGCCGGCCAGCTTGCCGGCCTCGCCCGCGTTGGCGGGCTGACGGCCCTTGCCGTACACATCCGCCACCAGCACCACGTAGTCGGCCCCGGCCACCGCCTTGGCGCGCGCCACCGCATCGTCGGTGACGCCCATCCAGTTCGGCACCATCACCAGCCCGGGCCGCTTCGCCGTCGACGCATCGTCATAGACCACGTAGCCGCTGAAACGGTCCTTGCCCACCGTCCATTCGACCGGCTTGGCCTGCATGGCCGCGAACGCGGGCAAGGCGGCAAACGAAAGCGCGAGGGCGAGCAGCGAACGACGCATGGCAGGGCTCCCGATGGATGACCGGCCTACGCTACCCGAATCCGGCTCAACCACCGTGAAATTTTTGCCTCCGTTGGGGCTCGATCTGCGCGGCACACGCCAACGCCCGCCGCCGCGGACATGTCCGAGGCTCAGGCGATGCCCATGCCCTGGATGCCGGAAATCGCGTCCGGATCGAAGCCGGCCAGCCGCGCGAAGTGGTGGCCGCGTTCGACGTAATTGCGGTATGGCCCGAAGCTGGGCGCACCGGGCGAGAGCAGCACCACGCCGCCGTCGGGCAGGGCCGCACGCGCCTTTTCCATCGCATCGGCCAGATCGCACGCGGCTTCCAGCACGAAACCGGCCTGCGCAGCGACCAGCATCAACAGCGCGTGGATGCGCGGCCCGTTCTGGCCCATGGTGATGACGGCGCGCGGCGCACGCACGCGCATCGCGTCGCTGAACTCGTCCCACGGCAGGCCGCGGTCGTGGCCGCCGACCAGCACCGCGACGTCGCGCCCGGCATACAGGTCGAGCGCCGCCTGCGTAGCCATCGGGGTGGTGCTGATGGAATCGTTGACGTAGAGATAGCCGTCCTTCTCGCCCAGCGGCTGCAGCCGGTTGGGCAGCGGCTGGAAGCTGGCGGCGCGCGCGGCCAGTGCCGCCGCGTCGAGTCCGAACGCTTCCAGCGCGGTCAGCACCGCACACAGGTTGCTGCGGTTGTGCCGACCGGGCAGCGGCAGTGCGGCGGTGTCCATCACGAAGGCATCGCCGCGATACAGCGCGTCCTCGCGCAGATGCCAGCCGCGCCCGTCGCCATACCAACGGATTTCGCTGTCCGGCAGCTGCAGCTTGGCCAGCAGTGGATCGTCGGCGTTGAGCACGGCGATGCGCGGCTTTGCCGTCGTCACCAGCGCCAGCTTGTCGGCGATGTAGCGCGCCTCGCTGCCGTGCCAGTCCAGATGCTCGGGGTGCAGGTTGGTGACGATGGCGATGCGCGGGCGTGCGCCGGAAGCGGCAACGTCGCGGGTCTGGTAGCTGGACAGCTCGATGGCCCAGGCGTCGGCATGGCCGCCCAGCAATTCCAGCAGCGGCACGCCGATGTTGCCGGCCAGCGCCGTGCGCAATCCCGCTGCACGCAGCAGGTGCGCCAGCAGCGAGGACGTGGTGCTCTTGCCCTTGGTGCCGGTCACGCAGATGGCATTGGCCACTTCGCCCGCGGCATCGGCGCGCTCGGCGAACCACAGCGCGGTGCCGCCGATGAAGCGGGTGCCCTGCTGCGCGGCATACACGGCTTCGGGCTTGTACGGGCTGATGCCGGGCGACTTCACCACCACGTCGAATGCGGCGAGGCGCTCGCCGGTGGCGGCGTGCTCGATGGACAGCAGCGGATCGCCCAACACCGCCACTTCCGCTGCCTCGGCTTCGCTGCAGAACAGCGTGATGGCTTGCTGCGGCAGGCGCGCGCGTAACGCCGCACGGGCAGCGCGACCTTCATGGCCCCAGCCCCACAGCGCCACGCTACGGCCCGCGAGGTCAGCGATGCGCAGCCGCTCAGGCAGCGAAACGGACACGCAGGCGCTCCCACAGCGCGGCGGGAATGCGGTGCTCGTCGTCGAGCGCCAGCAGGGGCTCGATGGCCAGCGCTTCGGCATCCAGCTGCGGCAGGATCTGCCGCGCGAAGCGCTGGATCACCGCGTCCTCGCGCCAGTCCGGACGCTGCGCCAGCAGCGCCATCGCCGCGCGCGATTCGCGGCCTTCGCCCACGCATTCGAACGGCTTGTGGTCGCCGTATTCCAGCAGCGCATCGAAGCCCGGAATCTGCGCCGGATCGTCCAGCAGGTTGCGGCCGACGATGCCGACCAGGCGCAGCTTGGGCAGGAACGGCGCCAGCGCCAGGAACACGAAATGGCACTTCGGGCAGACCCCGCACCAGCGGCTGGTGGGCCGCTCGCCAAGGATGTGGAAGTTGCGGTTGCAGCTGGAGAAATGCGCGTCGTAGCGGTCGGTCCTGGCGAACTGCCGCGCGACCGCCAGCTCGCTGAGCGGGCGCAGCAGGGAGTAGTAGTGCAGGTCGGCGGCCACGTGCGACTGCAGGTAGTCGCCGAACGCAGACTCGAACGCCCAGCCCTTCGACCACTGGTGGTTGACCTCGCCGGTGCCCGGGATCTGCGAGCCGTAGCTGGCCGACCGTTCGTTGGAGAACACCACCTGGTCCACGCCCAGCAGCACCGCGGCGAAGGCCATGATCGCCGAGTTCACCGCGGTCACCGGGATATGGCCGTTCCACGCGCCCTGGCGGTTGTAGTCGAACAGCTGCGGCGCCAGCTGGCGGCCGATGTTGAACGTCGGCAGGCCGGTGTGGGCGGCACAGGCGGCGATCAGCTGCGAACCGCCGATCCACGTCACCGTCTGTGCGACGCCCTCGGCGCGCAGCGCCTCGATGCTGACCAGCGAATCCTTGCCGCCGCCGATGGCGACCAGCGCGTGCGCGCGCAAGCCGAGTGCTGGCACGGGCTGCGACGGTGCAGCGTCAGCCCGAAAGCGGATCTTCCCGCGCAGGTCCAGCCCGTTGCGATAGGCGAATTCGCCCAGCCCGTTGCGGTAGACGGTTTCCAGCAGCGCCGCGGTGTCGGCGTCGATGGCGTAGCCGTCGATGCGGATCTCGCCCGCCACCGCCGCCTTGTAGTAGCTCACCCCGGCGACCAGGTGCAGCAGCCGCAGCGCGCGCTGCGCGGCCTCGGTGCGGGCCGCGTCCAGCACGAATGGCGCGCCGGGCACGGTGACGGTTTCGGTCAGCTCGGGGCCGTCGTCGAAGGCGTACACCAGCCGCGCCACCCCGGTCTGCGCGTCGAAGGCGCAGCGGACGAAGCGGAAGGTGCGGATGGCGTCGCGGTTGAAAATCCAGTCGGTCATGGTTGCTCGTTGATTCGCTGTGCGGCTCAAGCCGCATCCGGAAGGACGGCTTCCGCCGGCAGCGCCCGCAGATTGTAGGCGCTGGCCATGCTGAAACCGTAGGCGCCGGCGTCGGCGATCAGCATCACGTCGTCCGGCGCGGTGGCGGCGGGCAGCTTGACCCGGTGGCCGAACACGTCGCTGGACTCGCAGATCGGCCCGACCACGTCGAAATCGCGCAGCGCGCCATCGTCCAGCCGCGACAGGTTGTGGATGTCGTGCCAGGCGTCGTACAGCGCCGGGCGGATCAGCGCGTTCATGCCGGCGTCCAGCCCGACCCGCAGCACCTCGTCCTTTTCCACCACCTGGGTGGCGCGCGCCAGCAGCACGCCGGCCTCGGCGACGAGGAAGCGGCCGGGCTCGATCGCCAGCTGGAAGGCCGGATGCACCGCCTTGATTTCGGCAAGCCCTGCCGCCCAGGTATCGAGGTCGAACGGCTCGTCGTCGTCGGTGTAGGGAATCGGCAGGCCGCCGCCGATGTCCAGCACTTCCACGCTGCCAATGCGGCGGGCGAAGCCGGCCAGCTCGTCCACCACCTCCTGCCAATGCCCGATGGTTTCGATGCCGCTGCCCAGGTGCGCGTGCAGGCCGGTGATGCGCACGTCCAGCGCGCGCGCGGCATCGACGAATTCGTCCACCCGCTGCGCCGACAGCCCGAACTTGGCTTCCTTTCCGCCGGTGTTGACCTTCTCGTGGTGGCCGTCGCCGTGGCCGAGGTCGATCCGCAGCCACAGCGCGCGGCCGCGGAACACTTCCGGCCAGCGCTGCAGCAGTTCGACGTTGTCCACCGTCACCGTGACGCCATGCGCAAGCGCCGCTTGGTATTCGCTGATCGGGGCGAAGCTGGGGGTGAACAGCACGCGCTGGGGATCGAGGCCGGGCAGCGCTTCGAACACGCGCCCGATCTCGCCCAGCGACACGCATTCCAGGCCGAAGCCCTCGTCCGCCAGAGTGCGCAGGATGTCCGGGTGCGGGTTGGCCTTGATCGCGAAATAGCGCCGGTCCACCGCCGCGATCGCCTTCAGCTGCTCGGCGCGCGCGCGCACCGTGGGCAGGTGGTAGGCGTAGCGCGGCGTACCCGCCTGGGCCAGCCGCAGCAGGGCCTCGCGCTCGGCCGGGGCCTGCCACCACGGCGCCGGCCGCGGCCGGAACGTTCCCTCGATCTCGCGCCAGCGCGGGCCGAACACGGCCTCTTCGTGCACCGGCATCGCGCCGGAATCGATCAGCGCTTCGTGCAGCTTGGGCAGCATGCCGTCGGCGGCGGCCTCGTCGACCACGAAGGTCAGGTTGAGGTCGTTGGACGACTGCGAGATCAGGTGCACGTTCTCGCGCCCGAACATCGCCCACACGTCCTGCAGCTTGTGCAGCAGCGAGCGCATGCCGCGGCCGACCAGGGTGATGGCCGCGCAGGGCGCGATCACCTTGACCCGGCAGACCTGCGCCAGGTCCGCCGACAGCCGCGCCAGCACGTCGGTGGAGATCAGGTTCTCCGACGGGTCCAGCGACACCGTGACGTTGGTTTCGGCCGAACCGATCAGGTCCACCGACAGCCCATGCTGCTTGAACAGCGCGAACACGTCGGCCAGGAAGCCGACCTGCTGCCACATGCCGATGCCTTCCATCGACACCAGCACGATGCCGTTGCGGCGGCTGATCGCCTTCACCCCCGGCACCGGCGCGGCGGCGTCATCGATACTGGTGCCGGGCAGGTGCGGGCGCTCGGTGTCGAGGATTGCCATCGGCACGCCGGCGTTGCGGCACGGCCGCAGCGAGCGCGGATGCAGCACCTTGGCGCCGGTGGTGGCGATTTCCTGTGCCTCGTAATAGTCCAGTCGCGTGAGCAGGCGCGCGTCCGGTACCTCGCGCGGGTTGGCGCTGAACATGCCGGGCACGTCGGTCCAGATCTCCACCCGGCGGGCGCCGAGCAGCGCGCCGAAATAGGCGGCCGAGGTATCCGAACCACCGCGCCCGAGGATCGCGGTGCCGCCGTCCTGGTGGCGGGAGATGAAGCCCTGGGTGATCAGCAGCCGCGTGGGCTGGGAGGCGAAGTGCACGCGCCAGTCTTCGCTGCCCTGCCAGCGGCAGTTCACCGACAGCCGCTGCGACCATGCGCTCTGGTTGGGCTGCGGCGGCAGCGCATCGAGCCAGTCGCGCGCATCCATCCAGCCGATGTCCAGCCCTTTCGAACGCAGGTAGGCCGCACCGATGGTGGACGAGAGCAACTCGCCCTGCCCCAGCACCTCGGCCTGCCAGTCCAGGGTGCGCGCGGGCGCGCGCGGATCGGCCAGCAAGGCGTGCAGCGCGGCCAGCCGTTCACCCAGCACCGCGCCTGCATCGAGGTCCAGACCGGCGACGAACTCGCGGTGGCGCGCGTCGAGTTTGGCGATGCGTTCCGCGCTGTCCGCGGCGCCATCGGCAATCGCGGTCAGTTCGTTGGTGACGCCGGACAGCGCCGACACCACCACCAGCACCCGCGCATCGTTGTCACGGGCGCGGCCCGCCGCCAGTTTCCCGATGTTATCCCAGCGCGTGCGTTTCGAAACCGAGGTGCCCCCGAACTTGAGGACAAGCCAGCGATCGTCGGACGCGGAGGAAGAAGGGGACATGGGTCCAGGTCGGGAAATGGGGAAAGATGCCGCACGCGCGGGCCTGCGGCATTCTAGCGGCCTCTTCCGCCACATTGACGCATCGCAACATGGCACGTCGTTATATGCAGCTGGACGTTTTCGCCGCCCGTCCCGGCCAGGGCAATCCACTGGGCGTGGTGCTGGACGCGCAGGACCTCGACACCGCGTCGATGCAGGCGCTGGCCGCATGGCTGAACCTGTCGGAGACGGTGTTCTTCCTGCCGCCGGATGCCGGTGCCGACTACCGCATCCGCATCTTCACCCCCGGCAGCGAACTGCCGTTCGCCGGCCACCCCAGCGTGGGCGCGGCGTGGGCGGCGGCGCAGCTGGGCTTGGCGCAGCCACGCGCGGGCGCGCTGGTGCAGCAGTGCGGCGCCGGGCTGCTCCCGGTGCGGATCGAAGCGGAAGGCGCGCGCCTGCTGCCGTCCGTGCGCAGTCCGCGTGCGCGCGAGCTGGCGCGTCACGAAGGACCACTGCCGGCCGGGCTGGAGGCGCTGGCCGCTCCGGGCATCGCCGCCGCGCTGTGGGACAACGGCCCGCGCTGGTGGCTGGTGGAGGCCGCATCGGCCGCCCGGTTGCGCAGCCTGCGCCCGGACTTCGCCGGGATCGCCGCATGGAGCAACGCCACCGCGTCCACTGGCGTGGCGGTGTTTGCCTTCGAGGACGGCGCCGACCACCAGCTGGCGGTGCGCGCGTTCTGCCCCGGCGATGCCGTGAACGTGCCGGAAGATCCGGTCACCGGCAGCGCCAATGCCGCGATCGCCGCCTGCCTGCACCGGCAGGGCCGGTTGCCGGGCGATGGCCACAGCTACGTCGCCAGCCAGGGCCGCGAACTCGGCCGCGATGGCCGGGTGGCGGTGCGCGTGGATGCCGAGGGCGATGTCTGGATCGGCGGCCGGGTGCAGCAGGTGATCGCCGGCACGCTGGACTGGTAACCTGCGCGGCCCCTCAGGCACCCCACCGCCATGCCGCGTCGCTACGTGCAACTCGATGTGTTCGCTTCCCATCCCGGCGACGGCAACCCACTGGCCGTGGTGCTGGAGGCGCAGGGACTGGACGACGCCACCATGCAGGCGATCGCGCGCTGGACGCGACTGCCGGAAACCACGTTCGTGTTCCCGCCCACCACGCCGGAAGCGACCCACGCCATCCGCATGTTCAGCCCGCGCCGCGAGGTGCCATTCGCCGGCCATCCCAGCGTCGGTACCGCGTATGCGCTGCTGGATGCGGGGCTGGTGACGCCGCGCGACGGACTGCTGGTGCAGCAAGGCATCGCCGGAAACCTGCCGCTGCGCGTGCATGGCGAGGGCGCCGCACGCACGGTGGCGGTGCGCACGCCGCGCGCCCGCGTGCAGGAAATCGCCGCGGCCGACGACACCCGTCTGGCCGCCGCGCTGGCCGGCCTGCAGCTCGGCGCGCTGCCGCCGGTGCTGATGGACGGCGGTCGCCGCTGGTGGCTGGTGGAACTGGCCAGCGAAGCGCACCTGCGCAGCGCCGAACCCGACTGGGATGCCATCGCCGCGCTGGCCGAGGCCAGCGACAGCATGGGCCTGTTTGTCTATGCACGCAGCACGGATCCGGTCTACTACTACGCCGTGCGCGCCTTCGTCGGCGCACCGGCGCGCTTCGAGGACGCCGCCTCCGGCGCCGCCAACGCAACCCTTGCGGCATGGCTGGCCGAACGCAATGCCCTGCCCGGCGGCAACGGCTTCTACCGTGTCAGCCAGGGTCGGGAAGTTGGCCATGACGCCATCATCGAACTCACCGTCGATGCCGACGGCGAAGTCTGGTCCGGTGGCCGCGCGGCGACGGTGGTGACGGGCGTGCTGGAGTGGCCGGAAGCCTGATCTTCCGACCGGTGGCCGCTGCGGCGCGGCGGTCGTCCTGCCGGGGCGTGTGAGATTTTCCGCGCTGGCGCGAATCATGGAATCGAGAGGCGCGAAGGCCGCGCCGGGGTTTCCATGACTACACTCACCTCCATTGCCGCCATGACCACGCCCGACGCCCGCGCCGCCTTCGGCACGCTGTTGCAGCAGCACGCCGGGATCGTGTTCAAGATCGCCGGCAGCTATGCGCGCGGCGCCGAAGACCGCGCCGACCTCGCGCAGGAAATCGCCGCGCAGCTCTGGCACGCCTGGCCGAAATACGACCCGGCACGCAGCTTCAGCACGTGGATGTACCGGATCGCACTGAACGTGGCGATCGGCCATCTGCGCCAGCAGGAACTGCGCCGGCGGCACGACGCCGTGCCGCTGGACGATGCCCTGCACGACGTGGCGGATGCGAATGCCCCAGACCCGGAACAGGCACAGCACCTGCGCCTGCTGCAGGGTTTCATCGCCCGCCAGCCGCCGCTGGACCGCGCCCTGCTGCTGCTCTACCTCGACGACCGCCCGCAGCGCGAGATCGCCGAGATCCTCGGCATCAGCGAAAGCAATGTCTCCACCAAGATCGGGCGGCTGAAACAGCGCATCCGCGACGCTTTCTGAGCAACGACCATGCACACGACGATGGACACCACGATGGAACTCGACGACTTCAAAACCGCCTGGCAGGCGCTGGACGCACGGCTGGCCCGCCATGACCGCCTGCAGCTGGAACTGCTGCGCGAACACCGGCTGCACCAGGCCCGCCGCAACCTGCGCCCGCTGCATATCGGCCTGTTGTTCCAGGCGCTGCTCGGCATCGGGCTGGTGGTGCTGGGCGTGGCCTGCTGGAAGCGCAACCTGGATGTCCCCGGCCTGCTGGCGGCGGGCATCGCCCTTCATGCGTTCGGCGTCCTCAACATCGCCTTTGCCGGCATCCTCACCGGGCTGGCCGCGGGCATCGACCTGGCCGCGCCGGTGCTGGCCATCCAGAAGCGCCTGCGCCTGCTGCTGCGGCTGCAGACGCTGAACTCCAACCTGTGCGGCGCACCGTGGTGGATCATGTGGGTGGTGGTGGTGATCGGCTTCGCCGGCCTGTCGCCGACGCCCCCCGCCACGACGACGCCAGCATGGATCTGGATCAGCCTCGGCCTTGGTGTGGTCGGCACGCTGGCGACCTGGGCGTGGGCCGCGCGCGCGGCGGGCAAGCCCGACAGCCTGCATGCCCGCATCGACGACGGCACCGGCGGCATCCGCCGCAGCCTGCACCTGCTCGACGACCTCGAGAATTTCGAGCGCGACTGAGTCCGCACTGACGCAACATCGTCCGAAAAAGAAACCGGCCGCAATCGCGGCCGGTTTCGTTCGTCATCCACGCGGCAACCGCCGCGGCGGCCCCGGAATCAGGGCGCCTTGACCGGCACCAGCCGCAGGTCCTGGAAGTCGAAGCTGAAGTCGGTCAGCGGCGAGATCGGCTCCATCCGCAGCTCGCGGATGCCGCCGTCCGAATCCAGCGCGAAGTTGACGAAGGCATCGGCGTTCAGGCCGCGGTCGCGCCAGCGCACGATGAAGCTGTCGTGCTGCCAGTGCTCGATGTCGCCCAGCAGCTCCGCGGTCTTGCTGAACTGCATCTCCAGTCCCTTCGCCCCCTGCCGGATCACGACGTCGCCGTACCACGGGTCGCGGTAGGTGCCGGCGTATTTCGCCAGCGGCAGCGAGGACTTGCTGGCAGCGTCGCGCGCTGCGACGTGCTTCTGCCAGTCCTCGTCGGCGTTGCCCTGCGCCCTGGCGAACGCGGCGGCATAACCCTTGAGCCAGTCATTGCCGGACCTGCCCAGCATCAAGTCCATCGCTTCGTAGGTGATCGCGTTGAAGGCCACGCCCACGTCCGCACTGGTCAGCACCACCACGCCGATCTTCTCGTTCGGCAGCAGGGTCAGGCGCGAGACCTGGCCCGGCCAGCCGCCGGTGTGCCAGACCAGCTTGTGGCCGGCGTAGTCGGATACCTGCCAGCCCTGCGCGTAGCCCATCGCGTTCGGGGTGGCCGCGGCCAGCTCGGGGATGGACGGCTTGCCGACCGGGATCGGTGTCAGCACCGACCACATCTCGCGCTGACGCTGCTCGGAGAACAGCCGCCTGGCCTTGTCGCCTTCGCCGGAAATCACGCCGCCGGCCAGCTGCACGTTCATCCACTTGGCGATGTCGTGCACGCTGGAATAGATGCCGCCGGCGCCTGAGACATTGCGCCAGCTGGTCACGCCGACCGGGCGCAGGTCCTTGAAGTCGAACTTGGCGTTACCCACCGCCACGTTGTCGCCGGGCTTGAGGCCGTCGCTGTTGAAGCGCGTCTCCTTCATGCCCAGCGGGTCGAAGATGCGGGTTTCCAGGAACTTCTGGAACGACATGCCGGATGCGGCTTCCACCACCAGCCCGGCGACGCCGAACAGGATGTTGTCGTAGGCGTACTGCTCGCGGAAACCGCCGGTCAGCGGCACGTCCTTCAGCCGTTCCGCCACCTCGCGCGTGGTGTAGGTGGTGGTCGGCCAGTACAGCAGATCGCCCGCACCCAGGCTGAGGCCGCTGCGGTGCGCCAGCAGGTCGCGGATGCGCATCTCGCGGGTCACGTAGGCATCGCTCATGCGGAACCACGGCAGGTGGTCGATGACCCGGTCGGTGGTCTTCAGCTTGCCCTCGTCCTGCAGCATGTTCAGCGCCGCCGCGGTGAACGCCTTGGTGTTGGAGGCGATGGCGAACATGGTGTGTTCATCCACCTTGGCCGGCTTGCCCAGCTCGCGCACGCCGTAGCCGCGCGCCAGTACCACCTGGCCGTCCCTGACGATGGCCACCGCCACGCCGGGCACGTCGAACTGCTTCTGCACCGCCTCGACATAGGCGTCGAAGCGCGCCAGCCGCGCCGCGTCCGGCAGCGGCGCCGCCAGCGGCGCGCGGGTGTCGTCGATCAGGAACGGCCGCGATACGGTCCGCTCGGCCTGCTGCGCCGATACCGGCGCGGCG
Source organism: Thermomonas fusca DSM 15424 (assembly GCF_000423885.1). GTDB lineage: Bacteria > Pseudomonadota > Gammaproteobacteria > Xanthomonadales > Xanthomonadaceae > Thermomonas > Thermomonas fusca. Next base: position 77,065 of record NZ_AUIV01000020.1, on the reverse strand, counting down.
GTGACAAGGGTCAAGGCCAGAGCAACGGCCAGCGGAGCAATGCGCATGACGGGGCTTCCCAGGGGATTGAAGCTGCGGAGTATGCCGGCCCGAAGGGCGCGGCGCGATGCGCCATCGGTCATGCGCGCTATGCTGCGGCGATGGACATGTTCGATGACGGCATCGCTGCGATCGACGGCATCCGGGTCGGCATCGGCGGCTGGACCTTCGCGCCGTGGCGGGCCAATTTCTACCCGCAGGGGCTGGTGCAGCGGCGCGAGCTGGAGTACGCCAGCCGCCAGCTCAGCTGCATCGAGATCAACGGCACCTACTACGGCACCCAGAAGCCCGCGACCTATGCGAAGTGGCGCGATGAAACGCCGCCTGGCTTCATGTTCTCCGCCAAGGCACCGAAGCGGATCATGCAGGCGCGCGCGTTGGAGAAGACCGGGCCGCAGATCGAGGATTTCGTCGCCGGCATCGCCGAACTTGGCGCCAAGCTGGGCCCGCTGGTGTGGCAGTTCGATGCCGGCACCCGGCTGGAGCGCGACAGCTTCGAAGCCTTCTGCGGGCTGCTGCCGCAAGCAGCCGGCGGCCGCCCGCTGCGGCATGTGATCGACATGCGCGACGCCGGCTCCCTCGACGCCGGCTTCATCGCGCTGATGCGCCGGCACGGCTTCGCCACCGTGTTCACCGATTCGCCGGACCACCCGTCGTTCGCCGACATCACCGCCGACTTCGTTTATGCGCGGCTGATGCGCTCGCGCAGCGGCATCGCCACGGGCTACCCGGCCGATGAACTGGCGGCATGGGCACGGCGTGCGCGCGAATGGGCCGCGGGCGGCGAACCGGCCGACCTGCCGCGGCTTTCCGTTGACCCCCCGCCTTCCGCGAACCTGCGCGAGGTCTTCATCCTGTTCATCAGCGCCGCCAAGGAGCGCAACCCGGCGGCCGCGATGGCGATGATCGGACGGATTGGCGGCCGGCGCGGATAAACGCAGGCGGCCGCCGCCCGCGATAATGGGCGAATGAGAAACCCCGACACCACCCGCGCGCTCTGGCAGATCCACTTCTGCGTGCTGCTGTGGGGCTTCACCGCCATCCTCGGAAAACTCATCACGCTGCCGGCGCTGCCACTGGTGTGGTGGCGGATGCTGATCGTGGTGGTGGCACTGGCGCTGCTGCCCAAGGTCTGGCGCGGACTGCGCGCGATGCCGGCGCGCAGCCGCTGGGCCTATGCCGGGATCGGCGCACTGGTGGCGCTGCACTGGCTGACCTTCTACGGCGCGATCAAGCTGGCCAACGCCTCGGTGGCCGCCACCTGTATCGCATTCGCCACCCCGATGACCGCGCTGATCGAACCACTGCTCACCCGGCAGAAGTTCCAGCCGCGCGACCTGCTGCTGGGGTTGGCCTCACTGCCGGGCATCTGGCTGGTGGTGGGCGGCGTGCCCGCCGGCATGCATGCCGGGATCGTGGCCGGCGTGGCCTCGGCCGCGCTGGTGGCGCTGTTCGGCACCCTCAACAAGCGCATGGTCGACGGCGGCGATCCGCTCACCGTCACCGCGCTTGAACTGGGCGCCGGCACCCTGATGCTGACCCTGCTGGCGCCGTTGATGCCGCTGCTGGTGCCCGCCTTCGCCGGCCCGCTGCTGGTGCTGCCCTCCACCACCGATGCGCTGTGGCTGGTGCTGCTGGCGCTGGCCTGCACGCTGCTGCCATTCGCACTTTGCCTGGTGGCGCTGCGCCACCTGTCGGCGTTCACCGCGCAGCTGTCGGTGAACCTGGAGCCGGTCTACGCCATCGTGCTGGCGGCGGTGCTGTTCAATGAACAGCAGGAGCTGTCGCCGCGCTTCTACCTCGGCGTCGCCATCATCCTCGGCGTGGTGTTCGCGCAGGGCCTGCTGGCCGGCCGTCGCCAGCCGGCACATGTCGAACAGGTCGGCGTGAGCGAATCCCACCACCTCGCCGACTGACACCGCATCCCACCGCATCGCCACGGAGCTCCTCCCATGCAGGCAACCCAGGCCATCGATTTCGAACTGGACCGCGACTACATCGAGCTGAACCAGCTGCTGAAGCTCGCCGGCCTGTGCGATTCCGGCGGCGCCGGCAAGCAGCTGGTGGCCAGCGGCGCGGTGCGGGTGGACGGCCTGCCGGAACAGCGCAAGACCGCCAAGATCCGCGCCGGCCAGACCGTGCAGCTGGGCGACGTGCTGATCCACCTGCGCGACATCAGCTGACCCCGCAAACACGAACACGCCGGGCACGGCCGCCTCGTTTACCCTTGCCACTGGCAATCGCGGACGACTGGTCATGACCCTGTTGGCACTGGTGATCCTCGCAACGCTCGCGGCCTGGGCGATGCTGGCCTACAACCGGCTGGTGCGGCTGCGCAACCAGCACCGCACCGCCTGGGCCGACATCGACGTGCAGCTGCAACGCCGGCACGACCTGGTACCGCAGCTGGTGACGGTGGCGCAGGCCTATGCCGCACACGAGCGCGCCACGCTGGAAGCGGTCACCGAACTCCGCGCGCAGGCGCAGGCGGCGCACGGCGCGGCCCGGCAAGGCCAGGCCGAAGCGGCGCTGGAGCAGGCGCTGGGCCGGTTGATCGCGCTGCGCGAGGCCTATCCCGATCTCAAGGCGAACCAGAACTTCGCCCAGCTCTCGTCCGCGCTGGTGGATGTGGAGGAACACCTGCAGTTCGCGCGGCGCTTCTACAACGGCGCGGTGCGCGACTACAACGATGCGGGGCAACGCTTCCCGGCGCTGCTGGTGGCACGTGGCTTCGGTTTCGCCGCAGCGGAATTCTTCCAGGCCGAAGGCGACAGCCGCGCCGCGCCGAAGCTGGAGCTGGCATCGTGATCCGCGCGCTGCTGCTGGCCGCATTCGCCCTGCTGTCGGCGCTGCCGCTGCAGGTGCGGGCACAGGAACGCATCCTGTCCTACGACAGCACGGTGGCGGTGAACGCTGACGCCAGCATGGACGTGGAGGAGCGCATCCGCGTACGCGCCGAGGGCGAGGCGATCCGCCGCGGCATCTACCGCGACTTCCCCACCCGCTATCGCGACCGCCACGGCAACCGCGTGGTGGTCGACTTCACGGTGAAAGAAGTGCTGCGCGACGGCCGCCCGGAGCCATGGTTCACCGAAGGGAAACCCAATGGCGTGCGCCTGAACACCGGCAACGACGACTTCCTGCCGGTGCCGGCGGAATACACCTACACCCTGCGCTACCGCACCAGCCGCCAACTGGGATTCTTCGCCGACCACGACGAGCTGTACTGGAACGCGATCGGTACCGGCTGGGCCTTCCCCATCGAAAGCGGCAGCGTGGACGTGCGCCTGCCGCGTACCGTCACCACCAGCGAACTGCGCGCCGAGGGCTATACGGGTGCGCAGGGCGTGCAGGGCCAGGATTTCGTCACTTCGCTGCCTGCACCAGGGCTGGCGCACTGGCAGCTGACCCGCCCGCTGGCACCGCAGGAAGGGCTGACCATCGTGCTGTCCTTTCCCAAGGGCGTGGTCGTGGAGCCCACCACCGCACAGCGCGCATGGTGGCTTCTGCGCGACAACCGCGGCGTGCTGGTGGCGCTGGCCGCGCTGCTGGCCATGCTGGCCTACATGCTGCGCCGCTGGCGGCGGGTCGGCCGCGACCCCGCGCCCGGCATCATCATCGCGCGCTACCAGCCACCGGGCGGCTATTCACCGGCGGCGCTGCGCTTCATCCGCCGGATGGCCAGCGACACCCGCTGCATCACCGCCGACCTGCTGGCGCTGGCGGTGGCCGGCCACCTGCGCATCGAGCGCGAGAAGGGGCTGCTGAAGGACGACTGGACCCTGCATCACCTGCCGGGTGGTGAGGTCGCAGCGCTGGCTGACTCGCCGCGGGCGCTGCTGGCCGGGCTGTTCCGCGAAGGCGACACGCTGGAACTCAAGAACAGCAACCATGCGCTGCTGCAGGCGGCCATCGCGGCGCAGACCAAGGTCATGGAAAAGGCCTACGCCGGGCGCATGTTCCAGCGCAACTACGGCAGCATGGGGGTCGCCTTCGCGATTGGCGCGGTTGGACTGGCGATGGCGGCGGCGGTATCCGGCGGCGGCGGCCTCCTGCTGATCGCGATCATCGGCGCACTGATGCTGGCGGCAGTGATCGCCTTCGCTTTCCTGGTGCCGGCACCGACCGCGGAAGGCCGCAAGCTGCTGGATGAAATCGAAGGATTGAAGCTGTATCTCGGCGTGGCCGAACGCGACGAACTGGCGCGCATGCCGGGGCCGGACGCACCGCCACCGCTGGACGCGCAGCGCTACCAGTTCCTGCTGCCGTACGCACTGGCGCTGGACGTGGAAGCAGCGTGGACGGAGAAGTTCACCGCCGCGGTCGGCGCCGCGGCAGCGGAAGCGGCAACCGCCAACATCGGCTGGTACCGGGGCGGCAACCTCACCAGCCTGAACCAGCTCACCAGCAGCCTTGGCAGCAGCCTCGGTTCGCAGATCGCCTCCGCGTCGTCGCCACCCGGCAGCTCGTCCGGTGGTGGTGGTGGTGGTTTCTCCGGCGGCGGCGGCGGTGGCGGCGGCGGCGGCGGACGCTGACGCTGACGCCCGGCAAACCGGCCGCGCGACGATCGGTCGCAGCCGCAGCGGGATTTACGGATGGGCCACGCTGGTGTCGTCGCCGGCGGCGTGTTCGGCGGCGTCGGGCGCAGCGGTGCCGGTGTCGCCGCCCGCCGCGACATCCGCGGGCGCCGGCTCCGCAGGCATCGCCAGCACCGCGCCGTCCAGTTCCGCCATCGGGCTTTCGATCGGGCACTGCGGGTCGGGGAAGCCGTAGCGCGTGCGCAGGGCCAGGCCACAGGCGTTGATGTCGGCCACGTCCTGGTGCGCCGCATCGGCCGGCTGCACGCACTGCGCCTCGTAGGCGCGGCGGAAGCTGTCGCGGCGGCGCAGGAACTCGGTGCCGCAGCGGCGCGCCAGGCGGATGCGGTCGAGGTCGTCCTCCACCGCGTTGGAGCCGGCCAGGCCGAAATCCTCCAGCTCCTGGTCGGTGAGGATGTGCAGGGTGCGGTTGGGCACCGTGGTCATCAGGTCGTAGACCTCGGCGGAAGCGCCGTTGCGCTCCAGGTAGTTGCGCAGGTCGTCGCTGATCCTGCGCAGCTCCTCGCCCAACTCCTTGCGCGAGGTGGCGGTGGAACGCAACCGGATCATCCGGTGGATGCCCACCGACCCGACGATCACGCGCATGTCGCCGGCCGCCAACAGCAGCACGCAGGCACTGTGGCAGACCGAATCGCCGCGCACCCAGATGGCCCAGTCGTTCTCGCCGATGGCGTCGCCGGCGCGCATGGCCGACTCCACGCTGCCGCCACCGGAATCGATGTCGAGGATGCGCTTGCCGATGCCCAGATCGCCCGCCACCTTGCCGGCGCGCTCGGCCAGCGCGGCGAAACTGGCGGTCACCCGGCCCTTGTAGCGCAATCGCATCAGGCCGGTGGCGCGGCAGTCCTGCATGGCCGCACGCAGGTCGACATAGGCCAGCGACAGCACCGGCCGGCCGTCGCCCTGGGGATAGTCGGCGCCGCAGTCCACCCACGCATCGCCTGCTTCCAGCCGCTCCGGCGACCAGTCGATCTCCGCCTGCGGCTTGCGCTGCACGGCCGGTGCCGGCGCCTCCAGCGCATCGGTGCTGGCGCTGGTCTGGACATCGGGGGCGCCACTGCAGGCGGCCAACAGCAGGCAGGCCGCGAACGGGATCCAGCGGAAGCTCATCGAACGCATCGCGTGGTGGTTGGGGCCGTCCAGTCTAGTGCCGATGGCTGCGCTGCCGCCGAACCGGCGATGAATCGGCGCCGCTGTCCGCCCCGGCCCGCGCTTGCCGTTGGCCACGGGGGACCCCCCGGAGCCGCGGCATGAGCGCCTCGACCTTCCTCAATGAACTCAAGCGCCGCCAGATCTATCGCGGCGGGGTGATGTACGTGGTCGCCGGCTGGGTGATCGTGCAGGTGGCCAGCACCGTGTTCCCGGTCTTCGACATCCCGGGCTGGACGATCCGGCTGGTGGTGGTGGCGATCATGCTGGGCTTCCCGCTGGCGCTGGTCGGGCTGTGGATGTTCGAGAGCCACGCTGCCCGCAGCGCGCCGACCCAGGCGGCTCCGGCGGAGCGCCGCCGCGGCAGCGACCGCGACGGTGCTGCGCTGGCCAAGCTGGTCGAGAGCGAGCGCGCCGAGCGGCAACGCGCCAACGAGGAACTGCTGGCCGCGCTCGGGCGGATGCAGGGCGCCCCGCCGTCCTCGCACGCCTTGCCGGCGCGATCCGCGGCCGACACCCCGCCGCCGCGCCGTTCGCGCATCGGCAGCGTGCTGCTGGCGGTGTTCGTGAGCGTGCTCGCCGCCTGGGGCATCTGGATCCTGGTTGCGCCGTCCGGCGCGGTGCCGCAGGTCGACGATGCCGGCAAGCTCACCCAGCAATACGTGCTGCCGGCCTACCGGCAGATCGAACAGCTCGGCGCCGCGCTGCTGGCGCCGCTGCTGCGCAAGCTCGGCCTAGGGATTCCGTCGGAACGCGCGTTCAGCGCACTGATGCTGCTGCTCGCCCTGCTGGTCCTGCGCCACCTGTACCGCTCGATGGCGCACGCGCGGCGCCAGCAATCCCGCTGAGCAACCGGCGCGGCGATGTCCGGTGACTGCCCGGACGCCAACGCTGCACGCGCCGGACAGAGCCGCTGCCGGTCAACGCGCCATGCAGGACTTCCAGCGCGCGTCCACCCGCCCGGCGAACCAGGCCGTGGTCAGCGCGCGGGTGATCTTGGGGCTCCGCAGCGCGATGTCCGGCACCCGCGCGCGCGGCACCGGCCGGCCTGCGCCAGCGTGGTCGGCGATCGCGAACACACTGCGATACAGCACCGTGTCGGTGAACCCGGCGGTGCGGCCCTTGGCGAGGTCTGCGCGGATGCCGGCGGCGTCCATCGCCAGCCGTGCGTCGATGCTGCGCAAAGCCGCCTCGGTCGCACCCGGCCTATCTATCGGCGCGCCCGGCACCAGCAGGTCGCCATCGCTCACCAGCTTGACCCCGCTGGCGATCGCCGCCGCCTGCTGGAAGGCGGCGTTGCGGCTGGCGTACCAACCGGCGTTGAAATCGGCAAAGCGATACAGCGGCCGCGGGTAATCGGCCGGATAGCCCAGCAGATGCTTGATGCCGAAATACAGCCCGCCGCGGCGGTCGAACACCTCGCGCCGGATCGAGCCGTCGGGCGTGTACGGATAGCCGCGTGCGTGGCGTTCGGCAAAATCCACCCGCACCTGCATCGGCCCGCCGGTGCGCACCGGGTTCAGCCCGGCCAGCAGGCGGCCGCTGCCCAGCGGCAGGCGCGCGATCATCGCTTCGTACAGCTCGCTCATCTCGCGTTCGCTGCGCAGCGCCTGCAGCTGCTGCGCGTAGCTGCGGCCATCCGGCCCGCGCAGAGCCAGCGCCGCATCCACCACGAAGCCCGGCACATGCTTTTCCGCCGCCCGCCGCCGGATCTCCGCGATCGCGATGCCGCCCAGCCCCGGCACCAGCGGATCGGCGCGATAGCCCGACTCCTGTTCCACCACCGCCAGCACCGCGCACAGGTTCGACGAGGACGGCTCGATACGCTGGGTCGAAAACGCGGTCTGGATGTCGCGCGCCCAGCCTTCGCGATCATGCAGGGTGGCCGGCAGCTTGCGCAGCAGCTCGGCGTGCACCTGCTCCGGGCTGCGCTGCGGCTGGCATGCGGATAGGCCGGCGATGGCCAGGCACAGCACGGTGGCGGCAAGCCATCCGGAAGATCGAAGCATCAGCGTCATGCGGCGCGGCCGGGGAAGTCCGGCGCAGGCTAGCAAACCGGGCTGAACGGCATCCGCTGGCCCGGCAGCCGGGCCAGCCAGCGAATGCGGGCCAGCGGCCTGCACCAGCGATAATGGGCGATGACCACGCCCATCACTTTCGCCGACCTCGCCCTTGCGCCTTCGCTGCGCGCCGGCCTGGACGCGCTTGACTACACCCTCCTCACCCCCGTCCAGGCGCAGGCGCTGCCCGCCATCCTGGAAGGCCGCGACCTGATCGCGCAGGCGCCCACCGGCAGCGGCAAGACCGCCGCGTTCGGGCTGGGCCTGCTGCAGGCCATCGACGCCAGCGCCGTGCGCACGCAGGCGCTGGTACTCTGCCCCACCCGCGAACTGGCCGACCAGGTGGGCAAGCAGCTGCGCAAGCTGGCCACCGGCATCGCCAACCTCAAGCTGTCGGTGCTGTGCGGCGGCATTCCGCTGGGCCCGCAGCTGGCCTCGCTGACGCATGCCCCGCACGTAGTGGTGGGCACGCCCGGTCGCGTGCTGGAACTGGTGCAGCAGGGCGCGCTGGACCTGCGCGGCGTGCGCATGCTGGTGCTGGACGAGGCCGACCGCATGCTGGACATGGGCTTCGACGAACCGATCCGCGCGTTGGTCAAGCGCACCCCGAAAGACCGCCAGGCGCTGCTGTTCTCGGCCACCTTCCCCGACGCCATCCGCACGCTGGCCACCGCGATGCTGCGCGAGCCGCTGGAAGTCAGCGTCGACGGCGGCGCCCAGCCTGCGACCATCGAGGCGCATTTCTTCGAGGCCGACCCGGCCCGCCGCGCGCCGCAGCTGGCCGCGCTGCTGCTGCAGTTCAACCCGGAATCCACCGTGGTGTTCTGCAACATGCGCAAAGACACAGAGGAAGTGGTGGGCTCGCTGGCGCACTACGGCTTCACCGCACTGGCGCTGCACGGCGACATGGAGCAACGCGACCGCGAGGAAGTGCTGGTGCGCTTTTCCAATCGCAGCTGCAACGTGCTGGTGGCCAGCGACGTGGCCGCGCGTGGGCTGGACATCGACGACATCGGCGCGGTGGTGAATTACGAACTGCCCACGGATGCGGACACGTACCTGCACCGCATCGGCCGCACCGGCCGCGCCGGCCGCGACGGCCTGGCGTTGAGCCTGGTCGCCCCGAACGAGCGCAACCGCGCCGCGCTGATCGAGGAACGCCAGGGCAACCCGATCCGGTTCGAATCCATCGCCCCGCTGGAGGGCAAGCCGCGCGGCGTGCCGCAGGCGACCATGGCAACGCTGCGCATCGACGCCGGCCGCACCGACAAGCTGCGCCCCGGCGACATCGTCGGCGCGCTGACTGGCGATGCCGGGCTGGCGAAGGAAGCGATCGGCAAGATCGACGTGTACGCCACCCGCAGCTACGTGGCCATCGCCCGCGGCCAGGCCGACCGCGCGCTGGAGCGCCTGCGTGCGGGAAAGATCAAGGGCCGGCGCTTCCGCATCCACCGGCTGTAGGCCAGGCGGCGCGGCGCGCGTACCGGTTATGCCGGCACGCTCGGCTCCGGCGCGGCATGCCGCGGCAGCGCCAGTGAAATCGCTGCCGCCACCGCGATGAACAGCGCCGATATCGCCAGACATGCGCCCAGTCCCGCCAGCTGGAACACCCAGCCGGACAGCACCGTGCCAAGCAGGCGGCCCAGCGCATTGGCCATGTAGTAGAAGCCCACGTCCAGCGACACGCCGTCCTCGCTGGCATAGCTGACGATCAGGTAGCTGTGCAGCGACGAATTGATCGCGAACAGCACGCCGAACACCATCAGGCCGATGATGAGCACGGCCTGCGCCGCGTACTCCCGTGCCAGCAGCGCCGCCATCACCGCCGGGATGATCGCCAGCAGCGTTGCCCAACCGAACGCCGCGCGGCCGTCGGGGACTTCGCCGCCGCGTCGGCCGGTGACATACGGCGCCAGCGACTGCACCAGCCCGTAGCCGATCACCCACGCGGCCAGGAACCCGCCCACCTGCCAGAAATCCCAGCCCAGCGATTGCGCCAGGAACACCGGCAGGGCGACCACGAACCAGACGTCACGCGCGCCAAACAGGAACAGCCGCGCCGCCGACAGTAGGTTGATCGCGCGGCTCTTGGACAGCAGGTCGCGGAACCTGGGCTTGTGCTTCGCCTTGCCCAGGTCGCGCTTGAGCAGGGCCAGGCTCGACAACCACACCAGCGCCAGTGCGATAGCCATCGCGGCAACGGCCGCCCGGAATCCGACCGTGGTCAACAGCGCGCCGCCGAGGAAGAACCCGATCCCCTTCAGCGCGTTCTTGGAGCCGGTGAGCGCGGCCACCCAGCGATACAGCGTGCCCTGCGCCTCGCCCGGCACCAGCAGCTTGATGCTGCCCTTGGCGCTCATCTTGTTGAGGTCCTTGGCGATGCCCGACAGCGCCTGCGCCGCCATCACCCACGGCACCGCCAGCAGCGTCGATGGCACCAGCAGCATCGACAAGGCGATGACCTGCATCGCCAGCCCGATGTTCATCGTGCGGTTGAGGCCCAGCTGCGCGCCCAGCCAGCCACCGACAAGGTTGGTGATGACGCCGAAGATCTCGTAGAACAGGAACAGCATCGCCACCTGCAGCGGCGAATAGCCCAGCTGGTGGAAATGCAGCACCACCAGCATGCGCAGCGCGCCGTCGGTCAGGGTGAATGCCCAGTAGTTGCCGGTGACCAGCAGGTACTGGCGGACGTCCGGCGACAGTCGCGCAAGCATCGGCTCAGCCCGCCTTTCCGACCAGCTGCACCAGCTCGGCGGTGCGGTTCACGTAACCCCATTCGTTGTCGTACCAGGCGTAGAGCTTCACCTGGGTGCCGTTGATGACCATCGTGGACAACGCATCGATGATGCTGGAGCGCGGGTCGGTCTGGAAATCGATCGACACCAGCGGGCGGGTTTCATAGCCCAGCACGCCATTGAGTTCACCTTCGGCCGCGTCGCGCAACAGCTGGTTGACTTCCTCCACCGTGGTGGCGCGCTCCACTTCGAACACGCAGTCCGTGAGTGATGCATTGGTCAGCGGTACCCGCACTGCATGGCCATTCAACCTGCCCTTGAGCTCCGGGAAGATCTCGGCGATGGCGGTGGCGGAACCGGTCGAGGTCGGGATCAGGCTGCTGCCGCACGAGCGCGCGCGGCGCAGGTCCTTGTGCGGGGCATCGACGATGACCTGGGTGTTGGTCAGGCTGTGGATCGTGGTCAGGCTGCCGTGGCGGATGCCCAGGCCTTCGTGGATCACTTTGACCACCGGCGCCAGACAGTTGGTCGTGCACGAGGCCGCGGACACGATGCGGTGCTGCGCGGGGTCGAAGCGTTCGTGGTTCACGCCCATGACCACGTCCAGCGCACCGGGCGACTTGACCGGCGCGGTCACCACCACGCGCTTCACGCCCTGGTCCAGGTACGGCTGCAGCACATCGGGCTTGCGGAACTTGCCGGACGCCTCGATCACCACGTCGCAGCCGGACCAGTCGGTGGCGGCCAACTCTTTGTTGCGGCTGACCGGAATGCGGATGCCGTCGATGAGCAATGCATCGCCATCGGCGGTCGCCTCGCGCGCCCAGCGCCCGTGCACGGAATCGAAATTCAGCAGGTGCGCCAGCGTCGCCGCATCGCCGGCCGGATCATTGATATGGACGAACTGCAGCTCGGGATTGCCCCAGGCCGCACGCAGGGTGAGGCGCCCCATGCGGCCGAAGCCGTTGATGCCGACGCGAATAGCCATGCTCCTGTTCTCATCCATTGCCATGCGATCCATCGTCATGGGCCAGGATCAGGTCTTCGATCGACTTCGGCGCCAGCACCCGCCCGGTCGAGACGACGACATCATCGATTGCAAGGCCGGGGGTGGACATCACCCCGAGCATCGCGATTTCGGCGAAATCGGTGACTTTCACGATCTCCGCATCGCGGCCCATGTTGTCGAGGGCACGCCGCGTGTTATCGGCCAGCATGATGCACTTGGAGCAGCCGGATCCCAGAATCTTGATGCGCATGGCGCCGTCCTCGGTCAGGTGAAAAAAGATGCGGTGGCGTTGAACAGCAGGCCGATCACCACGATGCCGGCAACGACGATGGCGAAGAAGGTGGCCAGCAAGCGCGCTTTGATCACCCGCTTGAGCATGATCAGCGAGGGCAGCGACAGCGCGGTGACCGCCATCATGAAGGCGAGCACGGTGCCCAGCCCGACGCCCTTTCCGACCAGCGCCTCGGCGATCGGCAGGGTGCCGAAGATGTCCGCATACACCGGCACGCCGACCAGCACCGCCACCGGCACCGCCCACCACTTGTCTTGGCCCAGCAGCGTGGTGATCACGTCTTGCGGGATCCAATTGTGGATTGCGGCGCCGATGCCTACGCCGATCAGGACGTACAGCCATACCCGGCGCACGATCTCGAAGACCTGGTCCCGCGCATAGGCTGCACGCTCACGCCTGCTCATTGCTTGCGGCTCCACGCCCACCGCCGGCGCGCGGGTCACGAAAGACTCTATCTGCCCCTCCATCCGCAACGCACCGATCAGGGTGCCCCCCGCCACCGCCAGGACAATGCCAACGACGACGTAAGCGATCGCCACCGTCCAGTTGAAGATGCTGGCCAGCAGGATCATTGAAGCCAGATCCACCAGCGGCGAGGAGATCAGGAACGAGAACGTCACCCCCAGCGGCAGCCCGGCGCTGGTGAAGCCAATGAACAGCGGGATCGATGAGCACGAACAGAACGGCGTCACCGTGCCCAGCAGCGCGCCCACCGTATTCGCCTTCACCCCGCGCATGCCGCCCAGGATCCGGCGCGTGCGTTCCGGCGGGAAGTGACTCTGGATCCATGACACCACGAAGATCAGGACCGCCAGCAGCAGGAAGATCTTGATCGTGTCGTAAATGAAGAAGTGCACCGATCCACCCAGCCGGCTGGAGGTGTCCATCCCCGCCTTTCCCAGCAGCCATGTCACCAGGTCGGACAGCCACTGCATCCGCAACAGTTGCTCATTCAACCAGCGCAGGATTTCCATCAGCGGATGCTCCGGGCTCTTGCAGACGGCGCTGTTGCCTCTGCTTTCCTGCTCGCAACCGGTGCGCACTGCGCACTGTCACCGCCACAGCAGTTGCGGGTGAGGAAAGCGATGAGCTCGGCCATCCGCCGGAAGTCGGCGCTGTAGCGGATGCACCGGCCCAACTGCTCGCCGCGGATCAACCCGGCGGCGCTCAGCTCCTTCAGGTGGAACGACAGGGTGGCCCCGGGCAACGACAGCGCCTCGGCGATATCGCCCGCCATGCGGCCCTCCGGGCCCGCCTCGACCAGCAGACGGAATACCGAAAGGCGGGTGGCCTGCCCCAGCGCCGACAAGGCGAGGGTTGCATCTTTTATTTCCATGTTTCTAGAATATTGGAATTACCGAATCGTAGCAACCCGCCATGACAGAAATGCGACTGCCCGATGTTGCACCGCCAGCCATGGCCGCGCCGGCTCCGGGCGGACGCCGGGCGTGCGCCGCAGCGTCGCCTTCTGCAGCCAGCGAGCGCCTGAACGCGGAGTGCTTTTGCGTGGGTCTGGACGACGACGCCCTGCGCGCTGCGATCGAAGCGGCCAGCCCGCAGCCCGGATTCCTGGCGCTGCTGCAGGAGCGCTGTCCGTACGCGTTTGCCGCGCATCCGGTGTTCGTTTCGGCGCGTCAAAGCGCAAGGATGACGGCGCTGGTCGGCGCGATCGAATCGGTGGTGGCGCTGCCTGCCTATCAGGATGAAGTCCTGAAGCGCGCGCCTGCCATCGCGCGCTACCAGCCGGGCGCAAGCGGCGTGTTCTTCGGTTACGACTTCCATGTGAGCAACACCGGCCTGGGCCTTATCGAAATCAACACCAACGCCGGCGGTGCGATGCTCAACGCCCTGCTTGCCCGCGCGCAGCGGGCCTGCTGCGCCGCGGTGCAGGACCTGCTGCCGGCCGCCACCACGGTGGAGGCATTCGAGTCGGGCATCGTGGGGATGTTCCGCAACGAATGGTCGCTGAGCGGGAAAACCCGCCCGCTGCGCAGCATCGCCATCGTGGACGAGAACCCCGAGGCGCAATACCTGTATCCGGAATTCCTGCTGTTCCAGCAGCTGTTCGAAGCCCACGGCCTGCGCGCGATCATCGCCGCGCCCGAGGCGCTGCAACTGCGCGACGGCGTGCTGTATTGCGGCGCCGAGGCGATCGACCTGGTTTACAACCGCCTCACCGATTTCTACTTCGAAACCGAAGCCAGCGCCGTCCTGCGCGAGGCTTACCTTTCCGACGCCGCGGTGGTGACGCCACATCCGCGCGCGCATGCGCTGCATGCGGACAAGCGCAACCTCGTCCTGCTCTCCGATCCCGGCCATCTGCGCCGGCTGGGCGTGCCCGACTCCACCCAGGCGGTGCTGCTGGAACATATCCCGCGCACCGAGATCGTGACGGCCGCGAACGCCGAGCGCCTGTGGCACGAACGCAAGCGGCTGTTCTTCAAACCGTTCGCGGGGTTCGGAAGCCGCGCCGCCTATCGCGGCGACAAGCTCACCCAGCGGGTGTGGCAGGAGATCATCGCGGGCGGCTACATCGCGCAGGCGCTGGTCGCGCCCGGCGAGCGCATGCTGTCTGACCACGATGCCGCACCGGCGCTGAAGTTCGACCTGCGCGAGTACGTGTATGCGGCGCAGGTGCAATGGACCGCGGCACGGCTGTACCAGGGCCAGACCACCAACTTCCGCACCCCCGGCGGCGGTTTCGCCCCGGTCTACGAGACGCCCGATGCCTGCATGGATGCGATCGAAGCCGCGCTGCCGCCGGATGCCTGCTGCGACGCGGGCTGCACGCTTGCGGAATTGCGCTGAAGCATCGCCCGCCCACGCAGTCGCGCGGACGCTGGCTGTCCGCGCCTGCCAGGCCGATCCTCAGTCCGCTGCCGCTGCGATCTCTCGCAGCGCGCGCTCGAACACCTCCGGCGGCTGGCCGCCGGAAATCAGGTGCTTCCGCTCCACGATCACCGCCGGCACGCTGCTGATGCCCAGGCCCTGGAAGAACTTCTCCGCGTCGCGCACGGCATCGGCGAACTCGCCACCTGCCAGCACCGCGCCTGCCCGCTCCGCATCGAGGCCGACACCAGCGGCCACGTCCGCGAGCACCGCGTGGTCGCTGATATCGCGGCCTTCGCTGAAGTTGGCCACCAGCAGCGCCCGCTTCAGCGGCAGCTGACGCTCCTGGGCTTCCGCCGCCGCCCAGTGCAGCAGGCGGTGCGCATCGAACGTGTTCCAGGTGCGGCTGCGGGCGTTGAAGTCGAAGCTGAAGCCAAGCTCGGCGCCGCGGTCGCGGATTCGCGCCTGGTTTTCCGCCAGCTGCGCGTCGCTCATGCCGTACTTGCGCTTGAGGTTGTCGGCAACGTCCATGCCGTCGGCCGGCATGTTCGGGTCCAGCTCGAACGGCTGGAAATGGATCTCCGCTTCCACCTCGCCCTGCAGCTGGCGCAGCGCCTGCTCCAGCGAGGCAAGGCCGACCGCGCACCACGGGCAGACCACGTCGGACACGAAATCGATGCGCAGCTTGGTCATTGCAAAATCTCCGGACGAAGCGTTGCAGGGTGCCACGACGCCGGCGTTGCTTCACCCCCGGCGCTGCAACGCAGCGTCGCTCAACGGCCGGCGCCCACCCGCTCCCGCAGCGCCTGCGCGAAACCCGCGCCCTGCGCGGGATCCAGGCCGAGGTAGAAATCCGGCTCGATCAACTCCGCCTCCATCAGCAGCCAGCGGCCGTCGGCATCCGGCAGCACGTCGATACGCGCGTACAGCAGCGGCTCGCCGATGGCCTCCAGCACCTGCCGCGCAAGCGCCAACGCCGCGGCCGGCGGCGTCGGCACCAGCGTGTATTGGCCGCCGAATTCTTCCTGGATGCGGAACTCGCCCGCCACCGGCCGCTTGTTCACCGCGTGGCTGAGATGGTCGCCGAAATACAGCAGCGAGGTTTCGCCCAGCGTTTCGATGGTCGGCAGGTAAGGCTGCAGCAACATCGGCATGGGCTCCGCCGCATCGACGACATCGCCACGCCGCAGGCGCCGGGTTTTCCACGCGCCGCCGGAAATCGCCGGCTTGGCGATCAGCTCATCCGCGCCGGTGTCGGCGAACGCGCACTCCACCGCTGCCTGCGACAGCGCATCCACGAAGGTTGTGGGCGCAATCGCGACGCCACGCTCGGCCAGCTCGCGCAGGTAGCGCTTGTCGGTGTTCCACGCCAGCACCTTGGCCGGATTCGCCAGCGGCAGGCCTTCGCGCTGCCAGGTGGCGCAGGCCCGCTGCCAGCGGGCGGCGTCGTGGTGGTAGCCCCAGGCCAGCAGCGGCAGCACGCAGGCGTAGCCGCGCAGGCCCGACGCATCGTCCACGTGCACCGTCCACGCCGTCGGCGTGGCGTCGATACCTGCCGTGTCCAGCGCGCGCTGCAGGCGTGCCAGCACTTTCGGCCACAACTCGGGATACGCGGCTTCCGCCGGATCCGGGGTCAGGATGGCGACGCGGGTCATGCCTTCAAGCCTTCAAGCCTGCCAGCACTTCCGACACGCTCAGGCCGATCTCCAGTTGCACGCGTACGTACTCGCGCTCCTTGCGCGAAAGCGGACGTCCGACCTCCAGGCGGACATCCTCCGCCTGCAGGATGCGCATGATGCGCGGCAGGGCCGAACCGATGGCGTCGGCGCCATAGCCGGCCTCGCGCAGGGCAGCCTTGATCAGTTCTTCAACGTCCATGGCACATCCGGTGGGTCTGGAAACCCCGCATTGTGCGCCCAACTCGATGGGGACCCACGTTCGCCGTGGCGGGATTCACAGCATCGGCAGCTTCAGGCCCTGCTCACGCGCACAGTCCCTGGCGATCTCGTAGCCGGCATCGGCATGGCGCATCACGCCGGTGCCGGGGTCGTTCCAGAGCACGCGGGCGATGCGCTTGTCGGCGGCCTCGCTGCCGTCGCAGACGATGACCACGCCGGAATGCTGCGAATAGCCCATGCCGACGCCGCCGCCGTGGTGCAGGCTCACCCAGGTCGCGCCGCCAGCAACGTTGAGCATGGCGTTGAGCAGCGGCCAGTCGGAGACGGCGTCGGAACCATCGCGCATGGATTCCGTTTCGCGATTGGGCGAGGCCACAGAACCACTGTCGAGATGGTCGCGGCCGATCACCACCGGCGCCTTCAGTTCGCCGTTGCGGACCATTTCGTTGAACGCCAGGCCCAGCTTGTGGCGCAGGCCCAGGCCCACCCAGCAGATCCGCGCCGGCAGGCCCTGAAAGCTGATCCGCTCGCGCGCCATGTCCAGCCAGTTGTGCAGGTGGGCATCGTCCGGGATCAGCTCCTTGACCTTGGCATCGGTCCTGTAGATGTCTTCCGGATCGCCGCTGAGCGCCACCCAGCGGAACGGGCCGACGCCGCGGCAGAACAACGGGCGCACGTAGGCCGGCACGAAGCCGGGGAAGGCGAAGGCGTTTTCGCAGCCGACATCGAACGCCATCTGGCGGATGTTGTTGCCGTAGTCCACGGTCGGGATGCCGGCGGCATGGAAGGCCAGCATCGCCTCCACGTGCAAGCGCATCGACTGCTTGGCTGCGTCGCGCACCTTCTCCGGGTTCGCCTTCTGTTCGGCCAGCCACTGTTCCAGCGTCCAGCCGATCGGCAGGTAGCCGTGCACTGGGTCGTGCGCGCTGGTCTGGTCGGTCACACAGTCCGGGCGCACGCCGCGGCGCGCCAGCTCCGGCAGGATTTCCGCGGCGTTGCCCAGCAGGGCGATGGACTTGGCCTCGCCGGCCGCCGTGTATCTGGCGATGCGGGCCAGCGCGTCGTCGATGTCGCTGGCCTGCTCGTCGACGTAGCGGGTCTTCAGGCGGAAGTCGATGCTGCTCTGGCGGCATTCGATGTTGAGGCTGCTCATGCCGGCCAGCGATGCCGCCAGGGGCTGCGCGCCGCCCATGCCGCCAAGCCCGGCGGTCAGCAGCCATTTGCCTTTCAGCGATCCGCCGTAGTGCTGGCGGCCCATTTCCACGAAGGTTTCGTAGGTGCCCTGCACGATGCCCTGGCTGCCGATGTAGATCCAGCTGCCGGCGGTCATCTGCCCGTACATCATCAGGCCCTTCTTATCGAGCTCGTTGAAGTGCTCCCAGTTGGCCCAGTGCGGCACCAGGTTGGAATTGGCGATCAGCACGCGCGGCGCGTCCGCATGGGTGGGGAACACCCCCACCGGCTTGCCGGACTGCACCAGCAGGGTTTCGTCGTCGCCGAGGGTCTTCAGGGTCTCGAGGATCCGGTCGTAGCAGTCCCAGTCGCGTGCGGCGCGGCCGATGCCGCCGTACACCACCAGCGAGGCCGGATCTTCCGCCACTTCCGCATCCAGGTTGTTCTGCAGCATCCGGAACGGCGCCTCGGTCAGCCAGCTCCTGCAGTTCAGCTGGTTGCCACGCGGCGCGCGGATCGAACGGGACGGATCATGGCGGTTGCTGGCGGTCATGGCGCGCTCCAACGGCGAAATGGGATGGCGAAAAGTCTGCGCCGCATCCGTATGTGCCGCCAGCACGCAGGCCGCGGATTCGGCGGATTCCGGTCCGGATTTGCGCGATTTCCGCCGCTTTGTTTACGCTGTAAACATGGCCCACCCCGATACCGCCACCCGCATCCTCAACGCCGCGCGCGCGCTGTTCGAGCGCGAAGGCGCAGACAGCGTGAGCATGCGCAAGGTGGCAGACGCGGTGGGCATCACCCCGACCGCGATCTACCGGCATTTCCGCAGCCGCGAGGCGCTGCTGGGAAAGATCAGCGATGACAGCTTCGACGAGATCGCCCGCCACTGGGACGCGCACCGCCAAGGCAAGGACCCGCTCGCGCGGCTGCTGGCGACCCAGCAGATCTACCTCGACTACGCGCTGGCCTACCCGCACCTGTTCGACCACGCTTTCCTCGCGCGCCGCCGCAACGCGCGGCGCTTCCCCGCGGATTTCATCGCAGGACAATCGCCCACCGCCAATGTGATGCACGAAGCGGTGGTGGAGGCGCAGGCGCGGGGCCAGCTGCGCGGGGGCGATGCCTGGGCGCTGACCATGACGGTATGGGCGCATGCGCACGGCCTGATCGCGCTGCAACGCGCCGGCCGCTTCAGCTTCGACGAAGCGGGGTTCCGCGCCTTCTTCACCACTTCCCTGCACCACCTGCTGGATGGGTTGCGCAGCTGATCCGCGCGACAAAGCGATATCCCGCTTCGCTATCATCCATTGGATGCGAACCTTCTTCCGAAGCGGACTGCTGGCGATCGTGCTGCTGGTGTCCGCCTGCGCCACCCGGCCTCCGTCACCACCCGTCCCGCAGCCTGCCACGCTGCTGCTGATCTCCGTGGATGGCCTGCGCCCCACCGATGTCACCCGTGAGCAGATGCCGGTGCTGGATGCGCTGGCCAACGCCAACGTGCGCGCGCAGGGGATGCGGCCGTCCTACCCCAGCCTCACCTTTCCGAACCACTACACGCTGGTCACGGGGCGGCGGCCCAACCAGCACGGGATCATCCACAACACGATGGAGGATGCCGGCCTTGGCGAGTTCCGCCTGAGCAACCGCGAGGCGGTGGGCAACGCCGGCTGGTGGCAGGGCGGCACGCCGGTGTGGATCAGCGTGCAGCGCGCCGGCCTGCGCGCGGCCACCATGTTCTGGCCCGGCAGCGAGGCGGAGATCGACGGCGTGCGGCCATGGCGCTGGCGCAGCTATGACGGGGAGGTCAGCGATGCCGACCGCGTCGCCCAGGTACTGGAATGGCTGCGCCTGCCAACCGCGGAGCGGCCGCGGTTCATCACCCTGTACTTCGATGTGGTCGACCACGTCAGCCACGATCAGGGCCCGGGGTCAGCGGCTGCGCGCGCCGCCCGCGCCCGCGTGGATGCAGCGCTGGGGCAACTGCTGGATGGCCTGCGTGCCGCCGGCCAACTGGACGCCACCAATCTGGTCGTTGTCTCCGACCACGGCTTCGAAACCGTGCCGCCGGGGCAGAGCATCGCCGTCGAAGACATGGCCCCGCCGGGAGTGGCGCAGGCGGTCAGCGTGGGCCAGGTGATCGGCTTCGCGCCGCGTGCCGGCAAGGTCGCCGTGGCCGAGCGCCAGCTGCTGGGCGCGCACCCGCAGTACCGGTGCTGGCGCAAGGGCGAGCTGCCCGCGCACTGGCATTACGGCAGCCATCCGCGCATTCCCGCCATCGTTTGCCAGATGGCACCCGGCTGGGATGCCTTGTTTGCACAGGCACGCGCGACCCGCCTGCAGCAGGCGCACGCGCGCGGCTCGCATGGCTACGACCCGTCGTTGCCATCGATGCGCGCCACCTTCATCGCCGCCGGCCCTGCGTTCCGCCCCGGCACCCGCCTGCCGGTGTTCGACAACGTCGATGTTTATCCGCTGCTGATGCGCCTGCTGGCGCTGCAGCCGGAGGACAACGACGGCGACATTTCCCCGCTGCTGCCGGCGCTGGAGCCAGCGCGGTGATCCTGTGCCGCCGGATCGACAGCCCGGTGGGGCCGCTGATGCTGGCGGCGGATGCCAGCGGGCTGCGCCACATCGAGTTCCGCCACAACCGCCATCCCGCCAACCGCGCCGACTGGCACGGCGGCGACAACGAGGTGCTGCAGGCCGCCGAGGCGCAGCTTGGCGAATATTTCGCCGGCAAGCGCCAGCGCTTCGAGCTGCCGCTGGCGCCACAGGGCACCGGGTTCCAGCTGCGGGTCTGGTGGGAGCTGGCGCGGATCCCGTTCGGCGACACCATCAGCTATGCGCAGCTGGCGCAGCGCTTGGACAACCCCAACGGCACCCGCGCGGTGGGCGCGGCCAACGGTCGCAACCCGCTGCCGATCGTGCTCCCCTGCCACCGGGTGATCGGCACCGACGGCGCGCTGACCGGCTTCGGTGGCGGCCTGCCGGTGAAGGAAGCATTGCTGCGGCTGGAGGGTGGACTGCCGCCGGCTGCCGATCTGTTCGGTCACGTGCCGGCCACCGGCAGCCTGTTCTAGCGTCGCCCGCGTGGCGGCGCTCCGTGGCGCAAGCACGGCCTATGACGCGCGCGTGGCCATCATCGCTGCATGCGCCACCCGGTGGATCAGGCGCGCAGCGACGCGCGCGGTGACGTTGTCGCGATCCAGCGGCGGCGACAATTCCGCAACGTCCATCAGCATCAACTTGCCGGTGGCGGCGACAGCGTCGAGCAGCGGCTCCACCACCTCCATCGGCACCCCGCGCGCAGCCGGCGCGCTGACGCCGGGGGCCATCGCGTGCGGCAGGCCGTCGATGTCGATGGTCAGGTAGATCGCATCGACGTCGGCCAGCTTCTCCTTCAGTTCGGCCAATCGCTGCGGCAACTCGAGCAGGCCGAGTTCGTCGTCGCGCACGTAGTGCACGCCCAGTGCGTTGGCGGTATCGAACAGCACGCGGGTGTTGGCGGCGGCGCTGATGCCGTAGGCCAGATAGTCCAGCGGCAGGCCGCGTTCGCGCGCATCTTCGATGGCCTGCAGGAACGGCGTGCCGGAACTGCCCTGGTCCTGCCGGCGCAGGTCGAAATGAGCGTCGATGTTGACGATGGCCACCCGCGGCCTGCGCGCGCGCAGGTGCCGCGCCAGGCCCAGGTAGCTGGCGAAGGCGATCTCGTGGCCGCCGCCCAGCCCCACCGCCAGGTGACCGGCGTCCAGCAGCGCCGCCATCGCCTCGGCGTAGCGCGTCTGCGCGGCTTCCAGATCGCCATCGGCGCAGGCGACGGTGCCGGCGTCGTACAGCGGGGCGTCGTCCAGTACCGGCAGGTTGGACAGCATCCTGCGCAGCGCCGCCGGTCCTTCCGCCGCGCCCACGCGGCCGTGGTTGCGGCGCACGCCTTCGTCGCAGGCGAAGCCCAGCACCGCCACGCCCGGCTCACTGCCCGGCTGCGGCGCCCGCACCCACTGATGCCAGCGACGGGTCGATGCATCCTCGGGCAGGTCGATGCGGCCGCTCCAGCCTTCGATGGCGCTCATGCCGACGGCTCGCGGGCGGTGAAGGGATGCATGGCGAACTCCTTGGCTTCGATGCGCCATTCTAGGAAACGCCGCGGCCCGATGCCGGCTTCCGCCACCGCACCGATCAGGCAACCGCGTTTGCGATAATCCCGAACCGCACGCGCATCAGGGAGTCGTCGCCATGCCGGCCCACCGCTGGGATCTGCTGCTTACCCACGCCACCTTGGCCACGCTGGACGGCGAGGCGCCGTTCGGGCTGGTGGAAAACGCCGCGCTGGCGATCGCGGATGGCCGCATCGCCTGGCTGGGACCGATGGATGCCTTGCCGAAGCGCACCAGCATCGGCCGCAGCGAAGACCTCGGTGGTCGCCTGCTCACCCCGGCGCTGGTCGACTGCCACACCCACCTGGTGTTCGCCGGCAACCGCGCCAACGAGTTCGACATGCGCCTCAACGGTGCCAGCTACGAGCAGATCGCGCGTGCCGGCGGCGGCATCCGCTCCAGCGTGGCGGCCGTGCGGCAGGCCGACGAGGACGAGCTGCTGCGGCAGTCGCTGCCGCGCGCGCGTGCGCTGCTGGGCGACGGCGTGGCCACGCTGGAGATCAAGTCCGGCTACGGGCTGGATCTCGACAACGAGCGCAAGATGCTGCGCGTCGCGCGGCGCATCGGCCAGCTGCTGGGCATCGGCGTGCGCACCACCTATCTGGCCGCGCACGCGCTGCCGCCGGAATACCGCGATGACGCCGACGGCTACGTCGATGCGCTGATCGATTGGCTGCCGCAGCTGCATGCGGAAGGGCTGGTGGACGCGGTGGACGCGTTCTGCGAAAGCATCGGCTTCTCGCCGGCGCAGACCCGCCGGTTGTTCGAAGCCGCGCGCACGCTCGGCATCCCGGTGAAGCTGCACGCCGACCAGCTCAGCGACCTCGGCGGCGCCGCGCTGACGGCGGAATTCGGCGGCCTCTCCGCAGACCATGTCGAATACACCGGCGAAGACGGCGTGCGCGCGATGGCGAAGCGCGGCACGGTGGCGGTGCTGCTGCCCGGCGCCTTCCACGTGCTGCGGGAGACGAAGCTGCCGCCGATAGCGCTGCTGCGCGAACACGGCGTCGCGATGGCGGTGGCCACCGACTGCAACCCGGGTACGTCGCCGCTGCTGTCGCTGCGGCAGGCGATGCAGCTGGCCTGCACGCATTTCCGGCTGACCCCGGAAGAAGCGCTGCGCGGCGCCACCGTCAACGCCGCGCGCGCACTGGGCCTGGCGGACCGCGGCATCCTGCGGAAGGGGCTGCGCGCCGATCTGGTGGCCTGGGAAGTCGCCCACCCCGCCGAACTGTGCTATTGGCTTGGCGGTCAATTGGCCACGCGCATCTACGTGGCCGGCCAACCGCTTTCCTGATCCGGAGATCCCGATGCGCCTCACCCTGCTTGCCGCTGCCTGCCTGCTGTCCGCCCCCATCGTCGCCCACGCCCAGGCCACCGACGCCGCGCGCAGGCTGGCGCAGGACGCGATCATCGTCGACACCCATATCGACGCACCCGGCGTGCTGACCGACAAGTGGGCCGACCTTGCCGGCGCGCACAAGGACCGCGAGTTCGATTACCCGAAGGCGCGCGCCGGCGGGCTGGACGTGGCGTTCATGTCGATCTACACCTCCCCGCGGCAGGACGCCGACGGCAGCGCCTGGCAGGCCGCCAACGCGATGATCGACGGCGTCGAGGCGCTGGTGCAGCGGCATCCCGGCAAGTTCGCCATCCTCACCTCGCCGGGCGATGCCACGCGCCTGCTCGAAGGCGGCCGCGTGCTGCTGCCGCTGGGCATGGAGAACGGCGCGCCGCTGCAGGACAAGCTGGAGAACGTGCGGTTCTTCTTCGACCGCGGCGTGCGCTACATCACCCTCGCCCACAGCGCCGCCAACCGGTTGGCCGATTCCTCCTACGCCGCCGAGAAGAAGTGGAACGGGCTGAGTCCGTTCGGCCGCGAGGTGGTGGCGGAGATGAACCGGCTCGGCATCATGGTGGACGTCTCGCACCTGGGCGATGCCTCGGCGCTGGAGGCGATCCGCCTCAGCAAGGTGCCGGTGATCGCCAGCCATTCGGCCTTCCGCCATTTCACACCCGGCTTCGAGCGCAACATCAGCGACGAGATCGCCAAGGCGGTGGCGGCGCGCGGCGGCGTGGTGCAGGTGCCGTTCGGCACCGCCTTCATCAACCCCGACAGCGCCGCCGACCTGCAGGCGCAGTTCCGCGCGCGGGTGGCGTTCGACCAGCGCAATCTGGAGCTGAAGGCGCAGGGCAAACCGCAGGAAGACCGTGCCGCGTTCGAGAAGGCGTGGGAGCAGGCGCATCCGGTGCGCAGCAGCACGCTGGCGCAGGTGCTGGACCAGATCGACTACGGGGTGAAGCTGCTCGGCGTCGACCACGTCGGCATCGGTTCCGATTTCGACGGCGTGGGCGGCGAGCTGGCCAACGAACTCAAGACCGTGGCCGACTTCCCCAATCTGGTGGCCGGCCTGCAATCGCGCGGCCATTCCGATGCCGACATCCGCAAGATCCTCGGCGGCAATCTGCTGCGCGCCTGGGCGGCCATCGAGGCCGGCGCCGGCAAGTAACCCTGTGACCCTGCGCGCCCGGCCCCCCGGGCGCCTGGCCCTGAAACGCGAAGACCCCGCCGAGGCGGGGTCTTCATCGTCACGGCAGCGCCGGGATCAGGCAGCGGTCTTCTTGACCGCCTTCTTCGCCACGCTCTTGCTGGCGACCTTCTTCGCGACCGGCGCAGCGGCGGTGCCGGCGGCCTTGGTCACGGTCTTCAGTCGCGCATTGCCGTAGCTGGCGTTGTAGCGCTTGCCCTTGGCGGTCTTGCGGTCGCCCTTGCCCATCGTGTTGCTCCTGGATCGATACGTGTCGGTGGATCGCGCCGCGCGCGAGAACCGGGGATTCTAGCACGGCGCCCGGGGGCACGCGGTGGGCCGGAAGGCGCGGGCTCGTTCAGTGCGAATGCGCGCAGGTGGCGTCGTGGACGTGGCCGTGGTTCAGCCGCAGGTTGGCCAGATGCGCCAGCCCCACCAGGGTGCCGCCGAAGGTCATCACCACGGCATGCAGCACCACCGAGTGGTGCAGCGGCGGGTACAGCACCGCCAGCCACAGCGCACCCAGTCCGGGCAGCAGCAGCCCCAGCGCGCGCATCGTGCGGTGGCGGCGGTAGCTCCAGACCAGCACCGACAGGCCGAACAGGCTGGCAAAGGTCACGAACGCCGTCTCGAAGCCATCGTCCAGCCACAGCGCCACGCCCAGCGACGGCAGCAGCGCGACCGCCAGCGGGATCAGCGCGCAGTGGATGGCGCAAAGCAGCGAACCGGTGGCGCCGAGACGGTCCAGCAGCAGGTGCAGGCGTGAATTCATCGGGGCATGACGTCCGGCAGGGGGGATGCGATTTGTTATGTTATAACATTATCCTCATCGGCGCACTCCTCTTTCCAACGGACCCGCATGTCATATCCCGCCCCCACCCTCCGGCCCGCCCTGCTTGCCTCCGCACTGGCGCTGGCGCTTTCTCCCGTCCTCCACGCTGCCGATGCGCCGCAGCAGGCCAGGCACGACAGCGCACCCAAGAACCTGAGTGCGGTCGAAGTGCATGCCACGCCGCTGGCGGACACCGCCGAGAACCTGACCGCGCCGGTGGAAGTGCTGGCCGGCAGCAAGCTGGACGAAGCCAAGGCAGGCACCCTCGGCGAAACCGTGGCCGGCCTGCCCGGCGTGCAAACCTCCAACTTCGGCCCCGGCGTGGGCCGTCCGATCATCCGCGGTCTGGACGGCGCGCGCGTGCAGGTGCTGAGCGACGGCCTGGGCTCCGGCGACGTGTCCACGGTCAGCGTCGACCACGCGGTGAGCATCGAGCCCTTCCTTGCCGACCAGATCGAAGTGCTCAAGGGCCCGGCGACCCTGCTCTACGGCAGCGGCGCGATCGGCGGCGCGGTCAACGTGGTCGATGGCCGGATCCCGGTCGTCCGCGCCGACGCCCCGCTGTCCGGACGCGCCGAACTCCGCCACGACGGCGTCAGCGATGGCAACACCGGCACGGTCCGCATCGACGGCGGCAGCGGCAGCATCGCCTTCCATTTCGATGCCCTGCATCGCGAAGCCGGCGACTACCGCATTCCCGGCTTCGCCGAGAGCGCCGAACACCGCGCCGAACTGGGCGAAACCCCGTCGCCGGACGAAGCCGGCATCCTCGCCAACAGCGCCGTGCGCACCGACAGCGCTGCACTGGGCATTTCCTGGATCGGCGAGCGTGGTTTCCTCGGTGCCGGCTACAGCCTGTACAACACCCGCTACGGCATTCCCGGCGGCCACGCGCATGGCGCCGGCGAAGATGACCACGCCGACCACGCCCTTGAAGAGGCGGGTCCGGTTCACGTGCAAATGGACCAGCGTCGCAACGAACTGCGCGGCGGCCTGGACGACCTCGGCCCGTTCGCCTCGCTGCGGGTGAAGGTTGCCGACACCAGCTACACCCACACCGAATTCGAGGGCGATGCGGTCGGCACCGTGTTCAACAACCGCAGCCGCGAGGCGCGGGTGGAACTGGTGCATCAACCGCTGGCCGGCTGGAACGGCGCGTTCGGCCTGCAAGCCAGCCAGCGCGATTTCACCGCGATCGGCGACGAGGCCTTCGTGCCCGGCACGGTGGCCGACGACACCGGCCTGTTCTGGATCGGCAAGCGTGCGTTCGGGCCGCTGCAGCTGGACCTGGGCCTGCGCCACGACCGCAACCACGTCGACGTCGACCGCGCTGCGTCGGCCGCGCCGGACCGCGATTTCAGCACCACCAGCGTGTCCGCCGGACTGGGCTGGAAGATCAATGATGCGCTGCACTTCAACCTCGGCCTGGACCGCGCGCAGCGTGCGCCGACCGCGGAGGAGCTGTATTCGTCGGGCCTGCACGTGGCCACCGGCAGCCATGAACTGGGCGACGCCGGGCTGGGCATCGAAACCGCCAACCGCATCGAGCTGGGCATGCACCTGCACCACGGCCCGTTCGAACTGCAGTTGTCCGGCTGGCATGCCCGCTACGACGACTTCATCTATCTGGCCAACGCCGACATCAGCGTGGACGGCGCCCCGCTGCGCCTGTGGCGCCAGGATGACGCCCGCCTGACCGGGTTCGAGGCCAAGCTGGACTGGGACATCGTCGACAACAGCAGCGGCCGCTGGTCGCTGGGCCTGTTCGCGGACAGCGTGCGCGGGCGGTTGGCGGCGGCGGCCGGCACCACCGCGGCGGTGCCAGTGGAAGTGCCGCACGGCGACCACAGCCATCTCGAACAGGCGCAGGTTGCCGCCGGCGGCAACCTGCCGCGGATCGCCCCGTCCCGCACCGGCGTCCGCCTGCGCTGGGAACGCGACGCCTGGCGCGCCAGCGTCGGCGCGGTGCGCCACGCACGCCAGGACAAGGTGGCGGCGTTCGAGCACGCCACGCCCGGCTACACCCTGGTCGATGCCCACCTGGCCTGGCATCTGGATACCGCCGGTGGTCGTGAGTGGGAAGTGTTCCTCGATGCCGCCAACCTCACCGACCGCGAGGCGCGCCCGCATACCTCGTTCCTCAAGGACGTGGTGCCGCTGCAGGGCCGCAACCTCGCGTTCGGCGTACGGATGTTCTTCTGACCTCAGCCCCTGCGCCTCAGCTGCGCGCAGGCGCGGAAGTCACCCGGCTTCCCCGCCCGCGCAGCGCGCGCACAAACCGTGCACTTCCAGCGTCTGCGCCTGCGGTGCAAAGCCCAAGGCCCGCGCTGCCGCATCCAGGGTCGCCACGATGCTGGCGTCCTCCAGCTCGGTGGCCGAATGGCAGCGGTTGCAGATCAGGAACGGCACCGAATGCTGCGCGGCGTTGGGATGGTGGCAAGCCACGAACGCGTTGATCGACTCCAGCTTGTGGATGAAGCCGTTGGCCAGCAGGAAATCCAGCGCGCGATAGACGGTGGGCGGCGCCACGTTGGCACCGTCCTCGCCGGCGCGGAAGCGATCCAGCAGGTCGTAGGCCTTGATCGGCTGCCCGGCCTGCGCGATCAGGCCCAGCACGCGCGCGCGCTGCGCGGTCAGGCGCAGGCCGCGCTCGCCGCAGGCGCGCTCCACCGCGGCCACGAACGCGTCGGCGTCGTCGACATGGTGATGCGGATCGGTGCAGGCATGCGATTTACCCATGCACCGATGATGCGGGCTGCAATGGCCCAGCTCAAGCCGCGGCCGTCGACCCCGCTTCAACCGCGCGCGCCAGCGCGGCGGTCAGCGCCGTTCAGCCAATCCGCGCGATGGCCGCATCGATCCGAGCCAGCGCTTCGTCGCGCCCGCACAGATAGACCGTCCAGCCGATATCCGGGCTGACCTGGGTGCCGGTGATGGCCACCCGCAGCGGCTGCGCGATCTTGCCCATGCCGATGCCAAGTGCCTCCGACACCGCCTTCACGACATCGTGAATCGGATCGGGCGACCAGTCGACCAGTTCGGCAAGCCGCGCCCGCATCTGCGCCAGCGGTTCACGCGCGGCTTCCTTGAGATGCTTGGCCACCGACGCTTCGTCGTAGACGGTCAGCGAACCGAACCAGACCGCCGATTTCTCCGCCATTTCCTTCAAGGTCTGCGCGCGCTCGCGCAGCGCCACCACGAGGTCGGCCGGCTTCGGACCCTTCGCCAGATCGTAGCCGGCCTGTTCCAGGTGCCAGACGAGGTGCTTGGCCACGGCATCGGGAGCGTCGGTTTTCAGGTACTGCTGGTTGAGCCAGCCCAGCTTGGCCATGTCCAACCGCGCCGCCTTGGCGTTGACGTCGGCGAGGTCGAACAGCGACTGCATTTCCGCAACGGAAAACACTTCCTGGTCGCCGTGCGACCAGCCCAGCCGCACCAGGTAGTTCAGCAGCGCGTGCGGCAGGTAGCCGGCGTCGCGGTACTGCATGACATCGGCGGCACCGGTGCGCTTGGACAGCTTGGCGCCCTGCTCGTCGAGGATCATCGGCAGGTGCGCGAAGTGCGGCACCGGTGCACCCAGCGCCTTGTAGATGTTGATCTGGCGCGGCGTGTTGTTGACGTGGTCGTCGCCGCGCACCACGTCGGTGATGCGCATGTCGATGTCGTCCACCACCACCGCGAAGTTGTAGGTGGCGTAGCCATCGCTGCGGAAGATCACCAGGTCGTCGAGTTCGCTGTTGGCGATCTCGATGCGGCCCTTGACCTTGTCGTCCCAGGCCACCACGCCGTCGTGCGGATTGCGGAAGCGGATCACCCGGTTGGGATCGTCGCGCCAGCCGGCGTTGGCATCGCGATAGGCGCCGTTGTAGCGCGGCTTCTCGTTCGCGGCGATCAGCGCTTCGCGCATCGCCTCGAGCTCTTCCTTCGACTCGTAGGCGTAGTAGGCGTGGCCGGACGCGACCAGCTGTTCGGCGACTTCCTTGTAACGATCCAGGCGATGGGTCTGGTAGATCGGGCCTTCGTCGTAATCCAGGCCCAGCCATTCCATCGCCTGCAGGATGGCGTCGATGGCCGCCTGCGTGCTGCGCTCGCGGTCGGTGTCCTCGATGCGCAGAACGAACTGCCCGCCCTTGCGGCGCGCTTCCAGCCAGCAATACAGCGCGGTGCGCGCGCCGCCGATGTGCAGGTAGCCGGTGGGAGAAGGGGCGAAGCGGGTGCGGACGGTCATGGGGACAGGGCAATAGAGCGGAATCGTGCATTTTAGCTTGTCCTCCCTCCCCTTCCTTGAAGAGGAGGGTTGGGGTGGGGTTGTGCCCCCGCGCAAACGCCTCCTGCTGCCGGGACTTACAATTTCCGCATGACCACACTCTTCGTCTCCGACCTGCACCTCGACCCGGCGCGCCCGGACATCACCGCGCTGTTCGGCAGCTTCCTCGATGGCGAAGCACGTGGCGCCGATGCCCTGTACATCCTCGGCGACCTGTTCGAGGCCTGGGTCGGCGACGACGATCCATCCGAAGCCGGCGCGTTGGTGGCGGACAGGCTGCGCGCACTCGCCGATGCCGGCGTGCCGGCGTACTTCATCCGCGGCAACCGCGACTTCCTGCTGGGCGAGGCCTACGCCGCGCGCTGCGGCATGACCCTGCTCGACGACCCCACGGTGGTCGATCTGTACGGCACCCCCACCCTGTTGCTGCACGGCGACCTGCTGTGCACCGACGACACCGCCTACCAGCAGTTCCGCGCGCAGACGCGCAGCCCGCAGTGGCAGGCGCAATTCCTGGCGCAGCCGCTGGCGGGGCGGCTGGCGTTCGCCGCGCAGGCGCGCGCGGCCAGCCAGGCGCGCTACGGCGAGCTGGTGGCGAAAGGCATGGCGGAAACCATCGGCGACGTGGCACCGACCACGGTGCAGGAGTGGTTCGCGCGCCATGGCGTGCAGCGCATGATCCATGGCCACACCCATCGCCCGGCGTTCCACGACGAAGGCGAAGGCCGCAGCCGCATCGTGCTGGGCGACTGGTACGAACAGGGCTCGGTGTTGCGCGTCAGTGCGGACGGATGCGATCTCGCCCGCCTGTAGCACGTCACTTCGCCGCTTCGCCGCAACCGCCGAAGTCGATGTCGCCGAAGCGGAACCTCGCCGCCAGCGCGTAGTTGTTGCCGGACATGCCGTCGTTGCACTCATCCTCGATGACCGTCAGCAAGAATGAGCGGCCGTCATGGCTGCCCGCGATTTCCACCCCACCCGGGATGGCGCGACGCCGCCCCTGCAACACCAGGCCGGCGGGATCGTCCGGGGTGCTGTAGGTCAGCCTGTCGCCCTCGATACTGGCGTTCCAGAACGGCTCGTTGCCGAACACGCGGAACACCTGCAGCGGCGGAGCCACATCGCCTGGCGCCCGCTTTCCCATCGCCACCGCCTCCGGGGTAGCCGAAACAGGGCCGGCGGCGCTGGTACCCGATGCAGGCGTGGAGTCGGACGACTGCGGCGCGCTGCATGCCGCCAGCAGCAGCGACAGGACGGCAATGGAGAGCTTCATGGCGGGCTTCCGGAGACGGGTAGCCAGTGTGCCGCAACCGTCGCCACGGCGCGGCATCGGGGCTCAGTCCGCCTCGGCCAGCAGGCTTTCCAGCTCTTCCGGATCGAACCCCGCCTGCAGTCGCGCCTCGGCATTGAACGGCTTGTGCAGCACGCCGCTGGCGTATTCGCGCAACAGTTCGCGGAAGCGCGCGCGCGGCTCGATGCCGGCGCGCTCGCAGTGCCAGCGGTACCAGCGGCTGCCGGCGGCAACGTGGCCCACTTCCTCGCGCAGGATGATCTCGAGGATGCCGGCGGTGGCCTCATCGCCCAGCGCGCGCAGCTTCACGATCATGCCGGGGGTAACGTCCAGCCCGCGCGCCTCCAGCACCCGCGGCACCAGCGCCATCCGCGCCATCCCATCGTGTGCCGTCTTTTCCGCCATTTCCCACAGGCCGTTGTGGGCGTCGAAATCGCCGTAGTCGTGGCCCAGCTCGCGCAGTCGCGCGCGCAGCAGGTTGAAGTGGCGCGCCTCGTCGTTCGCCACCGCCACCCAGTCGGCGTAGAACGCGGCGGGCATGTCGCGGAAGCGGTACACCGCGTCCCAAGCCAGGTCCATCGCATTGAACTCGATGTGGGCAACGGCGTGAATGAAGGCAGCGCGCCCTTCGTCCGTACCGAACCCGCGGCGCGGCAGGTCGCGCGGATGCACCAGCCTTGGCCGATCGGGCCGGCCCGGCATGCGGATCGGCTCGGGTGGCGGCGCGTCGCCATCGACCACCAGCTCGCCGCGCGCGAACGCCGCGGCCATCGCCAGCGTCAGCGCCGGCTTGTCGTCGGGCGTGGCGGCATCAAGGCAGGCGCGGGCGGCGGAAATCAGGTCTTTCATATCGACAACGAGAGAGTCGCGATGGCGCGCGGCGGGCGATGCGTTTCAACCAAGCGAGTATCGGGGAGCGACTTGAAACGCATCGCCCGCCGCGCGCCTGCCTGGAGCCCGCACTCCTCGGGCCGGTGCGTGTCAGGGCTCGCAACACACATGCCCCCTAAAATCCCGTGGGCCGTCAGCCGGCTCTCCGCTTCTTCTTCGCCTCGTCCGAGCGCTGCTGCTGGATGCGCTCGAAATAATCGGCATCAATGCCGGTCACGTACTCACCGTTGAAGCAGGAGCTGTCGAACTTGCGGCCGGGGAACTTGGGCCCGGCCACCGCGGTCTCCAGGTCGGCCAGGTCCTGGTAGATCAGCCAGTCGCAGCCCAGCAACTGTTCGATTTCCTTCTCGCTGCGGCCGTGCGCCACCAGCTCCTCGCGCGACGGCATGTCGATGCCGTACACGTTGGGGTGGCGGACCGGCGGCGCCGCCGAGGCCAGGTAGACTTTCTTTGCGCCGGCATCGCGCGCCATCTGCACGATCTGCTGGCTGGTGGTGCCGCGCACGATGGAATCGTCCACCAGCAGCACCACGCGGTTGCGGAATTCCAGCGGGATCGGGTTGAGCTTGCGCTTGACCGACTTCGCCCGTTCGCCCTGCCCCGGCATGATGAAGGTGCGGCCGACGTAGCGATTCTTGATGAAGCCTTCGCGGTACTTCACGCCCAGCGTGTTGGCGATCTCCAGCGCGGAATCGCGGCTGGTGTCGGGGATCGGGATGACCACGTCGATGTCGTGGTCCGGCCGCTCGCGCAGGATCTTCTCGCCCAGCGTCACGCCCATGCGCATGCGCGCCTTGTGCACCGAGATTTCCTCCATCATCGAGTCGGGCCGGGCGAAATACACGTACTCGAAGATGCAGGTGGCGTGCGGCGCGGCGGGTGCGCACTGGCGCGCGAACAGCTCGCCGCCGTTGCTGATGATGATGCCCTCGCCCGGGGCGACGTCGCGCACGCGCTCGAAGCCCAGCACGTCCAGCGCCACCGACTCCGAGGCAACGATGAATTCATCGCCGGCGGCGCCGCTGCGCTTGCCCAGCACCAGCGGGCGAATGCCGTGCGGGTCGCGGAATGCCACCAGACCCAGACCCAGCACCGTGCAGACCACGGCGTAGCCGCCCTTCACGCGCCGGTTCACGCCTTCCAGCGCGGCGAACACCGCGTCCGGCGTCAGCGCGTGCTGGGTGTCCAGCTCGTGCGCGAACACATTCAGCAGCACTTCCGAATCTGAGCCGGTGTTGACGTTGCGGCGGTCCTGTTCGAACACCTCGCGGCGCAGCGCATCGGCATTGGTCAGGTTGCCGTTGTGCGCCAGCGCGATGCCGAACGGCGAGTTGACGTAGAACGGCTGCGCCTCGTCGCTGCCTTCGCTGCCCGCGGTCGGGTAGCGGCAGTGGGCGATGCCGACCTGGCCTTCCAGCAGCGCCATCGACTTGGCGTCGAACACGTCGCGCACCAGGCCGTTGCCCTTGTGCACGCGCAGATGCGAGCCGTGCACGGTGGCGATGCCGGCCGCGTCCTGGCCGCGGTGCTGGAGCATGGTCAGCCCGTCATACAACAACCCGGCCACTTCGCTGTGGCCGACGATACCCACGATGCCGCACATGCTTGGGACTTCCTGTTGGTTTGGCTCAGGGATGCGGACGGACCATGCCGTCCTTGCCTGCGGCCTTGAGTTTGGCCTTCAGCGCATCGGCTTCGGCGCGGGTCATCACCGGGCCCACCCGCACCCGGGTGAGGGTGCCGTTCGGACCGGGCACGGAATCGGTGAACGCATTGAAACCGGCCTTGCGCAGGGCGTCGCGCTGGGCCAACGCGTCCGGTGCCGAGGAGAACGCGCCGATCTGCACCACGAAACCGGTGCCGGCGGTGTTGGCCGGCTTCGCCGGCGGCGGCTCGGGCTTGGCTGCTGGCGCGGTGGCGGCCTTGACTGGTTCGGTCTTGACCGGCTCGGCCTTGGCCAGCGGCTTGGTTTCGATCTTCGGTTCCGCCGGTGCCGGCTTGGTCACCGCCGGCGCGACGGGCGCGGGGGGAGTTGCAGTCGCGGCGGCATCCAGCGCCAGCACCTTGGCATCCACGTCGCTGCGCACCTGGCCGGCGCGCAGGCGCGCCGATTCGGCGGTGGTGCGGTCGGCGAACGGCCCGATGCGCACGCGCTGGGCCTGGCGATCACCCAGCGCCACCGCTTCGCGATAGCCCGGCAGGCCGGCAGCAGTCAGCGCAGCAATCACCTTGTCCGCATCGGTCGAGCTGGCGTAGCTGCCGAAGCTGACCGCAAAATCGCCGGCCGCGACCGCTGCCAACGGTGCCGCGTCCGCCGCAGGCGCCTCGGGAGCGGCGGGCATCGCGTCCGGCATGCCGGAAACACCTCCCGTGGGTGCAGCCGCGGGGGCCACCAGCGGCAGGTCCTGGGTCACGGTGCCGTCGGGCGCCTTCGGTTCCGGCGGCACGCGCAGCGACACATCGGAGACGCCACTGTCAGGCGCGGGCCCCTTGACCAGCAGCGGCAGGAAGATGACGGCCAGCGCGACCAGCACGGCGGCGCCGACCAGGCGCTGTTTCAGCGACGTATCCATCGGCATTCCGTGAGGCCAGGGCGCGGTGGGAGGACGGATTATACCGGCATGCCGGCGGCGGTCAGTCCGCGGCGTTCAGGTAGCGCAGCGCTTCCGCGGCGGCGTGGAACGAGCCGAACGCCAGCACCCGGCCGTCGGGCGCCGCCCGCGCCAGCGCTGCCGTCAGCGCGCCCGCCACGTCGGCGTGGCAGCCCGCAGCAGCGGCCGTGCCCGCCAGTCGCTGCGCCAGCGTCGCCGCATCGCTGCCGCGCGGGCCGGCGTCCAGCGAGCCGGCCAGCAGCCAGCCATCCACTTCATCGGCCAATGCGGCCACCACGCCGGCGGCGTCCTTGTCGGCGAGCGCCGCGTAGACGGCCACGGTGCGCCGCTTTGGCTGGCTGTGCAGCCAGTCGGCCAGCGCGGCGGCAGCCTGCGGGTTATGGCCCACGTCGACGACGATTTCCACGCCATCACGCTCGAACCGCTGCAGCCGCCCCGCGACCGCGGCATCGGCCACGCCGCGCGCCAGGGCCTCCTCCTCCAACGGCAGGTCGAGCGCACGCAGCGCGGCGATCGCACAGGCGGCGTTGCGCAGCTGCGCCGGCGCGCCCTGCGCCTGCATCGGCAGCGGCAGCACGATTTCGTAACCGACCTCGCGCCAGCGCCAGTGCCCGGCATCGACCGGCTCGGCGAAGAAGTCGTTGGCGATCCGCCAGGCCGGCGCGCCGATGGCGTAGGCGTGGCGCAGCACGCTGGCCGGCGGGTCGTCGTCGCCCAGCACCAGCGGCTTGAAACCGCGCGCGATGCCGGCCTTCTCGAAGCCGATCGCCTCGATGTCGCCGCCCAACCAGTCCTGGTGATCCAGACCCACCGTGGTGACGATGGCGGCGTCGGCATCGACGATGTTGACCGCGTCCAGACGCCCGCCCAGCCCCACTTCCAGCACCGCCAGGTCCAGCCCGGCGCGCGCGAACAGCCACAGCGCGCACAGCGTGCCGTACTCGAAATAGGTCAGCGGGGTGTCGCCGCGCGCGGCCTCGACCGCCTCGAAGCCCTCGACCAGTGCGGCGTCGCCGACGTCGTGGCCGTCGATGCGCACGCGCTCGTTGTAGCGCAGCAGATGCGGGGAGGTGTAAGCGCCGACGCGCAAGCCCTGCGCGCGTGCGATCGCCTCCACGAATGCCACCGTCGAGCCCTTGCCGTTGGTGCCGGCCACCGTGACGACATGGGGAGCCGGCTTGCCCAGACCCATCCGCGCGGCGACTTCGCGCACGCGCTCCAGGCCCATGGCGATGGCGTGCGGGTGCTGGCGCTCGATGAAGGCCAGCCAGTCGGGAAGCGTGCGTGACATGGCGATATTGTAGAAGAGCGCCGACGCGCCAGCCGGGCTGCGCTTACAGCGCGCGGTGCTTGGCCTCGCCGAAGAACGGCGTGTGGTGGGCGCAGTCGTTCAGGCGCACCACTTCCAGCGAATCCACGTCCGGGCCTTCGAGCAGGTTCAGCGTGGTCGGCGCCTGGCGGAAGCTCCACAGCTTGGTCAGCGGCAGGCCAAGGATGCGCGCCAGCAGTACCCGGTTGACCGCATCGTGGGCGACCACCAGCAGGGTGTCCTCGGCGCCCAACCCTTCGCAGGCCCGCGCCAGTGCAACCCAGGCGCGATCCAGCACCATCTGCAGCGATTCGCCGCCGGCGCCCGGCATCAGCACGGTGTCCGGCGCCTCGCGCCAGGCGCGCAGGCGTTCTGGATCACGCTCGGCGATCTCGCTGGCCAGCAGGCCTTCCCATTCGCCGTGGGCGATTTCAAGGAAGCCATCGTCGAAGCCCAGCCGCGACGCGCGCGCAACGCCCAGCGCCAGCTGCGCGGTGCGGGTGGCGCGCGCCAGCGGCGAGGCCACGGCGCGGTCGATGCGCAATGACATCAGGCGTTCGCCCAAGGCCGTCGCTTGGGCGATGCCCAGGTCGGAAAGGGGAATGTCCACCTGGCCCTGATAGCGGCCTTCGGCGTTCCACGGGGTTTCGCCGTGGCGGGCAAGCAGGATCTTCATGCGCGGCGCGCTCAGCGATTGTGCAGCGCACAATCCTAGCAAGGTTGCGCGCGGTTTACACCGGGCGCGGTAGGCTTGGGTTTCCGCAGACAGGAGTCCGGGACATGCAGGCCAAAGGCGAGTTCGAAGTCACGCGCATCCCGCAGGAAGAGCTGGAGATCGGCGAGGGCGCGACCATCGGCCATTCGCGCTTCGACAAGCGTTTCCGCGGCGGGCTGGAGGCCTCCAGCGTGGTCCACATGCTGGCGCTGATGTCGCCCGTGCAGGGCTCCGGCGCCTACGTGGCGATCGAGCGCATCGAGGGCACCCTGGACGGCCGCCGCGGCGGCTTCTTCGTCCAGCACAACGGCACCATGGATCGCGGCAAGCCGTCGCTGGACGTCACCGTGATCCCCGACTCCGGCACCGGCGAGCTGGAAGGCCTGCACGGGCGCATCGGCATCGACATCACCGATGGCAAGCATTACTACACGTTCGATTACGACTTCCGCGACGCGTGAGGATCGCGCAAAGGAAAACGCCGGCGCGAGGCCGGCGTTTCCAGTTCCGACTGGAGGCGCTTACTTCTTCGGCGCGACGCCCAGCTCCTTCAGCAGCTGCGGCGCCGGCATGACCTCCTGCATGATCCAGCGCATGTAGCGCTGGTCCACCGAGATCATGCGGGTCATCACCGGCTCGAACACCCAGTTGCTGGCCACGGCTTCCTGGATGCCGTCGAAGGCCAGGCCGACCAGCTTGCCCTGCGCGTCCAGCACCGGCGAACCGGAGTTGCCGCCGGTGATGTCGAGGTCGGACAGGAAGTTCACCGGCACCGTGCCCAGGCGCTTGTCGGCAAGGCCGCCGTAACGCTTGGCGGCGACCGCATCGAGCAGCGCCTTCGGGTTGTCGAACGGCTCGGCCCCGGTTTCCTTCGCCGCCACCTGCTCCAGCAGGGTGAACGGCTGCTGCACGCTGCCGTCCAGCTTGGTGTAACCCTTGACGGTGCCGAAGGTGATCCGCAGCGAGGAGTTGGCGTCCGGATAGACCGCCTCGCCCTTGCTCTTCTTGTAGTCGGCCATCGCCTGCAGGTACAGCGGGCGCGCCTGCAGCGCGGTGCCGTACACCGCCTTCGACTTCTTCTCCATCTCCATCAGGGTGGGCATCACCGCCACCGCATACTGGATAGCCGGATCGGTGCTGGCTTCGAACGCCGCCTTGTCCGCGTTCAACCACTTCAGCCGCTCGTCCAGGCTGGCCAGCTTGCTGCCGTCCAGGCGCGCCAGCGCCTTGTCGGCGGCGGCCTTGTTGCTGCCGCCCAGCCAGCCATCCACCGCGGCAACGTGCTGCGCCGCCGGCAGTGCGACGTAGCGGTCCAGCCAGTACTGCTGCAACTGGCGATCCATCGCCGGCACGTAGCGGCGCTCCATCTGCTTCAGCCCACCCTCGATCACCGGCAGGTCGCGCTGCTGGTAGCCGGACTCGCGCTCCGCATCGGGCTTCTGCTTCTCGATGGCGAGGCGGTACAGGTTGACCGCCGTGCCCAGCACGCCGCTGCGGTTGAAGCTGCCCAGCACCAGGTCGCGCTCCTGGGTCAGCTTGGCGTCCTCCACCAGCTTCACCAGCGTGGCATGCGCGGCCAGCGCCGGCTTGCCGGCCTCCCCCTGCGCCTGCAGCCAGCCCAGCACCGCCGCCTCCTCGCTGCGCTTGAAGCCCAGCACGCCATTGCGGGCGAAGCCCTCCAGCTGGCCATCGAAGTTCTTGCTGGTGTTGTTCCAGCCGGCCATGGTGGCGGCGTACTTCACCGCGATGTCGGCATCGTTCTTGCCGGCCGCTTCGACCAGCGCGATCTGGTCCTTGTACGCCTTGGAGATGGCCGGATAGCGCCACTGCTGGGTGTTCTCGAACTCGGCGGCCAGCGCGTAGCGGTCGGTGCGGCCCGGATACCCGGCCACCATCACGAAGTCGCCCGCGCCCAGCGGCTTGTCGGCGATCTTCAGCCAGTGCTTGGGCTGGAACGGCACGTTGTCCTTGCCGAAGGCCGCCGGCTTGCCGTCCTTGCCCACGTAGGCGCGGTAGAACGCGAAGTCGCCGGTGTGGCGCGGCCACATCCAGTTGTCGATGTCGCCACCGAACTTGCCGACGCTGGCCGGCGGTGCATAGGCCAGGCGCACGTCCTTGATCTCGAGGTTCTTGAACAGGCGCCAGGTGTTGCCGCCCATGAAACTGTAGACGCGGCAGCGATAGCCGGCATCGGCTTCGCAGGCGCTGGTGGTCTTCTTCTCGAAGGCTTCCAGGGCGTCGGCGCGCGCGACCGGGTCGCTGCCCGCCGCCGCCATCGCCGCCTTGGCGTCGGCGGTGACGTCGGTGATGTCCTCCAGCACGTAGATGCGCGCGTTCGGGCCTGCCGACACTTCATCGGCCGGGGTGGCCGGGTTGAAACCGTCGCGGATCAGGTTCTTCTCGGCGGTGGAGTTCAGCTGGATCGCGCCGTAGGCGCAGTGGTGGTTGGTCGCCACCAGGCCCTGCGGGGAGACGAAGCTGGCGGTGCAGCCGCCCAGCGACACCACCGCGCCCATCGGGTCGCCGGTGAGGTTGGCCAGCTGCTTCGGGTCCAGCTTGAGGCCGGCCTTCTTCAGCGGGCCGGCGATTTCGGGCAGCTGCTGCGGCACCCACATGCCTTCGTCGGCATGCACGGCGGTGGCGAAGCTGGCAGTGGCCGCGGCGATGCCGGCGGCGAGGAGGGTCTTGCGCATCATTGTGTCCTCGGTGGTTGCATCGGTTGAGCGTGCATCGTCTGGCTCATTCGGCCGGCAGGTTCATTTCCTGCAGCAGCTGCGGCGCCGGGTAGACCTTGGCCAGCAGCCAGCGCAGGTAGCGCATGTCGACATGGATCGCGCGCTTGTAGCGCGGGTCGAACATCCAGCTGGCGCTGACCGCCTCCCAGTTGGAATCGAAGTTCAGACCGATCAGCTTGCCCTGCGCGTCCAGCACCGGCGAACCCGAATTGCCGCCGGTGGTGTCCAGGTTGGTCATGAAATCGACCGTCTGGGTCTTCAGCTCCGGATCGGCGGTGCTGCCGAAATCGCCCTTGGCGATGGCGTCCAGCAGCGGCTTGGGCGCATCGAACGGCTCGACGCCGGTGTTCTTCTCGACGATGCCGGCCACCGTGGTCAGCGGGCGGTAGTCCATGCCGTCGCGCGGCGACAGCGGGCTAACCTTGCCGTAGCTGATGCGCAGGGTGGAGTTGGCGTCCGGATAGACCGCCCTGCCCTGCGAATTGCGGTAGGCGATCAGCGCCTGCATGTAGGCCGGACGCAGGCGCAGCAGTTCGCCGGCCCGCTGCTTTGACTCGGCCTCCAGCCGCAGCAGCGCGGGCTGCAGGGTGGCGGCAGCCTTGAGCAGTGCGTCGTCCGATGCCGCCAATGCGGCGGCATCCAGCTTCAGCGCGGCCAGGCGCGTGGCCTCGTCGCCCAACTTCGTGCCGGCGTACAGCGCATCCAGCCGCTCCGCGGCTTCGGCTTCGTTGGCACCGAACACGGCGTCGAACTCGGCCACGCGCTGCCCGGTCGGCAGCGCGAAGTAGCGCTTCAGCGCGTAACGCAGGGACGCCTTTTCCACCTCCGGGTCATAGCGGCGCTGCAGCTGCTTCAGGCCGCCCTCGATCAGCGCCTCGTCGCGCTGCTGGTAGCCGCTCTCGCGCTGCGCATCCGGCTTACCGCGCTCCAGCGCCAGGCGCTGCAGCTGGCTGGCCGCGCCCAGCAGGCCGGGACGCAGGAACGGGAGGATGAAATCGCGTTCGCGGTTGGCGTCGTCGGCATCCAGCTCCGCCTGCATCGCGCGGATGCCGGCCAGCTTCGCCTTCGCCCCGGGCTGCTTGCCCAACCAGGCCAGCATCGCTGCCTCGTCCTCGCGGCGCACGCGCACCGCGTCGCTGCGGCGCAGGCCTTCCAGCTCGCCCTGCGCGCGCTTGAGGGTGTTCTTGTAGCCGGCCACGCTGGATGCGTACAGCACCTGCTTGGCCTTGTTGCCGGCACTGGCGCGCTCCACGGTGTCGATCAAGCCGTCGTACATCGCCACCCGGGCCGGCAGCAACCAGTCGATCTGGCCGGCGAACTCCGATGCGGTGCGATGCCGGAAGGTGCGACCCGGATAGCCCGCCACCATCGCGAAATCCCCCGCCTTCACCGGCGCGGTGGACACCGTGAGGTGTGCCGGCGGCGCATAGGGCACGTTGTCCTTGCTGTACCCGGCCGGCTTGCCGTCCTTGCCGACATAGGCGCGGTAGAAGGTGAAGTCGCCGGTGTGGCGCGGCCACATGAAGTTGTCGATCTCGTCGCCGTAGTTGCCGATCGCGCGCGGCGGCGCGTAGACCAGGCGGATGTCCTTCAGTTCCAGCTGTTTGATCAGGTAGAAGTCGCTGCCGTAGTACATGTCGGCGACGCTGCAGCGGTGGCCGGCATCCGCCTCGCACTGCGCCACGGCGTTCTTCCTCGCGGCATCGACGGCATCGTAATAGGCGCGTCCGGTCTTGCCCTTCGCATCCGCAAGGATGCGATCGCTGATCTTGTCGAAACCCACCGTCACCCAGATCCGCGAGGCGGGGCCGGCCGACACTTCATCAGCGCGGGTGGCGGCGATGAAGCCGTCCTGGATGAGATTCTTCTCGGGCGTGGAGTTGAGCTGGATCGCGCCCAGGGCGCAATGGTGGTTGGTCACCACCAGGCCTTCCGGCGACACGAAGCTGGCGGTGCAGCCGCCCAGCGACACCACCGCGGCCAGCGGCGGTTTGGTCACGTCGGCCAGCCCGGCGGGATCGCCCTTGAAGCCGGCGGCCTGCAGCTGGGCGGCCAGCTGGGGCAGTTGCGAGGGCATCCACATGCCTTCATCGGCATGGGCCATGCCGCCGGCGACGGTCATCGCCAAGGCGGCGGTCAGGGTGCGTTTGCGCATGTCTGGGCTCCGGAACGGCAAACCCGTATTAGACCATCCCCGCCCCGCGCCGACCCGTGACCTTGGTCAGGCCCCGGCCGGCGGCGGGAACGGCGGTAAAATGACCGTCTTATCCCGACCGGTCATGGACATGACGCAAGCGAACACGATGCGGGCGCTGGTCAAGCGCGACGCTGCCAAGGGCATCTGGATGGAGCAGGTGCCGGTGCCGGTGCCGGGCCCGAACGAGGTCCTGATCAAGCTGGAAAAGACCGCGATCTGCGGGACCGACCTGCACATCTACCTGTGGGACGACTGGAGCCAGCGCACCATCCAGCCGGGACTGACCATCGGCCACGAATTCGTCGGCCGCATCGCCCAGCTGGGCTCGGCGGTCACCGGCTATGAGGTCGGCCAGCGCGTCAGCGCCGAAGGCCACATCGTCTGCGGCCACTGTCGCAACTGTCGTGGCGGCCGCCCACACTTGTGCCCCAACACCGTGGGCATTGGCGTCAACCGCAACGGCGCCTTCGCCGAATACATGACCATGCCAGCCAGCAACCTGTGGCCGATCCCCGACCAGATCCCCTCGGAATTGGCCGCGTTCTTCGACCCCTACGGCAACGCCGCGCACTGCGCGCTGGAGTTCGACGTGATCGGCGAAGACGTGCTGATCACCGGCGCCGGCCCGATCGGCATCATTGCCGCGGGCATCTGCAAGCACATCGGCGCACGCAACGTGGTGGTCACCGACGTCAACGACTACCGCCTCAAGCTGGCCGCCGACATGGGCGCCACCCGCGTGGTCAACGTCGCCAACACCTCGCTGAAGGACGTGATGGCCGACCTGCACATGGAAGGCTTCGACGTGGGCCTGGAGATGAGCGGCAACCCGCGCGCCTTCAACGACATGCTCGACTGCATGTACCACGGCGGCAAGATCGCGATGCTCGGCATCATGCCCAAGGGCGCAGGCTGCGACTGGGACAAGATCATCTTCAAGGGCCTCACCGTGCAGGGCATCTACGGCCGCAAGATGTACGAGACCTGGTACAAGATGACCCAGCTGGTGCTGTCCGGCTTTCCGCTGGGCAAGGTGCTGACCCACCAGCTGCCGGTGGAGGATTTCCAGAAGGGTTTCGAGCTAATGGAAGCGGGCAAGGCCGGCAAGGTCGTGTTGAGCTGGAATTGATGGCTGATCTCCGTGCGCGGCAGGCCGACGCTGCCGGTGCGCGACACGCCGTGAATACATACATGTAGGCTCATCGGCGGCGTCCATGCCGCCGATGGTCGCGCACCGGCAGCATCCGCCTGCCACCGAAATCCCGGAGCCCCGATGTCGCTCACCCAACGCTACGCAATCACCCTCGACGAAATCCGCGCCGCCGGGCTGTTCAAGTCCGAACGGATCATCACCTCGCCGCAGTCGGCCGAGATCGAGCTGGCGGACGGCCGCAGGGTACTGAACTTCTGCGCCAACAATTACCTCGGGCTTGCCGACCACCCGGACGTGATCGCCGCCGCCAAGGAAGCGCTGGACACCCACGGCTTCGGCATGGCCAGCGTGCGCTTCATCTGCGGCACCCAGGACCTGCACAAGCAGCTGGAACGGACCATCGCCGACTTCTTCGGGACCGAGGACACCATCCTCTACGCCGCCTGCTTCGACGCCAACGGCGGGCTGTTCGAGCCGCTGCTGGACGAGAACGACGCAATCATCTCCGACGCGCTCAACCACGCATCGATCATCGACGGCGTTCGCCTGTGCAAGGCAAAGCGCTACCGCTACGCCAACAGCGACATGGTCGACCTCGAGACGCAGCTGCAGCAGGCCAAGGCGGACGGCGCGCGCACCATCATGATCACCACCGACGGTGTGTTCTCGATGGACGGCTTCATCGCGCGGCTGGACGAGATCACGCGGCTGGCGAAGCAGTATGGCGCGCTGGTGCATATCGACGAATGCCATGCCACCGGCTTCCTCGGTGCGACCGGCCGCGGCAGCGCCGAGGTCAAGGGCGTGCTGGACCGGATCGACATCTTTACCGGCACCCTCGGCAAGGCGATGGGCGGCGCGCTCGGCGGCTTCACCACCGCGAAAAAGGAAGTGATCGAGCTGCTGCGCCAGCGCTCGCGTCCGTACCTGTTCTCCAATTCGCTGCCGCCGCACGTGGTCGCGGCCGGCATCAAGGCGTTCGAAATGCTCTCCTCCGCCGGCGAGCTGCGCGAGCGCCTGCGCGACAACACCGCGTATTTCCGCGAACGCATGACCGCCGCCGGTTTCGAGATCAAGCCGGGCGTGCATCCGATCTCGCCGGTGATGCTGTACGACGCGCCGCTGGCGCAGCGCTTCGCCGAGCGGCTGCTGGAGGAAGGCATCTACGCGATCGGCTTCTTCTTCCCGGTGGTACCGAAGGGGCAGGCGCGCATCCGCACGCAGATCTCGGCGGCGCATACCCGCGAACACCTCGATCGCGCCATCGACGCCTTCATCCGCATCGGTCACGAATTGGGCGTGCTGAAGGCCTGAGGATCAGCCGCCGCCCAGCGCGGCGACTTCCTGCGCGGTCAGCTCCCGCCATTGGCCCTTCGGCAGTTCGCCCAGAGCCAGCGGCCCGATCGCCACCCGCAGCAGCCGCAGCACGCCGATGTCGAAGGCCGCCAGCAGCCGCCGGATCTGGCGGTTGCGGCCTTCGTCCAGGGTGATTTCCAGCCAGGCATGCTTCGCGCCGGCACGCAGCAGGGTGACGGACGCGGCGCGCAGCCATTCGCCTTCCACCGCCGCGCCGGCCTGCAGCGCCGACAGCGTTGTCGCATCGGGGATGCGGTTCACCTGCACGTGGTAGGTCTTGCCTGGGCCGCGCGCCGGATCGGTGATGCCGGCCGCCCAGCGCGGATCGCTGGAGAACAGCAGCAGGCCTTCGCTGGCCTTGTCGAGG
The DNA here is from genome assembly GCF_000423885.1 of Thermomonas fusca DSM 15424. GTDB lineage: Bacteria > Pseudomonadota > Gammaproteobacteria > Xanthomonadales > Xanthomonadaceae > Thermomonas > Thermomonas fusca. The sequence goes on along the minus strand of NZ_AUIV01000020.1, from coordinate 32,870 downwards.
CGACCGACCGGGGCGATCCAGCCGAGGCCTGCGCCGTCGAAGCAGCGGTATACCGTGTCGCGACCGCGCTCATCGCTGGCCGTGGTGACCAGCCCGCGCGGCTTGTTGAGCATCAGGTAGCGCGGCGCGGCCTGTTCCAGCGCGGCGCCGTCGATGTCGATGCGGGCTTGGGTCACATCGGTCGGATGCTCGGGATCGCGCACGACGCGCCCATCGAGACGCACGCGGCCGTCGCGAATGAGCCGTTCGGCCTGACTGCGCGAGCACAGTCCGCGCTTGGACAGCACCCGTGCCAGTCCGTGGCGCGCGCCCATGCGAAGCGGCGCCGGTCAGTTGGCCGCCTTGCTCTCCTCCGCCGGAGCCGTCTCGGGCGCGGCGGCTTCCGCAGCGTCCTTGCGCCCGACCACGCGCACGCCACGCGACTTCATCCACGCGTCGAACTCGTCGGCAGTCATGCGCTTGCCGTTCTGGGTCATGTTGAAGCGCCACGGCGTGTTGTCGAACGCGGTCTGCGGCTTGTAGGCGGCAGGGTCGATGCCCGCGGCACCCGGCGCTACTGACTTCGCCATTGCGCGGCAACCATCGACGCGGATCCGCGCCAGCACGTTGTCCACCGAAAGCGCCTCGTCGAACGACTGCGCCAGCACGCCGCTGGCACCACCCAGCTGGGTGATCGCCGGAGCGAACTCGGTGGCGACGGCGGAAATCACGGTCGGGCGAACCGGCACGGCCGAGACGACACCGGTTGCGCACACGTCGCCGCCTGCCTGCGCCAACCCTGGAACCGCAAGCAAGGAAAGCACACAGGTGCGAAACATGGACGACATGGCAGCAGACTCCCCGACGGACCGCGACAGTGTAGGCGCTGGCTGCGCCGCACCGCAATTGAATGCAACCGCAGCGCCCCAAAAAAAACGAAGCCCGGCACTTGGCCGGGCTTCGATACTTCGCGAACGACAGCCGGAATTACAGGCTGTTCAGCTCGGTGCGGCGGTTGGTCTCGCTCTTGCAGCCCGGCAGGGTCTGGCCCTTGTCTTCCAGCGGACGGCTCTCGCCGTAGCCGGTCGGACCGGTCATGCGGCCGGCGTCCACGCCGTTGCTGGTCAGGTAGTCATAGACCGCCTTGGCGCGACGCTCGGACAGGCTCTGGTTGTAAGCGTCGGTACCGCACTGGTCGGTGTGGCCGGCGACTTCAACCTTCAGCTCCGGATAGCGCTTCAGGATCTCGACGGCCTCGTTGAGGATCGCCACTGCGTCGGAGCGCAGGGTCGACTTGTCGAAATCGAAGTTCACGCCCTTCAGGTCGATCGAGACCGGCACCGGGCAGCCGTCCGGACCGATGGTCTGGCCAGCCTGCGAACCCGGGCACTTGTCGTTACAGTTGTTGACGCCGTCGCCGTCGTCATCCATGTCGGCGCAGGTCTGCTGCGGCGCCGGGGCCGGGGCAATCGCGGCAACCGGCTCCGGGCCGAGCGCGATGGTCAGGCCGACCGAAGCCAGCAGGTCGGTGAACTGATCCTGCTGCTCGCCCAGACGGGCCTGCTGATCGTCGAAGTCGACGCGGGTGCCGATTTCGGTGCGCAGATCCATGCGGCCGAAATCGAACTGCAGGCCGGCGCCGAGGTTGACCGCCAGGTTGGAATCCTTGTGATCCGCCGGCGAGGTCGGCAGGGTGGTCACGAACTCTTCCTCGTGACGCTGCCAGCCCAGGCCGCCGCGCAGGTAGGGCCACCACTTGGAGTCGGCGTTGCGGAAGTGGTAACGGCCGTCCAGCGAGACGCCGTACTGGCTCCACCACAGGTTCGGGTTGATGGTCTTGTCCGGGTTCTGGTAGTTCAGCTCGGTTTCCAGCGAGAAGCGCTGGGTGAGGAACTTGCCGAAGCCGATGGTGCCGAAGAGCGCGTCTTCAGTGCCACGATCCGAGTCCTGGAAATTCACACCGGTCGAACCGGAAACGTACCAGCGATCGTCGAACTCCTGGGCAGACGCAGCCTGCGCCAGACCCAGACCACCCAGAAGGGCGGCGCAGAGAAGTTTCTTGTTCATGTTCAGCTCCTTGATTCAGTGAAAGAAACCGTGACGCAGATTTTTAAAGCGCTTGCTCCAGACGGCAGTTCCGGCGCTTGGCGCACGTTACAGCCGGGCACGTGAAAGCCGTGTTAACACTAACATAACGCATAAATGCCTGCAAAGTTGAGTGTGCCGGCGCCAGCCTTGCCCGCCCGCATGCAACCGACCATACCTGACGGTATGCTGCGGCGATGACGACCTCCTACCCGCATCTGCTGGCCCCGCTCGACCTGGGCTTCACCACCCTGCGCAACCGCGTCCTGATGGGCTCGATGCATACCGGGCTGGAAGACCACGCCGCCGACTTTCCCAAACTGGCGACATATTTCGCCGAGCGCGCACAGGGCGGCGTCGGCCTGATGGTGACCGGCGGATTCGCACCCAATATCGTCGGCTGGCTCAAGCCGTTCGCCGGACGGCTGTCCCTGCCCTGGCACTTGCGCCGGCACCGCCAGGTGACCTCCGCGGTGCATGCCCATGACGGCAAGCTTTGCCTGCAGCTGCTGCACGCCGGCCGCTATGCCTATCACCCGTTGTCGGTGGCGCCATCGCGATTGAAGTCGGCGATCAATCCGTTCACTCCGCGGGCGCTGTCGGCGCGCGGCGTCGAACGCCAGATCCGCGATTTCGCCACCGCCGCGGCGCTGGCGCGCGAGGCCGGCTACGACGGCGTCGAGATCATGGGTTCGGAAGGCTATCTGCTGAACGAATTCACCACTCCGCGGGTGAATCGCCGCAGCGATGGCTGGGGCGGAGACGCCGCCAGGCGGATGCGCTTCGCCGTCGAAATCGTGCGGCGCGTGCGCGAAGCCTGCGGGCCGGACTTCATCCTCATCTACCGGCTGTCGCTGCTTGACCTGGTTGAAGGCGGCAACGATTGGGACGCCATCGTCGCCCAGGCCAAGGCGGTGGAAGCCGCCGGCGCCACCATCATCAACAGCGGCATCGGCTGGCACGAGGCGCGCGTCCCCACCATCGCCACTTCAGTGCCGCGCGCCGCCTTCGCCGGGGTGACCGCCAAGCTGAAGCCTCATGTAACGCTGCCGCTGGTTGCCAGCAACCGCATCAACATGCCGGACGTGGCCGAAGCGGTGTTGGCCGCGGGCAGCGCCGACATGGTGTCGATGGCCCGCCCGCTGCTGGCCGATCCTCAGTGGGTGAACAAGGCGCGCGCCGGCCGCAGCGATGCGATCAACACCTGCATCGCCTGCAACCAGGCCTGTCTGGACCACGTGTTCGAAAGCAAGCGCGCGAGCTGCCTGGTCAATCCGCGCGCCTGCGCCGAGACCGAGTTGAACTTCACCCCGACGAGCACGCCGAAAACCATCGCCGTGGTCGGTGCAGGCCCCGCCGGCCTGGCCTGCGCCACCGAGGCGGCCGGACGCGGCCATCGGGTGACCCTGTTCGATGGCGGCAGCGAGATCGGCGGCCAGTTCAATCTGGCCAAGCGCATTCCGGGCAAGGAGGAATTCCACGAACCGCTGCGCTATTTCCGCCACCGCATCGAAGAGACCGGCGTGGACCTGCGCCTGAACACCCGCGTGGACGCGGATGCGCTGGAAGGGTTCGACGAAGTGGTGGTTGCCACCGGCGTCACTCCACGCGGGCTGGATATCCCGGGCGCAGACCACGCCAGCGTCATCAGCTATCTGGATGTGCTGGAAGGCCGGGTCGATGTCGGCGGCAGGGTGGCGATCATCGGCGCCGGCGGCATCGGTTTCGATGTGGCCGAGTTCCTGGCCCAGGCCGGCGGTTCGCCGACGCTGGATCCGGCGCGCTGGATGGCCGAATGGGGCGTGGACCCGACGTTCAATGCGCCGGGTGGGCTGGCGCAGCCGCATCCGGAACCGCCGGCACGGCAGATCTGGCTGCTGCAGCGCTCGTCCGGCAAACCGGGCGCCCGGCTGGGCAAGACCACCGGCTGGATCCATCGCGCCACCCTCAAGGCCAAGGCGGTCAAGATGCTGGGTGGCGTGGAGTACGTGGGCGTGGACGACCACGGCCTGCACATCCGGGTGGATGGCAGCAGCCAGATCCTGCCGGTCGACCATGTAGTGGTCTGCGCCGGGCAGGAGCCGCGCCGCACGCTGTTCGATGCACTGCTGGCGCGCGGGCGCAAACCCCATCTGATCGGCGGCGCAAAACTCGCCGCCGAGCTGGATGCCAAGCGCGCGATCGACGAAGGCAGCCGGCTGGCGGCGGCGCTCTGAGATCACCCGAAGTGCTTTGGCCACCCTGGAACTGCGACACAAGTCAACAAATTTCGGTACCCGCCCATTCAGCTTGTGTTGTGTAACCGGCGCCTACCTTGCGCCAACTTTTGGCCTGACCCACCGTCCACTCGCGTGATTGTCAGGTACACCGGCACGCCGGCCGAACCCATAACGGGACGGCGCGCCCGGGCAAAGGCCGCCATCAGAGCAGCCGCCCTCCCCAGTACGCCATGACGCAGGCTGCAGCATCCGCGAGATGCCCGCCCTGCGCCGCAACGGAGCAAGGAGTCCGACATGAAACTGGCGTGGATACTCTGGCTGTCGCACGTGTTGCCGCAGCCGGCCGCAGATTCGCTGTGCCTGTCCACCACTGTCTACCTGGAAGCGCGCGACCAGTCCGTCCTTGGCCAGCAGGCCGTGGCGGAAGTCGCACTGCGCCGCCGCGACAGTGGCCTGTGGGGTCATAACCTGTGCCAGGTGGTGACCGCACGCAAGCAGTTCGCCCCCACCATCGTCTCGCCGCAGACCCGCCTGTCCAATATCCAGGCCTGGTCGGAGGCAGTGGGCGTGGCGCTGGAATCCGAACGCAACTGGGCGCTGCCGCGCGACCAGCGCAAGCTGGTGGTCCCCGGCGCCAGCCACTTCGCCGCCCACGCCATCGCCAGCCCGAGCTGGAATAGCGCCTTCCAGGTGGCGACTATTGGCGACCACACTTTCTATAAGGTGCAGAGCCTGCGACCGGCCAAGCGCGGCTGATCGAAACGCGCGGCACGCTGCGTTGCGCGCAGCGGCATCGACGTGAAGGCTCGGATTGCGGATAGTCGTGGGCCTTCTCCGACTAGGCCACATAATGAAGCTCTACAGTTCGCCAGGCGCGTGCTCGCTGACCGACCACATCGTCCTGCAGTGGATCGGCGCGCCGTTCGAAGTGCAGCTCGTCTCCCGCGAGCAGCGCAACACCCCGGAATTCCGCGCCATCAATCCCGCCGGCGCGGTGCCCGCGCTGCAGGTGGGCGACTGGGTGCTGACCCAGAATTCGGCCATCCTGCACTACCTGACCGACCGCTTTCCCGAGGCTGGTCTGTGCGGCGATGGCAGCCCGGAAAGCCGCGCCGAGGTCAACCGCTGGCTGGCCTTCGTCAATGCCGACCTGCATCCGGCGTTCAAGCCGCTGTTCGGCGCCACCGCGTATCTCGAAGATCCGGCACTGATCGACAAGTCCCACGCCGCAGCGCGAACCCAGCTACGCAGCCTGTTCGAGCGCGCGAACGCACAGCTGGCCGGCCGCGACTGGCTGGCAGGCGGCCGCTCGATCGCCGATCCCTACCTGTTCGTGGTGACGCAGTGGGCGAAGAAGACCGGCGTTGACCTGTCCGGCCTGGACAACCTCGCCCGCTTCGACGCACGCATGGCCGCCGACCCCGGCGTGCAGGCGGCGATGAAGGCCGAAGGCCTGCTCTGAGCCGCCGCCACCCGGCGACAAAAAAGGCCGCGTGTAAACGCGGCCTTTTTCGTGAACAGCAACCGTCTCAGCGCTGGTCGATCGACACGAACTTGCGGTCTTCCGGACCCGTGTAGTTGGCCGACGGGCGGATGATCTTGCCATCGATGCGCTGCTCGATCACGTGGGCGCTCCAGCCGGAGGTGCGCGCCAGCACGAACAGCGGGGTGAACATCGCGGTGGGCACGCCCATCATGTGATAGCTGACCGCGCTGAACCAGTCGAGGTTGGGGAACATCTTCTTGATGTCCCACATCACCGACTCCAGGCGCTCGGCGATGTCGTACATCTTCGTGTTGCCCTGCTCCTCGGACAGTTCCTTCGCGACCTGCTTGATCACCTTGTTGCGCGGATCGGACACGGTGTAGACCGGGTGGCCGAAGCCGATCACCACTTCCTTGCGTTCGACGCGGGCCTTGATGTCGGCCTCGGCCTCGTCCGGCGTCTCGTAACGCTTCTGGATCTCGAACGCGACCTCGTTTGCGCCGCCGTGCTTGGGCCCGCGCAGCGCACCGATGCCGCCGGCGATGCAGGAATGCATGTCGCTGCCGGTGCCGGCGATGACGCGGCAGGTGAAGGTGCTGGCATTGAACTCGTGCTCGGCGTACAGGATCAGCGAGGTGTGCATCGCGCGCACCCACGATTCCGAGGGCGGCTCGCCATGCAACAGGTGCAGGAAGTGGCCGCCGATGGAATCGTCATCGGTCTCGACGTCGATGACCCGGCCGTTGTGGCTGTAGTGGTACCAGTACAGCAACATCGAGCCGAAGCTGGCCATCAGCTTGTCAGCGATGTCGCGCGCGCCGGGATGGTTGTGGTCGTCCTTCTCCGGCGACACGCAACCCAGTACCGACACGCCGGTGCGCATCACGTCCATCGGGTGCACCGACGGGGGCAGTTCCTCCAGCGCGGCCTTGACCGCCGCCGGGATGCCGCGCAGCGCCTTCAGCTTGGCCTTGTAGGCGCGCAGCTCGGCCCGGTTCGGCAGCTTGCCATGCACCAGCAGGTGGGCGATCTCCTCGAACTCACTGGTGGTGGCGAGGTCGAGGATGTCGTAGCCACGGTAGTGCAGGTCATTGCCGCTGCGGCCGACGGTGCACAGCGCGGTGTTGCCGGCGGCGGTGCCGGACAGCGCGACGGATTTCTTCGGCTTGAACGCGGGGGTTGCGGTCTGTTCGCTCATCGATGTGTCCTCCGGCTTATTTCGTCTGCGCAAACAGCGTGTCGAGCTTGTCCTCGTAGGCGTGGTAGCCCAGGAAGTCGTACAGCTCGGCGCGGGTCTGCAGGGTGTCGATGATGTTCTTCTGGGTGCCTTCGCGGCGCACCGTCTCGTAGAAATGCAGCGCCGCCTTGTTCATTGCGCGGTAGGCGCCGCAGCAGTACAGGGCGATGTCGACGCCGGCATCGCGCAGCTCGTCGGTGCTGAAGAACGGCGTGCTGCCGAACTCGGTGAGGTTCGCCAGGATCGGCACTCTCACTGCCGCCTTGAACTTGCGGTAGTCGTCCAGCGTCTTCATCGCCTCGGGGAAGATCATGTCGGCGCCGGCCTCGACGTAGGCCACCGCGCGTTCAATGGCGCTGTCGATGCCCTCCACCGCGGCCGCATCGGTGCGCGCCATGATGACGAACTCGCGATCCGTGCGCGCATCCACCGCCGCCTTCACCCGGTCGACCATCTCGTCCTTCGTCACCACCTCCTTGCCGGGGCGATGGCCGCAGCGCTTCTGCCCGACCTGGTCTTCCATGTGCACGGCGGCCACGCCGATGCGCTCGAAGTTGCGGATGGTGCGGCCGATGTTGAACGCCCCGCCCCAGCCGGTATCGATGTCGACCAGCAGCGGCATGCCGGTGGCATCCACGATCCGGCGCGCGTCGGTGAGCACGTCTTCCATCGTGCTGATGCCGAGGTCGGGCATGCCCAGCGAATTGGCCGCCACGCCGCCACCGGACAGGTACAGCGCGCGGTAGCCGGTGCGCTTGGCCATCAGGCCGGCGTAGGCGGTGATGGCGCCCATCACCTGCAGGGGGGTTTCTTCATTCAGCGCCGCGCGAAAGCGCGCACCGGCGGATTGCATGCTCATGGCCTCTCCTTGCGAATCGTGCATTTTAACGCGGGCACCGGCGGCTGCCGGAAACGAAAACGCCGGGCAGGGCCCGGCGCTTCGTGGCTCGTGATGGCATACCGCTCAGAGCAGGTGGGCAACGCCCGCGCGCTCTTCTTCCAGCTCGGCCAGCGTCTTGTCCATGGCGGCGCGGCTGAACTCGTCCACCGGCAGGCCTTCGACGCGGGTGTATTCGCCGTTGGCGCAGGTCACCGGCACGCCGTACATCACGGTTTCCGGGATGCCGTAGCTGCCGTCGGACGGCACGCCCATGGTCACCCACTTGCCGTTGGTGCCCAGCGCCCAGTCGCGCATGTGGTCGATGGCGGCGTTGGCGGCCGAAGCCGCCGAGGACAGGCCGCGCGCCTCGATGATGGCGGCGCCGCGCTTGCCGACGGTCGGGATGAAGGTGTTCGCGTTCCACTCGGCGTCGTTGATCTTGTCCTTCAGCGACGCGCCGTTGACGGTGGCGAAGCGGTAGTCCGGGTACATGGTCGGGCTGTGGTTGCCCCACACGACCAGCTTCTCGATGTCGGCCACGGCCACGCCGGCCTTGTTCGCCAGCTGCGACAGCGCGCGGTTGTGGTCGAGGCGCAGCATCGCGGTGAAGTTCTTGGCCGGCAGGTCCGGCGCGGATTTCATGGCGATATAGGCATTGGTGTTGGCCGGGTTGCCGACCACCAGCACCTTGACGTTGCGGCTGGCGACCTTGTTCAGCGCGGCGCCCTGGGCGGTGAAGATCTTGGCGTTCTCCAGCAGCAGGTCCTTGCGCTCCATGCCCGGGCCGCGCGGACGCGCGCCGACCAGCAGGGCGTAGTCGGCGTCCTTGAACGCGACTTCGGCGTCATCGGTACCGACCATGCCGGCCAGCAGCGGGAACGCGCAGTCTTCCAGTTCCATCATCACGCCGCGCAACGCGGCTTGGGCCTTCTCCATAGGCAGTTCCAGCATCTGCAGGATCACCGGCTGGTCCTTGCCCAGCATTTCGCCGGAGGCGATGCGGAACAGCAGGGCGTAGCCGATCTGGCCGGCGGCGCCGGTGACGGCAACTCGAACGGGGGCTTTCATGTCATGGACTCCTGTGGGGTGGCGGGGCTAAGCCCGCCGGAGGATGGGATGGATCCGGGCTCAGCTGAGCTCGGCGAAGAATTCCTGGAACCGCGCCAGGCCCGGGGCCAGCTGCGGGGTCGGGCAGGTGTAGCTGATGCGCAGCGCGCGCGGCTCGCCGAAGGCCGAGCCAGGCACGCAGGCCACGCCCTTGGCTTCCAGCAGCGCGTCGCAGAAGTCGACGTCGTTCTCGATCTTCTTGCCGGTGGGACCGTGGGTCTTGCCGAACGCGCAGCTGATGTCCGGGAACACGTAGAACGCGCCCTGCGGACGCGGGCACACCAGGCCCGGGATCGCGTTCATCACGTCCATGACCTGGTCGCGCTTGGCCTGGAACTCGACGCGCTTCTGGTCCGGCACGTCCTGCGGGCCGGTCAGCGCGGCGATGCCGGCGGCGTTGACCACTTCCGGCACGTTGGTGATGTGGTTGGAGTTGAGCGTCACCAGCGCCTTGGCCACCACTTCCGGCCCGACCATGAAGCCCAGGCGCCAGCCCGGCATGCCATAGGTCTTGGACAGCGAGTCGAGGAAGATCACGCGGTCGCGCAGTTCCGGGCGGGCAAGCACGAAGTTGTAATACTCCAGCCCGTCGAACAGCATGCGGTTGTAGATGTCGTCGGCAATGATCCAGGTATCCGGATGCTTCACCAGCACGTCGGCCAGCGCGATCACCTCGTCCTTCGTGTACACCATGCCCGTCGGGTTGGACGGGTTGTTGAACAGGAACACCTTGGGCTTCGAGGCCAGCGCTTCGTCCAGCTGCTGCGGGGTCAGCTTGTAGTCCTGGCTGGCCGGGCACGGCAGCAGCTGGATCTTCGCGTTGACGATCTCGGCGATGTCCACGTAGCTGGTCCAGTACGGCGCCGGGAAGGCGATGGTGTCGCCCTCGTCCAGCAGCGCTTCGGCCAGGTTGTAGATCACGTGCTTGGCGCCGATGCCGGTGGCGCAGTTGGCGCGGGTGTAACCGGTCAGGCCGATCTGCTCCACGTGCTGCAGCAGCGCGTCCAGCAACGCGTCCGGGCCGCGGTTGCTGCCGTACTGGCCGCTGTCCTTGTCCACCGCCTGGCGGGCGGCTTCGTACACATGCGGGCCGGGCAGGAAATTGGGGACGCCGATGGAGAAGCTGATGATGTCGCGGCCTTCGGCCTTCAGGCGCTTGGCCTTTTCGGCGACCTGCATGATCACGCTGGGCTTGGCGCGAGACATGCGCCGGGCGAGCTGAGGCATCGTGGGGAACCTCGAAAAATGGCCGCGGACGCGGCAATGGACGTGGGGAAATAGCCCTCCAATGCTAGCACAGCGCCCCGCCCCGCCCATGCCCCACCGCTACCCGGAAACCCAGTCATCCCGGCGCTTGTGGCGGCTGCCGCGGCGGCTGGCGACACTGCCGGGGGCCTGCGCTGGCCGGGGCCGATATCCGGCAAACGGGGCCCTCGTCGCGCAGCGGCACAGCTGCCTGCGCAATACAACCCGGCGGCGTGGCGACGACCGCGCCACGCCGCTGGCAACCAGACCGTCAGGCGGCCAGGATCTTGTTCCACTCCGCCACGCGGTCGGCCTTGGCGGCCAGCGCGGCTTCGGCATCGCCCTCGATCTTCAACGACTTGATGACGTCGCCCTGCTGGACAGCGTCCACCACCTCGATCCCTTCGATCACCTTGCCGAACACGGTGTGCTTGCCGTCCAGCCAGCCGCAGGGCACGTGGGTGATGAAGAACTGGCTGCCGTTGGTGCCGGGGCCGGCATTGGCCATCGACAGCACACCCCGCTCATGGCCAAGGCCGTTGTTGGCCTCGTCCTCGAAGCGGTAGCCCGGGCCGCCGCGACCGGAGCCTTCGGGGCAGCCGCCCTGGATCATGAAATCGGCGATCACGCGGTGGAAATTCAGGCCATCGTAGAAGCCGCGCTTGGCCAGGTTGACGAAATTGGCCACGGTCAGCGGGGCTTTGTCGGCGGCCAGCTCGACCTTGATCAGGCCGCGGTCGGTGTCGAAATTGGCGATCAGGCTCATCTTGTTCATCTCCGGATGCCCGGACGGGCACATGAACCCTATATAATAGCCGGCTTCCCATCCGTCATTGCCGCGCCCTGCCGTCTCGTAGACGGTACCCGGGTGCGGTTTCCACGAGCCCTCCCGAATGTCCGTCGAACGCCTCCGCAACATCGCCATCGTCGCCCACGTCGACCATGGCAAGACCACTCTCGTCGATTGCCTGCTGAAGCAGTCCGGCACCCTCAACGAGCGCACGGTGCTGGCCGAACGCGTGATGGACAGCAACGACCAGGAAAAGGAACGCGGCATCACCATCCTGGCCAAGAACACCGCCATCACCTGGCAGGGCAACCGCATCAACATCGTCGACACCCCCGGCCACGCCGACTTCGGCGGCGAGGTCGAGCGCGTGCTGTCGATGGTCGACTCGGTGCTGATCCTGGTGGATGCGATGGACGGGCCGATGCCGCAGACCCGCTTCGTTACCCAGAAGGCGTTCGCGATGGGCTTCAAGCCGATCGTGGTGGTCAACAAGGTGGACCGCCCCGGCGCGCGCCCGGACTGGGTGATCGACCAGGTGTTCGACCTGTTCGACAAGCTCGGCGCCACCAACGAGCAGCTGGACTTCCCGATCGTCTATGCCTCCGGCCTGAACGGCTACGCCGGCATGGAAGACACCGTGCGCGAAGGCGACATGACCCCGCTGTACGAGGCGATCATGAAGTACGTGCCGGCGCCGCAGGTCGAGGCCGAAGGCCCGTTCCAGATGCGCATCAGCCAGCTGGACTACAACAATTTCGTCGGCGTCATCGGCATCGGCCGCGTCCAGCGCGGCACCCTGAAGAAGAACATGCCGGTCACCGTGATCGACCGCGAAGGCAAGAAGCGCCAGGGCAAGGTGCTGCAGGTGCTGGGCTTCATGGGCCTGGAGCGGATCGAACAGGGCAGCGCCGAGGCCGGCGACATCGTCGCCATCTCGGGCATTTCCGAACTCAGCATCTCCGACACCGTGTGCTCGATCGACACCCCGGAAGCGCTGCCGGCGCTGACCGTGGACGAGCCCACCATCTCGATGACCTTCCAGGTCAACAACTCGCCGTTCGCCGGCAGCAAGGATCTGTCCGGCGGCAAGTTCCTGACCAGCCGCCAGCTCAAGGACCGGCTGGAGCGCGAGACCGTGCACAACGTGGCGCTGAAGGTCGAGCAGCTCGAGGACGCCGACAAGTTCCTGGTCTCCGGCCGCGGCGAGCTGCACCTGTCGGTGCTGATCGAGAACATGCGCCGCGAGGGCTACGAGCTGGCGGTGTCGCGCCCCGAGGTCATCATCAAGGAAATCGACGGCCAGCTGATGGAGCCGATCGAGCAGCTGGTGGTCGATGTCGAGGAAATCCACCAGGGCGGCGTGATGGAGAAGCTGGGCACCCGCAAGGGCCAGCTGAAGAACATGGAATCCGACGGCAAGGGCCGCGTGCGCCTGGACTACATGATCCCGGCGCGCGGCCTGATCGGCTTCCAGAACGAGTTCAAGACCCTGACCCAGGGCTCGGGCCTGCTGTTCCACGTGTTCGACCACTACGGCCCGAAGGAAACCGGTGCAATTGCGAAACGCCTCAACGGCGTGATGATCGCCAACGCCGCCGGCCCCACCCCGGCCTATTCGCTGGGCCCGCTGCAGGAGCGCGGCAAGCTGTTCGCCGCCGAAGGCGACCAGGTCTATGAAGGCCAGCTGGTCGGCATCCACAGCAAGGACAACGACCTCACCGTCAACGTCATCAAGACCAAGCCGCTGACCAACATGCGCGCCTCCGGCAAGGACGACGCGATCCAGCTGACCCCGGCCACCAAGTTCTCGCTGGAACAGGCGCTGGACTTCATCGACGACGACGAGCTGGTCGAGATCACGCCGAAGGAAATCCGCCTGCGCAAGAAGCAGCTGACCGAGAGCGACCGCAAGCGCGCCAGCCGCGCGTCGTAAGCCCGCGGCGATCCCGGCATGAGCGTTTTCCTGGGCTGGCTGCCGGATGCAGCCACGCAGGCCGCGCTGGCCGACCTCCGCCTGCGGGTGGAGGCGGCGCTGCCGGCCGGCGCGCCGCGCCACGACTGGCGCAGGCCGGCGCAGTGGCACATGACCCTGCGCTACCTCGGCGAGCGCATCGACGAAGCGCAGCGCGCACGCGTCGAATCGGCGATGGCCGGATTCGCGGCCGCAATCGCGCCGGCCGACGCCTCGATCACCGGCGCCCAGTACTGGCCGCATGCGCGCGTGCTGGTGGCGAAGATCGACGCTTCACCTGCACTGAAGGCGCTGCTGAAACAACTGGAAGCCGATGCGCAAGGCAGCGGCTTCATGAAGGAGCGCGCGCAGACCGCGCACATCACCCTCGCCTACCTGCCTCGGGGCGCCACGCCGCCGGCGTTGGCCGGCCTCGACGCCAACACCCCGTTGCAGGTCGGGAGGATCGATCTGCTGCAGACTGTTCCCGGCGGCTACGACGCCCTTGCTTCGTGGCCGCTGGCCGGCCGGGGCGACGCATGAGCGCCGGCCCGCGCGCCAGCGCTGCCGAAGCGCATCGTGGCCTGCATGCTGTGGCGCTGTTCGAAGCGGCCAAAGGCGTGCTGGCGCTGCTGGCAGCCACCGGGATGGAGTGGCTGGGCCCGGCGCCGCTGCAGCGCGCACTGGATGCGCTGCTGGCGCTGCTGCATCTGGATCCCGCGCACGGCAGCCCGGCTTGGCTGGCGCATGCGCTCAATCCCGATGCCGTGCACCTGGCCGCGGCGGTTGCCGTGCTGTACGGCGCGGTGCGCCTTGCCGAGGCGTGGGGGCTCTGGCGCGCCAAGGCCTGGGCGTCATGGCTGGGCCTGTCCGCCGCGCTGTACCTGCCGTTCGATATCTATGCCTTCGCCCTGCATCGCCACTGGCTGGAAGTGGTGGCGGTTGCGATCAACCTGCTGGTGGTCTGGGTGCTGGCGCGCGACCTGCTCAAGCGCCGCCACTGAGGCGGATTGCCCGCGGCGGCCAGCCGGGCCATGCTTGCGCGTCCTCCCGGGAGTCTCGCCGATGCGCCACCTGCCGCTTGCCCTCGCCCTCGCCGCCCTGCTCGGCGCCTGCCAGCCTGCCCCGCAAACCCCCACGAAGGACGCGGCCAAGCCCGCCGCAGGCGCGTCGGCGTTCGCGTTCGAGGAGGCCGGCATCACCGAGTTGCAACGACGGATGGCCGATGGCGCGGTGACCAGCCACGCGCTGACGCAGGCCTATCTCGATCGCATCGCCGCCATCGACAAGGCCGGCCCCACGCTCAATTCGGTGATCGAACTCAACCCGGCTGCATTGAAGGAAGCCGAAGCGCTGGATGCCGAGCGCAAGGCCGGCAGACTGCGCGGGCCACTGCACGGCATCCCGGTGCTGCTGAAGGACAATATCGACGCCACCCCGATGGTGAATTCCGCGGGCTCGCTGGCGCTCGCGGAACACCGGCCGAAGGCCGATGCCTTCCTGGTCGCGAAGCTGCGCCAAGCCGGCGCGGTGATCCTGGGCAAGACCAACCTGTCGGAATGGGCCAACTTCCGCTCGACCCGCTCCACCTCCGGCTGGAGCGGCCGCGGCGGCCAGACCCGCAACCCCTACGTGCTCGACCGCAATCCCTGCGGCTCCAGCGCCGGCAGCGGCACCGCCATCGCCGCCAACCTCGCCACCGCCGGCATCGGCACCGAAACCGACGGCAGCATCATCTGCCCGGCGGCGGTGGCCGGGCTGGTCGGTCTCAAGCCCACGGTGGGGCTGGTCAGCCGCAGCGGCATCATCCCGATCTCCGCCTCGCAGGACACCGCCGGACCGATGACCCGCAGCGTCGCCGACGCCGCCGCACTGCTCACCGCGATCGCCGCGGCCGACCCCGGTGATGCGGCCAGCAGCGAACGCCCGCAGTCGGCACCGGTCGATTACACCGCCCACCTCAAGGCCGACGCGCTGAAAGGCGCGCGGATCGGTGTGGTGCGCAAACTGATGGGCTACCACCCCGATACCGACGCCACGATGGAGCGCGCGATCGCCGCGATGAAGGCGGCCGGCGCCACCGTGGTCGATGCTGAAATCCCCACCCTCGGGCAATGGGATGCGGCCGAGTACGAAGTGCTGCTGTATGAATTCAAGGATGGCCTGAACGCCTATCTCGCCGGCAGCGGCGCGCCGCACAAATCGCTGGAGGCGCTGATCGCTTTCAACAACCAGAATGCCGCGAGCGAAATGCCGTTCTTCGCCCAGGAGATCTTCGAGCAGGCCAATGCCAAGGGGCCGCTGAGCGACAAGGCCTATCTCGACGCCCGTGACAAGGCGCGCCGCCTGGCCGGCCCGGAAGGCATCGATGCGGCGCTGAAGAAGCATGGCCTCGACGCGCTGGTGGCGCCGGCGATGTCGCCGGCGTGGCCGATCGACCCGGTCAACGGCGACCATTTCCTCGGCGCCGGCTACGGCGCCTCCGCAGTGGCCCGTTATCCCAGCCTGACCGTGCCGATGGGCGAAGTGCACGGCCTGCCGGTCGGCATCGTGTTCATGGGCACCGCCTGGAGCGAACCCAAGCTGATCGAACTGGGTTACGCGTTCGAACAGGCCAGCAAGGCGCGCAAGCCGCCACGCTTCCTGCCCACCATCGCCACCGCTTCGCCGTAGGCCGTGCCCCGTCCCGGCGCCACTCCGCCGGGCGCGGAGTGGCCGCAAGGCGCCTTCTATTCCCCGATCGCGCCGCGCTTGCGCACGATCAGCATCGCGATCTCCAGCGCCTGCTCGTAGTTGAGGCGCGGGTCCACGGTGCTGCGGTAGTCCCGCTGCAGGTCCACTTCAGTCAACTGCCGCGCGCCGCCGAGACATTCGGTGACGTTCTCGCCGGTCATTTCCAGATGCACGCCGCCCAGGTGGGTGCCGGCGGCCGCGTGCAGGTCGAACGCCTGCTCGATCTCGCTGCGGATGTTGGCGAAGCGGCGGGTCTTGTAGCCGTTGCTGGTGGATTCGGTATTGCCGTGCATGGCATCGCAGATCCACAGCACCCGGCGGCCCTCGCGCTGCACCGCGTCCAGCAGCGGCGGCAGCTTGTCGGCGATGTGCCCAGCGCCCATGCGATGGATCAGGCCCAGCCGGCCGGGCTCGTCGTCCGGGTTCAGCGCATCGATCACCCGCAGCAGCTGGTCGGGGGTCACCGACGGCCCCACCTTGACCGCCACCGGGTTGCGGATGCCGCGGAAGTACTCCACGTGCGCGCCGTCCAGCGCGGCGGTGCGCATGCCGATCCACGGGAAATGCGTGCTCAGGTTGAACCAGCCGTCGGCGCGCGGCACCTGCCGGGTCTGCGACTCCTCGTAGTGCAGCAGCAGCGCTTCGTGGGAGGTGTAGAAGTCCACCCGGTTGAGGCTCTGCATGCGCCGCCCGGCCAGAGTCTCCATGAAGCGCACCGCATCGCCGATCCCCGCCACCATCTTCTGGTAATCGGCCGCGTGGGGCGACTGGCTGACCCAGCCCAGTCCCCAGTATTCCGGGTGGTGCAGGTCGGCGAATCCGCCATCGATCAGCGAACGCACGAAGTTCATCGTCATCGCCGAACGCGCGTGCGCCTTCACCATCCGCCGCGGATCGGGGATACGCGACTGCGGCTCGAACTCCGGGCCATTGACGATGTCGCCGCGGTAGCTCGGCAGGGTCACGCCGTCGCGCGTCTCGGTGTCGGCCGAGCGCGGCTTGGCATACTGGCCGGCGAACCGCCCCACCCGCACCACCGGCAGCTTCAGTCCGTGCACCAGCACCAGGCTCATCTGCAGCAGCACCTTCAGCCGGTTGGAGATGACGTCGGAACTGCACTCGGCGAAGGTCTCGGCACAATCGCCGCCCTGCAGCAGGAACCGCCTGCCTTCCTGTGCCTCGGCCAGCTGTTGCTTGAGCGCCAGGATCTCCCGTGACGTCACCAGCGGCGGCAGCGCCCGCAGCTCATCGCGGGTGGCCGCCAGCGCCTCGGCGTCGGGATAGGTCGGCATCTGCAGCGCGGGCTTGGCGCGCCAGCTCGAAGGCGACCAGTCGGCCGAGGGTGCTGCAGCGGGAGGAAAGGCGATTGCGGGATGGGTCGACATCGGGACGGAACCGGGATCTGCTGCATTGCATCATCACGCCCCGGAACCGCGATCGCAACCGTTACCTGCGGAACCGATGGGCATGGCGACGCAGGAATCCGGCATACAGCGCCCCGAAGCCCAGCACGACGAACCACAGCAGCGCCCACATCGGCATCGACAGGCCGAGGAACTGCCAGTCGATGTTGCTGCAGTCACCGGTTGCCTGCAGCACCTTGCGTGCCGCGCCCAGCCAGGAGTGCTGCTCGACGATGAAATTCAGGCCAGGCCCGCAGCTGGGCAGCTCCGGCGGATACAGCTGCACCCAGCTGTGCCGGCCCGCGTAGCCCATGCCGGCGGCAGCCGCGACGAATGCCAGCACGCCCCACACCTTGCGGGCGCCCGGCGCGCGCGGCGCGTGCAGCGCCCCCAGCAGGAACACCAGCCCCAGCGCGGCGAAACAGATGCGCTGGAAGATGCAGAACGGGCAAGGCTGGATGCCCAGCTGGAACTGCACGAAGAACGCGTAACCCAGCAGCGCCGCGCAGATGACGAAACCGAACAGGAACTGTTGGCGGAACGACCAGCGGAACGGATTCATGCGAACGCCTTCGGGGAATCCACTGGATTATGGCGCAGTCGGCCACAAAACGAAAAACCCCGGGGCGACCCGGGGTTTTCGTTGCGCCGCAGAAGCGTCCGCGACGCTTATTCGGAAGCCTGCGGACGGTCCACCAGCTCGACGTACGCCATGGGCGCGTTGTCGCCGGCGCGGAAGCCGCACTTGAGGATGCGCAGGTAGCCGCCCGGACGCTGCGCGTAGCGCGGACCCAGCACGGTGAACAGCGTGCCCACCGCTTCCTTGTCGCGCAGGCGCGAGAACGCCAGACGGCGGTTGGCCACGCCGTCGGTCTTGGCCAGGGTGATCAGCGGCTCGGCCACGCGGCGCAGTTCCTTGGCCTTGGGCAGGGTGGTGCGGATGATTTCGTTCTTGATCAGCGACGCCGCCATGTTCGAGAACATCGCACTGCGGTGGGCGCTGGTGCGGTTGAACTTGCGGCCGGATTTCTGGTGGCGCATGGGTGTGATTCCTGATGAAGGTTGAAACGATGGAGTTCGCTGTCGTCGTCCTGACGTTGGAGTCTTGGGCTGCGGGTGGCCCGAACCGGCGTCCCTTGCCGGTCATGCCGCGAACTTTGGTTCGTCGGCGGTATTACTTGTTTCGAGAAGAAACTAGAGCAGAACGTGAGCCGCGGCTTGCGCCGCGATTGCACCCCCGGCCCTCGCGCATGGCGCTCGGGCGTTCGTCGCCGCGCGAACTGCCGTTAAGGCAGTTCGCAAACGCGGCGACTCACCCCATCATGCCGTGGCTGGCGACGCCGGCCGGCGGCCAGTTCTCCAGCTTCATGCCGAGCGACAGGCCCTTCTGGGCCAGCACTTCCTTGATCTCGGTGAGCGACTTCTTGCCCAGGTTCGGGGTCTTGAGCAGCTCCACTTCGGTCTTCTGGATCAGGTCGCCGATGTAGTAGATGCTCTCGGCCTTGAGGCAGTTGGCCGAACGCACCGTCAGCTCGAGGTCGTCGATCGGGCGCAGCAGCAGCGGATCGACGCCGGTGCTGGCCTGCGGCTTGGCGCCGCGGTCGCGATGCGTGAAATCGCCGAACACCGACAGCTGGTCGGTGAGGATGTCGGCCGCGGTACGCACCGCCTCTTCCGCATCGATGGTGCCGTTGGTCTCGATCTCCATCACCAGCTTGTCGAGGTCGGTACGCTGCTCGACGCGCGCGGCTTCCACCGCGTAGGCGACGCGCCGGACCGGCGAGAACGAAGCATCCAGCATGAGGCGACCGATGGTGCGGGTCTCCTCGTCCGGGCGGCGGCGCGCGGAGGCCGGCTGGTAGCCGAAACCGCGGCTGATGGTGAGGCGCATGTTCAGCGCCACGTCCTTGGTCAGGTTGGCGATCACGTGGTCGGGGTTGAGCACCTCGACGTTGTGGCTGGTCTTGATGTCGCCGGCGGTGACGACGCCCGGACCCTGCTTCTTCAGCTCCAGGGTGTCGGTGTCGCCGCTGTGCATGCGGATGGCGACGTCCTTGAGGTTCAGCAGGACCTCGAGCACGTCCTCCTGCAGGCCTTCGACCGTGGTGTACTCGTGCAGCACGCCGTCGATCTCGACTTCGGTGATCGCGAAGCCGGGGATCGAGGACAGCAGCACGCGACGCAGCGCATTGCCCAAGGTGTGGCCGTAACCGCGCTCCAGCGGCTCGATCACGACCTTGGCGCGGTTGTCGGTGATGCGCTCGATCTGCGGTCCGCGCGGACGCAGCACTTGGGTGGCGGTAACCGTCATTCGTGGTGTCTCCTGCTGGCCTGCGCGCTGGGCGCAGGCCGGTGGCAATGGCTTACTTCGAGTACAGCTCGACGATCAGCGCTTCGTTGATGTCGCTGGGCAGGTCGGCCCGGTCCGGCACGGCCTTGAACACGCCGGCGAACTTGTTCGAATCCACCTCGACCCACGAGGGCGACAGGTTCATCTGCTCGGCCAGGGTCAGCGACTCCTTGACGCGCAGCTGCTTCTGGGCCTTCTCGGACAGGGCGATGGCATCGCCGGCCTTGACCGCGTAGGACGGCAGGTTGACCGGCTTGCCGTTGACGGTCACGCCGCGGTGGCTGACCAGCTGGCGCGCGGCCGGACGGGTGACCGCAAAACCCATGCGGTAGACGACGTTGTCCAGGCGGGTTTCCAGCAGCTGCAGCAGGTTCTCGCCGGTGTTGCCCTTCTTGGTCGCAGCCTTCTTGTAGTAGTTGCGGAACTGGCGCTCCAGCAGACCGTAGATGCGCTTGACCTTCTGCTTCTCGCGCAGCTGGGTGGCGTAGTCGGACAGCTTGCCCTTGCGGGCGGTGGCGCCGTGCTGGCCGGGCTTCTGCTCCAGCTTGCACTTGGAATCGAGCGCGCGGGCCGGCGACTTCAGCGAGAGGTCGGCGCCTTCGCGACGGGCGAGCTTACAGGTGGGACCGATATAACGAGCCATGTTCTAGTGCTCCCGCGCGTCAGACGCGACGCTTCTTCGGCGGACGGCACCCGTTGTGCGGGATAGGCGTCACGTCGATGATGTTGAGGATCTTGTAGCCGACGTTGTTCAGCGAACGAACGGCGGATTCTCGGCCCGGACCCGGACCCTTGATGCGCACTTCCAGCGCCTTGACCCCGTAGTCCAGCGCGGCCTTGCCAGCCTTCTCGGCGGCAACCTGCGCGGCGAACGGAGTGGACTTGCGAGAGCCGCGGAAACCCGCGCCGCCCGAAGTCGCCCAGCTCAGGGCATTGCCCTGGCGGTCGGTGATGGTGATGATCGTGTTGTTGAAAGAAGCGTGGACATGCGCAATTCCGTCGGTGACGACGCGCTTGATCTTCTTCTTGGTCTTGGTTGCTGCCGGCTTGGCCATGATGTCTGTTCCTTACTTCCGGATGGCCTTGCGCGGGCCCTTGCGGGTGCGCGCATTGGTGCGGGTGCGCTGGCCACGCAGCGGCAGGCCGCGGCGGTGGCGCAGTCCGCGATAGCAGCCCAGGTCCATCAGACGCTTGATGGCCATGCCGACTTCGCGGCGCAGGTCGCCTTCGACGATGAACTTGCCGACTTCGGAGCGCAGGCGCTCGACTTCCGGCTCGGACAGGTCACGGATCTTGGTCGACGAGTTGACGCCAGCCGATTCACAGACCTGCTTGGAACGGGTACGGCCAATGCCGTAGATGCTTTGCAGCCCGACCCAGACGTGCTTCTGGGCAGGCAAGTTGACGCCCGCAATACGCGCCATAAGGCGATCTCCGATAAACGAAATGACGCCGAACCGAGAGATTCGACGTGGGAAACGTGAAATTGTAACCCAATCCCGACTTGTCAGGAAGCCAAGGCAAGCCCTGGCCCGGCATGGGGAGTGTGCCCATGCTCCGGCGATGGCCCCGGACTGGCAGCGCCCGGCCCTTGCGGGCCCGGCCTGCCCGCGCGCTACTCTGGCGCGCGGATCGGTCCGGGGCCACCCGCACGCGGGATCGTCGCGCGGGTCGCCCATTTGCCGGTTCGCGCGTTCGTCGAACCGGCGGTTGTCACTTGCCCCGCAGCGGATGCGGGGACGGATGCGCGGCCCCGCTCAGCGGGCGCCGCGCCCCTTGAGGTTGGCCTTCTTCAACAGGCTCTCGTACTGGTGCGACATCAGGTGCGCCTGGATCTGCGCGATGAAGTCCATCACCACCACCACCACGATCAGCAGCGAGGTGCCGCCGAAGTAGAACGACGCGCCCATTTCGGTACGCATCACTTCCGGCAGCAGGCAGACCAGCACCAGGTAGGCCGAACCGGCCGCGGTCAAGCGGGTCAGCACGCCATCGATGTACTCGCCGGTGGCCTTGCCCGGACGGATGCCCGGAATCAGCGCGCCGGACTTCTTGAGGTTGTCCGCGGTTTCCTGCGAGTTGAACACCAGCGCCGTGTAGAAGAACGCGAAGCCGACGATCAGCGCAGCCAGCAGGATCATGTGCAGCGGTTCGCCCGGCGACAGCATCTGGCTGACCTTCTGCAGCCACACCGTGGCGGAGCTGCCGGACTGGCCGAACCACGTCGACGCCGTGGCCGGGAACATGATGATCGACGATGCGAAGATCGGCGGGATCACGCCCGACATATTGAGCTTGAGCGGCAGGAACGAGCTCTGGTTCTGGTAGCCGCCGCGGGCGCCCTGGCGACGCGCGTAGTTCACCGTGATGCGGCGCTGGCCGCTCTCCATGAACACCACGAACCAGGTCACCGCCAGCACGATCGCCAGGATGAAGAACACCGTGATCCACTGCATGTCGCCGCTGTTGGCCTGCTGCAGGGTGTTCAACACCGCGCCGGGCAGACCGGCGACGATGCCGGCGAAGATGATCAGCGACACACCGTTGCCGATGCCGCGCTCGGTCACCTGCTCGCCCAGCCACATCAGGAACACCGTGCCGGCGGTCAGCGAGACCACCGCGGTCACCACGAAGCCGAGGCCCGGGTTGTAGACCACCGGTACGCCGCCGCTCGCGCCCTGGCCCTGCAGCGCGATGGCGATGCCGGCGGCCTGGAACACCGCCAGGAACACCGAACCCACGCGCGAGTACTGGGTGATCTTGCGACGGCCCGACTCGCCTTCCTTTTGCAGCGCCTTCAGGCTTGGCAGGATCTGCACCATCAGCTGCATCACGATGGACGCGGAGATGTAGGGCATCACGTTCAGCGCGAACAGGCTGAAACGCGCAAGCGCGCCGCCGGAGAACATGTTGAACATGTCCACCACGGTGCCCTTCTGCGAGTCCATCAGCTGGAGCATCGCCTCGGGATTGACGCCCGGCACCGGGATGAAGCAGCCGATGCGGTAGACGATCAACGCACCGATGACGAACAGGAGGCGCGAGCGAAGTTCCGTGAACTTGCCCGCGCCCATCAGGCCTGCCAATGCTCCAGCACTGCGCGACATGCCTTTCTTACTCCGCCAGCTTGCCGCCGGCCGCTTCGATCGCGGCCTTGGCGCCGGCGGTCGCAGCGATGCCCTTCAGCACGTAAGCCTTGGTCACTTCGCCCTTGGCGACGACCTTGGCGCGCTTGGCGGTGCTCGGCACCAGCTTGGCGGCACGCAGGGCGGCGAAATCGATCTCGCCGGCCGGCAGCATGTCCAGCTTGTACAGCAGCACTTCGGCGCAGTCGTTGGCCATCTTCGAGCGGAAGCCGATCTTCGGCAGGCGGCGCTGCATGGGGATCTGGCCGCCTTCGAAACCGGCCTTGATCTTGCCCTTGCCGGAGCGCGCGAACGAACCCTTGTGACCGCGGCCACAGGTCTTGCCGAGGCCGGAGCCGATGCCGCGACCGACGCGACGCGGTTCCTGGCGGGCGCCGTCCGCGGGCTTGAGTGTATTGAGCTTCATGTGATTACTCCTCCACCTTCACCAGGTAGTGGACCTTGTTGATCAGGCCACGAACCTGCGGGCTGTCCTTGAGTTCGCGGACGCTGTTGAGCTTGCCGAGGCCGAGCGCCTTGACCGACAGGCGATGGCGCGACTGGGTGCCGCGCAGGCCCTTGACCAGGCGGACCTTGATGGTCTTGTCGTTAGCCATTGATCAGATCCTCCACCTTCTTGCCGCGCTTGGCCGCGATCTTCGCCGGGGAGTGCATCGACTCCAGGCCCTTGATCGTGGCGCGCACCAGATTGATCGGATTGCGCGAGCCGACCGCCTTGGCCAGCACGTTCTTCACGCCAACCGCTTCCAGCACGGCGCGCATCGCGCCGCCGGCGATCACGCCGGTACCTTCGGAGGCGGGCTGCATGAACACGCGGGCAGCGCCGTGTCCAGCCTTGACCTGATGGAACAGGGTGCCGTTGTTCAGATCGACCGAGCTCATGCCCTTGCGAGCCTGCTCCATCGACTTCTGGATGGCGACCGGCACTTCGCGCGCCTTGCCATAGCCGAAACCGATCCTGCCGGCGCCGTCGCCCACCACCGTCAGCGCGGTGAAGGTGAACTGACGGCCACCCTTGACGGTCTTGCTGACGCGATTGACGGCGATCAGCTTCTCGATCATGCCGTCATCGACTTTTTCCTCGCGGGGACCGCGATCGCGGCCGCGGGATTCGCGTTGTTCTGCCATTTCGATGTCTCGATTGTTGAGGGAATTTGCGGCTTTGCCGCTTATGGTTGTGGAGTGCTGCGGGTGTTCCGCCATCGCCGCAACCGGCGGTGGCGACCGATGCGAGCCGCATCGGCAGCAGACAGCGGAAGGCAAGGAGCCGGAGCCCCTCGCCTTCAGGCCCTTAGAACTGCAGGCCGCCTTCGCGCGCGGCGTCGGCCAGCGCCTTGATGCGCCCGTGGTAGCGGTAGCCCGAACGGTCGAACGCAACGCGCTCGATGCCGGCGGCCTTGGCACGCTCGGCGATCATCTGGCCGACCTTGGCGGCAGCCTCGGCGTTCTTGCCGTTCTTCAGGCCGGCTTTCACGTCGGCCTCGACGGTAGCGGCCGAAGCCAGCACCTTGGCGCCGTCGTGGGTGAACAGCTGGGCGTACAGGTGCTGGCCGGTGCGCAGCACCGACAGGCGCGGCACGCCGAGTTCGCGGATGTGTGCACGGGTCGACTTGGCGCGACGCAGGCGGGCGATCTTCTTTTCCATGGTCTTCTTCTCCGAAAGCTGAAGGCTGTGCTTGCCCCGAAGAGTCCGCACGAGGATGTGCGGGCTCTTGCCAGGGATGCGCAATTACGCCTTCTTGGCTTCCTTGCGGATGATGGTCTCGTCGGAATACTTCACGCCCTTGCCCTTGTAGGGCTCCGGCGGGCGGTAACCACGGATCTTGGCGGCAACTTCACCCACCAGCTGCTTGTCGGCACCCGCGACCAGGATCTCGGTCTGGGTCGGCGTGGTGATGGTGATGCCCGCCGGCGGCGCAAACAGGATGGGGTGCGAATAGCCCAGCGACAGGTTGAGATCCTGACCCTGCATGGCGGCGCGGTAACCCACGCCGACCAGCTCGAGCTTGCGCTCGAAGCCGGAGCTGACGCCGTGCACCATGTTGGCGACGATCGCGCGCAGGGTGCCGGCGAGCGGCACCAGCGACGGATCGTTGGCCGACAGCTGCGCGTGGCCGTCTTCGATCTTGACTTCGATGCCGGCCGGCTTGGCGACGGTCAGGGTGCCCTTCGGGCCCTTGACGCTGATCGCGTCCGACTGGACGTTGACTTCGACGCCCTTGGCGAGGACGACGGGCTTCTTGGCGACTCGGGACATGTTCGTTACTCCCTTAGGCCACGATGCACAGGACTTCGCCGCCGACGCCGTGCTGGCGCGCCTGCGAGTCGGTCATGATGCCCTTGGAGGTGGAAACGATCGCCACGCCGAGGCCGTTCAGGACCTTCGGCAGCGCATCCTTGCCACGATACTGGCGCAGACCCGAGCGCGACACGCGCTTCAGGGTCTCGATCACCGGCTTGCCCTCGAAGTACTTCAGGGCGATTTCAAGCTCGGCCTTGGCGCCGTTCGGGGTCACGCGGGCGTCGGCAATGTAGCCTTCGTCCTTGAGGACGTTGGCAATCGCGACCTTGACCTTGGAGGACGGCATCTTCACCGCCGGCTTGCCAACCGCGGCCGCATTCCTGATGCGGACCAGCATGTCGGCGATAGGATCAGTCATGCTCATATGGATTCACCTGATGAGTAGCACCGATATCCGCTTTCGCGAAAATCTTTCGGATTGTGGACGCCGCGAAACTGGAACGTCGCGGCGCTGTTGCAGGCGCAAACCCCGCATCGCTGCGGGGTTCGGGAGCCGCCACCGCCGCTTTCGCGACAGGTAGCGGATCAGTATAGCAGTTTTTTTACCAGCTCGCCTTGCGCAGGCCAGGCACGTCGCCATTCATCGTCGCCTTGCGCAGCGCGTTGCGGCCCAGGCCGAACTTGCTGTAGACCGCACGCGGGCGACCGGTGAGGGCGCAGCGGGTGGTCTGGCGGGACGGTGAGGAGTCGCGCGGCAGCTTCTGCAGCTTGGTCGCGGCCACCATCTTGTCCTCGTAGGACGCGTCCTGGCTGGCGATGACCTTCTTCAGCGCGTCGCGCTTGGCGGCGTACTGCTTGGCCAGTTTGGCGCGCTTGGCTTCGCGGTTGATCATGGAAGTCTTGGCCATGACGTGTCCTTTAGTTGCGGAACGGGAAGCGGAAGGCTTCGAGCAGGGCCTTGGCCTCGGCGTCGGTCTTCGCGGTGGTGGTGATGGCGATGTCCATGCCGCGCATCGCATCAACGGCGTCGAAGTCGATCTCCGGGAAGATGATCTGCTCCTTCACGCCCATGTTGTAGTTGCCGCGACCGTCGAACGAACGCCCCGACACGCCGCGGAAGTCGCGGACGCGCGGCAGCGAGATGTTGATCAGGCGGTCGAGGAACTCGAACATCTGGGCGCGGCGCAGGGTCACCTTGCAACCGATCGGCCAGCCGTCGCGGATCTTGAACGAAGCCACCGAAACGCGCGACTTGGTGACCACCGGCTTCTGGCCGGAGATCTTGGTCATGTCGGCGACGGCGTTCTCGAGCACCTTCTTGTTGGTGGCCGCTTCGCCCACGCCCATGTTCAGCGTGACCTTGACGAGCTTCGGGACCTGCATCGGATTGGTGTAGCCGAACTGCTGCATGAGCTTCGGCACCACTTCTTCCTTGTAGAACTTTTCAAGACGGGTGTTCATGTCAGATAGCCTCGCCGCTGGAGCGGAACACGCGGATGCGCTTTCCATTCTCGAGCACCTTGGTGGCAACGCGACCGCCCTTGCCCGTTGCCGGGTCCAGCAGCATCACGTTGGAAATGTGGATCGACGCCTCGCGCTCGATCACGCCGCCGGGCTGGCCGGCCTGCGGATTGGGCTTGGTGTGGCGCTTGACCAGGTTCAGGTTGGCAACGTAGACGCGCTCTCCATCGACGCGCACCACTTCGCCAGTCTGGCCCTTGATCTTCTTGTTACCAGTGGTCACGACCACCTGGTCACCCTTGCGGATACGGTTCATGTTCTTCCTTCCTCCGCTCAGAGCACTTCAGGCGCGAGCGAGACGATCTTCATGAACTTCTCGGTGCGCAGCTCACGGGTCACGGGCCCGAAGATGCGAGTGCCGATCGGCTCTTGCTTGTTGTTCAACAGCACGGCGGCGTTACCGTCGAAGCGGATCAGCGAACCGTCGGCGCGACGCACACCCTTGCGGGTACGCACCACGACGGCGTCGTAGACGTCGCCCTTCTTCACCTTGCCGCGCGGAATCGCTTCCTTCACCGACACCTTGATGATGTCACCGATGCCGGCATAACGGCGCTTGGAGCCGCCGAGCACCTTGATGCACATCAGTTCCTTGGCACCGGAGTTGTCGGCAACGTCGAGAAAGCTCTGCATCTGGATCATGGCTGTCTCTCCTGCTTACTCGGCGGCACGCGTGATGACTTCCACCACGCGCCAGTTCTTGGTCTTGGACATCGGTGCGCATTCCGCCACGCGGACGACATCACCTTCGTTGCAGGTGTTGTCGGCATCGTGCGCGTGCAGCTTGGTCGAGCGACGGATGTACTTGCCGTACAGCGCGTGCTTGACCTGGCGCTCTACGAGCACCGTCACGGTCTTGTCCATCTTGTTGCTGACAACGCGGCCTTCGACCGTGTGCAGCTTCTTGGTTTGTTCAGTCATGTCTGCCGTTCCTTACTTCGTCACGCTGGCTTGCAGCGCGCCGAGCAGCGTGTTGACGCGAGCGATCTCGCGGCGCACGCGGCGGGGCTCGTTGGTCTTGGACGGGGGCAGCTGGCCGGTGGCCTTCTGCATGCGAAGCGCGAAGCGCTCCTTCTGCAGTTCGACCAGGTGGGCCTTCAGTTCGTCCGCCGACTTCTGACGCAGTTGCTTGAGTTCCATCAGCGCACCGTCCGGGTCACGAAAGTGGTGGTGACCGAGAGCTTTGCCGACGCCAGGCGGAACGCCTCGCGCGCGATTTCCTCGCTGACGCCCTCGATCTCGTAGATCATGCGGCCGGGCTGGATCTGGGCGACCCAGTACTCCACGTTGCCCTTGCCCGAGCCCATGCGGACTTCGATCGGCTTCTTGGTGATCGGCTTGTCGGGGAACACGCGGATCCACATCTTGCCGCCACGCTTGACGTAACGGCTGATGGAACGACGCGCGGCCTCGATCTGGCGGGCGGTGAGCTGGCCGGTGGCGGTCGCCTTCAGGCCGAACTCACCGAAGCTGACCGCGTTCGCGCTCCAGCTCAGGCCCTCATTGCGGCCCTTGTGGACCTTGCGGTATTTGGTTCGCTTGGGTTGCAACATGATTAATCCCTCGCTTCGCCGCGCTCGGCGCGGTCGCCACGGTCACGGCGCGGACCACGCGGACGCTCACGGTCGCCGCCACGCGGCGCCGGGGAATCGTCCTGCTTCTCCTGGCCAACCTGGGAGAAATCGAAGATCTCGCCCTTGTAGACCCACACCTTGATACCGATGATGCCGTAGGTGGTCTTCGCTTCCGCGAAGCCGTAGTCGATGTCCGCACGCAGGGTGTGCAGCGGCACGCGGCCTTCGCGGTACCACTCGGAACGGGCGATTTCAGCACCGTTCAAGCGGCCAGCCACGTTGACCTTGATGCCCAGCGCGCCGAGACGGATCGCGTTCCCGACCGCGCGCTTCATGGCGCGACGGAACATGATGCGGCGCTCCAGCTGCTGGGCGATGGACTCGGCCACCAGCTGCGCGTCGAGTTCCGGCTTGCGGACTTCGGTGACGTTGATGTGCGCCGGCACGCCGAGCACATCGGACACTTCCTTGCGCAGCTTCTCGATGTCCTCGCCGCGCTTGCCGATCACCACGCCCGGACGGGCGGTGTGGATGGTCACGCGGGCGTTGTTGGCCGGACGCTCGATCAGGATCTTGCTGATGCCGGCCTGGGCCAGCTTCTTGCGCAGCATGTCGCGGACGCGGAGGTCGGCCGTCAGGAACTCGGCGAACTGCTTCTTGCCGGCATACCACTTGGAATTCCAGTCCTTGGCGATGCCCAGGCGGATGCCGATCGGATTGACTTTATGACCCATGATTACTTGCCCTCGCCGACGATCACGGTGATGTGGCTGGTGCGCTTGGTGATGCGCGTGCCACGGCCCTTCGCACGCGCCATGAAGCGCTTCAGCGAGGGACCCTCATCGACCATGATGGTCTTGACCTTGAGTTCGTCCGCATCGGCGCCGTTGTTGTTCTCGGCGTTCGAGGCAGCCGAGAACACGACCTTGTAGATCATGCCCGCGGCCTTCTTGTCCGAGAACTTCAACAGGTCGAGCGCACGGGCGACGGGGAGCCCACGCACCTGGTCTGCCACCAGGCGAACCTTCTGGGCGGAGATGCGCGCACTGCGCAGGACGGCTTTCGCTTCCATGGTCATCTCCTTACTTCCCCTTCTTGTCGCCGCCATGACCCTTGAACGTACGGGTCACGGCGAACTCGCCAAGCTTGTGGCCAATCATGTTTTCGTTGATCAGCACAGGGACGTGGTTCTTGCCGTTGTGCACGGCGATGGTGAACCCGATCATTTCCGGCAGGATCGTCGAACGACGCGACCAGGTCTTGATCGGCTTCTTGCTGCTACCCGCGGTCTCCACCTTCTTCTGCAGATGGTGGTCGATGAACGGGCCCTTCTTGAGTGAACGTGCCATTGCCGATTAGCTCCTGCGATCGCGCACGATGAACTGCTGGGTGCGCTTGTTCTTGCGGGTCTTGTAACCCTTGGTCGGCACGCCCCACGGGGTGACCGGATGCGGGTTGCCCTGGCCAGCCTTCGCCTCGCCACCACCGTGCGGGTGATCGACGGGGTTCATGGCCGCGCCGCGCACGGTCGGCTTGACGCCGCGCCAGCGGGCGGCACCGGCCTTGCCGAGCTTCTGCAGGCCATGCTCGTCATTGCTGACTTCGCCGATGGTGGCACGGCATTCGGCCGGCACCTTGCGCATTTCGCCGGAGCGCAAACGCAGGGTGGCGTAGACGCCTTCGCGGGCGACCAGCTGGACGCCAGCGCCGGCGGCACGGGCGAGCTGCGCGCCCTTGCCGGGCTTCATCTCGATGCAGTGGATCGTGGAACCCACCGGGATGTTGCGCAGCGGCAGGGTGTTGCCGGCCTTGATCGGGGCATCACGACCCGCGATCACCTGGTCGCCGGCCTTGAGGCCCTTCGGCGCGATGATGTAGCGGCGCTCGCCGTCGGCGTAGCACAGCAGCGCGATGTGCGCGGTGCGGTTGGGATCGTACTCGATGCGCTCAACGCGGGCCGGGATGCCCTCCTTGTCGCGCTTGAAGTCGATGATGCGGTAATGCTGCTTGTGCCCACCGCCGATGTGGCGGGTGGTGATGCGGCCGTGGTGGTTGCGGCCACCGGTCTTGCTCTGCTTCTCGACCAGCGGCGCGTAGGGTGCGCCCTTGTGCAGATCCGGCGTCACCACGCGGACCATCGAGCGACGGCCGGCAGAGGTGGGCTTGAATGTCATCAGTGCCATGGACTTGTTCCTCAGGCCGAGGCCGTCATCACGTCGATCGCCTGGCCTTCGGCCAGGGTGACGTACGCCTTCCGCCAATCGCCGCGGCGGCCCTGGCGAAACTTGAAGGACTTGGTCTTGCCCTTCACGTTCACCACGTTGACCGCCTCGACCTTGACGTCGAAGATCTTCTCGACCGCCGCCTTGACATCAGCCTTGGTGGCGGTCTTCGCGATTTCGAAGACGTATTGGTTGGAGACTTCCTGCAGGCGCGCGGTCTTTTCGGACACACGCGGCGCACGGATCACTTCGTACAGGTTTGCGGCGCTCATGCCAGCCACTCCTCGATCTTCTTCACCGCGTCGGTTGTCACCAGCACGGTATCGGCGCCGACCAGGGCGACCGGATCCAGGCCCTGCACGTCACGCACCTGCACGTAGGGCAGATTGCGCGCGGACAGGTACAGGTTGTCGGTCGCTTCCTCGGTGACGATCAGCGGGCGCCTGCCGGCCTTCAGCTCGGCGAGCTTGGCCACCAGACCCTTGGTCTTCGGTGCATCGATGTCGAACGACTCGATCACGGTGATCCGGCCCTGACGATTCAGCTCGGACAGGATCGACGCGATCGCGGCGCGGTACATCTTGCGGTTGACCTTCTGCGCGAAGCTGCGCGGCTTGGCCGCGAAGGTCACGCCACCGCCGACGAAGATCGGGGCCGTCAGGGCGCCATGACGCGCGCCGCCGCCCTTCTGCTTCTTCGACTTCTTGGTGGTGCCGTTGACTTCCGAACGCGTCTTCTGCGCCTTGGTGCCGGCACGACCAGCGTTGCGGTACGCCACGACGACCTGATGGATCAGGTCCTCACTGAAGGCGCGATCGAACACCGCCTCGGAGACCGCCAGCTTGGCGCCGCCATTGATATTCAGTTCCATGATCAGACTCCCTTGCTCGTCGGGCGCACGATCACATCGCCGCCCGGCGCACCCGGGATCGCGCCACGCACGGCGATCAAGCCGCGCTCGGCATCGACCTTCACGACCTGCAGGTTCTGCGTGGTCTGGGTGACGTGGCCCATGTGGCCGGCCATCTTCTTGCCCGGGAACACGCGGCCCGGCGTCTGGCGCTGACCGATCGAGCCCGGCGCGCGATGCGACAGCGAGTTACCGTGGGTGGCATCACCCATCTTGAAGTTCCAGCGCTTGATCGTGCCCTGGAAGCCCTTGCCCTTGGTCACGCCCTGGACGTCGACGATCTGGCCCTCACTGAAGATGTCGGCCTTGATCTCGCCGCCCACTTCAAAGCCACCGATCTGGTCCGCTTCGACGCGCAGCTCCCACAGGCCACG
Source organism: Thermomonas fusca DSM 15424 (assembly GCF_000423885.1). GTDB lineage: Bacteria > Pseudomonadota > Gammaproteobacteria > Xanthomonadales > Xanthomonadaceae > Thermomonas > Thermomonas fusca. Next base: position 1,416 of record NZ_AUIV01000020.1, on the reverse strand, counting down.
ACCCGCTTCCACCTTGGCCTTGGCCAGGTGGCCGGTGGCCGGCTTGGTCAGCAGGCTGGCGCGCTTGACGCCCGCGGTGACCTGCACGGCGCTGTAGCCGTCGGTTTCCACGGTCTTGATCTGGGTGATGCGGTTCGGCGTGGCTTCGATCAGGGTCACCGGCACGGCCTTGCCGTCCTCGGTGAACATGCGGCTCATACCGGCCTTGCGACCGACGATGCCGAGCGAATACTTCTTCGCGCTCATCTCGGTACTCCTCAGGTCAGCTTGATCTGGACATCAACGCCAGCCGCGAGTTCGAGCTTCATCAGCGCGTCCACGGTCTTGTCGTTGGGGTCGACGATGTCGAGCACGCGCTTGTGCGTGCGGGTCTCATACTGATCGCGCGCGTCCTTGTCGACGTGCGGCGAGGTCAGGATGGTGTAACGCTCGATCTTGGTCGGCAGCGGGATCGGGCCGCGCACTTGCGCGCCGGTCCGCTTGGCCGTCTCGACGATCTCGCTGGCCGAACGGTCGATCAGACGATGATCGAACGCCTTCAGCCGGATGCGAATCTTCTGGTCCGCCATGGGAGGAATGCCTCATGTTCTAAAGAGCGACAGGTGCGACGGCGTTGGGTGCGCCACACCCCGTGAATACAACGGGTCTTGCGGGTTTTCGCTGCGTCCTGCATGCGAATTGGCGAGCCGGATGCCCGGCCCGCCAGAACAGGTTTCCATGAACGCGCCGAAAGGCCCCGCCGATGTGTCCCGGAAACTTCCGGAACGGACGAGGCCTTGCCACGCGACATCTCCCTGTCTGGCGAACACGAAGCGCATCCTGCGCTTCATTTCGCGCCCCGACCGGAACTCAAATTCCGCTGGGGTCGTGCATTCTAACGGGGGTTTGCTGGACTTTGCAAGTCCGGATTCCCTTTTGTTTCCGCACGTCATTCCCGCCTGGCGGGAATGACGCTTCGAAGCCGGACCCCCCGCCTGCGCGGGGTGATGTTCTGGCCAACCGCGCGCCGAAGCGCGCGGGGCCTCGCATCACTTGATGATCTTCGCCACCACGCCGGCGCCGACGGTGCGGCCGCCTTCGCGGATCGCGAAGCGCAGGCCTTCGTCCATCGCCACCGGGTTGATCAGCGTGACCACCATCTTCACGTTGTCGCCCGGCATCACCATCTCGGTGCCTTCCGGCAGCTGGCAAGCGCCGGTGATGTCGGTGGTGCGGAAGTAGAACTGCGGGCGGTAGCCCTTGAAGAACGGGGTGTGACGGCCGCCCTCGTCCTTCGACAGCACGTACACCTCGGCCTCGAACTCGGTGTGCGGGGTGATCGAACCCGGCTTGCACAGCACCTGGCCGCGCTCCACGTCGTCACGCTTGGTGCCGCGCAGCAGCAGGCCCGCGTTGTCGCCCGCCTGACCCTGGTCC
>NZ_KE384102.1:106782-106996 GCF_000423885.1 Thermomonas fusca DSM 15424 | reverse complement strand
GTTCGCTGCCGCATAGGCAGCTCAGAAAATGCCCGCGCGCTGGAACTCGGCTTGCAGCCAGTTCGCTGCCGCATAGGCAGCTCAGAAAACAAGACCGCGGACGAAGTGCTGCCCCACTGCGTTCGCTGCCGCATAGGCAGCTCAGAAAGATCGCAGTGGATGCCGTGTCGCTGGCAAGCAGTTCGCTGCCGCATAGGCAGCTCAGAAAGCCGAA
>NZ_KE384102.1:106258-106772 GCF_000423885.1 Thermomonas fusca DSM 15424 | reverse complement strand
AGCAGTTCGCTGCCGCATAGGCAGCTCAGAAAGCCGAATGTGACCGGGCGCGACGTGATCCTGGTGTTCGCTGCCGCATAGGCAGCTCAGAAAGAGTCGTCGAACGCGCCGATGCCGCTGTTTGCGTTCGCTGCCGCATAGGCAGCTCAGAAACGCAGCGGGCGCCGTGGTGCAGTCCGACCCGGGTTCGCTGCCGCATAGGCAGCTCAGAAAGTCAGCGCCGCACCAGCCATGCACTGGCGGCAGTTCGCTGCCGCATAGGCAGCTCAGAAATGGGACTTCTTCCACCCCGGCGTGCCGCGCCCGTTCGCTGCCGCATAGGCAGCTCAGAAAGCCACGGAGGCACTTGCCGCATGACCACCGAAGTTCGCTGCCGCATAGGCAGCTCAGAAAGTCGCTGCTAGGACCAGCGCCATGGCGATGTATGTTCGCTGCCGCATAGGCAGCTCAGAAAAACTGGCCGCAGTGCAGCCCACCGCCGCCGGCGTTCGCTGCCGCATAGGCAGCTCAGAAA
>NZ_KE384102.1:104584-105882 GCF_000423885.1 Thermomonas fusca DSM 15424 | reverse complement strand
CCAGCACCGGTTCGCTGCCGCATAGGCAGCTCAGAAAAAAAGTCCAATAGGCGAAACCCAACGCGAACGGTTCGCTGCCGCATAGGCAGCTCAGAAATGTTTATCGGGCGACTGGCAGACGAAAATAAAGTTCGCTGCCGCATAGGCAGCTCAGAAAGACAGCGCCAAGGCGGTTTTCTGACATGGCCGGTTCGCTGCCGCATAGGCAGGCCAGAAACACCGCTGCTGGCAGCTACGTGGTGACAGTGAGTTCGCTGCCGCATAGGCAGCTCAGAAAGCTGCCGGGATGCCGTGGTGTCGCCCTACCTGGTTCGCTGCCGCATAGGCAGCTCAGAAAACCTCCCGCGCCAGCACCTTCGACACAAGGTCGTTCGCTGCCGCATAGGCAGCTCAGAAACCTGACGTGGTCCGCCGATGTCCTGCCGCCCGGTTCGCTGCCGCATAGGCAGCTCAGAAATAATGTTGATTGTCAATAGGTCTTTCCTAACTGTTCGCTGCCGCATAGGCAGCTCAGAAATTCAGGTAGTCGGGGCGGTTGAGCACCAGCGCGTTCGCTGCCGCATAGGCAGCTCAGAAAAGCAGGCCGAGCGCGTGCGCGCGAACGTGGCCGTTCGCTGCCGCATAGGCAGCTCAGAAACGCTCGGAGCTGCCCGCCTACCCGGCCGACGAGTTCGCTGCCGCATAGGCAGCTCAGAAAAACCTGCACCAGTGGAAGGAAGCGGCCATCGCGTTCGCTGCCGCATAGGCAGCTCAGAAAAGGAGGATCGCGCCAGCGATGGAAAGCGTCTCGTTCGCTGCCGCATAGGCAGCTCAGAAAGGCTTGCCGGGGCAGGGCAGCGGCACGGTCAAGTTCGCTGCCGCATAGGGAGCTCAGAAATCAATGCGCACGAACTGCACGTCAGCCGGATAGTTCGCTGCCGCATAGGCAGCTCAGAAAGGTCAGACTGTGCAGCAGATGCTGGACAGCGTGTTCGCTGCCGCATAGGCAGCTCAGAAAATCAGCCTGGGCCGTGGCTGCGCCGATACCTTGTTCGCTGCCGCATAGGCAGCTCAGAAAATGCGATCACCGAGCCGGTGCCGACGATCACCGTTCGCTGCCGCATAGGCAGCTCAGAAAGACTACATCATCGACCGCACCGCCGACGGCCGGTTCGCTGCCGCATAGGCAGCTCAGAAATTGCATGTATCCCCAAGACAGGCGCTCGACGAGTTCGCTGCCGCATAGGCAGCTCAGAAATTGTAGCCGAAGCTGACGTTGCCGTTGAAGTTGTTCGCTGCCGCATAGGCAGCTCAGAAAG
>NZ_KE384102.1:104220-104436 GCF_000423885.1 Thermomonas fusca DSM 15424 | reverse complement strand
GCGTTCGCTGCCGCATAGGCAGCTCAGAAATCCGAACGCGGCGAACTTTGGGCGGGACTTGAGTTCGCTGCCGCATAGGCAGCTCAGAAAACCCGACGCGCAGCCGCGAGCAGAAACCGTCCGTTCGCTGCCGCATAGGCAGCTCAGAAAAGTGCCGTTCAGAATCCAGGTCGCGCTGAATCGTTCGCTGCCGCATAGGCAGCTCAGAAAAAAAGG
>NZ_KE384102.1:0-103744 GCF_000423885.1 Thermomonas fusca DSM 15424 | reverse complement strand
GGTTCGCTGCCGCATAGGCAGCTCAGAAATCGGAGGCGCGTGGCTTCGCGCTGGAGATGATGTTCGCGAGCGTCCCAGGCGCAGCGCAATTGAGCGCAGACTGCTGCCGTTCTGACGTTCGAGCATGATGACAGCGCGTTCTTCGGCGCTCAGGTGGTGATAGGTTCTGGACATGGCAACGCCCCGATATGGGGGTGTTGCACTTGGAAGTTGGGACTAAGGTAGTCTCGATTCGCTTCGCTGCTGCAAAGCCATATCCATAAGCTGAGGATGCGGCGAAGCCGCATCCTCAGCTTGAAACCTACTTCACCTCGAACTCGCGGGTCTGCACCACGTTGCCGTCCAGCGAGATCTCCACCTTGTACTTGCCGGTCGGCCAGCCGCTGGGCTTGCTGATCTGGAAGTCGGTGACGCCGTCGCCGGTGAAGGTGACGTCCTTGCTCTCTTCGTTGATGGTCTGGTTGCTGTCCACGTGGGTCCACTTCGCGCCCAGCTTGGCCGGCACCGAGGCCATCGGGTCGGAGGTGGCGGTGGCGACCGCGGCGTGGATGGTGTCCTTCGGGCTGAAGGTGGTCATCGGCGCGGTGACGCGCATGTCGGCGCCCACCGCGTTGCCGAGGTCGACGCTGGTGACCGAAGCAGTGGCCGGCATCGGTGCGGGCGGTTCCGCCATCGGTGCGGGTTCGCTGGCCACCGGCGGCGGCGCCGGTTCTTCCTTCTTCTTGCAGCCGACCAGTGCCACGCTGCCCAGCAGGACGGCGAGCACGCTCATGTGCAGGCGATTGCGCTTGTTCATATCGGATTTCCTCGTCGTTCGTCGAAAGGGGGCTGTACTCAGTCTTCCCGCGCGGGGATCTTCAGCACCTGGCCGGGCTGGATGCGGTCCGGGTCCGAGAGCTGGTCGCGGTTGGCGTCGAAGATGCGCTTCCAGTCCTGCTTGCCGTAGAAGTGCTTGGCGATCTTCGAGAGGTTGTCGCCCCTCTCCACGGTGTAGGTCTGCTCACCGGCGGCGGCGCCGGCGATGGTTTCGGTCGACGTTACCTTCGACTGGACATCGGAGAAGTCGGGCTTGACCTGCTCCGTACTCTGCACGGCGCTTTGCACGTCGGAGAAGTCGGGTTTCTTCTCGTTGCTCATGGGAACTCCTTGCCCGGTATTCGGACAAGGGCAACGCTTGCACGCGACCTGTTAAGAAAACATCGCGGCGCGTTCAGGCAGCCCTATTGCCGTTCGGTGCGGACGGCTGCGGGCGCGGCGATGCCGGGCGTGGCGCGCCAGGGATTGATGTCGAGGCCGCCGCGGCGGGTGTAGCGGGCTTCCACCGACAGCTGCTGCGGCGCGCAGCGTGCCAGCAGGTCGACGAAGATCTGCTCCACGCACTGTTCGTGGAAACCGGCGTGGTCACGGAAGCTGACCAGGTAGCGCAACAGGCCGGCGCGGTCGAGGCGCGGGCCGCGGTAGGCGATGGTGACGTCGGCCCAGTCGGGCTGGCCGGTGACCGGGCAGTTGGACTTCAGCAGCGCGCTGTGCAGCGTCTCCTCGAGGATGTTGCCGGCATCCGCCAGCAGCAGCGAGGCGTCGGGTGGGCCGTAGCTGTCGATGGCGATATCGAGGCCGTCGATGTTTTCGGCATCCGCGGCGATCGCCAGCGCGGGCAGGCCGAAGGCCATCGTCACCGGCGCGCCCGCGGCCTGCGACAGGTCCGCCTCGATGCGCGCGCGTACCGCCTCGGCATCGTCGAAGCGGCTGGCGTTGAAGGAGTTCAGGTAGAGCTTGAGCGACTTGGATTCCACCAGGCGGGGCGAATCCGCCGGTACCTGCAGGGTGGCGGTGGCGACCTGCGGCTTGCCGCGCGGATCCAGCCACGACAGCTCGAACGCCTGCCAGCGGTCGAGGCCGATGAACGGCAGCGCGCCCGCGGCGATGCCCAGCTGGGCACGCGCCGGCGCGCGCGGGATCGGGTACAGCAGGCCGGCGTCGTACTGCGCGGGATACGCGGTCTCGCGGCCGAGCGGCGAATTGGCGGTGGTGTTGGCGTTCATTCGCAGCGGTGCTCGTGGGCAAGGTAGTCGGCGGACTGCATTTCGATCAGCCGCGAGGTGGTGCGTTCGAACGCGGCGGCCAGGCGTTCGCCCGAATACAGCGCCATCGGCGCGGCGTCGGCGGTGCACACCAGGTTGACGTGGCGGTCGTACAGCTCATCCACAAGGTGCACGAAGCGGCGTGCGGCGTCGTCGCGCAGCGCGTCGAAATGCGGGATGCCGCCGATGAGGACGGTGTGGAATTCGCGCGCGATCTCGATGTAATCGGCATTGCCGCGCGGGCCCTCGCACAGCGCGGCGAAGTCGAACCAGCACAGCCCCTTGCTGCGCGCGCGCACCGGGATGCGGCGGCCATCGATGACGATGCCGGCGTCGCGGTGGCCATCGTCGCCGCCCAGCTCGTGCCAGCGCCGCTGCAGCCAGGCATCGCCGTCGGCGTCCAGCGGGGCGCGGTACACCGGCGACTGGGTCAGCGCGCGCAACCGGTAGTCTGTGTCGCTGACCAGCTCCACCACTTCGCAATGGCGCTGCAGCAGGGCGATCGCGGGCAGGAAGCGCGCGCGCTGCAGGCCGTCCTTGTACAGCGCCGCGGGCGCGGCGTTGGAGGTGGTGACCAGCACCACGCCCTCGGCGAACAGGCGCTCCAGCAGCCGCGCCAGCAACATGGCGTCGCCGATGTCGGAGACGAAGAATTCGTCCAGCACCAGCACCCGCAGTTCGCGCCGCCATTCGCGCGCGATCGCGGCCATCGGATCGCGCTGGCCGGCATGCGCGCGCAAACGCTCGTGCACCTCGCGCATGAAGCGGTGGAAATGGGTGCGGCGCTTCTCGCGGATCGGCAGGCCGGCGTAGAACAGGTCGATCAGGAAGGTCTTGCCGCGGCCAACCCCGCCCCACAGGTACAGCCCGTGTACTGGCGGCGCCTCCGCCGGGCCGCCAAGCAGCCGCTGCAGCAGGCCGCGCGCGGGTGCTGGCCGCAGCAGTTCGGCATGGACGCGGTCGAGCGCGCGCAGCGCCGCCTGCTGGGCCGGATCGGCAAGCCAGTCGCCGCGCGCCACGCCCTCGGCATAGCGCTGCGAAGGAAGCGACGCTTCGCTCATGCCGCGGGAGGCAGCGGCAGCCAGCCGCGGATGCCGTTTTTCACCGCGCCGCGCAGGTCCATCAGCTTGCGATGGAAGAAGTGGCTGGTGTCGGGCATCTCCACCAGCTCGGGCGGCGAAGGCAGCGAGGTCATCCAGTCGCGCACGGCGGTGGCATCGACGATCTCGTCGGCATCGCCCTGGATCACCAGCCACGGCATGGTCGGCAGGGCGATGTCCGTGAACTCCCAGCTGCGGCCCACCGGCGGGGCGATGCTGATCAGCGCGGCCGCGCCAAGTTCCACGGCGCCGCGCAGCGACACCCAGGCGCCGAAGCTGAAGCCGGCCAGCCAGAGGGCCTTGTCCGGATGCCGCGCGCGTGCCCAAGCCACCACCGCGCGCAGGTCGTCGAGCTCGCCGTCGCCATGGTCGAACCTGCCCTCGGAGCCGCCCACGCCGCGGAAATTGAAACGCAGGGTGGCGATGCCGGATTCGCGCAGTGCTCGCGCAGCCATCGTCACCACCTTGTTGTGCATGGTGCCGCCCTCGGTGGGCAGCGGATGGCAGACGATGGCCAGCACCGGCTGCGGCGTGGCTTCGGCCACGTCGTACGCGGCCTCGATCCGGCCCGCGGGGCCGTCGATGACCAGCGCCGCATCGGCACCCGCAGGCTTGGCTGTCGTCTCGTTCATGCCTGCCATGATGCCGCAGCCAGCGTGAAACCGCCGGCCGGCCCGCCACAAACGCGAACGCCGCCCGCAGGCGGCGTCCGGGCTGCGCGCACTGCGCGGCTTACTTGCTCTGCGCCACCATCCACTCGACCACGGCCTTCATCTGGTCGTCGGTCAGGGCCGGGTTGCCGCCCTTGGCCGGCATCACCCCGGCGGTGCCGGTGAAACCTTCGGTGGCCTTCTTGATCAGCATTTCCACGCCCTGCTCGGCCGCGCGCGCGCCGATGCCGGCAGCGTCAAGCTTCGGGGCGCCGCCCACGCCGGCGGTGTGGCAGCCGGTGCAGGGGCCGTTGTTGAAGATCTCGGCGCCGTCGGTGCGGCCGTCAAACGGCACGTTGGCGGTCTGTGCAGCGGAAGCCGCTGCAGCTGCAGCTGCCTGCGCCGCGGCGCCAGTGGCGCCGGCGTAGACCGCGCCCACGGGGGCGATGCGATCTTGCAGGCTCTGCTTGGCCACCGCGCTTTCGGGGTATTCGACCTTGCCGTTGAGATGGCGGGCAAACAGGATCAGGCCCAGCGCCAGCAACACCAGGAAGGCGATCACCATCGAGAAACGCTTGAGGAAAGCCAGGTCGTGAGTCCGCATGTTGTTCCCGCGCAGTCGTGGCCAAGTTCGGCCGCCAAGCGCCGGATTATTCCAGAACCGGCGCTGCGGCGCGAGGTTTGGGGGGCAGAGGTCAGCTTTTGTCCGCCCGCGGCCGGGCGTGAAGACAATCACGCTATTGACACCGGCAATCGGCAGCGGCGATAAATGAACGCTGGACAAACGCCGGGGAGGGTGGCTTGTTCGTTCCTGTTTTTCCTTTCCCGGCCCAACGGCGGAACCCTCTGGTTCCGCGTCACCAACTTTGATTTCTGGCTTCGGGAGATGGCATGAGCGACATTCGGATCGTCGGCAAGTCTGGCAAAAGCATGCGCAAGTCGCGCGCGGTCAAGCTGGCCCCCATGGCGCGTGCAGTGCGTTCGGCGTTGGCCGCTTCCGCGATGACGTTTGTCCTCGGGGTGTCCGGGGGCGCGATGGCAGCCGTTCCGCACGCCACCATCACGCAGGCGCAGCCGGCCGGCCGCACCGCGATCGACTTCGCGCCGGTGTTCGACCTGACCGTGGTTGCCGCGGGCCCGGTGGCGCTGGCCATCGATGTGACCGATCCAGGTGACATCGTGATCGACAACGCCGACCCGATCACCGAAATCGACCCCACTGGCGCCACCGCCATCCGCGGCTACAGCGATGACGGCCACGTCGATATCGTCAACGCCGCCACCGGCATCCTTCAGGCCGGCGCGCTGTATGGCGACGCGATCGGCATCTATGGCTACAGCGCCACCGGCGACGTTTCGATCGACAACGCCGCCGACATCACCGCGGTGTCCGCTTATGGCTTGGCCGATGGCATTTTCGCCTCCGGCGCCAATGTCGACGTCGGCAATAGTGGCGCGATCATTGCTGCGGGTTACAGCTGGGCAGCCGGCATCGAAGCGCAGGGCGCCAGCAGCGCGGCGATCGAGAACAGTGGCGACGTGTACGCGGCGGCGATGGGCCCCGGCGGAAAGGCCTTCGGCCTGTATGGCACCAGCGGCGGCGACCTGGCCATCGACAACAGTGGCTCATTGGAAGCGCAGGGCTATTACGCCACCGGCATCGAAGCCAGCGCCAGCGGCGACCTCGCGGTGAACAACAGCGGCAGCATCACGGCGGGCTACGCCACCGCCGGCGGTAGCTTCTACAGCGCGCTGGCCACCGGCATCAACGCCACCAGCAACGGCGAGGGTGCGGCGGTGGTCGTGTCGAGCACCGGCGACATTGCGGCGACCGGCTTCTACGGCGCCAGCGGCATCGCCGCGACCGCCAGCGGCCAAGGTGGCACCGTCAGCATCCACAACGGCGGCGATGTTCAGGTCCTGCAGGGCAACAAGTACGGTTACGGCGCCTACGGCATCGTTGCCTCAGGCGACGGCGATGCCATGGTCGACAATGGCGGCGCGGTCATCGCCTACTCCGCAGGCCTGGCAACTGGCGTCGCGGCATTGTCATTCGCCGGCGACGCCAGCGTGGTCAATAGCGGCACCATCGAAAGCATCAGCACGGCCATGGCCGACTACGGTGCCACCGGCATCCTCGCGTTTGGCGCCAATGGCACGGCCACGGTGCAGAACAGCGGTTCGGTCAGTGCCCTGTCTGCCGGCCTCCAGAATGCCCAGGCCCGGGCGGTAGACGCCCAGGCTTTGGGCGACGTCATGGTGGCCAACAGCGGCTCGCTGTATGCGAATGGCGAGAAGTACGCCTTCGGCGTCTACGCCAGCTCCGGAGTTGGCGACCTAACGGTTGGCAACGCCGCCGATGGCGACATCGGCTTCTATTCGTACGCCGGCCGGGGTTGGGGCGTGTTCGGCGTGGCCACCCAAGGCGACGTCGCCATCGACAACGCGGGCAGCATTTCCGGTTACGCCTATGGCCAGTCGGCAGGTGTGTTCGCCCTCGCCAGCCAGGGCAATGCCAGCGTGGCTAACAGTGGCCTCATCGACGTGGCCAGCTATTCGGGCACGGCCGTCGGCGTGTTCGCGCGCGCCGATTACGGCGTCGCCACAGGACAGAACGACAGTAGCCTGGACGCTAAGTCCGAGTACGGCACCGCCTTCGGCATATTGGTTCGCGGTGACCACGCCGAGGCCGGCAACAGCGGCGACATCAATGCCAGCGGTTTCTACGCAGCCACCGGCATCGCCGCCAGTTCGTATTACGGCACGTCGGTTAGCAACGCAGGCGGCAGCATTTTCGCCACAGCGACGGGAGAAGGCACGGGCATCGACGCGCAGTCGCTCTACGGCGACGTCACCGTGGATAGCGCCAGCAGGATCGTGGCGGTGGGAATGGTGCTCGGCGCGCGCGGAATCCAGGCGCTCAGCGGCGAGGCGGATGTCGAGGTCGTCAACAGCGGTGAGATCTACGCGGGTTCGATGTACGGCGACGCGATCGGCATCTATGGCTACAGCGTGAGCGGCGACGTGGCCATCGACAACGCCGGCGACATCACGGCGGTGTCCTACTACGGTCTCGCTGACGGCATCTTCGCCTCCGGTGCCAATGTCGATGTGGGCAATAGCGGCGCGATCATCGCGGCGGGCTACAGCTGGGCCGCCGGCATCGAGGCGCAGGGTGCGGGCGCTGCCGTGGTGCAGAACAGCGGCGACGTCTATGCGGTGGCAATTGGTCCGGGCGGTCGCGCGTTCGGCCTGTACGGCACCGGCGGTGACAGCCTCACCATCGACAACAGCGGCGGCCTGGAAGCGCAGGGCTATTACGCGACCGGTATCGAAGCCACCGCCTTCGGCGACATCGCGGTGGACAGCAGCGGCAGCATCATCGCCGGCTACGCCAACGCGGACGGCGACTTCTACAGCGCGCTGGCAACCGGCATCAACGCCAACAGCAACGGCGAAGGCGCGGCGGTCGAGATCAGCAATGGCGGTGACATCGTCGCCACCGGGTTCTACGGCGCCAACGGTATCTCCGCGACGTCCAGCGGCCAGGGCGGCACCGTCAACGTGGGCAACGACGGCAACATCGAGGTGCTGCAAGGCACCAAGTACGGCTACGGCGCCTACGGCATCTTCGCTTCCGGTGACGGCGATACCAGCATTGCCAACGACGGCACCGTCAGCGCCTACTCGGCCGGCGCGGCGACCGGCGTTGCCGCCCTGTCGTTTGCGGGCGACGCCCACGTGGTCAACGGCGGCGATATTGAGGCCACCAGCACGGCCACGGCGTATTACGGCGCCACCGGCATCCTGGCGTTCGGCGCCAACGGTTCCGCGAGCGTGCAAAACAGCGGGTCGGTCAGTGCCTCCGCGGCCGGGATTCTTTACTCCGAAGCCCGAGCGGTGGATGCGCAGGCGCTGGGCGACGTGGCCGTGATCAACGGCGGCTCGCTGTATGCGAATGGCGAGAAGTACGCGTTCGGCGTCTATGCCAGCTCCGGCAGTGGTGACCTGGCGATCAGCAATACCGCCAGCGGCGAGATCGGCTTCTATTCGTACGGCGGTCGCGGCTGGGGCGTGTTCGGCGTAGCCACGCAGGGCGATGTGGCGATCGGCAATGCCGGCGACATCTCCGGCTACGCCTATGGCCAATCGGCCGGCGTGTTCGCCGTCGCCAACCAGGGCGATGCCAAGGTCAGCAGCAGTGGCGACATCACGGTGGCAAGCGGGAGCGACGTGGCGGTGGGCGCATTTGCGCGCGCCGACAACGGCACCGCCAGCGTGACCAACAGCGGCGACATCGAGGCAACGAGCGCCTACGCCGCCTATGGCGTGATGGTGCGCGGCAAGAACGCAGTGGTCACCAACAGCGGCAGCATTTCCGCGGAAGGCTACCTGGCATCCGTCGGCGTGTTCGCCAGCGGCAGCACCAGCACCACCGTCAACAACAGCGGCTCGATCCACGCCAGTGCCGGCGGCCTCAACGTCGGCGTGTTGTTTGCCGATGTCGCAGGCAATGTGCTGAACAACACCGGTGCAGGCGTCATCTCCGCCAGCGGCGATGAGGGCTATGCCTTCGCGGTGGCGGGCGGCAGCGCGGGCGACACCATCAACAACGGCGCGCGCATCCTCGGTGCGGTGTCGATGTATGGCGGCGCCGACGTGTTCAACAACAAGGCTGGCGGCGTGTGGGACATCGGCAGCAGCATCAGCACCGATTTTGGCGACGGCGACGACGCCATCAATAATCTGGCCGGCGGCACCATCCGTCTTGCTGGCGGTGCGCTATCGCTGGGCGGTGGCGTCGCGGGCAATACGTTCACCAACGCCGGCACCATCCGCGTGCTGGGTGACGGCAACCTGATCGACATGGGCATGGCGGGGGCTGCAGCGAATCCGCCGCCGCTGATGAACAACGGCGTCATCGACTTCGTCGACGGCAGCACCGATGACGTGCTGTATATCGGCGGCCACCTGGGCGGCACCGGTGCGATCAACCTTGACCTTGACCTGGCCAATCTCGCCAGCGACCAGCTCTACGTCGGCGGCAACATGGCGGCTGGTGCCGCGCAGACCGTCAACGTCCGCATCACCGAGATGCCCACCACCGCCAGCACCGTAGCAGTGGAATTCGCGCATGTCGCCGGCACCTCCGCCGCGGGTGCGTTCGTGGGCGGCGAGGTGCTGGGTTACGCCGAGTCCAACTTCCTGGATATCGGCGCCCGCACCAGCCGGCTTGCCGGCGCTGGCGGCAGCGCCAGCTTCCTGGTGGCGCTGGACGTGCTGGGCATGAACGACACCGGCGCGCTGGCCGCGACCACCGCGACCGCTGCGGCGAGCTTCCTCAACAGCCAAGTCGGCACCTTCCGCCAGCGGCTGGGCGCAAACCCCTACGGCGATGCCGACAAGGTGATGAACGCCTTCGTCCGCTTCTACTCCAGCGAGGGTGACCTGAACCCGGCACACCACGCGGGCAACTTCGGCCAGGCCGGCAGCTTCGGCTTCGCCCAGACCAACTGGGGCCGCGAAGTGGGCGTCAACGCCAACCTGCCCGGCAACTTGCACGCCGGCATCGTGCTGGGCAGTGCCGACAGCCGCCAGCGCCTGAACGATGGCGTCGGCGAGAGCCGCATGGAAGGCAGCACGGTGGGCGCCTATGCCACCTGGTACGCGCCGGGCGGCTTCTACATCGACCTGAGTGGTCGCTGGATGGCTTCGGATATCCGCTCGACGACCGCGGCCGGCGTCATGCCCGGCCGCGTCCACGCCCAGGCCACCAGCCTGGAAGCGGGCTATGAGTGGGCGTTCGGCAGCTTCAACCTGGTGCCGCAGGCGCAGTACACGCGCACCAAGGTCGACGGTCTGGATGCGCTGTACGGCGAGATGGCCAGCTTCCAGTCGCATGGCGGCACCTTCGAGCAAGGGCGCCTGGGCGTCGAGTTCAACCGCAGCTTCGACGCGGCCGGCATGCGCTGGACGCCGTACGGTTCGATCAGTGCGATCCGCGAGTTTGACGGCAAGACCAGCTACACGGTCGCCGACAACTTCTTCGGCAGCACCAGCACCGAAGGCACCAGCACGATGGCGGAGCTGGGCCTGGGCGTGCAGAAGGGCCGCTTCGGCTTCGGGCTGGGCTTGAACTGGACCGATGGGGGCGCGTACAAGAGCATGATCGGCGGCCAGGCCAACGCCCGCTTCTCCTGGTGATCCACAGCGCCGGCCCGGCTGAGCCCGGGCCGGCCATCGCACAGCAGTCTGGACAACACGTGGTCAACGACAACAAGCAGAACGCAACCGATATCCAAGCCAATCGGGATGGACCCGAACTGGACGTGGGACTGGACGCAGTGGCGCCCGCCGCCGCCCCGCAGGCGGGCGCAGCCACCAACGCCGCGGCTGGCGCGCCGCGCGACATCACCAAACTGAAAGTCGAGAAAAGCTGCTCGCGCGGCCTGGCCGGCTGGCTGGCGCAACATCGTCTGTCGCTGGCCATCACTTCCTACCAGACCGGCCGCATCTACCTGGTCGGCAGCGACCAGCAGGGCCGTGTCTCGTTCTTCGAGCGCATTTTCGAGCGCGCGATGGGCGTGGTCGGCAATGCCCAGCGCATCTATCTGGGCGGGCTGTACCAGCTGTGGCGGTTCGAGAACGTGTTGCGCCCGAACGAGGTCATCCACGGCCAGTTCGACAAGTGCTATGTGCCGCGCAACGCGCAGACCATCGGCGACCTCGACATCCACGAGCTGGGTATCCGCAAGGACGGCCGGGTGGTGTTCGTCAACACCAAGTATTCCTGCCTGGCCGAGCTCAGCCCCACCCACAGCTTCAAGGCGATCTGGAAACCGAAGTTCATCAGCAAGCTGGCGCCGGAGGACCGTTGCCATCTCAATGGGCTGGCGATGGTGGACGGTGAGCCGAAGTACGTCACCGCGGTCTGCAAGAGCGACAGCGTGGACGGTTGGCGCGAGCGCCGCCGCGATGGCGGCGTGGTGATCGACGTGCAGACCGACGAGATCGTCTGCGAAGGGCTGTCGATGCCGCATTCGCCGCGCTGGCACAACGGCCGGCTGTGGCTGCTCAACGCCGGCACCGGCCAGCTGGGCTGGGTGGATTTCGACAACAAAGCGTTCGTGCCGCACGCCTTCGTGCCGGGTTTCGCGCGCGGCCTGTCGATCATCGGCAACGTCGCCGCGGTGGGCCTGTCGAAGCCGCGCAATCAGCGTTTCGAGGGCTTGCAGCTGGATGACGAATTGAAGCAGCGCGATGCCGAGCCGTGGTGCGGGGTGCAGATCATCTCGCTGGCCAACGGCGACGTGCTCAATTGGATCCGCTTCGACGGCGACATCAGCGAAATCTTCGACATCAGCTTCCTGCCCAACGTGAAGCACCCGATGATGATCGGCCTGCGCACGGCCGAGATCCGCGACCTCATCACTTTTGAGTCCGGCATTCCGGGCGCGGACCAGCCGTCGTGACGCGCGGGATTGTCGCTGGGTGCCTGGGTACGCTGCTGCTGGCTGGCGTGGGCCCGACCATGGCGCAGGCCGCCTCCGTCGCGTCCCCGAAGGCCGTCGCGGACCCGGCAGCGGAGGCCTTCCGGGCCTGGGACCGGAGCGGCGACGGCCAGCTGTCGCTGGTCGAGTTCCGCGCCGGGTGGCAGCGCGCGCAGGCACTGGCCAAAACGCAGGCGGGCTTGCAGCGGCAGTTCGCTGCGATCGACTCGAACCGGGACGGCGGGTTGGACGCCGCCGAATACGCCAACCTGGTCCTGGTGAAAAATGCCGGTCGAGCGGCGCCGCCTTTGGCGCGGTTCGATGTGGACGGTAATGGCAAACTGGCTTTCGCCGAGTACGTGAAGCTGGTCGAGGCACTGGCTCCGCGGCCGGCATCCGGCAAGGACGCACCGCGGTGAGCGTGGCCTTCGTTCCGGTGTGGAGGCAGGTCACGCCTGCGCTCGCGCAGGAGCTGGCTGCCTTCTGGCGGGAACACAAGGCGATCGGCAACCTGGCGGAAGCGGAACTGCGCGCCCAACAGGCGGTTTGCGTCGCCCGCGACGAAAATGGCGCGCTGTGCGGCGTTGGCACCGCAGTGGTGAAAGTACTGCCGCGGCTGCGCCAGCCGACCTATTACTACCGCCAGTTCTTTGCCCGCTCGCTGCGTGGCCGGCAGCAGGAGCTGGCGTTCTTCCAGCGCTGCAAGCAATTGCTGCAGGCCTACAACCGCGAACTGCCACGGCGGGAGAGCCTGGGCATTTTGCTTGAGATCGAGAACGCCAAGATCGCGGCTGCCTACCGGCGCGCGGTCGAGCCCGGCTTCGACGCCGTGTTCATCGGATACTCGCCGAAAGGATTGCCGTTGCGGGTGTCCTACTTCGACGATGCCCGCCTGCTGACTCCGGCCCCGATCCAGATCCGGCAAGCAGGGCGAGCGGTAACAGTGTCAAGTTGACGGGGTTTCCAACAATCATTCCCGACGCACCAGTCGGGTTGCACACCAGGGAGAACGCACCAATGAAAGTCCAAGCAAGTCTGCTGTGTCTCGCCATCGCCACTGCGCTCGCCACCGCGCAGGCGGCAGCACCGACCAACAAGCAGTCGCCCGAACAAGCAGCGGCCGCCCTGCGCGCCGCCGTGGTGGCGCGCGCCAACGTGCTGGTGAAGAACAACCCCGGTGCGGTGCATCGCGCCAACGCCGATGTGTTCTCCGTCAGCGACGTGGTGGTCGACGCCGATGGCGCGGAACACGTTCGCTACGCGCGCACGTTCGATGGCCTGCCGATGATCGGTGGCGATTTCGTGGTGCATTCGCGCGAGGCCAAACTGGGCGGGTTCAGCCAGATGCTGAAGTCCAGCGCGCGGCCTGGCCTGGCGGCCCGTATCGGCGCCGACGAGGCGATCGTGGAAGCTGGTGCGGTGTTCCCGGTGAAGTTCACCGAAGCGCCGACCGCGCGCAAGGTCGTCTACGCGCGCAACAGCGCGCCCGTGCTGGCGCATGAAGTCGTGTTCCATGGCTTCAAGGCCGATCAGACCCCGACCGAAATGCACTATGTCGTTGATGCGACCAGCGGCAAGATCATCGACCGCTGGGACGGCATCCACACCGCGAAGCCGGGCCCGGGCGGCAGCGGCTGCACCACCCCCACCGCGGCCATCGGCACCGGCAAGAGCTTCATGGCCGGCGACGTCGTCCTGGGTACCAGCAAGTGCGGCACCAGCTACCAGATGGTCGACCTGACCCGCGGTGGCGGCGCCACCCACAACATGGCGATGAAGACCTCCGGCATGGGTACGGTATTCACCGGCAGCGCCAACGCCTGGGGCAACAACCTGCTCAGCAACTCGCAGACCGTTGCCGCCGATGCCCACTACGGCGTTGCCACCACCTGGGACTACTTCAAGAACGTGCACGGCCGCAACGGCATCGCCAACGACGGCAAGGGTGCGGTCAGTCGCGTCCACTACGGCCGCAACTACCAGAATGCGTTCTGGAGCGATTCCTGCTTCTGCATGACCTTCGGTGACGGCGACAATGGCGCGTCCATCTATCCGCTGGTGGCGATCGACGTGGCCGGGCACGAGATGTCGCACGGCGTGACCAGCCGTTCCGCCAATCTGGTGTACAGCAAGGAGTCGGGCGGCCTGAACGAGGCGACCTCCGACATCTTCGGCACCATGGTCGAGTACTACGCCAACAACAGCAGCGACCCGGCCGATTACGTGGTGGGTGAAGAGCTGTTCCCCAACAACGCCAGCATGCGCAACGCGATCCGCTGGATGTTCAAGCCGAGCCTGGACGGCGCTTCGCCGGACTGCTACAGCTCGACCCTGGGCAACCTCGACGTGCACTACAGCTCGGGCGTGGCCAACCACTTCTACTACCTGCTGGCGGAAGGCGCGGTGGTGCCCAGCGGGTTCGGCGCCGGCACCTGGGCCAACCTGACCCCGGCCTCGCTGGTCTGCAACGGCAACACCTCGCTGGCCGGGATCGGCCGCGACGCCGCCGGCAAGATCTGGTACCGCGCGCTGACGGTGTACATGACCTCCAGCACCAACTACGCCGCTGCGCGCACCGCCAGCATCAACGCGTCGACCGACCTGTTCGGCGCCACCTCCGCCCAGACCAATGCGGTCAAGGCGGCGTGGAGCGCGGTCAGCGTCAACTGAGTCACCCGCAATATCGCCACACGGACGGCCCGCGCAAGCGGGCCGTTCCGTTTCCGGGGCAGCCAAAATGCGCGTGAACCATGCGAGAATGCCCGTCTCGTTGCCGCCACCGGCAGCGCAACGCGCCTGTAGCTCAGCCGGATAGAGTAGTGGCTTCCGAAGCCATTGGTCGGGGGTTCGAATCCCTCCAGGCGCGCCACCTTCATGGTGAAGGATCGTCGTGATCCTTCCGGTTCGGCGCCAGCGTTTCCCCTGGTTATTGCGCCCCGCGATCACATCGAACCCCGCGCATCCACGATGGCCCACTCTCCAGATTCTTCGCCGACTTCCGCCATCGCGCCGCGCTGGCGCCAGCGCCTGCGCCTGTACTGGAAACTGGTGCGCGCGGATCGGCCGATCGGCTGGATGCTGCTGCTGTGGCCGACCTGGTGGGGGCTGTGGATTGCCGCCGATGGGGTGCCGCCGCTGTGGCCGCTGCTGGTGTTCTCGCTGGGGGTGTGGCTGACCCGTTCGGCCGGCTGCGTGATCAACGACTACGCCGACCGCTGGCTGGACGGCAGCGTGGAGCGCACCAAACACCGGCCGCTGGCCACCGGTGAGGTGTCCGGGCGCGAGGCACTGGTCGTGTTCGCGGTGCTGATGCTGGTGGCGTTCGCGCTGGTGCTGACGTTGAACCGCCTGGCCATCTACATGAGCGTGGTCGGGGTGCTGCTGGCGGCCAGCTATCCGTACCTGAAGCGTTACACCTACCTGCCGCAGGTCTATCTGGGCATGGCGTTCGGCTGGGGTATCCCGATGGGATTTGCCGCGCTGACCGGGGCGGTGCCGCCGGTGGCGTGGGTGCTGTACGTGGCCAACATCTTCTGGGCCACTGCCTACGACACCTGGTATGCGATGGTCGATCGCGACGACGACATTCGGATGGGATCGAAGTCCACCGCGATCCTGTTCGGTGACATGGACCTCGCCGCCCAGGGCGTGCTGTACGCCTGCATGTTCTTCGCGCTGGCGCTGGTCGGCCGCGAGGCCGGGATGGGCGTCTGGTACTGGACAGGCATGGGCATGGCATTGGTGCTGGTGGCGTGGGAGTTCGGGCTGGCGCGCGGGCGCGAGCGCGCGGCCTGCTTCCGCGCCTTCCTGCACAACAACTGGGTGGGAATGGCGCTGTTTGCCGGCATCGCGCTGGATTTCGCCCTGCGCGCGAAGGTGGTTGCGGCCTGAGCAGCCGGCGCGGCGGGTCAAGCCACGCGCGCGCACACCCAGGCATCGATGCGCGCCACGCCCGCTGCGCGCAGGGCCCAGGCGGCGGCGTGCAGGGTGGCGCCGGTGGTCATCACGTCATCGATCAGCGCCACGTGCGCCGGCAATGTCGCCCGGGCGTCCACGCGGAACGCGCCGCGCAGGTTGCGTCCGCGCGCCTCCGCGTCCAGCCGCGACTGCGCCCGGGTGGCCTTGGCTCTCTGCAGCAGCCCGGCGTGCAGCGGCAGGTCCAGCGCCCTGGCCAGCGGTCGCGCTAGTTCCAGCGCCTGGTCGTAGCCGCGCTGGCGCAGCCGTTCGCGGTGCAGCGGCACTGGCACCAGCGCCTGCGGGCGCGGCAGGCCGGCGAAGCGCTCGGCCATGCACTGCGCCAGCACCCGCCCGGCGGCGAAATCGCGATGGAACTTCAGCCGCGGCAGCAGCCGGTCAAACGGGAACGCGTAGTCGAAGGCTGCATGCGCGGCCTCCAGTGGCGGCGGTCGCGCGAGGCAGGCCGGGCAGGTTGCGGCTTCGGGCATCGGCAGCGCGCAGCGCGGGCAAGCGTGGCGCGGGCGCGGCAGCGCGACGTGGCAGGCGGCGCACAGGTCGCGCCCCGGCAGGCCGGGATCGCCGCAGACCAGGCAGCGCGGCGGGAACAACCAGCACAGCGGCGCGCACCACTTTCCGTCAACTCTGACTTGCCTGATTTGGTTGACGGTGACGGGCATGCGTTCCAGACTGCGCGCCTTCGCGCCCTGCGTCAGTCGGAAAAACCCCATGCCCGAGGTCGTCGCTTTCCCCGTTCGCCATGACTGGAGCCGCAGTGAGGTGGAAGCGCTGTTCGCGCTGCCCTTCACCGAGTTGCTCTACCGCGCCGCCAGCGCCCACCGCCAGCACTTCGACCCGAGCGAGGTGCAGGTGTCCACGCTGCTGTCGGTGAAGACCGGCGGCTGCCCGGAGGACTGCAGTTACTGCCCGCAGGCGGCGCGCTACCACACCGGCGTCGACGCGACCAAGCTGATGGAGCCGGCCGAGGTGGTGGAGAAGGCGCGCCAGGCCAAGGCCGCCGGCGCTTCGCGCTTCTGCATGGGCGCGGCCTGGCGTTCGCCGAAGGACCGCGATATTCCGAAGGTCGCCGAGATGATCCGCGAGGTGAAGGCGCTGGGGCTGGAGACCTGCGCCACCCTCGGCATGCTCAGCGGCGGGCAGGCACAGGCGCTCAAGGACGCCGGGCTGGACTACTACAACCACAACATCGACACCGATCCCGAGTTCTACGGCGACGTGATCCACACCCGCCAGATGCAGGATCGCTTCGACACCCTCGCGCAGGTGCGCGATGCCGGCATGAAGACCTGCTGCGGCGGCATCGTCGGCATGGGCGAGTCGCGCCGCCAGCGCGCCGGCTTGCTGATGACGCTGGCCAACCTGCCGGCGCACCCGGATTCGGTGCCGATCAACCGGCTGGTGCAGGTGGAAGGCACGCCGCTGCACGGCACCGTCGAACTGGATCCGTTCGAATTTGTGCGCACGGTCGCGGTGGCCCGGATCATGATGCCGAAATCGATGGTCCGGCTGTCCGCGGGCCGTGAGACGATGTCCGACGAGCTGCAGGCGCTATGCTTCGGCGCAGGCGCGAATTCGATCTTCCACGGGGAGAAGCTGTTGACCACCGGCAATCCGGACACCGGGCGCGACAAGGCGCTGTTCGAACGCCTCGGCCTGCGGCCGATGCAGGTCGAAACCGCGTGCGACGACAGCATCGACGCCTGCACCGCCACGGTGCACGCTGGCATCACCGAAGCCGCCTGAGATGGCGCGCGATTCGCTGCCCGCCCGCATCGCCGCGCAGCGTGAGCGACGCGCCGCCGAGCAGCGGATCCGCGTTCGCCGCAGCGTGCTGCATCGCGACGGTGCGCGTTGCGAAGTGGCCGGCGCCGACGGCGTGCCGCGCTGGCTGCTGAACTTCTGCGGAAACGATTACCTGGGCCTGTCGCAGCAGTTCGCGGTGGCCGGCGCGCTGCAGGACATGGCCGCGCGCGAAGGCGTCGGCGGCGTCGCCTCGCACCTGGTCTGCGGCCACCATGCCGCCCACGAAGCGTTGGAACGCGAGGTCGCCGACTGGCTGGGCGTGCCGTCGGCGCTGCTGTTCGCCAATGGCTACATGGCCAATCTGGCGGTGCTGCAGGCGCTGCTAGGCAAGGGCGATGTCTGCGTGCAGGACCGGCTCAACCACGCCAGCCTGATCGACGGCGCGCAGCTGGCCGGCTGCGCCCTGCGCCGCTATCCGCATGCCGATCCCGAGGCCGCGCTGCGGCAGCTGCGCGGCTGGCCGGATGGCGCCGCGCTGTTGGCCACCGATGGCGTGTTCAGCATGGACGGCGACATCGCCCCGCTGAAGCAGCTGGCGCTGGTGGCGCGGGTGCAGCGCGCCACCCTGTACGTGGACGACGCCCACGGCGCTGGCGTGTTGGGCGAGGAAGGCCGCGGCAGTATCGATGACGCCGGGCTGGACAGCGCCGCGGTGCCGCTGCGGCTGGTCACTCTCGGCAAGGCGCTCGGCAGCTACGGTGCGGTGGTCGCCGGCGAAGCCGATCTGGTCCGCCACCTGGCCGAAACCGCGCGCCCGTACATCTACACCACCGCGCTGCCGCCGGCGCAGGCCGCGGCCTCGCTGGCGGCGGTCAAGCTGGCGCGGCGCGAACACTGGCGGCGCGAAAAACTCTCCGCGCTGGTGCAGCGCTTCCGCGCCGGTGCGCGCCGCCACGAACTGGAACTGCTGCCCTCGGAAACCCCGATCCAGCCGCTGCTGTGCGGGGCAGAAGCGGATGCGCTGGCGATGGCCGCGGCGCTGGAACGGCAGGGGTTCTGGGTGGCGGCGATCCGTCCGCCCACCGTACCGGAGGGCAGTGCGCGCCTGCGCATCACCCTGTCGGCCGCGCATACCGAAGCCGACGTCGACAAGTTACTGGACGCGCTGGCGCGCGCGCGCGACTACGCGCGGGCCGGCGTGTTCGCCGCTGCCGCCACCTGAGGCAGCGGTGCGGCGCGATCGCCTCGACGACGCTGCGCGCTACACGCCGCCGATGCAGACGTACTTCAGCTCGGTGTAGTCGTCGAGGCCGTACTTCGATCCTTCGCGGCCGACGCCGGACTGCTTCACCCCGCCGAACGGCGCCACCTCGGTGGAAATCAGCCCGGTGTTGATGCCCACCATGCCGGCCTGCAGCGCTTCCGACACCCGCCAGCTGCGGGCCAGGTCGCGGGTGTAGAAATACGCGGCCAGTCCGAACGGAGTGGCGTTGGCACGGCGCAGCACCTCGTCTTCGGTTTCGAAGCGCAGCAGCGGCGCCACCGGGCCGAAGGTTTCCTCGTGCGCCAGCAGCATGTTGTCGCCGGCGTCGAGCAGCACGGTGGGTTCGAAGAAGGTGCCGCCCAGCGCGTGGCGATGGCCACCGATGGCGATGCGCGCGCCCTTCGCCAGCGCATCGGCGATATGCGCTTCGACCTTGGCCAGCGCCTTGGCATCGATCAGCGGGCCTTGGTCGGTATCGCCCAGCAGGCCGTCACCCACCCGCAGCGCGCGTACCGCCGCCACGAGTTTTTCCGCGAACGCGCCATGGACCCCCGCCTGCACGAACAGTCGGTTGGCGCAGACGCAGGTCTGCCCGCTGTTGCGGAACTTGCTGGCGATGGCGCCGGCCACCGCGGCGTCGAGGTCGGCGTCGTCGAACACGATGAACGGCGCATTGCCGCCCAGTTCCAGCGACAGCCGCTTGAGCCCGCCCGCGCACTGCGCCATCAGCTGCTTGCCGACCGCGGTGGAGCCGGTGAAGCCGAGCTTGCGCACCTTCGGGTTGGCGGTCATCTCGGCACCGATGGCGGGCGCGTCGTCGCCGGTCACGATGTTCATCACGCCCGGCGGCAGCCCGGCGCGTTCGCCGATCACGCCCAGCGCCAGCGCCGAGAACGGCGTCTGCAGCGCCGGTTTGCAGACCACCGTGCAGCCCGCTGCGAGCGCCGGTCCCAGCTTGCGGCCCAGCATCGCCGAGGGGAAATTCCACGGCGTGATCGCGGCGACCACGCCTACCGGCTGGCGCAGGGTGAGGATGCGCTTGTCGGCGGCATGGCCGGGGACGGTGTCGCCGTCCATGCGCTTGGCCTGTTCGCCGAACCACTCGAAGTAGCTGGCCGAATACGCGATCTCGCCCAGCGCTTCCGCCAGCGGCTTGCCCTGTTCGGCGGTCATCAGCACGGCCAGGTCGTGCTGGTGCTGCATCATCAGGTCGTGCATCCGGCGCAGTACCTGCGCGCGCTGTTTCGCGGTGGTGGCGGCCCATGCCGGAAAGGCGGCGTGGGCGGCATCGACCGCCTGGCGGGTTTCCGCTGCGCCCATGTCCGGCACCGTGCCCAGCAGCGCCCCGCTGGCGGGATTGCGCACTTCGCAGCGGCCGCCGGCGTCCGAGTCGCGCCATTGCCCGGCTATCAGCGCCTGCTCGCGCCACAGCCCGGAATCGTCGAGGGATGGCTGGCGGCTGGCATGCATGGGCGGCTCCGGTGGCTGGGTGATCAGCCCACGATACGGCGGGCGGGATCGGCTTCGCGCGATAATGCGCGGTTCCGGAACCTGCCGCGCGCTGTTGGCGCGAGATCAATGAACAAGCTGCATGTGGAAATCGTGGGCAGCGGCCCGCCGCTGGTGCTGCTGCATGGCTGGGCCATGCACGGCGGCATCTTCGCGCCGCTGGTGGAGGCGCTGCGCGCGCACCGCACCCTGCACGTGGTGGACCTGCCCGGCCACGGCCACAGCCGCGATTGCGGGGTGCCGCTGGCGCTTGATGCCTGCGCGCAGGCGCTGCTGGAGACGTTGCCTGTGGCGCCGTGGTGCGGCTGGTCGCTGGGCGGGCTGGTCGCGCTGCGCGCGGCGTCGCTGCAGCCGTTGCGCGTGCCGGCGCTGGCGATGGTCTGCGCCACGCCCAAATTCGTGGTCGCCGACGACTGGCCGCAGGGCATGCCGGCCGAAGTCTTCCACGGCTTCGCCGACGGCCTGCGGCTGGACTGGCAGGCCACCATCGACCGCTTCATCGCGCTGGAGGCGTTCGGCTCCGACCGCATGCGTGAGGAGCTGCGGATGCTGCGCGACGAGGTGCTGGCGCATGGCGAACCGTCGCCACGGGTGCTCGCGGAGGGGCTGCAGGTGCTGGAAGACAGCGACCTGCGCGACGCCCTGCCGGCGCTGGCCGTGCCCAGCCTGTGGCTGGGCGGGCGCCGCGACCGGCTGGTCAATCCGGCGGCGATGCAAGCGTCCGCCGCGCTGGCGCCGAACGCGCGCTACGTTCAGATCGAGCATGCCGGCCACGCGCCGTTCCTGACCCATGCGGATGAGGTCGCGCAGGCGCTGCTTGGCTTCCTCGTGGAGGCGGGCGCATGAGTGCGCCGCTGTTCGACGCCAGGCAGGTGCGGCGCGCGTTCTCGCGTTCGGCCTCCGGCTATGACGCGGTGGCGCAGCTGCAACGTCTGGCCGAAGCGCGGCTGATGGAGTCGCTGGACTACCTCGACGATCCCGCGCTGGCGCGCCAGCCGCCGCAGCGCGTGCTCGACCTCGGCTGCGGCACCGGCCATGCCAGCGCGCTGCTGCAGCAGCGCTGGCCGAAGGCGGAGATCCTGTCGCTGGATCTTGCGCTGCCGATGCTGCGGCAAGCACGCGCCGCGGCCAAGCCGGCGTCGCGCTGGCTGCCCAACCCGTTCGCGCGCGCGCCAGTGCAGGTCTGCGCGGATGCGCGCCAGCTACCGCTGGCCGACGGCAGCGTGGACGTTGTGTTTTCCAACCTGTGCCTGCAATGGGTGGAGGACCTGGAATCGGTGCTCAACGGCTTCCGCCGCGTGCTCAAGCCGCAGGGCCTGCTGCTGTTCTCGACCTTTGGCCCGGAAACCCTGTGGGAGCTGCGCGGCGCGTTCGCGCAGGCCGACGCCGCGCCGCACGTCAGCCCGTTCGTGGACACCGCGGGGATCGGCGATGCGCTCATCAACGCCGGCTTCTTCCAGCCGGTGGTGGACCGCGACGAGGAAACCACCGTGTACCCGGACCTGCCGGCGCTGATGCACGAGCTGCGCGCGCTGGGTGCGACCAATGCGCTGGCCGGCCGCCGCGCCACCTTGACCGGGCGCGGGCGTTTTGCCGCCGCCGCCGCCGCGTATGAAGCGCACCGCTTCGATGCCGGCCTGCCGGCGACCTGGGAAATCATCAGCGCGATGGCGTGGGCGCCGGAGCCGGGCGCGCCGATCCGCGAAGGCGGTGCCGATCTGGTGGCGGTGCCGGTGGCGCGAATCCCGATCCGGCGTCGCGGATGAGCCCGTCGCGGCGGGCGCTGCCGGCGGTCGCGCTATCGCTGCTGTCGGCGCTGTTCTTCACCGCCACCTATGTGCTCAACCGCGCCGCGGCGCTGGAGGGTGGGCACTGGGCCTGGACGGCGGCGCTGCGTTACCTGTTCGTGCTGCCGCTGCTGCTGCCGTTGATGCCGTGGCAGGGCGGGGTGGCGCCGGTGTGGAGGGCGATCCGCGCCGCGCCCGGCGCGTGGTTGCTGTGGAGCGGGGTCGGCTTTTTCCTGTTCTACGCGCTGCTTTGCTACGCCGCCGCCAGCGGACCGTCGTGGCTGGTGGCCGGCACCTTCCAGGTGACCGCGCTGGCCGGCATGCTGTGCGCGCCGCTGCTGTACGACGATGCGCGCGCGCGCATCCCGCGCGCCGGCTTCGCGGTGGCTGCGCTGATCGTGGCCGGGGTGCTGCTGATGCAGCTGGGCCATGCGCAGGGCGCGCTGGACGCGGGCGGGTGGCTGGCGCTGGCCTGCGTGGGCGCCAGCGCGTTCGCCTATCCGTTGGGCAACCGCGGGCTGTTGCTGCATCTGGAAAAGCGCGGCATCGAACTCAATGCCACCCAGCGGGTGTTCGGCCTGACCCTGGCCAGCCAGCCGGCGTGGCTGGCGCTGTCGCTGTGGGCATGGACGCAGGCCGGGCCGCCGCCGGCGGCACAGCTTGGGCTGGCGTTCGGAGTGGCGCTGAGCGCCGGGGTGATCGCCACCATCCTGTTCTTCCAGGCCACTGGCATGGTCCGCGACAACGGCACCGCGCTGGGCGCGGTGGAGGCGATGCAGGCGGCCGAGGTGCTGATCGCGGCGCTGCTGGGCGCACTGTTCCTGGGCGAGGCCTGGCCACGCGGGCAGGCGCTGTTGGGGGCGTTGGTGGTGGTGGCGGGGATCGCGCTGTTCGCCTGGGTGGTGGCCCGCGATGCCGCCCGTGACCGCCGCGAAGTGCGCGCATTGCGCAGTGACCGCGGCGGTTGACGCGGTCTCCACAGGCAAGGGGTTAGGCTAGGGCGTTCCCCAACGGGTTAGCGCATGCCCCCCCAAGACATCCGCCAGCACGCCGCCTGGATCGCCATCGTCCTGACCCTCGTGGTCACCCTGCTGCTGGATGCGATCACCCCGCTGGGTTACGCGGAATGGTGCATGTATTTCGTCGCGGTGGCGCTGGCGTTCTTCCAGGAGCGCCCCCGCGGGCCGCTGCTGGTGGCGGCCATCGCCACGGTACTGCTGGCGTTGGGCAGCTGGCTGTCGCCGGACGGCATCGATCCGTTCATGGCCAACCTCAACCGCGCCATCGGCGCGGGCTGCTGCTGGGTGCTGGCCTGGGTGGTGCGCGATGCGCTGCTGGCGCGCGTGCAGGTGAGCGAGGCGCTGTGGCTCGAGGAAAGCCTGGCCGAGCTGATGGTGTCGCTGCGCGGCAGCCAGTCGCCGGAGGCGCTGGCGCACAACGCGCTCTCGGTACTGGGCGATCGTCTGGGCGCACCCGTCGGCGCGCTCTACCAGAGCAACGACAGCGAATTGACCCTGGTCGGCGGGCTGGCGATGCCGCCCAACCAGCCGCGCAGCCTGCGCCACGGCGACGGCGCGGTGGCGGAAACCGTGCGCAGCGGGCGCGCCCAGCGGATCGCGCCGGTGCAGGCCTCGCATCTGGTGCTGGCCACCAGCCTCGGCACCAGCACCCCGGGGGAACTGCTGCTGGCGCCGATCACCCTGGACGGCGAGGTCATCGGTGCGTTCGAGATGGGCCGCATGGGCAAGCCGCCGATTTCGTCGCGGCTGGAGCTGAAGCTGATCCGCGCCGCCGGCGAACCCATCGGCGTTGCGCTGCGCGCCGCCAACGTGCGCCAGCAACTGCTGGACCTGCTGGAGGAAACCCAGCGCCAGAGCGCCGAGCTGCAGACCCAGCAGGAAGAACTGCAGGTCGCCAACGAGGAGCTGGAAGAACAGAGCAACTCGCTGCAGCAGTCGCAGGCGATCCTGGAGGCGCAGCAAGCGGAGCTGGAGCGGACCAATGTGCGCCTGGAGGAGCGCACCCACCAGCTGGAATCGCAGCGGCGCAGCCTGCTGGCGGTGCAGGCGGATCTGGAGCGCAATGCGCATGCGCTGGCCGAGGCCAGCCGCTACAAGTCCGAGTTCCTGGCCAACATGTCGCACGAGCTGCGCACGCCGCTCAACAGCGCGCTGATCCTGGCCAAGCTGCTGGCGGACAACAAGCCGGGCACGCTGACCGAGGAGCAGGTGCGCTACGCCCACGCCATCCACGCCGCCAACAACGACCTGCTGGTGCTGATCAACGACATCCTGGATTTGTCGCGGATCGAGGCCGGGTACGTGGAGTTGGCGGCCGACCCGCTGGACCTGCGGTGGGTGGCCACCCGCCTGCACGACATATTCCAGCCGCTGGCCGCCGACAAGGGCCTCGCCCTGCGCATCGAGGGCGACTTCGATGCCATCGGGGTGGGCGATGTGAAGCGTCTCAAGCAGATCCTCAAGAACCTGCTGGCCAACGCGATCAAGTTCACCGAGCAGGGCGAGGTCACGTTGCGGATGGAAGCCCGGCAGGGCGACCGGCTGGCGTTCGTGGTCACCGATACCGGCATCGGCATTCCGGCCGACCAACACGAGGCGATTTTCGAAGCGTTCCGCCAAGCCGACGGCAGCACCAGCCGGCGCTTCGGCGGCACTGGCCTGGGGCTGTCCATCTCGCGCGACCTGGCGCGGCGCATGGGCGGCACCCTGCAGGTCCGCAGCACGCCCGGCGAGGGCAGTTGCTTCACCCTGGAGTTGCCGGCCGACATGAGCGCGGCCGCGCTGGCGTCGGCGATGCCCGAGCCAGCGCCAGCACCCGCTGCCGCCCGCGCGCTCGTGCAGCCGCCGCCGGACGGGGCTGTGGCGGAACAGCACGCGCCGCCGGCGATGGGCCTGGTGCCGGATGACCGCGCCTGTCCCGCACGGCCTGGCCGCCTGGTGTTGGTGGTGGAGGACGAACCTGCCTTCGCGGCGGCGATGGTGGACATCGCCCATGACCTCGACTTCGACTGCGTGGTCGCCGCCAGCGCGGCGGAGGCGATCGCGCTGGCCGCCGAACTGGCGCCCTGCGGCATCCTGCTGGATATCGGCCTGCCCGACGGCTCCGGCCTGGGCGTGCTGGAGCGGCTCAAGCGCGACCCCACCACCCGCCACATCCCGGTGCACGTGGTGTCGGCACTGGATCGCACCCAGCTGGCGCTGGAAATGGGCGCGGTGGGCTACCTGTGCAAGCCGGCCACCCGCGAGATGCTGGGCGGTGCGCTGCGCGCGCTGGAATCCCGCAGCCGTCGCGACGGCCAGCGCCTGTTGATCGTCGAGGACGACCCCGACCTGCGCGCCAGCCTGCGCGCGCTGCTGGCCCGCGACGGCCTGAGCATCGTGGCGGTAGGCAGCGTGGACGAGGCGCAGCAGGCACTGGCCGGCGCCCCATTCGACTGCGTGGTGACCGACCTGGCGCTGACCGACGGCAGCGGCGACGCGCTGCTGGAACAGATCGCCCGCGGCCACGGTGCATCCGCGCCGCCGGTGATCGTCTACACCGGCCGTTCGCTCGGACGCGAGCAGGAGCAGCGCCTGCGCCGCTACTCCAGCAGCATCATCATCAAGGGCGCGCGCTCGCCGGAACGGCTGCTGGACGAAGTCACCCTGTTCCTGCACAGCGTCGAGGCGCAGCTGCCGGGCGATCAGCAGCGGCTGCTGGCCGAGGCGCGTCGCCGCGACAGTGCGCTGGACGGGCGCAGCGTGCTGCTGGTGGAAGACGACGTGCGCAACATCTTCGCCCTGTCCAGCGTGCTGGAACCGATGGGGGTGCGGCTGGAGATCGCGCGCAATGGCCGCGAGGCACTGGAGGTGCTGGAGCAGCGCAGCTTCGACCTGGTGCTGATGGACATCATGATGCCGGAGATGGACGGGCTGGAGGCGATGCGCCGGATCCGAGCGCAGCCGCGGCTGGCCGAACTGCCGATCATCGCGTTGACCGCCAAGGTGATGCGCGATGACCGCCAGCGCTGCTTCGATGCCGGCGCCAACGACTACATCGCCAAGCCCATCGATGTGGACAAACTGGTGTCGCTGTGCCGGGTGTGGTGTTCGCGGCCGTGAACGAGGAGGCGTTGTTCGACCTGGAGGTGCGGCTGCTGCTGGAGGCGCTGTTCCAGCGCTACCACCACGACTTCCGCGACTACGCCCTGGCCTCGGTGCGCCGGCGCGTGCGCCAGGCCATGCAGCGGCTGGAGTGCGAGAGCGTGGCCGACCTGCAGAACCTGGTCCTGCACGAGCCGGATGCGTTCGCGCAGGCGCTGCCGTTCTTCACCGTGCAGGTCTCGGAGATGTTCCGCGACCCGGCCTATTTCCTGGCCCTGCGCGAGCACGTAGCGCCGGTCCTGCGCACCTATCCTTCGCTGAAGATCTGGGTGGCCGGTTGCAGCAATGGCGAGGAGGTCTGGTCGCTGGCGATCCTGCTGGCCGAGGAGGGCCTCCTGGAACGCACCCTGATCTATGCCACCGACATCAATCCGCAGGCGCTGCGCGCGGCCGAAAGCGCCACCTACGAAGCGCGGCGGGTGGGCGGCTTCAGCAAGAACTACCAGGCCGCGGGCGGCACCGGCTCGCTGTCCGACTACTACAGCAGCGCCTATGGCCGCGCGGTGTTCGACCGCCACCTGCGCAAGCATGTGGTGTTCGCCGACCACAGCCTGGCCACCGACGCGGTGTTCTCGGAAGTGCACCTGGTGTCCTGCCGCAACGTGCTGATCTACTTCAACGCCGGTCTGCAGGACCGTGCGATCGGTCTGTTCCGCGAGGCGCTGGTGCATCGCGGCTTTCTGGGCCTGGGCAGCCGGGAATCGCTGCGCTCCGGCGCCAACGCCAATGCGTTCGAGCCGCTGGTGGCGGCGCAGAAACTGTTCCGGAAGAAGGCATGAGCCTGTTGCAGCCACCGCCAACAGCCATCGTGATCGGCGCCTCCGCCGGCGGCGTGGCGGCGGTGCGCGAACTGCTGGCCGGGCTGCCGGCCCGGCTGCCGTGTGCGGTGCTGGTGGTGATCCATCTGCCGCGTGGGCGCCCCAGCCAGCTGGCCGAAGTGATGGCGGGCACGGCCGCCCTGCCGGTGCTGGAGGCCGAGGACAAGCAGCCCATCGTCGCCGGCCAGGTGCTGCTGGCACCGGCGGACTACCACCTGATGGTGGAAGATGCCGGGCACGTGGCGTTGTCGGTGGACACACCGCCGCTGTATTCGATGCCGTCCATCGACGTGCTGTTCGAATCCGCCGCGCATGTCTGGCAGCATGAGCTGCTGGCGATCGTGCTGACCGGCGCCAGCGCCGACGGCGCACAGGGCGCGGCCGCGGTGCGCCGCGCCGGCGGCAGGGTCTGGGTGCAGGACCCGGACGAAGCGGAAATGCCGGTGATGCCGGCGGCAGCGCTGGCGACCGCCGGCGCCGACGCCGTGCTCACGTTGCAGCAGATGGTCGAGCAGCTGGCGGGGGTGGATCGATGAATCTTTCCGAGACGGAAACGGCGCCGCTGCAGGCGAACGTGCTGGTGGTGGACGACGTGCCTCAGAACCTGATGGCGATGCGCGCGGTGCTGGAGGGCGAGGGCCTGTCGGTGCTGACCGCCGAATCCGGCGCGCAGGCGCTGGAACTGCTGTTGACCCATTCGGTGGCGGTGGCGCTGCTGGACGTCAACATGCCTGAGATGAACGGCTTCGATCTGGCGGAGCTGATGCGCGGCTCCAGCCGTACCCGCGAAGTGCCGATCCTCTTCCTGACCGCCTCCCCCCGTGATCAGCGCCGGATGTTCCGCGGCTACGACAGCGGCGCGGTGGATTTCCTGTACAAGCCGGTCGAGCCGCACGTCATCCTCAGCAAAGTGCAGGTGTTCGTGGAGATGGCCCGCCAGCGCGAGCTGATGCGGCAGAACAACGAGCGGCTGGCGCGTGCGCTGGCGCTCAACGAAACCATGATCGCGGTGATGACGCACGACCTGCGCACGCCGCTGTCGGTGATCAGCCTGTGCGCGGAATCGCTGGAACTGATGCCGCCGGAAACCGATCGCAGCCGGATCGCCGGGCGCATCCTCGACAGCGCCCACCGGATGGCGCGGATGATTGCCCAGCTGCTGGACTTCTCGAAGATCCGCTCCGGCGTGCTGCGGCTGGAGCCGCAGGAAGGCGATCTGCGCGCGGTCGCCGACCAAGTGGCCGAGGAGCTGCGCCAGTCCGCCCCCGGGGTTGCCGTCGAGCTGGCGTGCGAAGGCACGATGGGCGGCCGTTTCGACGTCGACCGGATGACCCAGGTGCTGTCCAATCTGGTGGGCAACGCGGTGCGCCATGCCGAGGGGGCGCCGGTGTCGCTGCGCCTGGACGGCAGCGACTGCAATCGCCTGCAGGTGCAGGTGCGCAACCGCGGTTGCATCGACGAAGCGCTGCTGCCGCGGCTGTTCGAGCCGTTCAAGAGCAGCTTCCAGGCCTGCAGCGGGCTGGGGCTTGGGCTGTACATCGTCGACCAGTTCGTGCGTGCGCACGGCGGCGAGGTGGCGGCGGCGAACCGCGACGGCGAGGTGGTGTTCAGCCTGTGGATTCCGCGCCAGCCTGCCACCACGACCCTCGTCGGTGGCGCGCGCCCGCACGTCGCGCCGCTGCCGCTGGACTGAGCTTCAGGCGGCGCGCGCCAGCAGCGTCGGCAGCGCGTCCAGGTCGACGTTTCCGCCGGACAGCACGATGCCGACGCGGCGCCCGGCGAAGTGCTCGGGATGCGCCAGCACCGCCGCCAGTGCGATCGCCGACGAAGGTTCGACCAGCTGCTTGGTGCGGGTCCACAGCAGCCGCATCGCGGCGATCGTGCGCGCGTCGTCCACGGTCAGCACCTGCGCATCGGCCGCGCGCAGCAGGTCGAAGTTGATTGCGCCCAGGGTGCCGCGCAGGCCGTCGCAAACGGTGTCAGGGACCATGTCGAGGTCGAGCGCGCCGCGCGCGAACGAACGCGCGCCGTCGGCCGCACCGATGGGCTCGGCGAGGAACAGCCTGCACTGCGGCGCCAGCGCGCGCATCGCCAGCGCGGTGCCCGCCGCCAGCCCGCCGCCGCCCAGCGGCACTACCAGCGCATCCAGATCGGGCTGCGCGGTCAGCAGTTCCAACGCGGCGGTGCCCTGGCCGGCGATCACCCGCGGATCGGTGTACGGATGCACGATGCTGCCGCCGGTGTAGGCCTGCACCTGCGCGCAGCTCGCTTCGCGCGCGGCGATCGTGGGCGCGCAGCGGTGCAGGATCGCGCCGTAGTGTTCGATCGCCGCCAGCTTGGCCGCAACCGCGCCGTCGGGCACCACCACGTGGCAGGGAATGCCGCGCAGTTTCGCCGCCAGCGCCAGTGCCGCGCCGTGGTTGCCGGAGGAATGGGTGACCACGCCGCGCGCGGCCTGCGCGGCATCCAGCGAGAACACCGCGTTGCAGGCGCCGCGGAACTTGAACGCGCCGATGCGCTGCAGCTGCTCGGCCTTGAAATGCAGGCTTGCCCCGGCCTCCGCGTCGAGTGCGTGCGAGGTCAGTACCGGGGTGGCGTGGGCGTGCGGGGCGATGCGCGCGGCGGCATCGAAAATATCGGCGATAGCGGGTAGCGGCAGGGCTTGGGTGGTCATCGGCGCATGCTAGCGCAGGTGCTCCGATGGACCACCTGAGGCCACGTTGCCGGGCGCTTTGTGAGCTTCGTCACAGGCTGAACCGGAGATTGTCGAAACACTGACCCGGAGCGTCACTTCGCGCCGGTTCGCGCTAATCTAGCCATGCCGGTGCCTGACGGGATTCTCCGGATCCCCCCTGTTCCGCGTCTCGCGGGCACCGGCGCTTTCCTTTCTGGCGCACTGCGCCGCCTCCGTCCGATCAGGCCGGAAGCGCATGCCGCGGCCCCGGAAACAAAGTGGGGGCCGGCTGTCCCCCGACAACCGGCCCCCGTAGCGTCCCCGTCCTGCGCGTAATCGGCCCCTGTTCAGTCCGATCGTCGCCAACTGGCGTGCCAGGGCGGGTGCTGATCTATCCAAAGCATGAACCGTGCCAACCCTGCCCGGCCGCGCCCGCACGGCGCGCGCGATAATGCCCGCATGCGCGCCAGCTTCCATAACTTCGACGTCATCGTCATCGGCGGCGGCCATGCCGGCACCGAAGCCGCGCTGGCCGCCGCCCGCGCCGGTGCGCGCACGCTGCTGCTGACCCACAGCATCGACACGGTCGGCGCGATGAGCTGCAACCCGGCCATCGGCGGCATCGGCAAGGGCCATCTGGTCAAGGAAATCGACGCGCTCGGCGGGATCATGGCCAAGGCCGCCGACGCCGCCGGCATCCAGTGGCGCACGCTCAATGCGTCGAAAGGCCCGGCGGTGCGCGCCACCCGCTGCCAGGCCGATCGCGCGCTGTACCGCAGCTTCATCCGCCGCGCGGTGGAAACCCAGGACAGGCTCACCGTGTTCCAGGCCGCGGTCGATGATCTGGTCATCGAAGGCGACGCCGTTCGCGGCGCGATCACCAACACCGGCCTGCGTTTCCACGCACCGGCGGTGGTGCTGACCGCCGGCACCTTCCTCGCCGGCAAGATCCACATCGGCGAAACCCAGTACGCCGCCGGCCGCATGGGCGATCCGCCGTCCACCGCGCTGGCGCACAAGCTGCGCGAAGGTCGCTTCGTGGTCGAACGGCTCAAGACCGGCACGCCGCCGCGCATCGACGGCCGCACGCTGGACTATTCGGTGATGGTGGAACAGCCGGGCGACACGCCGCGCCCGGTGATGTCGTTCATGGGCCGCCACGAAGACCAGCCGGCGCAGGTCAGCTGCTGGATCACCGATACCTGCGAACGCACCCACCAGATCATCCGCGATGCGCTGCACCGCAGCCCGCTGTATTCCGGCCAGATCGAGGGCATCGGCCCGCGCTACTGCCCGTCGATCGAGGACAAGGTGGTGCGCTTCGCCGAGAAGGCCAGTCACCAGATCTTCGTCGAGCCGGAAGGGCTGAGCGTCAGCGAGATCTACCCGAACGGCATTTCCACCTCGCTGCCGTTCGACGTGCAGCTGGACCTGGTGCGCAGCATCCGCGGCTTCGAGCAGGCGCACATCACCCGCCCCGGCTACGCCATCGAATACGACTTCTTCGATCCGCGCGGTCTGAAGGCGTCGCTGGAAACCAAGGCGGTGGCGGGGCTGTTCTTCGCCGGCCAGATCAACGGCACCACCGGCTACGAGGAGGCCGCCGCGCAGGGCCTGCTGGCCGGCGTCAACGCGGCGCGTTGCGTGCGCGGGCAGGAGGCGTGGAGCCTGCGCCGCGACCAGGCGTATCTCGGCGTGCTGGTCGATGACCTGATCACCCACGGCACCAGCGAGCCCTACCGCATGTTCACCTCGCGCGCCGAATACCGGCTGCAATTGCGCGAAGACAATGCCGATGCGCGGCTCACGCCGATGGGCCGCGAACTCGGGCTGGTGGACGCCGCGCGCTGGGAAAAATTCTCGCGCAAGCGTGAAGCGATCGTGGCTGAAACCGCGCGCCTGTCCGCGCTGTGGGCGGCGCCGAACAACGCGCTGGGCGCGGCGCTGGCGCGTCATCTTGGCGTCGAAGTCAGCCGCGAGAACAGCGCGCTGGATCTGCTGCGCCGGCCGGAGCTGGACTACGCCGCACTGATGCGGGTGCCGGAGCTCGGCCCGGGTGCGGACGACGCGAAGGTGGCCGAGCAGGTGGAGATCGAGACCAAGTACGCCGGCTACCTCGACCGCCAGCGCGAGGAGATCGCGCGCGCGCAGCGCAACGAAACCACCGCGATTCCCGACGCGTTCGATTACGCCGGCGTGCGCGGCCTGTCCGCCGAGGTGCTGCAGAAACTCCAGCGCGTGCGCCCGCAGACCGTGGGCCAGGCGCAGCGCATCCCGGGCGTCACCCCGGCGGCGATCTCGCTGCTGCTGGTGCACCTGGAGCGGGCAAGGCGCGAACGCGCGGCCTGAGGCACGCGGCAATGGCGCAGGGCGTTCGCGCAGCGGCACTTGGAACCGCGTCGTGAATGCCCCGTCCGGGCCGCCTCGATGATCCGGTGGGCGTATCCTGCGCCGATGAACACACGCACGGCACTCGCCTTCGCCTTCGCCTGCTCGCTGCCGCTGCTGGCGGCCTGCAAGCGCGACGCCACTCCACCCAAACCCGCCAACGGCGACTACGCGGTGCAGACCTGGGTGCTGCCCGCGGAAGCGGGATCAATGGCGCCGGATCTGGTATCGGCGCCGGGCGAGCGCGTGCTGCTGAGCTGGATCAACCGCCGTGGCGGCCGGCGCAACGCGCTGCAGTTCGCGTCCTACACCGAACAGGCCGGATGGCAGAGCCAGCCGCGCACCATTGCCGTGGGCAATTCGCTGATCGCCAATGCCGCCGACACCCCGCACCTGCTGGCCACGCCGGACGGCGCGCTGTGGGCGCAATGGCTGCAGCGCCAGCCGGACGATGCCGGCGGCTATGACCTGGTGCTGGCGCGCTCGCGCGATGGCGGCATGGCCTGGACCCAGATCACCCGCGTCAACGACGACGCGCGGCCGGTCGAGCACGGCTTCGCCGCGCTGTGGCCGGACGGCGCGGATGCGCTGGGCATCGCCTGGCTGGACGGTCGCGCGCAGGGCATCGGCGAAGCGCACGGGCCGGACGGTCATAACGCGGTCAGCGGCGCGATGCAGTTGCGGGCCAACCGCTTCGACATGAGCCTGAACCGCGGCGTCGACGCGCAGGTCGATGCGCGCAGCTGCGACTGCTGCCAGACCGCGGTGGCGATGACTGCGCGCGGCCCGCTGCTGGCGTACCGCGACCGCAGTGACGACGAGATCCGCGACATCGCGGTGACGCGGCTGGAAAACGGCGCCTGGAGCGCGCCCAAGATCATCCACGCCGACGGCTGGAAGATCGACGCCTGCCCGGTGGCCGGCCCGGCGCTGGCCGCGTCCGGCGACACCGCGGTGGTGGCCTGGTACAGCGAAGCCGGCGGCACGCCGACGCTGCGGCTGGCGCGCAGCCCGAATTCCGGGGATCGCTTCTTCGCGCCGGTCGCGGTGGATGCCGGCGCTGCGGTGCTGGGGCGTGCCGCGGTCGCCATCGATACGCAGCAAGTATGGGTGGCCTGGCTGCGCGAGGACGCGCAGGGGCAGACGCTGATGTTGGCCCGCTACGCGCTCGATCTGTCGAAACCGCTGCAAAAGATCCAGATCGCCAAGTTGGGCGCACGCGGCCTGGCCAGCGGCTACCCGAAGCTGGCGGTGGATGCCGGTGGCGCGTGGCTGGTGTGGACCGACGTGGTCAAGGGCGCCGCCCATCTGAAGGGCGCGCGGATCGCGCGCTGAGGCCGGACAGCGGCCGGGGGTAAAGCCTGCGGAGTACGCGTGACGCCCTGCACTGTCCGGTTAGGGTCCAGATTTCCGCTATGCATGGAAGATCCCACAAGAGGAAACGCCATGCGTCCGCTGCCCGCACTGCTCGCCCTGTCGCTGTTGCTGGTCGCCTGCGGGCAGGCGCCGGAGACGAATCCACCGCCGGCTGCCCCGATGCCCAAGGCGCCCGGCGGGGCGCCGAGCGCCAGCGAGCTGTCGCGCTTGCAGGCGCGCGACCCCAAGGAGGTGGCGCGGGTCGTCAGCCGCTTCGACTACCTGTTGCACTACCGGATGATGCAGATGACCGGCATCGAGTCGGCGCTGGGCGGTGAAGCGCAGGCGTTGGCGGCGCTGCAGGCCGTCGGCACCGCCTACGAACGCAAGATCGACGCGTTGCTGCCTCAGACCGCCAGGTTGATGCCGGCTGCGTTCACCGGGGAGGGCATGCAGAGCGGCGTGGTGGGCCTGGGCCTGGCCGGGTTCACTGGCTTGATGACCGGCTCGGTGCTCGCCTCCAGCGTCAGCAGCATGTCTGACCAGCAGCTGGCGGAGTTGGTGCGGCAGGGACCGATGAAGTTCGGCGACAAGACCGGCAATGCCGAACTCCAGGTCGGGGAGGACGGCAGCCTGGACCAGGAGCTGGCCTTCGATATCGAACAAAGCGGCCTGAGCGGCAAGGTCAAGCTGAAGCTGCGCGTGGATGCCTGCCCCGATGCGCAGGGCAAGGTCGGGGTGAGCATGGACGTGGACTCGTCGATGCACGTCAGCGCCAAACCCGGCACCGGCGGCAGCGTGCATACCCGGTTCAAGCTGGACCGCTGGCTGGACGATGACGCCCGGTTGATCGACAGCGCCGATGGCATGGCCACGGAGATGCAGATGGAAATCGGCGGCGTCGACGATGGTTCCGATCGGCGCATGGCACGCACGGTCAGGATGGAACGTGACGGCACCAGTTCATCGGCCATGACCGACTGGCGTGGGTTCAACATCTTCACGGACACGCCGGCGGTGGAGATGGCGAATGCGCTGATCGAACAGAGCCATCTGATGTTGGTGCTGATCGCGGAGATGCAGCTGCGAGGCATGGGCAAGGGCCCGGCTTGGGAAAGCGGGCGATGCGTGGAGCTGAAAGTGACCAGCGACCCCGCCAGGCGCAAGGGCATCCGGCCCAATACCGCGTTCGACCTGGCGGCGATGCCGCGCGCCAAGGCGGATGGTGCACCGACCGGCGGAAATGTCGTGGCAACGCTGGAAGGCGGCGAGAGCCTCCAGCCCGCCAGCGGCAAGGTGCGGGCCGACGCGCATTACCAGTACGCCGGCCCGGCGAAGAAGGACGAAAAATCCACGATCGCCTTCGAGGCGCGCAGCAAGCGCGGGGTGGGGCGGGCGGTGCTGGAATTCGACACCAAGCAGGGCCGGTCATACCGCATCACCGGCCTGGGCACCTGCAACACCTCGCATACGGTCTGCGACGTCGACCAGCCGTTCTCCTTCCCTGTCTGCGGCGGCACCATGCAGCACACGCCCACCAGCGACCGCGGCGGCACCCATTCCTTCGAGCACAGCGGTGCCAGGGGTTCGGGCAGCTACAGCCTGGACGGGCCGGAAGCCGAGATGACCGCCACCTACCAGAACACCACCTGTGCGATGGGCCGTTGCTTCAAGACGCCAAACGGCAGGGCGGTCTGGACGAAGATCGATTCTTGCGAATGAGGCCGCCGGGCCGCCGTCATCGCGCCGGGTTCAGGCGCGGCGGGTTCAGGCGCGGCGGACCCGACCCAGCTTGCGCGCAAGTTGCTCCGCGTCGGCCCGGTGAATCTCCCCGGGCAGCATGGCGTCGCGCAGCACCGGCAGCGCAAGTGCGAGCAGCGCGCGCGCCTCGGCCAGATCGGCGCGCTGCGCGCGGATGGCCGCCAGTTCGCTGCGCGCAATGGCAAGGTCTACGGGCAGCACCTTGGCTTGGACCAGTCGTTGCAGCGCCTCGCGTGCCGCCCGTTCGGCGTGGGCAAGTTCGCCGCGATCGCGGGCGAAGGCAGCTTCGGCGCGCAGTGCATGGATCAGCACGGGGTGGGACGCGGGCACCAGCGCGCCCCAGCGGGTGCGTGCGTCGGCGAGCAAGGGCAAGCCGCGCGCGGGGTCGTGCATGCGTCGCGCCATCACCACCCGCTGCCAGGTGAGCATGGCGTATTCGGCCGAATCGACGCCGTCCAGCCGGGCGGCGCGTGCGCGCAGCGCCTGCAGGCGCGCATCGGCTTCAGCCGCGCGTCCGGCCAGGCCCAGCGTTCGCGCCTGCACGCGTTCGATCGCCCTGCGCGCCGCGGCGTCGCGGTCGACGCCGGCTTCATCCAGCTTGCCGATCGCCTGCGTGGCGAGCGTGATCGCGCGTGAATAGTCCCCTGCGTTCTCCAGCACGCTTGCCAGGTTCGCCAGCGACAGCGCGGCCTCGCCGGCGCTGCCCGACGCCGCAAGGTGCATCGCGCCGCTGCGCTCCATCACCTGCGCCGCTTCCCGGTAGCGACCCTGGTCGTTGAGCAGCAGGCCCCGCGCGTTCTGCAGCATCGACATGCGGGTACCGCCCGCCCCCACCGTGCGCTGCTGGATCGCAATCGCGCGCAGGATCGCCGCTTCGGCGGCGGCAGGGTCGCCCAACCCGGCCAACGCCTCGGCGCGCCCGCGCAGCAGGTTGACCCGCAGCGGTGAGTCGGCCGGAAGGCGCTGTGCCTCCACGAACGCCAGTCCCTGGTCCGCGTACCGCAGCGCGGCTTTCGACTCCCCCTGCGCCTGCAGCACCCCCGACAGCATCTGGTAGCTGTTGCTGACCACGTCCACCGGGGGCGAAGGCGTCGTTCCCGCCAGCGCCAGCACCTGCTGCCACTCGCCAATCGCCTGCGCGTTTTCGCCGAGGTGGTAATGGGCGTCGGCCAGCTGGTCGTGGGCACGGATCGCCTGCACCGGGTCGCCGGGTGCCAGGCGGGTGCGCAGCGCCGCCGCGCGCCGTGCCGCGGCCATGCTTTGGGGCCCGCGCTCCAGCGCGCCCAGCGCGCTGGCATAGGCGTCGAGGTCATCGGCCAGCGCAAGCCCTTCCGCTGGGTAGGCGGCAGGCGCACCGCGCAGGCCCTGCTCCAGCAGCTCCACCGACAGGCGCGGCTCGCCCAGGCCGAGGTACATCCTGCCCAGCAGGCGCTGCACCGTTTGTCGTGCCTGCGGCTGCAGGTTGCGCGCCGCCAGCTTGCGGCGTGCGGCGTCAAGCAACTCGCGCACGCTGACGTCGGTACTCATGGCGCGCTCGGGCGCCGCTGCCGCCAGGGTGTCGGCAAGGAATGCCAGCGTGGCCTTGGCGCTCTCGCTCTCGCGCAGGGCTATGCGCGTCTGTGCACGCGCTTCGCTGGCTTGCCACAGCGCCACGGCGGTGCCCGCCAACAGCGCCACCGCCACCGCGGCCGCCGAAACGGCGAGCGCGCGATTGCGTCGCAGCCACAGCTGCGTGCGCTGCCGGCGCGACAACGGAACCGCGGCGATCGGGCGGTCGTCCAGCCAGGCGCGCAGATCACCCGCCAGCGCATCCGCCGACGCGTAGCGCTGCTCCGGGTCCCGGCGCAGACAGGTCCGCACGATGGCCGCCAGGTTTCCCCGCAGCGCCTGCGACAGTGCGGCTGGGGTCAGTCCACCGCGCAGCAGTGCCTGTTCGGATGAGGCCTGCGCGGCAGCGCGGGTCAGTGGTTCGGGATCGCGCTCCAGCCGCTGCAGTTGGCTGGCGACGGGTGTGTCGCGGTCCAGCCCGAACGGATGCGCCCCGGACAGCAGCCGATGCAGGATCACCCCAAGCTGCCAGAGATCGGTGGCGGTGGTGATGGGTGCGTCGTGCAGTTGCTCGGGGCTGGCGTATTCGAAGGTCAGGGCGCGATCCAGGGTGGCGGTGCGATCGCCGCCCTGCAGCTGCTTGGCGATGCCGAAGTCGAGCAGCTTGACCCGGCCTTCCTGGTCAACCAGCAGGTTGGACGGCTTGAGGTCGCGGTGCACCACCAGGTTGCGATGCGCATAACGCACCGCGTCCAGCACCTGCAGGAACAGCACTACGCGTGCGCGCAAGGATAGCCGGTGGGCGTCGCACCAGCGGTCGATCGGTTCGCCATCGACCAGTTCCATCGCGAACCAGGGCTCGGCACCCGCGGTGATGCCGCCATCGAGCAGGGTGGCGATGTTCGGATGCTGCAGCTGCGCCAGGATCTGGCGCTCGCGCAGGAAGCGCTCGCGCGCCGCCCGGGAATCGGCGCTGGCGCGGATCAACTTGATCGCGGCCTGTTGGCGGTAGGCGCCGTCGCTGCGCTCCGCGGCGTAGATCGCGCCCATGCCGCCGCGGCCGATGATGCGGAGTACGGTCCAGGCGCCAAGGTTGCGGCCCAGCAGGCCATCGCCCTCGGTCTGTTCTGCAGCCAGTGCCGCGCCCCAGCGGGATGCTGCGGAGAACGGTTCTGTGGCCTCCGCATCGGCGGCCAGCAGCG
Source organism: Thermomonas fusca DSM 15424 (assembly GCF_000423885.1). GTDB lineage: Bacteria > Pseudomonadota > Gammaproteobacteria > Xanthomonadales > Xanthomonadaceae > Thermomonas > Thermomonas fusca. The sequence continues at coordinate 66,235 of NZ_KE384102.1, read as the reverse complement.
CCCGCACCTGCGCCAGCAGGGCCGCGTCATCCCCGCACAGCGCCAGCAGCCGCTGTTCCCGCACGTCGCCGTCGAGCTCGGCCACTTCGTCGAACACGGCCAGCGCGCGCTGGCGGCGGGTGGTGTCGCTCATGCCTGCATCTCCGCCAGCAGGAACGCGCGCGCCTTGCGCCAGTCGCGGCGCAGGGTGCGGTCGCTGATGCCCAGCATGTCCGCGATCTCGGTTTCGGAATAGCCGCCGAAGTAGCGCAGCTCCACGATCTGCGCGGCCCGTTCGTCTAGGCGGTGCAGGGCGGACAACAGTTCGTCCAGTGCCAGCACCTCGACCACGGCGGTGCTGTCGCTGCCCGGCGCGGCGCCCAGGGTGAGTTCCTGCTGGCCACCGCCGCGCTTGTCGGCCTTGCGCGCGCGGGCGTCGTCCACCAGCACCTGGCGCATCGCCCGTGCCGACAGCGCCAGCAGGTGGTTGCGGTCCACGGCGGCAAGCTGCGCGCCGCCGGCTAGCTTCATATAGGCCTCGTGCACCAGCGCAGTGGTCTGGAAGGCGTCCTGCATGCGTCGCAACTGCTGGCGCGCCGCGCGCTTCAGCTCGTCGTACAGCGCGGAATAGGCAGCGCCCAGCGCAGCGCCATCGCCGGCGCGCGCGCGCGCCAGCAGCACGGTCACTTCCAGTGAATCGGGAGCCGATGGCAAGCGTCTTCCCCACGCATGTCCGGATTGCCGGCGAAGTTTCGCATAGGACAGTCACGCCGGCATTCCGCCCGGCATTGACCAGGAAACAACACATGTCTGCCACTTTCCGTCGCCGCCACCCGGCGCTGTCGCTGCTGAGCCTGGCCCTGCTTGCAGCGCTGTCTGCACCAGCCTTCGCCGCCGACCCGCCGTGCCTGGATGCCAATGGCGACCCGGTGCCGGCCGCACCCACCAACCAGGGCAGCGAGCACGGCGCCGACAACACCACCTGCGCCGCCACTGCGTCCGCGTATGGCTACAACAACAACGCAAGCGGCGAAGCCAGTATCGCCGTCGGCTACAGCACCGTGGCGGCAGGCGCAGGTGCAGCCGCCGTCGGCGTCCGGAATATCGCCAGTGGGATCAATGCCTCCGCGTTTGGCGCGTCGAACATCGCCCGGGGCGACAGCAGCGCGAGTTTCGGCTACGCGAACACAGCCACTGCATTGAGATCGTCCGCTTACGGGCTGTACAACACCGCCACTGAAGCCTATTCCAGTGCCTTCGGATACCACTCGCTTGCCAACGCCGAGCGCAGCAGTGCTTTTGGCTATTACGCAAGCGCCACCGGTACCGGCGCGTTCGCGGCGGGCGGATGGAGAGACCTCAACGCGAACGGTGCAGTCGACCCGGGCGAAGCCGCCGAAGCCGCGGGTGAATCCTCGGTGGCGGTGGGAAATGCGGCCTATGCCAGGCGGGACTTTGCCGTGGCCATTGGCATGAACAGCAACGCCGACCACATCAGCAGCACCGCTGTCGGCAGCCTGAACCGCGCCGGGGGCATGTTTTCCAGCGCGGTGGGTTACGCCAACAGGGCAGAGCAAACCGGGGCCAACGCGATCGGCCATCGCAACCTGGCCGCGGGGGAGGCGGCCAATGCCTTCGGCTTCGAATCGGAGGCGCTGAGCTTCGGCAGTACCGCGGTCGGCTACCGGAATCGCGCCAACGGCGAGGCCTCCATGGCGTTCGGATTCGAATCGGAAGCGTTGAATGTCGGCAGCACCGCGATCGGTTACCAGGCCATTGCCGACCGCGACTTCGCCGTGTCGATCGGCAAATCCGGCGCCGAGCACCAGCTCATCCACCTGGCCGATGGATCGGAGGACTTCGACGCCGTGAACGCGCGCCAGCTGCGTTCGCTGGTGGACTGGTTCGGTGGCGGCGCGACGTTCACCGGTGGCGTGTTCAGCGCGCCGAGCTTCAGCATCCAGGGCAGCAACTACGGCACGGTGGCGGCGGCGTTTGCCGCGGTCGATTCGCGGCTGACCGCGCTGGCCGGCGGGGTGGGCGCGCCCGGGCCGCAGGGTCCGCAAGGCCCCACCGGTCCAATCGGGCCAAGCGGTCCTGCCGGCCCCGCTGGCCCCACCGGTCCTGCCGGCGCCGAGGGTCCCGCTGGTCCGGCGGGACCCGCCGGTCCGCAGGGCCCTGCCGGCCCCGGTGTGGATCCGGCCCAGCTGGTGCAGATCGTGGATGCGGGCGATGCCGCCACGTTGGCCGCTGCCAATGACCACGCCGATGCCGGAGACGCGGCTACGCTCACCGCCGCCAACGCGCATGCCGACGTCGCTGATGCCACCACCCTGACGGCGTCCAAGGCTTATACCGACTCCGCTTCCGGCCAGACGCTCGCCGCTGCCAAGGCACATGCGGATGCGCGGTTCGCCGCGTGGGACGACACGTTCAACCAGTTCCAGCAACAGGTGGATCGTCGCTTCGCGCAGACCGACCGGCGCATCGATCGGCTCGGCGCGATGGGCAGCGCGATGACCCAGATGGCGGTAAACGCGGCGTTGGGTGCATCCGCCAAGGGCCGGATCGCGATCGGCGTGGGCGTGCAGGGCAGCCAGGGCGCGGTGTCGATCGGCTACGGCAAGCGCCTGGGCGACCGTGGTTCGTTCTCGTTGGGGGCAAGCTTCAGCGGCAGCGAGTCTTCCGCCGGCGCGGGTTTCGGCTTCGATCTGTAACCCGCCGCGCCAATGGAAAAATCGCGCGCCCGGCGGGCTGCCCGGGCGCGCGGCGCAGGCGTGTCGGAATGGCCCGGCGCGAGGTGCCTACTTTTCGGTGCGCCAGTTCACCGACGCGCGGTTCTCCACGGTGGACGATTCGATCTGGATGTCGAAGCCCTTGCGCAGCAGGTATTTCAGCGTCACCACCTGGCCGGTGCCGAGCAGCGACACGCCGTAGCTGACGTAGAGTTTCGGCGACAGGTATTTGCCGACGCCCAGCACCTCCGCGCCTAGCGCGCGCGAGGTGCTGACGCCGGCGTCGTCCAGGCCGATGCGTGCGCCCAGCTGCGCGGTGAGCAGGCCCACGCCTGTGTTGAGCGCGGACTTGGCGACGTCGAGCTGCTGCATTTCGCGGCTGCTCAGGCTGGGCAGCGGGCGGCCCAGGGTGAGGTAGGCCAGCGCTTCCGACTGGCTCATCGCCGGGTTCGACCAAACGCTGGCTTCCGGTGCGGAGGCGCGGCCGTTGACCTGCACGCCGGCGGTGACCGCGCCGATCTCGCGCTGGGCGCGGATGTCCAGCCGCGGGTCGCCGGCGCGGGTGTTCGACCACAGCAGGCGGCCGCGGGTGATGCGCAGGTCCTGGCCATAGGCGCGGTAGCGGCCACCGACCTCCAGCTCGCCGGTGGCGCGCAGCTCGCCGCCGGGCGGCTGGCGCACGCGCAGGCTGCCGCCGAGGGTGCCGGCCAGGCCGAAGCCGTCGATGCGCACGCGTTCGCCCACGTTCACCAGCACGTCGAGGTCGAGCTGCAGCGGCACCGCGGCGGCGCGCAGGGGATCGATCGGGTCCAGCACCACCACGTCGGGCGAGGGCGAGATGCCCATGTCCAGCCGCTCCAGGTGCAGGTCGGCTTCCGGCACCGCCACCGTGCCGCGCACCTGCAGCGGGGTGCCGGCGCGATAGCGCACCGCGATGTCGGGCGAAGCGAGGATGCGCACCTGGCGGGTGTCGGCCAGCAGCACGTCGGTGCCGCGCAGGTTCAGCTGCAGCGGCGTGGCGTCGTCCAGCCAGCCCAGGCTGCCGTCGATGCGCAACAGGCCCTTGCCGGTGCCCAGGCTGCCATCGATCAGCGCGCTGCCATCCTCGCGCGCCTGCAGGCGCACGGTGCCCTCCTGCACCGCGATGCCCAGCGCCGGCAGCTCGGCGGCGAAGTCCTGCAACTGGCCGCTGCCGCCCAGCAGCGGGCGCGCGCGGGTGCCGGCCAGGCGCAGGTCGAGATCCAGCGTGCCGGCGGGCTGGACGATGTCGGGCGAGAACAGCTCCAGCCAGCCGAGTTCGCGCAGGTTGGCCTTGAGCGTGCCGGCCAGCGGCGCATAGGCGTCCCAGCCGGTGGCGACTTGGGCGGCGATGCGGCCGCCCTTGGCCAGCGCGGTGGCAAGGGTGGCGTCGATGCGCTGGGGGCCGAAGCGCGCATCCACTTTCAGTTCGCGATAGCCGAGCAGGTCGCGGCGCGCGCGCGGGCCGTTGCGCACGCCGCCGCTGGCCGAACTGACGCTGGCGGTGGCGCTCCATGCACTGCCCTGCGGGCGCAGCTGCGCGATGAGATCGAGCTCGCCGTGGAGCGCCCACGGCCGGCCGTCCTCGCGCTTGGGCAGCCAGTCCGACGCCAGCGCCAGCGGCAGGCCGGTGCCGTGCAGGTCCACGCCGCGGCGCGGCCAGTCGGCGCTGGCACATAGCGCGCCGCCCAGCGCGGACTGCAGGCAGGTGGAAGACAGCGCGCCGTTGCGGCCATCCCAGGACCAGCTGGCCGGCTGCTGCTGCGTCCATTTCGCCGCCGCGACGGGGGTGAGCACCGCGTTGGACAGACTGCCTTGCCAGCGCGCGCCCCGTTTCTGCGCGCTGCCGGCCAGTGCCAGTGCGGCGCTGTCGTTGCCGGCCTCGACGTCGAAGCGCAGTCGTTCCACCGCGCCGCGCAGCGAGGCGCGCAGGTGGGTCAGCGGCACCCCGGCCTGCACGCCGTCGGCATCCACCAGCAGCGCGCCGTCGCCCTGCCGCCACGGCAGCCGGCCCTTGGCCTGCAGCCGCGCCGCGCGGTAGTCGCCGAAGGCCAGATCGCTGCCGGCCAGGTCCACCGCCACGTCCGGCGCATTGCGGGCGCCGCGCAGCGTCAGGCTGCCGCGCAGCACGCCCTTGCCGTCGGGCAGCAGGTCGTCGAGCCGCAGCGGCGCGAACTTCGCGTCCACATCGATGGTGGCGGCGATGCGGCCCTTGGCGTCGATGCGGCTGCCGCCAAGCGTCAGCGCGATGTCGCCGGCCCAGGCATCGCCATCGATGTCGAGATTGCCGCGTCCGCCCAGCGCGCGCCCGCGCAGCTTGCCGCCCAGCGCGCGCGCATCGACATGCGCCAGCAGGCCCTTGCCGTCGCGCAGCGTGCCGTGGCTGCGCAGCGCACCGTTGATCGCGCCCGGCCAGTCCGGCGCGAAGTAGCCGGGGTCGAAGCCGGCCAGCTGCGCCTGCGCCTGCCACTGCAGAGCCGGTGTCCATGCCAGCGTGCCGCTGGCGTCCAGCCGGCCCTGCGGCATCGCTGCGCGCAGGGTTTCAAAGCGCATGCCGTCGCGGTCGCCGCTGCCGCGCATATCGACAGTGGCGCGGTCGTCGCCGCGGGCCAGCCGCGCCTGTCCCTGCAGCGCCCAGCGCTCCGGCTTGCCGGCGATGCCAAGGTCGGCATCGGCCAGCACCGCGGTGTTGCCGGTGGCGTCCTGCCAACGCAGCCCGCGCGCGTTCAGCGCGAGCTTCAGCGAGGTGTTGTCCGGGTCGCGCAGGTCGGCCACGCCGTTGGCGACGATGCGCCCGCCCAGCGTGGCCACCGCCAGCGGCTGCAGCTGCAGCCGCTGGTCCTGCAGCTGCAGTTTCGAAGGCAGTACCGCCAGCGTGAAATCGCCGCGCTGCAGCTCGCCCTGCAGCCGTGCGTCGCCGCCGGTGCCGCTGGCCTCGAGCCTGAAGCGCAGCGGCACGCCTGCTCCGCTGCCGGCCAGCAGGTCGATGTCGAGTGCGTCGCTGCCGGCATCCAGCTGCCAGCGCGGCGCGTCCGCGTCGCCGTGCAGGGTCAGGGTGGCGCGCAGCGGCGCGGGTGCGCGTCCGGCCAGCGCCACCACCATTCGCGACAGGTCGCCGCGCGCCACCAGCCCCAGCCGCGGCGCGGTCTGCCCGGCCGGCGCCCGCAGCACCGCGGTGGCCAGCAGGTTGCTGCGGTAGTGGTCGCCCGGCGCGTAGTCGCCGTGCAGGGTGAAGCGGCCGCGGTCGCTGTCCACCGCCAGTCGCTCCACATGCAGGCGGCCGCTGCGCGCATCCAGGCCGCCGCGCGCGCGCTGGATGGCGATCAGCGGCTGGCCTTCCTGCAGCACGCGCAGGCCGTCGATGCGGATGGCATCGGCGCGCAGGTCCAGCGGCGGCGCGATGGCCGGCAGCACGTCCGGCCAGGTCGGCAGCTTGAACGGGGTGTCGCCTTTCGGCAGGTCGAGGGTGGCGCCGGTCACGTCCAGCGCGTCCAGCCGCAGGGTGCGGCCGAGCAGCGGGCGGATCGCCGGGTCGAGCACAACGGTCGTCGCGTCGAAAATGATCGTGCCCATCGCGCAGCTGGCCTGCGGGGTCGGCACGCAGTCGGGGTCGCGCTGGCGCGGCAGCGAAAAATGCACGCCGCGCAGGATCATCGGCCCCGACACCGGGCCTTCCGCCTGCTTCCAGGTCAGCACCGCATCGGCCGGCAGGCGCGAGACGATCTGCCGCAGCAGGAAATCGCGCCCGCCGATGGTGGTGACCACCCAGTAGATCGCCGCGACCGCCAGCAGCGCCACCGCGCCGATGCCGATGCCGCTGCGCAGCGCGATCCTGCGCCGGCGCTTGTGGCGCAGCACCCGCAGTTCGGCGATGCGCGCTTCGCGCTGTTCGCGGCTGGCATCGGCCGGCAGCGGTTCCAGCCCGTAGCGGCGATAGCGGCGGTAGCGGTCGCGCCAGTTCACGGTCGTCCCTTCACGCGCGCCTTCACAGATCGGCGCCGATGTTGAGATGCAGGGTGATCGGCGAATCCGGCGAATCCAGCCCGCGCGCGATGTCGACGCGCACCGGCCCCACCGGCGAGCGCCAGCGCAGACCGATGCCGACGCCGGTATGCAGGTCGGCGTCGCGGCCCTCGAATGCGCTGCCGGTATCCACGAACACCGCCGCACCCCACGGGCCGCGGAAGTAGCGCTCGTATTCCAGGCTGGCGGTGACCACATTGGGCGCGCCGGTGAAATAGTCGCCGCCGCTGGTGGCGATGCGCGGGCCGATCTCGTGCCAGCCGTAGCCGCGCACGCTGCGGTCGCCGCCGGCGTAGTAGCGCAGGCTGGGCGGCAGTTCCAGCACGTCGGCGGTGAAGGTGTGGCCCAGTTCGCCGCGCGCCAGCAGCCGGCTGCTGGGATCCAGCCCGTGGAACCACTGCACGCTGGCGTGCAGCTGGGTGAAAGTGGCCCTGCCGTCGGCGCCGCCCTTGCCGCCGCGCAGGGTCAGGGTGCCACCGCCGCCGCGGCGCGGCGCCATGCGCTCGTCCACGTCGATGTATTCCGCGCGCAGCGAGGGATAGACGAAGCTGGCGTACCGGAAGTCCGGGGTCGGCCGGGTCAAGCTGGCATAGGCCCAGCGTTCGCGCAGCACGTGCAGCGAGGCGACCAGGTTGAGGCGGTCGTTGTACTGGCCGCTGCGGCTGCCCACCAATTCCAGCCGGCGGCTGTTGACGTAGTCGGTCTGCTCGTCCGCGGCCTGCAGGCTGGCGGTGTACCAGCCGTCCAGCCAGGCGAAGGCGGGGATGCGGTATTGCAGCGTCGCGGTCTTGCGCTTCTCCGCCCAGTCCACCTGCGCCAGCGCCTTGTGCCCGCGCGCGTTGAGGTAGCGCCGCTCCACCCCGGCGCTGATGCCGGCGCCGCTGAGCGTGCCGTAGCTGGCGCCGAGGCTGTAGATGCTGCGCTTGGCGGGGGTCAGCTGCACCTCCACCGGCACCTGCAGGCCAGTGGCCTGCGCCGGTGCGGCCTGCACATCGACCAGCGCGAAATAATCCAGCATGACCAGCGATTTGCGCAGGCGTTCCAGCTCGGCCTGGTCGTAAGGCTGGCCCGGCGACCACGGCACCAGCTTGCCCAGCAGACGCGGGTCGATGATGGCCTTGGGCGTCTGGGTGAAGCGCGCTTCGCCCAGCATGTGACGCGCGCCGCTGCTCCAGCGCAGGTCGATGTCGGCGGCCTGCTGCGCCCGCGTCACCTCGACCCGATGGCTGGCCAGCGCGGCATCGAAATAACCGTGCGCAGCCAGTGCGGTGGCGATCCGCGACTTGCCGGTTTCGTACAGGCGGTGGTCAAGCACCGCGCCGATGCGCGGCTCGAACGCGGCCAGCGCGTCGCCGACGTGACGGTCGTCGCCACCTGGCCCGGCCACCCCGAGTTCCAGCCCGCGCACCCGCACCGGCTGGCCGGGATCGATGCGGATGATCACGGTCAGCACGCGGTCGCGGTTGCCGCGCGCGTTGGGTGCATCCGCGCGGTCGCTGTCGGCATCGCCGTCGCTGCCGTCGCCATCATCGGCATCGCCTGCCGCGGCGTCGGTTTGCGCATCGGCGACGGGCGCGGGCCGGTCGCTGCGCTCCACGCTGATCGTCGGCGAGTAATAGCCGAATGGTTCCAGCGCGCGCCGGGTTTCGTCCTCGGCCACCCGCAGCAGATGCCCCAGCCGGCGCGCGCGCAGGTCGCGGTCCAACTCGTCGCTCAGCGACAGCGCGCTGCGCACGTTGGCTTCCATCGCCTCGTCGCGCAGGCCGACGATCTCCAGCTTCTGCACCTTGATCGCCCACGCCGGCGCGGTGGCCAACAGGCAGGCGAGCAACAAGGGCAGGCGAAAGTGGCAGGCAGGCATCGCCGCAGGATACCGACGCGGCGTCAACGCGCGATTAACTCCGCCGCGCACGCGCACCCAGCGCATTGGGTGCGCGTGTCGGCCTCAGGACGACAGATGCTCGATCGCCGCCACGCTGCCCAGCCGGCTGGCCAGCCGCTGCAGCAGCGCCAACCGGTTGGCGCGCACGGCCGGGTCGTCGGCGTTGACCATCACCGCGTCGAAGAACGCGTCCACCGGCGCGCGCAGCGCCGCCAGCCGGGTCAGCACGCTGACGTAATCGCCCTGCGCCAGCGCGGGGCCGGTTTCGGCGTAGGCGGCTTCCACCGCTTCGGCCAGCGCCAGCTCGGCCGGTTCGCGCAGCAGCGCCGCGTCCTCGATTGCCGGGATGTCGATGTCGGCCTTCTTCAGGATGTTGCCGATGCGCTTGTTGGCGGCGGCCAGCGCCGCGGCTTCCGGCAGCTGCGCGAACGTGCCGATGGCGCCGAGGCGGCGGTCGAAGTCGTACAGCGAGGTGCATACCGCCTCTATGACGGTGATGTTTGTCGCCGATCCTGTCGGGGTTGGTACCGCCTTCTCGAGCACCGCGTTGAATTCGCGGACTCCAACGCCACGATCAGCGTAGTAGCCGCGTAGGCGATCAAGAATGAACTCGAACACGTCATTTCGCGTCAGTCGCTTCTGGAGTGCTACCGCAAGATCTTCATTCCCAGATGTCTGGAATAGGCTGGTTGGCAACAAACTGATGCTCTGCTCAAGCAGCTTGGGGAGATTGAGATCGAACCCGCTCTCGATAATCGTCCGTGCCAGTCCCAGCGCATTGCGCCGCAGCGCGAACGGGTCCTTGTTGCCGGTCGGCTTCAGGCCCGCGGCGAAGCCGCCGGCCAGCGTGTCCAGCCGCTCGGAGATCGCCAGCACCTTGCCCAGCGTGGAGGCGGCGATGTCGTCGGCGGCGAAGCGCGGGCGGTAGGCCTCGTCGATGGCCAGCGCCACCTCGTCCGGCTCGCCCGCGCGTTGCGCGTAGTAGCGGCCGGCGATGCCCTGCAATTCGGGGAACTCGTTGACCATGCGGCTTTGCAGGTCGTTCTTCGCCAGCTCCGCCGCACGCCGTGCCTGCGCCGGGTCGGCGCCGACCTGCGCGGCGATGGCCTCGGCCAGCGCGGCCACGCGCGCCACCTTGTCGGCCACGCTGCCCAGCTTGGCTTGGTAGGTCACGGTCGCAAGGCCCTCGCCCATCGACGCAAGCCCCTGCTTCAGGTCCTCGTCGAAGAAGAACTTGGCGTCGCTGAAGCGCGGGCGGATCACCCGCTCGTAGCCCTTGCGGATTTCGGAAGCGTCCTTCGACTCGATGTTGGCGATGCCGATGAACTTCTCGGTGAGCTTGCCGTTGGCATCCAGCACCGGGAAGAACTTCTGGTTGGCCTCCATGGTCTCGACCAGCGCTTCCTGCGGCACCGCCAGGAACTCGCGGTCGAACGCGCAGGCCACCGCCACCGGCCATTCGTTGAGGCAGTTCACCTGTTCCAGGTTGCCCGCGTCGATGCGCGCGTTGCCGCCGGCGGCCTGCGCCGCGCGTTCGACGTCATCGATGATGCGCGCGCGGCGCGCGTCGGCATCGACCAGCACCTTGGCATCCAGCAGCGCGGCCACGTAGTCCTGCGGCTGGGCGATGGCGATGGCCTGCGGCGCGTGGAAGCGGTGGCCGCGGGTCTGGCGGCCGGCGCGGATGCCGAGCGCTTCGAGATCGGCAACTTCGTTGCCAAGCAGCGCCACCAGCCAGTGCAGCGGGCGGGCGAAACCGTAGGTGTGGGCGCCCCAGCGCATCGGCTTGGGAATGGGCATCCCGGCCAGCGCCTCGTCCAGCACGCCCTGCAGCAGGTCCAGCGTGCGCGCACCGGGCTTGGTGGCGCGGTGCACGAAGCGCTCGCCCTTGGCATCGCTGGTTTTTTCCAGCGCCGTCCATTCAACCCCGGCCTTGGCGGCGAAGCCTTCAAGCGCCTTGGTGGGCGCGCCGTTCGCGTCCAGCGCAATATTGAGGTACGGGCCCAGTACCTCGGAGGTCTGTTCCGGCTGCTCCACCGCCACGCCGGGCAGCAGCACCGCCAGCCGGCGCGGCGAATACAGCGGCTTGGCGTCGCCGCGCTCCACCGCCACGCCGCGCTTGTCCAGCGCCGCCAGCACGCCGTCGAAGAACGCCTGCGCCAGCCCGGGCAGGGCCTTGACCGGGAGTTCCTCGGTGCCGAGTTCGATCAGCAACGGTTGCATGTTCATGCCGCGACCTCCGTGTTGGCGGCGTTGTTCTTCAATCCCGGGAAGCCCAGCTTCTCGCGCTGCGCGTAATAGCTTTCCGCCACCGCCTGCGCCAGCTTGCGCACGCGCAGGATGTAGCGCTGGCGTTCGGTCACCGAAATCGCGCGGCGCGCGTCCAGCAGGTTGAAGCTGTGGCTGGCCTTGGTCACCTGCTCGTAGGCCGGCAGCGGCAGGCCGGCTTCGACCAGCTTCATCGCCTCTTTCTCGCAGGCATCGAAGCGGTGGAACATCTCGGCCACGTTTGCGTATTCGAAGTTGTAGGTGCTCTGCTCCACCTCGTTCTGGTGGTAGACGTCGCCGTAGGTGACCGGCAGCCCGTCGGGGCCGTAGGTCCACACCAGGTCATAGACGTTGTCGCAGTTCTGCAGGTACATGCACAGGCGTTCCAGCCCGTAGGTGATCTCGCCCAGCACCGGCCGGCACTCCAGCCCGCCGGCCTGCTGGAAGTAGGTGAACTGGGTCACCTCCATGCCGTTGAGCCAGACTTCCCAGCCCAGGCCCCAGGCGCCGAGCGTGGGCGATTCCCAGTTGTCCTCGACCAGGCGCAGGTCGTGTACCAGCGGGTCGATGCCGAGCGCCTTCAGCGAGTCGAAGTACAGCTCGACGATGTTGTCGGGGCTGGGCTTCATCACCACCTGGAACTGGTAGTAGCGCTGCAGGCGGTTGGGGTTGTCGCCGTAGCGGCCGTCGGTGGGGCGGCGGCTGGGCTGCACGTAGGCGGCGTTCCACGGCTCCGGGCCGAGCGCGCGCAGGAAGGTGGCCGGGTGGAAGGTGCCGGCACCGACCTCGAGGTCCAGCGGCTGGATCAGGACGCAGCCCTGTTCCGCCCAGTAGGCGTTGAGGCGCGAGACGAGTTGCTGGAAGGTGATCGGAACGGCCATGTCGGGCTGGGAAGTGCGAGGTAGCGGATTAGTATAAGGGCGCCTGTTTTGCCGCCCGCCGCCACGCCGCCCGCCAACGCCGATGACCACGCCCTTCCTGATCCTCGAAACCGGCCAGCCCACCCCGTCGATGCGCCGCCACGGCAGCTTCGCCCACTGGATCCGGGTGGCCGCCGGACTGGGACGGGACGACGCGGTGGTGGTGGATGTCCAGCGCGGCGACGCACTGCCGCGCCGCGATGGCTTCGCCGGCGCGATCGTCACTGGCTCGGCGGCAATGGTCACCGAGCGCCACGACTGGAGCGAACGCAGCGCCGGCTGGCTGCGCGAGGCCGCGCACGCCGGGCTGCCGCTGCTGGGCATCTGCTACGGCCACCAGCTGATCGCGCACGCGCTGGGTGGCACCGTCGACGACAATCCCAACGGCCGCGAGATGGGCACCGTGCACATCGACCTGCACCCGCAGGCGCAGGACGACCCGCTGTTCGCCGGCCTGCCGGTGCGCTTTGCCGCCCAGGCCACCCACCTGCAGAGCGTGCTGCAGCCGCCGCCGGGCGCCACCGTGCTGGCCCGCAACGACCACGACGCCTGCCACGCCTTCCGCTGGGGCGACGCGGCCTGGGGCCTGCAGTTCCATCCCGAGTTCAGCGCCGGCCACATGCGCGGCTATATCCATGCCCGTGCCGATGCGCTGGCCCGCGAGGGACGTTGCGGCAAGCGGCTGGCGCGCGAGGTCGGCGCGGCGCCGCACGCGCGCGAAATCCTGCGCCGGTTCGTCCGCCGCGCCCGGCGCTGACGCGCGCTCCGGTATCCTGTGTGCCTCTTTCCGGGGCGCAACATGGACATTCGCAGATTGCCGGCCAGCCAGGGGCTGGTGTGGTTCCGTCAGGCCATCGACCTGGGCGCGAGGAATCCGCGCGCGGTGTTCGGGGCGGCGGCGCTGGCGATCATCGCGCTGTACGCGGCGGTGCTGGCGCTGGCCCTGTTGATGGGCTTGCTGCTGGCCGGCAGCAAGGCCAGCGGTCAGCCGCCGGGTCTCGGCCTGGTGATGGCGGTGGCGGTGCCGCTGACCTTGGCAGTCATGCTGCTGGTGCCGGTGCTGCTGGGCGGGCTGATGCACGTGATCCGAGAGACCGAGGCCGGGCGCCCGGCGCATGCGCGCGACGTGTTCGTGCCGTTGCGCAGCGGCAAAGGCCGCCAGCTGGCGTGGCTGGGGCTGGTGCAGGTGGCGCTGGCGGTGGTCGGCGGCGTGCTGATGGTGGCCGTGGCCGGCAGCGACTACTGGCGCGACTATCTTGAGGCGATGCAGGCGGCGATGCAGGGCGCCACGCCCGCGGTGCCGCAGCCGCAGAACGGCGGCCTGCTGTTCCTGGTGCAACTGGTCTTCAACTATTTCAGCTACGCGCTGATGCTGTTCGCGATCCCGCTGATGCTGTTCTCCGGCAATGGCCTGATCGATGCGTTGCGCAATGCCTTGCGCGCCTCGGTCAGCAACATCGGTGCCAATCTAGTGGCCGGCGTGCTGTTCGTCGGCGCGCTGCTGCTGGCGGCGGTGGTGGTGGCGCTGCTGGCCAGCCTGCTGGCGGTGCTGGGCGGCGCCATCCATCCGGCGCTGGGCGCGCTGCTGACGATGCTGACCATGCTCGGTTTTGCCGGGGTGGTGCTGGTGCTGGTGGTGGGCGCGGCCTACCTCGCCTGGCGCGACACCTTCGGCGATGCGGGCATGCCGCCGCCTGTGGTGCAGGTGCACGGCTTCGAAGCCTGAGCCCGCGTCCGCGCGGGCCTGGCGCCTACGCCGGCTGGGACTCGCGTGGCGCGACCAGGCGCGCGGCGAGGATGCCGGCCTCGTACAGCAGGCACATCGGGATCGCCAGCATCAGCTGGCTGACCACGTCGGGCGGGGTCAGCACCGCGGCAACGATGAAGATGCCCACCACCGCGTAGCCGCGGCCTTCGCGCAGCTGCGCCGGGGTCACCCAGCCCAGCAGGGACAGGATCACCAGCGCCACCGGCAGTTCGAACGACAGGCCGAAGGCGAGGAACATCACCAGCACGAAATCGAGGTAGGCGCTGATGTCGGTCATCATCGCCACGCCGTCCGGCGTCACCCGCGCCATGAATCCGAACACCATCGGCAGCACCAGGAAATAGGCGAACGCGCAGCCGGCGTAGAACAGCAGCAGCGCCGAGCTCAGCAGTGGCAGCGCCAGCCGCTTCTCGCGCCGGTACAGCCCCGGCGCCACGAAGGCCCAAGCCTGGTAGAGCAGCCAAGGCATCGCCACCACCAGTGCGGCGAAGAAGGCCAGCTTCATCGGCGCGAAGAACGGCGAAGCGACCTGGGTGGCGATCAGCTGGCCGCCCTTGGGCAGCTTGGCCAGCAGCGGCTGGGCCAGGTAGCCGTACAGGGTGTTGGCGAATGGCAGCAGGCAGGCCAGCGCGACGCCCAGGCCGGCCACGCCACGCAGCAGGCGCGTGCGCAGTTCCAGCAGGTGGGCGATCAGCGGGCGTTCGCTGTCGTGGTGCTCAGCCGTCACGGCGTTCCCCGTCGCTGGTGGCCGGCGGGTCCAGTGCGCGCGGCGCGTCCGCCTGCACCTGCGCGGTGGCCTCGCGCAGACGCGCCTCGGCGTCGCGCAGTGCCTGCTGGCTTTCGCGCAGACTGCGCTGCAGTTCCTCGCTGGCCAGCTCCTGCTCCAGCTCGCTGCGCACCGCGTGCCACTGCGCGCGCGCCTTGCGTACCCACAGGCCGGCGAAGCGCGCCGCCTTCGGCAGCCGCTCCGGGCCCAGTACGACCAGCGCCACCAGGGCGACGACCAGCATCTCGCCGAGGGAGAAATCGAACATCGAAGCCGCCTGGCGGCGTCAGCGTGCCGTGTCGTCGCGTTCGCGCTGCTCGGCCGAAGACGGCGCCTTGTCCTCGCCGATCCGCGCGGCCGGCTTGTCGTCCTCGTCGCCGTGCATGCCCTTCTTGAACTCGTTGACCGCCTTGCCGAGGTCGCGCGCACCGGAGGTCAGCCGCTTGGTGCCGAACACCAGCAGCACGACGACCAACACGATCAGCCAATGCCAGATGCTGAAGCCGCCCATGGATGCACCGTGGTTGTAGGGGAAGACCTCGGATTCTAGCTTACGGCTTGGTGGCCGGCGGCAGCGGGGTGGTGGTGGCCGGGTTGCCGGCGTCCAGCAGCTGCACCGAAGCGGCGGCCGGCGTGGGGGCTGCAGGCGCGGCAGGCGCTGCGGCACCCCGGCGCGCGTAGCGGGCGGCGGCGGTGGCTTCCTCCAGCGCATCGCGGAAGGCGACGATGGCGGCCGAGGGCGCCTGCGGCGCGCGGCCCTCGAAGATCATCCGCGGGGTCACGCCGCTGCCGTAGGCGGTGCGGTTGGCGCCGTTGTCGATCGACAACACTGCGCCGTCCAGGGCCACGCCGGCAAACAGCCCGCGCGCGCGCGACCACGACCAGATCTCTGCCTTCAGCGCGCCGTCGGTGGCGGCGGCGGCGTTGCGGCCAACCGGGCCTGCGGCCACCCCGGCATCGGCGCCGAGGGTGATCTTGCCGTTGACCAGGTTGTCCAGCCCGCGCTCGCTGCGGAACACCAGGATCACGTCGGCCGACTGCACGCCGGCCTGCAACCCGAAGCTGGCGCCGGCCAGCTTGACGAATACCGGGTTGGTCCAGCTGCCATCGGCGGCCTTGGTTGCCATCAGGCCGAGGCCACGGCGGCCGCCCAGCATGAAGCCGGCCTTGATGGTGTCGGGCACGACCACGATCGCCTTGGCATCGTCCAGCAGACGGTCCGGGATCGACGCTTCGGGGATGGACTGGATCTGCCGCACCACCCGCACCGCGTCGTCGGCGCGTACGTCCTCGCGTGAACCGGCGACGACGGCACCGGCAGCCAGCAGCACGGCAAGGGCAAGGGTCAGGCGTCGCGGGGTCGCAGTCATCGTGGTCTCCGTGGTCTGCGTGGACTGTATGGTCTTGTGGAAAAGCGGGGGCGAAACCGCATCGTGGCGCGGCGGCCATGAATCGACATTAAGTCAGCGCATGGTACGCGGGCGGCCATGCGATCCTATGCGCATGTCGACGTCCCCCGATTCCGCCCCCGCGCTGGTGCTGGTCAATCTCGGCACCCCCGCCGCGCCCACCGCGCCGGCGGTACGCCGCTACCTTGCGCAGTTCCTGCACGACCACCGCGTGGTCCAGCTGACCCGCTGGCTGTGGTGCCCGCTGCTGCACTTCATCATCCTGCCGCTGCGCAGCCCGAAGGTGGCGCACAAGTACGCGCAGATCTGGATGGAGGGCGGGTCGCCGCTGGCCGTGCATACCGCCGCGCTGGCCAAGGCGGTGGCCGCGCGCCTGCCGGACCGTCGGGTGGTGCATGCGATGCGCTATGGCGAGCCGTCGGTACGCACGGTGCTGGACCGCCTGCGCGCCGAGGGCGTGCGCCAGGTGAGGGTGCTGCCGCTGTACCCGCAGTACTCCACCACCACCACCGCCAGCGTGGCCGACGCGGTGGCCGTGGCCGCGGCCGACCTGCAGGTCGAGGTGCTGCACGACTACCACCTGGACGCCGGCTGGGCCGCGTCGAT
Organism: Thermomonas fusca DSM 15424; assembly: GCF_000423885.1. Classification (GTDB taxonomy): domain Bacteria; phylum Pseudomonadota; class Gammaproteobacteria; order Xanthomonadales; family Xanthomonadaceae; genus Thermomonas; species Thermomonas fusca. The sequence goes on along the minus strand of NZ_KE384102.1, from coordinate 49,861 downwards.
CGCCGAGTCGATCCGCGCGCACTGGGCCGCGCACGGCCGCGGCGAGCGCCTGCTGCTGTCCTTCCACGGCATCCCGCGGCGGCTGGTGGACGGTGGCGATCCCTACGCCGACCAGTGCGAGGCCAGCGCGTGCGCGATCGCTGCGGCGTTGGACGTTCGGCGCGACGAATTGCTGCTGACCTTCCAGTCGCGTTTTGGCCGCGAACGCTGGCTGGAGCCGTATACCCAGCCAACCCTGGAAGCGCTGGCGCGCGACGGCGTACGTCGCGTCGACGTGGTCTGCCCCGGGTTCGCCGTGGATTGCCTGGAGACACTGGAAGAAATCGCGGTGGAGAACGACGCCGCCTTCCGCACCGCCGGGGGCGAGGCCCTGCGCTACATCCCCTGCCTGAACGCGGGCGGCGCGCATGCCGATGCGCTGGCCGCATTGGCGCGCGGCGACGTGGGCTGGGCCTGATGCAAGAGACCGGTTTCGACGTCGCGCTGGGCCGCCTGGCCGCGTTGCGCAACGATGGCCGCGGCCCGCGCGTGCTGGCCCTGCACGGCTGGCTGGACAACGCCGCGAGCTTCCTGCCGATGGCACCGTACCTGCGCGGCTTCGATCTGGTCGCGCTGGACCTGCCCGGCCATGGTCGCAGCGCGCATCTGGCGCCGGGCGCGGAGTATTCCTTCAGCGTCGCCATCGCCGCGGTGCTGGATGCCGCCGACGCGCTGGGCTGGGACCGCTTCCACCTGCTCGGGCATTCGATGGGCGCCGGCATCGCCAGCATGATCGCCGCCGCCTGCCCGGAGCGGATCGAACGGCTGGCGGTGATCGAGATGCTGGGCGCGCTGGCGGAGGCGCCGGAGCACACCGCGTCACGGATGCGCGAAGCGGTGGCCGCGCAGCGGCTGGTGGCGGACAAGCGGCTGCGCGTGTTCCCCGACATCGACACCGCCACGCGCGCGCGCCTGCACGCCGGCCGGGTGCCCGGCAGCGGGCTGGACGAAGCGCTGCTGCGCCTGCTGGTGGAGCGCGGGGTGCGTCCGGTGGCCGGTGGCTATACCTGGAGCAGCGACCAGCGCCTGACCCTGCCCAGCCTCAGCCGCCTGACCGAGGCGCAGATCGACGACATGCTGGCCGCCATCACCTGTCCGACCCTGGCCGTGTTTGCCGACCCCGCCCAGCCCTATTTTCCCGATGCGCAGCGCCGCCGGCGGGTCGGGCTGCTGCCGCATGGGCGCCTGCTGGCGATGGCCGGCGGCCACCACCTGCACATGCAGCAGCCGGACGCGGTGGCCGGCGCGATCCACGATTTCCTGATGGCGCGCTAGCAGCCCGACGGGCGCTGCGGCGGCACCGTCGCAGGTGCGCCCTGCTGCGTTGCGATGCGCCGTGCTGTCCCGAAGCGGCGGTCGCGGCGCGCGGTGCGTCACCGCCGGCAGCGGTTACTCGTCGGTACCGGCGCGGATCGCGAGCTGAGTGCCGCCTTCCTCGCCCTTCATCAGCTGGTAGAACACCTGCCGCTTGTCCTTGCTGTAGGCAAGGCTGCTGCTGTCGCCGGTCTGCATGGCCATCTCGCGCTTCCAGCCGCCGTCCTGCATTGCCTTGTCGGCGGCGGCATGCACGGCGGCCATGTCGGCCGCGGTGGTCAGGTTGACCATCTGCGCGCCGCCCAGCTCCATCGCGCTGGCCACCTTGTGCCCGTCCGGCAGGTAGATGTCGGAGGGGAAACCCGCCGGCAGCGGCACGCTGCCGCCATCCTCGGCGGTGGCCACCTTGAGGTCGCCCTTCTCCGTCTTGATGGTGACCGCGTTGCCGTCCTTGTCCACCTTCATGCCGGTGGCTTTTTCCATCGCCGCTTCGACCGCGGCGTCCTGGGCTTTCTTGCAGGCGGGCAGGGCCACGATCGCGGCGATCAGGGCGAGGGCCAGCAGGCGGCGATGGGTATGGATCATGGACATGGGTTCCCCGGCGTTGTCGTCACCGGAGGATACGTGAATCGCCACCTCAGCCGGCCAGCAGCTGGCGCAGCCTGGCCTTCAGCGCACGCCCTTCGGCGCGCAGGAAATCGCGCTCGTCGCGCCACGCCGGGAACCGTGCTTCCACTTCGCCCCAGAAGCGCGGCGAATGGTCGGCATGCAAAAGGTGGCAGAGCTCGTGCACCAGCACGTATTCGAAGGCCGGCGGCGGCGCCAGCAGCAGGGCCAGATCCAGCGCCAGGGTGCCGTCGGGGGCCAGCGAGCCCCACAGCGACGAGGTGCGCTTGAACACGATGCGGCGCGGCGTGCGCGGCATGTCGGGCAGGTACTTCGGCAGCCAGCGCCCGGTGTCGGCACGGCCCTGCGCTTCGTAGAAATCCTTCAGCGCGCGCCGCAGCGCGGCGTCGCCGGCATTGGCCGGGGCGATGAAGCGAAGGCCGCTGTCGTCGTCGGCCTCCAGCCGGGTGGCGCGCCCGCCCTGCCAGCGCAGCGGCAGCTCGATGCCGCGCAGCGGCAGCGTGGCGGTGCCGTCGCGCACCAGACCATTGCCGGCGGCATCGGCCTGCCGGTCGAGCTGCGCGGCCAGCCAGCCGCGATGTTCGTGCAGGAAGCGCTCGCCCTCGGCGCGGCTGGCGCGCTGCGGCAATGTGAGCCGTGCGCCGCGCTCGTCGACGCTCAGCTTGATCCGCTTCGCGCGCGGGTCGCGCACGCGCAGCAGGTCGATGCTGCGCTGCGCGTCGAGCTGGAAACTGACCTGCTCGCGCCGCGGTGCACGGGGCGTCGGCGCGGTGCGCAGGGCGGGCAGCAGGCGGAACAGGGAACGCATTGGGAGATTCTAAGCCCCCTTCCTTTCGCCAAAGGCGAAGGGGAGGGGTGGAGAGGTGTGCTTGCCGTCGGAGCAACCCCCTCCCTGCCTCCCCTTGCTTCGCAAGGGGAGGAGAAAATCTCACTCCGCCTTGCTGAGCTTGAACGCCTTCTCCAGCACGGCGAACAGGCGCTTGAACTCGCCGGTCATCAGCGCGAAGCGGGCCTGCAGTTCGGCCACGATGTCGTCGTGCTCGGTGGCTTCCATCTGGTCCACCGCGCCGTCCAGCAGCTTGAACTTGCGCACGATCAGGTCTTCGCCGATCACGAAGCTGACGTGGTCGTCCAGCACCAGCGCCAGCCGCGTGCACTGCTTGCCGGCCTCGAGGTGCTTGCTGATTTCCTCGCCCGACAGCTCCATGCGCTGGATCTTCACCACCGCGCCGGTGTCGGTGGGGTCGCGCAGCTCGCACTCGTCGCCCAGCGCCAGCCCGTCGGGCAGCGCGTCGCCGGCCAGCCAGCCGGTGAGGATGGCGCGCGGCGCCACTTCGGCGTTCAGCGGCAGCGCCGGGAAGCTGCCCAGCGCGCGGCGCACTTCCGACACCACCGATTCGGCCGACTTGCGCGAGGAGGTGTCCACCGCGATCACGCCAAGCTGGCTGTCCAGTAGCGCGTCGCTGCGGACCGGACGTACGAACGCGCGCGGCAGCAGCTCGGTGATGAGCTCGTCCTTCAGTCGCTTGCGGGTGCGGCCGCCGGGCTTGCGGCCTTCCTTCTCCTCGATCGCGGCCAGCTTCTTCTGCAGCAGGTCGTTGACCACCGCGCCGGGCAGCAGCTTGTCCTCGCCGCCCACGGTGAGCCAGCGCGCGCCGTCGCACAGGTGCTGAAAGCCGTCGTGGTGCTGGCCCATCGGCGCGACGAAGCCGCGCGAGGACAGCTCCAGCGGGCCGACCGGCTTGAGCGCGCATTCGGCCAGCTGCGGTTCGAGGTCGGACAGCTCCAGTGAAGCGGGGAAGCGGAACAGGGTCAGGTTGCGGAAGAACATCGGGAATCCTGTGGAAAGGCCATCGCCAGCGGATGGGCGGCGGCCGGGTGGAAGTGCGGGAAGCGTGGCGCGGGATCAGGACTTGAGGATGTCCAGGCCGTCGTGGTTGCGCACGGCATGCAGCGCCATCGCCACCGGCTCCGGCTCGGCGGGGGCGCCAGCCAGCCAGGCATGCGCATCGGGCAGCGCCGCGTCGCCGCGCTTGCCGAGGGCGAGGAAGTCGAACAGCTTCGGGTCGCTGAGCTGCGACGGACGGATGTCGCCCAGCGCACGCGCCATGGTCTCGATGCGGCCGGGCGTCTCCTTCTCCCACTGCGCCAGCATCTTCTTGACCTGCTTGCGCTGCAGGTTTTCCTGCGAGCCGCACAGGTTGCAGGGGATGATCGGGAAGCCCTTCGCCTCGGCGTAGGCTTCGATATCGTCCTCGCGCACGTAGGCCAGCGGGCGGATCACCACGTGCTTGCCGTCGTCGCTGAGCAGCTTCGGCGGCATGCCGCTCAACTTCGCGTGGAAGAACAGGTTGAGGAAGAAGGTGTTGACCAGGTCGTCGCGGTGGTGGCCCAGCGCGATCTTGGTGAAGCCGTGCTGCTCGGCGTAGGTGTACAGCGCGCCGCGGCGCAGCCGCGAACACAGCGAGCACATCGTCTTGCCTTCCGGGATCACCCGGCTGACCACCGAGTAGGTGTCCTGCTCGAGGATGTGGAAGTCCACCCCGATCGAGCGCAGGTATTCCGGCAGCACGTGCTCCGGGAAGCCCGGCTGCTTCTGGTCCAGGTTGACCGCGGTGATGCTGAAATCGACCGGCGCTTTTTTGCGCAGCTGCAGCAGCACGTCCAGCATCGTGTAGCTGTCCTTGCCGCCGGACAGGCAGACCATGACCTTGTCGCCGTCCTCGATCATGCCGAAGTCGGCGATCGCCTTGCCCACCTGGTGGCGCAGGCGCTTGGCCAGCTTGTCGGCCTCGTGCTTGCGCCTGGGGGCCGGAAGGTCGCTAAGCGGGGGCGCGGAAATATTCATCGGACCGCCATTTTACCCGCCCGCCGGCGGCATCCGGGCGCGCTATGCTCGGCACATGAACCAGCCCACCGATCCGGCCGAACTGTCGCGCATGGCGCGGCGCGTGGTGGACCTGCGCCAGCAGCACCGCGACATGGACGAAGCCATCGCGCGCCTGCAGGCCGACATCCAGGCCGACGAGCTGATGCTGAAGCGGTTGAAGAAACGCAAGCTGCTGCTGAAGGACCAGATCGCCTGGCTGGAGAACGCGCTGATCCCGGACGAGCCGGCGTAAGCCGCCGGCCAGGACGCATCCTCACGACGACGAGGTGTCAGCGTCCTCCGCCGGCAGCGCCGGGATCTCGCCGGTGGTGCGCGCGCTGGCCGGGCTGATCTTCTCGATGGTCGCGCGCAGCTCGCGCCCCAGCACCACCCGCGCGTCCTTGGCCCAGGCGTTGAGGCGCTCGTCGAACATCAGCTTGCTGGTCTCCGGATTGGGCCAGACCAGCTTGAGTTCGCGCAGCTGCTGGATGAAGCCGCGGAACAGCGACTTGTCGAAGAACTCCGGCGCGGCCGGCGCGTACAGCAGCGACAGCCGCTGCGCGGTGAGCTGGCACAGGCTCTCCAGCTCGCCGGCGCCGAGGATGCCGGGGCCGTTCTTCACCAGCACCGAGATGGCGATGTAATAGCGCTCGAACGCCTGCTGCAGGGTGTGGCCCAGCGCGCGCAGGCGGAACACCTCGTCGCTCTGGCCGGCGTTGCGCTGCAGGATGCCGCCGTCCTCGTCGCTGGCCTGCTCCAGCAGGCCCTCGCGGATGAACACCTCGATGGTGCTGTCGATGCGGCTGGCGAAGGTGTCCTCGTCCCAAGGCAGGAACAGTTCGGCCTGCAGGAATGGATACAGGGTGCGGCCGATCTGCTGCAGCTGGCGGCGGCCCATGCGGCGGTTGTTCTGGAAGCACACCGCGATCCACGAGGAGGCGGTGAACAGGTGCAGCACGTTGTTGCGGAAATAGCTCAGCAACACCGCGTTGTCGCCTTCCACGCCCAGCACGTCGCCCAGCGGATGGCTGGTGCGGGTGATCAGGCCGATCTCCTCGCCGTGGGCGATGATCTGCTCCGGCGAATGCGGGGTCACCGTCACCCAGTCGGAATACGGCACCTCCACCAGCAGCGTCTTGGACAGCGCGATCTGCGCGCGCAGGTCGGCTTCGCCCATCGCGTGCTTGGGCGTGGACAGCAGCGCCAGTGCCAGCAGGTTGATCGGGTTGACGTCGGCGGCGCGGTTGACGTGGACCTGGATCTTTTGCGCCAGCGCATCGACGGTGCGCGCGAACCAGGCCGGCTTTTCGTCGTCGCCCACCGGCTTGCCGTCCCATTCCGGCGCGTGCTCGGCCAGGATCTGGTCGAGCCGGATGCGTTCGCCGAAGTTCACCACTACTTGGCCGTAGTTGCTCCGCAGCACCTTGGGGATGCCGGTCAGCAGCTGCCAGATCGACTCCTTTTCCTTCGGCTTGCCGGACAGCTCGTCGAGGTAGCTGCCGCCCTCCATCAGCTTCTCGTAGCCGATGTAGACCGGCTGGAACAGCAGCGGCCGGGTCGGCTGGCGCAGGTAGGCGCGCACGGTCATCGCCAGCGAGCCGCCCTTCGGCTGCAGCAGCCGGCCGGTGCGCGAGCGCCCGCCTTCGATGAAGTATTCGATGGAGTAGCCCCCGGCCACCAGCTGCGCCATGTATTCGCGGAACACCGCCGAATACAGCGCGTTGCCCTTGAAGCTGCGGCGGGCGAAGAACGCGCCGCCCTTGCGCAGCACGGTGCCCACCACCGGCAGGTTGAGGTTGATGCCGGCGAAGATGTGCGGGGCGACGATGCCGTGGCTGTAGAGCAGGTAGCTCAGCAGCAGGTAGTCCATGTGGCTGCGGTGGCTGGGCACGTAGACCACTTCATGGCCCGGCGCTTTCTGCTTGAACTGGTCGAGGTGGTGGACCAGCACGCCGCGGTAGATGCGGTTCCACACCGACGTCAGCAGGAAGCTGAGCGAGCGCACCACCGTATTGGAGTAGTCGGCGGCGATTTCCCAGAAGTAGGCGTTGGCCTTCTTCCACGCTTCCTCGGGCTTGCTGTTGTCGCGCCGCGCCTGGTCGGCGATGGCGTCCTTGACCAGCGGCGCCGACAGCACCTGGTCGGCCAGCATGCGCCGGGTCGACAGGTCGGGGCCGATCACCACCTCGCGCACGCGGCGGAAGTGGGTGCGCAGCACGCGCGAGAGCTTGCGCACGGTGCGTTCCGGCGGCAGCTGCTCGGCGACGATGTCGCGCAGCGGAATCGGCGCGGCGAACTGCACCAGGGTGTCGCGGCCGTTCAGCAGGATCGCCAGCAGCCGGCGGAAGCGGCCGACCAGGGTCCAGTTCTCCGAGAACAGCACCGAGAACCAGCCGCTGCTGCGCTTGGGCGCCTGGCCGACGAAGATCGACACCGGCACCAGCTGCACGTCCAGCGCCGGGTTATTGCCATGCGCGGCCAGCAGCCGTGCCAGCGAACCGGAATGGGTCTTGTGCTCGGCGCCCGGCAGCAGCCCCAGCGCGTTGGCGTGGCGGCGCGACAGCGCCACGTAGGCGCGCTTGCGCCCCAGCGGGTCGCCGGCGATGGGCTGCAGCGGCGGCGGCAGCCCGGCCTCGCGGCAGGCCCGCGCCAGGATCAGCGCGTTGGACAGGCCGTAGTCTTCCAGCACGTAGCAGATCGGCCGCCCATCGGCGCCCACCTGCGGGTCGGTCTCGATGTCCAGCTTCAGCCACGGATGCAGCGGCCGCCCGAGCAGGCGCGCCCACAGCGGCAGCTTGACCTTGGCGGGGCGCGGCGCCGGCGCGGCGGAAGCAGCGGATGGCGGCAGGAAGCCGGGCAGCGGCAGCGGTTCGCCGCCGGGCTCGGCGTCGGATCGGGTGTTCGTGCCGGCGGCGCGCATGGCGGCAGCGGCATCTGCGGTCGGCGGGTCGAACAGGCCGACCTGGGCGGGAGTCTGGCGATCTGGCATCGCCGTCATTATGGACGCCCGCCGTCGGCAGGCGCCGGCAGCTGCCTGCGCCGGGCGGGTTTCATGTGACGCCGTTCACGCTTTTGCGGGGGCGATGGCCGTGGCCGCCGCCGCCGCGGCCTGCCAGTGCCCGGCCGGCTGCGGTCGCCCGAACAGGAATCCCTGCGCGTATGCGCAACCGGTCGCCAGCAGCGCCTGCCGCTGGGCTTCCGTCTCCACCCCTTCCGCCACCACGTTCAGGCCCAGTGAGCGGGCCAGGCCCTGCACCGCCTCGATGATCGCCAGGCTGCGGCGCGCATCGGGCTGGTCGAGGTCGCTGGTGAACGAGCGGTCGATCTTGATCGAACGCAGCGGGAACCGGTGGACATGGCTGAGCGAGGAGTAGCCGGTGCCGAAGTCGTCCAGCGCGGCGCCCACCTGCGCGTCCTGCAGCCGCTGCAGGATCCGCGCGGCGGCCTCGGGGTCCCCCAGCAGGGTGCTTTCGGTGACCTCGATGCGCAGCCGTGCCGGCGGGAACCCGGTCTCCTGCAGCAGGTCCAGCAGGCGCTGGTCGAAATCCTCGTACTGGAAATGGCGCGGCGAGATGTTGATGCTGATGAAGCCGTCGTCCGCGACCAGCGCTGCGCCTGCGGTGCAGGCCAGCCGGTACATGTGCCAGTCGATCGCCTCGATCAGGCCGCTCTCCTCGGCCACCGGCAGGAATTCGCCGGGCCCCAGCAGGCCGCGGGTGGGGTGCTGCCAGCGGATCAGCGCCTCGTAGCCCACCGTGCCGCCGTCGTCGAGGCGGACGATGGGCTGGAAATAGGGCACGAACTCGCCTGCATGCAGCGCCTGGCGCAGCTGCAGCTCCAGTTCCAGCACGTTCATCGCCGCCTTCTGCTGGCGCTCGTCGAACAGCACGAAGCGCTGCCGGCCCGTGGCCTTGGCGCGGTACAGCGCCACGTCGGCGTCGTGCAGCATCTCGTCGATGGTCTGGTAACGCGGGTGGCTGATGGCGATGCCGATGCTGACCGAGGCCAGCAGGTCGCGCTCGCCCACCTGCACCGCGGCCTGCATGCGCGACTGGATGCGCTGGGCGATCTTCACCGCGGTGGCGGGCTGGACGCCTTCCTCCAGCAGGATCGCGAATTCGTCGCCTGACAGCCGGGCGACGATGTCGGGGCCGCGCACGCAGTCCAGCAGGCGGCGCGAAACCTCGCGCAGCACCGCGTCGCCGGCCAGGTGGCCCAGGCTGTCGTTGAACAGCTTGAAGCGGTCGACGTCGAGGTACAGCAGGGCGAAGGCGTGCTGCGGGTTGCGCTGCTGGCTGGACAGCGCCCGCTCGAGGCGGTCGCGCAGGTACAGCCGGTTGGGCAGGCCGGTCAGCGGGTCGTGCATGACCTGGTGCTTGAGCTGGGCTTCCACCTGCTCGCGCACCGAGATCTCGCGCCGCAACTCCCGCGTGCGTGCGTGCACCCGCTGTTCCAGTTCGGCGTTCAGCGACTGCAGGGCTTCGGCGTGGCGGCGGCGCTGCACGCTGCTGGCGATCTGGTGGGCGACGAAGGTCAGCAGTTCGGCGTCCTCGCTGCTGTACACCAGGTCCGGCCGGTAGCTCTGCACCACCACCAGGCCCATCACCCCGTCCGCGCCCAGCAGCGGCGCGCCCAGCCAGCACACCGCGGAGGTGCGGCTGGCGTGGTGGCTGGCGTCCATCTCGCCCGCGGCGACCAGGTCGCGCACGCCCTGGTCGTCGATCAGCAGCGTCCTGCCGTGGCGCAGCGCGTATTCGCTCAGGCCGCGGCCCAGCGGGCGGTTGCCGCGCTCGTCGCCGGCCACGTCGACCGAATACGGGATCTCCAGCTGGGTGCCGTCGGCGGACAGCAGCGCGATGTAGAAATTCTCCGCGTAGAGCAGTTCGGCCACCGCCTGGTGGAGGCTGCGGTAGAAATCCTCGTCGCGTTCCTGGTTGTTGGCCAGCGCCGCGATCTTGTAAAGCGTGGCCTGCAGGTGCGCCGCCCGCTCGCGTTCGGCGATCTGCATCTGCAGCTGCAGGTTGGCATCGGCCAGCTCGCGGGTGCGGTCGGCCACCCGCCGCTCCAGCGCTTCCTGTCCGCGCTTGCGCTCCACCGCGTTGAGCACGTGCTCGGCGACGAAGCCGAGCACCGCGCAGTCGGACTGGGTGTAGCCCACGCCTTCGCGGTAGCTCTGCACCACCAGTGCGCCCACCACGTCGTCGTTGCGGCGCATCGGCACGCCCATGAAATCGACCGACGGCGTGCCCAGCTTGTTCTCCCACGACAGCCCCAGCATCGCGGCGACCTGTTCGGACGCGCCGCGTACCGCACGGCCGTGCCGGATCAGCCCCAGGGTCAGGCTGCCGCCCAGTTCGGCGATCGGGATCTTCCGTTCCGGTTCGTACATGCCGGCGTCTTTCTCGTCGGCGAAATAGATGAAGCGCAGGGTTTCGTGCTGGCGGTCGTACAGGGCGATGTAGAAATTCTCGGCGTACATCAGCCGGCCGATGATCTGGTGCAGGCCGCGCAGCAGACTCTGCATGTCGCGGTCGGAGGCAGCCATGTCGGCAATCGCGAACAGCGCATGCTGGAGCTGCTCGGCCTGTTCCAGGTCCTTGACCGAGGCGTGCAGGCGCTGGATCGAGAACAGCTCGGACAGGCGCCGCCCGGCCAGCGCGAGCAGGCGGCTGGCGGTGTTGTCCAGCGTCGCCAGGGCGCCGGGCGCGGCCAGCAACACCGCGCCGGCGTCGGCCGCACCGGGAGGCAGCAGCTGGGTATCCGGGGCGCTGCCTGCGGCCAATGGCCGGCCGGCGAAGGCAGCCTCGGCGGCGCCGCGACGGCCCATGGTGTCGGCATCCGCGGGCTCGAACAGCAGCTCGCCGTGGTCGGTCCAGGCCACCGCCTCGGCGGCGACGCCGCAGCTGGTCAGGGCGTCCACCAGCGCAGCGGCAGCGGCGCGCACCTCGGTGGCGGTCAGGATCGACAGGCCGGAGGCGGCAAAGGCGGTAGCGCCCGCGGCGCTGTCCGCGCCTGCACCCGTGATTGCCTGCCCTGGATCGATCATGCGATTGCCCCGCGGTGGTCCCACTGGAGGCCGCCCGCGACTGCGGCGGGCGGCTGTACAGCAGTGTATATCGGCCGATGCCCGCGCTTCTTGCGTCGCGCGCGTATCGCCGGCGGGCTTGGCCACCGCGATAGCTGCCTCGCCCGGTGTTGGGGGATGCGCCAAAAAAAAGCCGCCCCGAAGGGCGGCTTGGTGTGGCTTGCAGCCGCGTTGGATCAGAACTTGTGGGTGTACTTCACGTACATGAAGCGACCGATGTCGAAGCCACCGTAGTAGTTCACGTTGGCGCTCGGCTGGGTGTACATGGTCGGGCCAATCTTGTTGAACACGTTGTTGGCGCCGATCGACACGTTGCCGTCCCACGGCAGCTTCACGCGCAGCTGCACGTCGTTGAACACGGTGGCACCGTGGACGTTGCGACGGCGGATGGCGCTGGCCGGGTTGGTGGTACCGGCAACGTAACCACCGGTCGGGGCGTACTGGATCTGGTTGCACTCCAGGTTGGCCTCGTTCAGGCCCGGGACGAAGTACGTGCAGCCTTCCGCCATCGAGGAGTAGTAACGGGTCATCCAGCTTGCACCCCAGATGCCGCGCTCCCAGCTCAGGTTCATGTTCGAGCGGATGCGGAAGGTGCTGGTCACGCCCACCGACGACACCGGGTAACGCGGGTCGTTGGTCGAGATCAGCACGTCTTTCACCGTATAGGTGCTGTTGGAGGTCACCCGGAACGCACCGATCGACTCCCAGTTCCAGCGATAGCTGACGTCGAAGTCGAAGCCCTCGACTTCACGATAGCCGGCGTTGCGGCTGCCGAAGGTCACGTGCGGGGTGCCGTCGGCACCACGGGTGAACAGGGCGGCGCTGCAGCGGGACGCGAGGCCCTGCACGTAGCAGTCGTTGAGGATGTTGCTGGGGCTGTCGGCTACGATGGTGTTGTCGATGCGGATGTGCCACCAGTCCAACGCCAAGTTCAGGCTTTCCACCCACTCCGGGCTCCAGACCATGCCAAGGGTCTTGGTCTTGGAGGTTTCCGGCTGCAGCAGCGGGTTGGCGCCGCTGGTGAAGGCGATCGGGGTCTGCGTGTTGGGCGAACCGGCCAGACCGGTCTGGCTGCGCTGGCGGTAGGTGCTGGCCAGTGCGCCGAGGGCACCATTGCCGCCGACGCCGTTGGTGCAGTTGCCGCGTGTAGTGGCGTTCTGCGCCGAGCTGCCGAACAGGGTGTCGCAGGGGTCGGTGAAGAACGAGAACGTCTCCGAGCCGCCGCCATACAGGTCGGCGATGGTCGGGGCGCGGAAGCCCTCGGCCACGGTGCCGCGCACCATCAGCTGGTCGATCGGCTTCCACACCAGGCCAAGCTTGCTGTTGGTGGTGTCGCCGAAGGTGTTGTAGTCCGAGTAGCGGCTGGCGAAGTTCAGGGTCAGGTCCTTGGCCAGGAACATGTCGCGCAGCAGCGGCGCCTGCACTTCGACGTAGAACTCCTTGACGTTGTAGCCGCCCTGAGTGGGCTTGGCCGCCAGGTTGGTGGAGCCGCCGGTCACCGCCAGTGCGTCGGGGGTGAAGGCACCGCTTTCCTTGCGGTATTCGGCGCCGAACGCGAAGCCCAGATCGCCGGCCGGCAGGCTGAACAGCGAGCCGGTCAGGTTGGCCGCCCAGATCTTGGTGGTGGTTTCACCGGTCGCGTGCTCTTCCTGGAACAGGTAGTCCTGCAGCGCCTGGTTGCCGGTCAGCGAGCCAGGACCGCTGGCGCCATACGGCAGGAAGGGGTTCCAAGCCTGGCAGCCGGCGATCGGGGCGGCGGCGGTGCCGCAGCGGACCTGGCCGCTACCGTCGAGGTAGGAGGGGCCCACCGCGTTGCGGACGTTGGCCAGGTTGAGGTTGCCGTAGCTGGACTGGATCAGCTCGTTGCTGTTGTGCATGTAGCTGATGTCCCAGTCCCACGGCTTGTCGGCCATCAGCTCGAAGCTGCCTTCCACCGACGCCAGGAAGCGATAGGTGGTGAGCTCGGAGCCGGACACGCGCGGCACTTCCCAGGTACGCCGCCACCAGTTGCTGATGGTCGCGCCGGTCGGGTTGAAGTAGCTCTGCGCCGACATGGGGGTGTTGAACGAAGCTGCCTGCATCGGGTAGCCGGCCACGGTGCGCTCGGAGGAGCGGTTGCTGTAGAGCATGCCGACGCTGGCAGTGATGTTCTCGGTCAGGAAGTAGCTGCCGTCGATGTTGATCGACTTCGACTCCAGCGGGGTACGCAGGTCGGTCTGCTCGAGTGTATTGGTCTTGTGTTCGATGCTGCCGGGCGTACAACCGGTGCTGGCGGTGGCGCCGGCGCAGCTGCCCGTGTTGGTGTTCTGGCGGATGTAGTCGGCCGGGTTGCGCGGGTTGCCGCCCGGCTTCAGCACCACGCGGGTGCCGGTCGGGATGCCGGGAATCGCGGTGGTGGCGGTGGTGACGAAACCACCGTAGCCGCCTACCGTGGTCCAGTTGTCGGTCGGGTGCAGCGGACCGCGCGGGTCGCGGGTGAACCAGCGGTCGGTCGCGCCGACGCCGTCTTCCTTGCGCCACTCGGCGGACAGCACCAGCGAACCCTTGTCGCTGCCGAAGCCCATCACCATGTCGCCCTTGCGGATGGCGCCGTCGCCTTCGCTGTACACGCCGTAGTAGGCGCTGGCCATCGCGCCTTCGAAGTTCTGGCGGGTGATCACGTTGATCACGCCGGCGATCGCGTCGGAGCCGTAGATCGACGAGGCGCCGTCCTTCAGCACTTCGATGCGCTCGACCGCGGAGGCCGGGATGGTGGAGATGTCCGCCAGGCCGCTGGTGGTGATGCCGAGGCGGCGGCCATTCAACAGCACCAGGGTGCGCGCTGCGCCAAGGTTGCGCAGGCTGATGAAGGTGCCACCGGCGGATTCACCGGACGACAGCGGCGAGGCGCGCGACAGCGGCGGGGTGCCGGTCGCGGTGATGTTCTGCAGGATGTCCGCCACCGACTGGAAGCCCTGCTTCTCGATGTCGTCGCGGGTGATGAAGGTCACCGGCTGGCTGGTTTCGACGTCCACCTGGCGGATGCGTGAACCGGTCACCACCAGGGTGTCGAGGGTCTTGGCCTTTTCCTGCCCCTGATTGGCGTCCTGGGCGTGGGCGATGCCGGTGCCGCTGCCCAGTACAAGTGCCGCCAGAACTGCATCCCGCAGCCGGTTGGTCTTGAATTGCATGATTTCAACTCCCCAAAAGTCATGTCGTGGTCCACATGGACGGCCAGACCCTATCAAGAAGTTACTGACTCGTGAAGTTGTCGTTCCCAATTCATGAAAAAAACAGCAAGAGGTGCCGCGAAATAGCGCAATTCCGCCAAGTCCCCGGAGATTGTTCTATTTGCGCCGCGAAAATATGCCGGAAACGTGGCCCAGCATGATGCATGCGGCGAATCATGTTGCAGTGCGGCGTGAAGTTGCGGCGACTACGCTCAGCGAGCGGGGCGCGGACCGCCCAGCGACTGCTCCGCGCGGCGCACGAAATTGGCCAAGTACCAGTGGCCGTCGATGCGCACCGCGGGGGCCAGCGCGTCGATGCGGGTACCGGCGAAGGTGTATTGCAGGCGCAACTGGGCGCTGTCGCCGGTCTGCTGGAGCAGGCTGACGTGCAGGCTGCGCAGCGCGGCGTCGACATCCAGGCCGTATTGCAGGCGCAGCTGGGCCAGTAGGGTGGCGAAGAACGGCGACAGCCGGTTCAGGCTCTGGGTCATGCCAAGGCTGGCGAACGCCGCGTTGCCTGCCTTGCCCTCCAGCCCGCTGCGCACCGCGGCTGCAGCCAGGGTGGTGAAGAACGGCCGTGCGCGCTTGGGGTCCGCCAACGGCGCCGCCAGCGCCCAGTCCCCCAAGGCCTGGATGGCCTGGGTGATGTGCGCGCGTTCTTCCTCGCTGTAGTCCGCGTCTTTCCGCACATATTCGCCGCCGAATACCACCAGCGTGCGTACCGCCTGGTCGATGTCCTTGTCGGCATTGGCGAACTGGCGGCGGTAGGTCGCCATCAGCGCCTTGTCGGCGTGTGGTGCCTGCAGGGCGACCAGCATCCGTGGGATGTGGGTATCCAGCGGCAGCTCGTCCAGCGGCCAGCGGCTTTCCCCGCGAGCCCACGCAGCCTGCAGCTGCGTGTGCAGCGCCGGTGGCACCGCCAGCCGGGCGAAGCCGGCGCCATCGCGTGCCAGCAGGCGGTCGCGCAGCACATGCACGGCATCGGCGGGGCGGGTTGCGGCCTGCGCCACCGTATCCACGGCGGCAGGGTTGGGGCCCGGGCCACGCTGGCAGGCCGGCAACCACGGCAGCGCCAGCCCCAGGCACAGGACCAGCGCGCAGCGTCGGTAGCGGTTGGCGATATCCGCGGCAGGCATCGGCGGAGTGTCGGCGGGTGCGCCTGTCGGCGCAAGCGCGGCAGCGGCCACGGTTGCGTGCCGATCAACAGGATCAGAAAGAAAAAGAGGAGGCGCTGGGCCTCCTCGAATCCGGCAGTGCCGGTGGACGACAGTTGTGGCATGGCTCCGGCGGGCCGGATGCCGGCAGCCTAACTGCATCCGGTACTTAATGCAACGTATGAAGTTTCTCTGCGTAACTGCCTGATTTATTTTGCAATATCCAGCGCATCCAGCTTGGACTGGCGACGCGCGCCAGCGGGCTCGCTCCACGCGTTGTTGAACAGGGCCGGCTCCCAGCTGCCGTAGCTGGGATTGGGCAGCATGAACCAGCGCTCGCCGAACCACGCCCGGTACCGGCCGGCCAGGTCGGCGCGTGCCTGCGGGGTGTTGGAGACGATCTGCGCAAAGTCCCCCAGCTGGTCGCCGAACTGCATCAACACCCGGTACTGCTGGCCGGCCAAGCGGCGCCGGCAGTCCTTTTCGCTGCCGTTCTGCTCGCAATCCTCGACGAAGGTCCCCAGGCCCAGGAACACGCCATCATCTTTCACCGGCATGCCGACCGCGCGCAGATTGGCGATGGTGGCGTCCTTGAGGTGGGTGGCGCGATTCGAGATGTAGAGAATGGTCACGCCGCGCGCGCTGGCGGCCTTGGCGAAATCGACCACCCCCGGCACCGGCTTGGCCTTCGCCTCCGCCACCCACTGGTCCCAGGTGACTTCGTTGTAGTCCTGGCCATCGTGGATCAGCCGCGCCTGGTAGGGCGAGTTGTCCAGCACGGTTTCGTCCACGTCCATCACCACCGCCGGCCGCAGGCCGGTGGCGGCGTTGGCGCGTTCGCCCGGCACCAGCGCATCCCACTGGCGGTCCTTCAGGGCCCGGTCCAGGTGGCTGACGGCGGCGTGGTAGATGGTCTCGGTCACCGCGCCGTATTCCGCCGTGCGCTGCATCCACACCACGGCATTGAGATTGTCATGCGGCGCGGCAGCTGCCTCCGGCGCAGCCGGTGCGGCGGGCGTGGCAGGCGCCTCCGGGGCAGGCGGCGGAGCGACGGGCGTCGTCCGGCAGGCGGACAGGACCAGGGTGGCTGCGAACAGGGAAACGGTGAGGGTGCGGCGCAAGGGCATGGGCGGTCTTCGGGGTGGGGCGAGATGGGGCGAGATGGGGCGAGTTTACCCGCCAGGGATGACGGCTTCCGGCGCGTCGTTCAGTCCGCCAGCATCGCCTGGATGTCGGCAAAGCTGGCGCGGCGGCGCTCGGCTTTCTGCACCGCTTCGGCTTCCGGGTCGGCGCCATCGCGTTGCACTTCCGCCGCAGGCAGTTCGTCCAGGAAGCGGCTGGGTGACAGCCGCAGCTTGTCGCCCCAGCGCTGGGCTTCCTTGGCATGCGACAGCCACAGCCGCTCCTTGGCGCGGGTGATGCCGACGTAGAACAGGCGTCGCTCCTCGTCGATGCGGCCTTCCTCGATGCTGGCTTCGTGCGGCAGGTTGCCGTCTTCCACCCCGACGATGAACACGAAACGGAACTCCAGACCCTTCGATGCGTGCATCGACATCAGCCGCACCTGGTTGCCAGCATCGCCCTTGTCGGCGTGCGATAGCAGTGCCAGTGCCGCCGCCAGTTCGCCCGGGCCGGAGGTCTTGGGGCCGTCGAACCAGTCGGCCAGTTCGTCGAGGTTGCGCCGGCGCGCCTGGAACTGCGCTTCGTCCTTGCAGGTGGCGCGCAGCGCAGCCAGCAGGCCGGAACGCTCGTTGAGCTTGCGCACCAGTTCCGCTGGCGGCAGCGTACGGGCATCCGCGCGCAGCCCCTGCACGATGGCGGCGAAGCCCTGCAGCGCGTTGGCGGCGCGCGCCGGCAGCTGCTGCGCCACCGCCATCGACTCGGCGGCGCGGGCCAGCGGCAGGTGCTTCTGGTTGGCCAGCTCGCCCAGCTTCGCCAGCGTGCCGGCGCCGACGCCGCGGTTGGGCGACTGCACCGCGCGCAGGAAGGCGGCGTCGTCGTCGGGATTGGCCAGCAGGCGCAGCCAGGCAAGCACGTCCTTCACCTCGCCGCGGTCCAGGAAGGCCGTGCCGCCGCTCAGGTGGTAGGGGATGCGCAGCAGCTGCAGCGCTTTCTCCAGCGCGCGGCTCTGGTGGTTGCCGCGGAACAGGATGCAGACCTCGTTCCACGGCAGGGTGCCGTCGGGTGCCGCGTGCTGCTTGGTGATGAACTGGATCTCCGCCGCCACCTTGTCCGCCTCGTGGGCGGCATCGCGGCACTCCCAGACGCGGATGCGCTCGCCGTCGGCGGCCTCGCTCCACAGCGTCTTGGGGTGCTCGTGCGGGTTGTTGGCGATCAGCGCATTGGCGGCGCGCAGCACGCGGTTGGAGCAGCGGTAGTTCTGCTCCAGCTTGATGATCTCCAACGCCGGGTAGTCGCTGCCGAGCGCCAGCAGGTTGTCCGGGTTGGCGCCGCGCCAGGCGTAGATGCTCTGGTCATCGTCGCCCACACAGGTGAACTGGCCGGCGTCGCCGGCGATCGCCTTGAGCAGGCGGTACTGGGCGTCGTTGGTGTCCTGGCACTCGTCCACCAGCAGGTAGCCGATGCGCTCGCGCCAGCCCATCCGCGCGTCCTCGTCGTTCTCCAGCAGCTGCACCGGCAGGCGGATCAGGTCGTCGAAATCCACCGCGTTGAACGCGGAAAGGCGCTGCTGGTAGCGCGCGTACAGCGCCGCGGCCTCGCGCTCGCGGCTGCTGCGCGCCGCTTCCGCCGCCTGTTCGGGCGACAGCCCGGCGTTCTTGGCGCGGCTGATCAGCTGTTTCATCGCCTCGATCGCGTCCGGCTTGCTGCCCGGCGGCAGCAGGTCCTTGATCTGCGAGGCGGAATCGTCGGCGTCGAAGATCGAGAACCCGCGCCGCAGCCCCAGTTTGGCGTGGTCGATCTGCATGATCTTCAGCCCCAGCGCGTGGAAGGTGCTGACGGTCAGTTCCTGCGCGGCATCGCCCTTGATGCGCTTGCCGACGCGCTCGCGCATTTCGCGCGCGGACTTGTTGGTGAAGGTGATCGCGGCGATCCGCCGCGCCGGATAGCGCCCGCTCTGCACCAGATGGGCGATCTTCTCGATGATGACGCGGGTCTTGCCGCTGCCCGCGCCGGCCAGCACCAGCAGGGGGCCTTCGGTGTGCAGGACGGCTTGGCGTTGCGGAGGGTTGAGACCGTGCATGGAGCGGAAGTGGGAAGCTGCGAGGACGCGGGCGGTTATTCTGGCATCGCCGTCCGCGGCCTGCGCCCCTGCATTCCACCCATTCGCCAAATCCCACTGCCCCGCCCGATGGCCAAGCTCTATTTCTATTACTCGGCGATGAACGCCGGCAAGACCACCACCCTGCTGCAGTCCGCGTACAACTACCGCGAGCGCGGCATGCGGGTGGCCATCCTGACCCCGAAGCTGGATTTCCGCGCCGGCAGCGGCACCGTGGCCTCGCGGATCGGCCTGCAGGCCGATGGCATTGCGTTCGACCGCGATGCCGACCTGCAGCGGATCGTGGAAACCGACATCGCCGCCCGCGGCCCGCTGCACTGCGTGCTGGTGGACGAGGCGCAGTTCCTCACCAAGCCGCAGGTGTGGCAGCTCAGCGAAGTGGTGGACGCGCTGCGTATCCCGGTGCTGTGCTACGGCCTGCGCACCGATTTCCGCGGCGAGTTGTTCGAGGGCAGCCAGTACCTGCTGGCGTGGGCGGACGAGCTGTCCGAGATCAAGACCATCTGCCACAGCGGCAGCAAGGCGACCATGAACGTGCGCATCGACGCCCAAGGGCGCGCGCTGCAGGACGGTCCGCAGGTGGAGATCGGCGGCAACGAGCGCTACGTCTCGGTGTCGCGCAAGGAGTTCAAGAAGGTGATGCGCGGCGAAGGCAGCATCGAACCGCTGCAGGCGCCGCTGCCGCTCTGACGGCGGCGCGCCCGCGCGGCGGCGTCACAGGATGTAGCGGCTCAGGTCCGGATCCTGCGCCAGTTCGCCCAGCTGGGCGTCGACGTAGGCGCGGTCGACGGTGACGCTGCCGCCCTTGTCCGGCGCCTCGAAGCTCAGGGTTTCCAGCAGCCGCTCCAGCACCGTGTGCAGGCGGCGTGCGCCGATGTTTTCCTGGCGCTCGTTGACGTGCGCGGCGATCTCGGCAAGGCGGTCGATCGCCTCGGCCTCGAAGCGCAGCGCCAAGCCTTCGGTCTGCATCAGCTCCACGTACTGCCGGGTCAGCGCGGCCTTGGGTTCGGTCAGGATGCGGACGAACTCGTCCTTGCCCAGCGCCGACAGTTCCACCCGGATCGGGAAGCGGCCCTGCATTTCCGGAATCAGGTCGGACGGCTTGGCGAGATGGAAGGCGCCGCTGGCGATGAACAGGATGTGGTCGGTCTTGACCGGGCCGTATTTGGTGCTGACCGTGCTGCCTTCCACCAGCGGCAGCAGGTCGCGCTGCACGCCTTCGCGCGACACGTCCGCGCCCATGCCCTCGCTGCGCTTGGCGACCTTGTCGATCTCGTCGATGAAGACGATGCCGTGCTGCTCGCAGGCTTCGATGGCGGCCTCGCGCACGTCGTCCTCGTTGACCAGCTTGCCGGCCTCTTCCTCGATCAGCAGCGGCCGCGCGGCCTGGATGGTCATGCTCTTCTTGTGGGTCTTGCCGCCGGAGATCTGGCTGAACATCTGCCGCAGCTGCTGGCCCATTTCCTCCATGCCCGGCGGCGCCATGATGTCCACGCCGATGTTCATGCTGATGTCGAGTTCGATCTCGCGCGCATCCAGTTCGCCGGCGCGCAGCTGTTTGCGCAGCTTCTGCCGGGTCGACGATTCCTGCGCGGACGGCTCGGCGCCGATGTCGATGGTGGTGGTCTGCGCCGGGTTGAATCCGAAGCCCGGCGCGGTTTCGCGTTTCGGCAGCAGCGCATCGAGGATGCGGTCTTCGGCGCGTTCCTCGGCCTGCGTGCGCACGCGCTGCTTGGCCTGGTCGCGGTACAGCTTGACTGCGGTGTCGGCGAGGTCGCGGATGATCTGCTCGACGTCCTTGCCGACGTAGCCGACCTCGGTAAAGCGGGTGGCTTCCACCTTCACGAACGGCGCGTTGGCCAAAGTCGCAAGCCGGCGCGCGATTTCTGTCTTGCCGACGCCAGTGGGCCCGATCATCAGGATGTTCTTCGGCATCACTTCGTTGCGCAGCTCCGGCGCGAGCTGTGCGCGCCGCCAGCGGTTGCGCAGGGCGATGGCCACCGCGCGCTTGGCGGCGTGCTGGCCAATGATGTGGCGGTCGAGTTCGGCGACGATCTCGCGCGGGGTCATGGAGGAGGAGTCGGTCATCGGTGCTTCCTTGGCTGCGCCGTGCCGGGGGCGACCCGATCAAGTCGCTCCCCGATACTCGCTTGGTTGATCGGGTCGCCCCCGGCACAGCGCCGGGTGAGTGGATCGCAGGCGCTACAGCGTCTCGACCACGATGTTGCGGTTGGTGTAGATGCAGATGTCGCCGGCGATGCCCAGCGCTTCGGTGGCGATGGTTTTTGCATCCAGTTCGGTGTGCGCCAGCAGCGCGCGCGCCGCGGACAGCGCGTACATACCGCCGGAACCGATGGCGATCAGGCCGTCTTCCGGCTCGATCACGTCGCCGGTGCCGGAAATCACCAGCGAGGTATCGGCATCGGCCACCGCCAGCAGCGCCTCGAGCTTGCCGAAGCGGCGCTCGGTGCGCCAATCCTTGGCCATCTCCACCGCCGCGCGGGTCAACTGGCCATGCTTCTCCAGCTTGGCTTCGAACAGCTCGAACAGGGTGAACGCATCCGCCGCGGCACCGGCGAAACCGGCCAGCACGCGGCCGTCCTTGCCCAGCCGGCGCACCTTGCGCGCGTTGGCCTTCATCACCGTGTGGCCCAGCGTCACCTGGCCGTCGCCGGCAATCACCACCTGGCCGTTGCGGCGCACCGAACAGATGGTGGTGGCGTGGAACACGTTGGGGTTCTGGCTGGGATCCATCGTTTTCTCCGTTGAACCGGCTATCTGGGGGCGCGCGCCCCGGCTTCAAGCAGGATGGAAGGGCCATGGCGCCACCGCTGGTCAGCATCGCGATGCCGATCTTCAACACCGAACGTTTCCTGCCAGCGGCGCTGGACAGCCTGCTGGCGCAGACCTGTAGCGACTGGGAAGCGCTGCTGTGGGACGACGGCAGCAGCGACGGCAGCGCCCGGATCGCCGCCGATTACGCCGCGCGCGATCCGCGCTTCCGCCTGCTGGGCGACGGCCGCAACCATGGCCAGGCGGCGGCGCTGGCGACGGCGCTGGCGCAGGCGCGCGGCGCCTACCTCGGCACCCTCGACAGTGACGACGCGCTGGAGCCGCAGGCACTGGCGGCGATGCTGGCATTGCTGCAGGCGCAGCCGGCGCTGGGCATGGGCTATTCGCAGTACGTGGAAATCGACGAGGCAGGCAACGTGCTGGGGCCGGGCCGGCGCAGCCTGACGCCCTACTCGCCGGCGGGCCTGCTGGTGGAGTTCATGACTTTCCAGTTCCGGCTGGTGCGCGCGGACGCCTATCGCGCGGTGGGTGGCTTCGACCCGGCGGCCGCCTATGCCGAGGACTACGACCTGTGCCTGCGCCTGTCCGAGCGCTACCCGGTCGGCCACCTGCCGCAGCCCCTGTACCGCTACCGCATCCGCCGCGGCTCGATCTCGCAGTCCAGCCGCCTGCGCCAGGTGCAGGCCAGCTTCGCCGCCGCCCAGCGCGCGCTGCGGCGGCGCGGTCTTGATCGGGAACAGGCGCTGTCGCTGGGCCTCCGCGCCCGCCACGTGCTGCGGCCGAAGGCCATCGCGGTGCCGGCACCGTGACCGCGTCGATCAGCGTACTGCTGCCGCTGCGCAGCGCGACGCCTTTCCTCGGCCCAGCATTGGCCAGCCTGCAGGCGCAGGCCTTCGACGGCTGGCGTGGCGTGTTGTGTCCGGTGGGGGAAGCTGCCAGTGCGCTGGCGGCGCGGGTGGCCGCCGCGGATCCGCGCTTTTGCGTCGGGCCGGCGGGTGCGAGCGAAGTCGCCGCGCTGGCGTTGGCCGCGGATGGCATCGACAGCGAATACCTGTGCGTGCTGGACCCCGACGATGCATTGGCGCCGGCTGCGCTGGCCGGCTTGCACGCCACGCTGGCCTGGCGGCCCGACGCGGGAATGGCCTACAGCCGGCACGTGCTGATGGATGCAGGCGGGCGCGTGCTCGGCCCCGGGCCGCTGTGCGAGCTGCCGTATTCGCCGGAGGCGCTGCTGCTGGACTGGATGACCGGGCCGCTGCGGCTGCTGCGCACCGCCGCCTACCGGCGTGCCGGCGGCTATACCGACGCCCATCCCGATGCCGCCGACTACGACCTGTGCCTGCGGCTGTCGGAAATTTGTGCGGTGGTACACGTGCCGCAGCCGCTGTACCTGCGCCGCATCCATGCCGCCGCGCCGGAAGTGGCGCGTTGGGCGGAAGGTATCGAAGCGCGCTATGCGGCCTTCGTCGCGGCGGTACGGCGGCGCGGGCTGGATGCGCATTACGACACCGCGCTGCAGGTGGACAGCTGGCACATCCTGCAGCCGCTGCCGGCTCAATGATCGACATCAAAGCCGCCGGTTCAGGATTTGCGCTTGGCGCGCGGATGGGCGGCGTCGTAGACCTTGGCGAGGTGCTGGAAATCCAGGTGGGTGTATATCTGGGTGGTGGCGATGTCGGCGTGCCCCAGCAGTTCCTGCACGCCGCGCAGGTCGCCCGACGATTCCAGCACGTGGCTGGCGAAGCTGTGCCGCAGCAGATGCGGATGGATGCGCTTGAACATGCCCTGGCGCAGCGCCAGCTGCTTGATCCGCAGCTGGATGGCGCGCGCGCTGATCCGGGCGCCGCCGCGGCCGGGGAACACGAAGCCGGCGCCGCTGCCGGCCGACGCCTCACGCCAGTCCAGCAGCGCGCGGCGCGCGTGCGAACCCACTGGGACGATGCGCTGCTTGCTGCCCTTGCCCAGCACGGTGACCAGCCCGGCCTCGAAGTCCAGGTCGCCCCAGCGCAGCATGCAGACCTCGGACAGGCGCAGCCCGGACGAATAGAACAGCTCCAGCAGCGCGCGGTCGCGCAGGCCCAGCGGCGCGTCGGTGGGCAGCTGCACCAGCTGCACCGCCTCGTCCACGTCCAGCACCTGCGGCAGCTTGCGCGGCGGCTTCGGCGCGCGCACGCCCTCGGCCGGGCTGGCCGGTAGCCGGCCCTGCTTCAGCAGCCAGCGATACAGGCTGCGGCAGGCGGACAGCCGCCGCTGCAGCGATTTCGGCGACAGCCCGCGGCGGTGTTCGGCGGCGACGAAGGCGCGCAGGTCGTTGCCATCCAGCGCCAGCAGGTCGCGGCCGTTCGCCCAGCCGGCCAGCGCGGCGAGGTCGCGGCGGTAGGCGTCCAGGGTGTGCGCCGAACTCTGCCGTTCGACTGCCAGATGGGCCAGGAAGTCAGCGATGACCATGGGTCGAGTGTAAGCGCCCCGGGCTGGTGCGACCGCCCACTCCCAAGACCCCACATGCTGCGGTAGGCTTGCCGCTCACCGCATGCATCCGGGGAGAGGGCATGGACTGGTCGGAACTGCAGGTGATGGTGGTCGAGGATCACGGCTTCCAGCGCCGCATCGCGCTGCGCCTGCTGGCGGAGCTGGGCGTCGAACGCGCGCTGGAAGGCGCCGACGGGCTGGATGCGCTGGACCTGCTGCGCCGGCAGCCGGCGCCGCCCGACGTGGTGCTGGTGGACCTGGACATGCCCGGCATGGACGGCATCGAATGCATCGGCCAGATCGCGCAGGAGCGGCTGGCGCGCGCGGTGGTGGTGGTCAGCGCGCTCGATCCGGCGCTGCTGCATACCGTGCAGACGATGGCCCGCGCCTACGGGCTGCGGGTGCTGGGCAGCGTGGAGAAGCCGCTGACCCGCGACAAGCTTGAGGAAGTGCTGGTGCGGTTCGGCGACCACGTCGGCGAACAGCATGACGAAAGCGAGGCGGACTTCACCGTGCCGGCGTTGCTGGAAGCGCTGGGCAACGGCGAGATCGTGCCGTGGTTCCAGCCGCAGGTGGAGTTCGGCAACGGCAAGGTGGTGGGGGTGGAGGCGCTGGCGCGCTGGGAACGCCCCGACGGCAGCGTGGTGCGGCCGGTGCTGTTCGTGCCGCTGCTGGAGCGCGAAGGCCGCGCCGACGCGCTCACCGAACGCATGCTGGACGAGGGTTGCCGCTGGCTGCAGCGCTGGAGCCGCGACGGCATGCGGTTGAAGCTGTCGGTCAACGTCTCGCCGCTGGCGCTGGCGGATCCGGCGGCTGCCGATCGCTACCAGGCCATCGTCGAAAGCCATGCGGTCAGCCCGGAAGACGTGGTGCTGGAAATCACCGAGAGTTCGGTGATGACCGACGCCGCGCGCGGGCTGGGGGTGCTGGCGCGGCTGCGGCTGAAGGGCTTCGGCCTGTCGATCGACGACTTCGGCACCGGCTATTCCTCGCTGGCGCAGCTGGCGCAGGTGCCGTTCACCGAACTCAAGGTCGACAAGGAATTCGTGTTTTCCGCGCATTCGCAGCCGCGCAAGCGGGCGGTGGTGGAGGCCAGCCTGGATCTTGCACGCAAGCTCAACCTGACCACGGTGGCGGAAGGCGTGGAAACCGTGGAGGACTGGCAGCTGCTGGCCGAGTTGGGCTGCAACATCGCCCAGGGCTGGCTGATCGGGCGGCCGGTGCCGGGCAGCGAGTTGCCGGCGGCGATCGCGCGCTGGCGCCGCCCGGTGCTGTGACTGTGGCCGTCGGTCGCCGCTCCGGCCCGAACGCCCGCTGACGCCGTGCGCCTGGACCTGTCCCGCCTCGGCATCCGCCACCAGCTGTTGGGGCTGTTCGGGCTGTTCCTGCTCACCGGCGCGCTGGTGGTGACGGTGGACGAGGTCGGCCAGCACTACGCGCAGCGTTCGATGGAGGCGATGCGCGACGACGTGCTGGTGGGCATGCGCCGGATCCGCCGGCTGGCCGACGCCTACGGCACGGAGATGGTGGGCGTCACCTTCCGCACCCGCAATTACCTGATCGACTGGGACCAGGCCGGGCAGCGGATCGGGCAGGCGCAGGCGACGATGGATCGCGAGTGGCGCGCGCTGCAGGCGATGCCGCTGGACGACGAAAGCCGTGCGCTGCTGGAACAGGCACTGCGCGCGCGCCCGCGCGCCGACAAGGCCGCCGCCAGCCTGCGCACGATCCTGCACCAGCGCGACATCCTCGCGCTGGGCCGTTTTGCCGACCGCGAGCTGTACCCGGCGGTGGACCCGTTGGTGCAGCGGCTGGAGCGCATAGCCACGCGCAGCCAGACGCGCGCCGACATGCTGACGCAGAGCGCGCTGGAACACGGGATCTGGGTCAGCCGGGTGCGGATCGGGCTGTCGCTGGCCTGCTTCCTGCTGGCGCTGCTGTTCGGCCGCCGCATCCTGCGCGACGGCTACCGCGGCGTCGAAAGCCTGACCTGGCTGGCGCGGCGGATGACCCAGAACGACTACACCGCGCAGCCGCGTTACCTGCCGCGCGGCGAGCTGGGCGAGGTGA
This sequence comes from Thermomonas fusca DSM 15424, assembly GCF_000423885.1. Classification (GTDB taxonomy): domain Bacteria; phylum Pseudomonadota; class Gammaproteobacteria; order Xanthomonadales; family Xanthomonadaceae; genus Thermomonas; species Thermomonas fusca. Next base: position 23,991 of record NZ_KE384102.1, on the reverse strand, counting down.
TGGACAGCTTCCTCGGCATGCGCGACCACGTGCATCGGATCGAGGGCCAGCTGACCGAACAGCTGAGCCGGATCGACCGTGCGCGGGTGGCGCTGGAGCGGCGCGAACAGTTCCAGCGGCTGCTGCTGGAGGCCGCGCAGACGGCGATCATCGCGGTCGATGAGGACGGCGTGTTCTCGCAGGTCAATCCGTTCGCGGAAAAGCTGCTGGGCTGGCCGGCCGGTTCGCTGCTGGGGCGCGAGAAGCTTGACGTGGTGCTGGACCCGGAGGCGCTGGGGGCGCTGGCGCGCTCGCTCAGCGAAGCCTACGGCCGCACCGTGCCGCCGGACTGGACGGCGCTGCGCGAGCTGGCCCGGCACCGCGAGCCGCCGCGCGAGTTCGCCCTGCGCCACCAGCGCGGCCGCACCCTGCCGGTGCTGCTGGCGCTGTCGGCGATGCGCGACGACACCGGCGCGATGGTCGGGCTGCTGGCGGTAGGCACCGACCTGACCATGCAGAAGCGGCTGGAACGCGCGCTGCGCGACAGCGAGACGCGCGCGCGCGAAGCCAGCCACGCCAAGAGCGCGTTCCTGGCGGCGATGAGCCACGAGATCCGCACCCCGATGATCGGCGTCACCGGGATGATCGAAATCCTCGGCCACACCCACCTGGACGCGGAACAGCGGCGTTCGCTGGGCATCATCCAGGCTTCGGCGGAAACCCTGCTGCGGATCATTGGCGACATCCTCGACTTCTCCAAGATCGAGGCCGGCAAGATGGAAATCGAGCCGGTGCCGACCTCGCTGCCGGAGTTGGTGCGCAGCGTCGCCGCCAGCTTCTCCGGCTCGGCCTCCAGCAAGGGCCTGGTATTGGACAGCCAGGTCGATCCGCAGGTGGCGCCGGCGCACCGCGCCGACCCGGTGCGGCTGCGGCAGGTGATGGGCAACTTCCTGTCCAACGCGATCAAGTTCACCGATCACGGCATGGTGACCGTGGCGGTGAAGCTCCTGCGCCACGCACCGGCCGAAGGCACGCTGGGCACCGACCTGCTGGAGCTGAGCGTCACCGACACCGGCATCGGCATCAGCGAACAGGCGCAGGCGCGGCTGTTCAAGCCGTTCTCGCAGGCGGAGGTGGACACCACCCGCCGGTTCGGCGGCACCGGCCTGGGGCTGGCGATCAGCCGCCGCATCGCCGAGCTGATGGGCGGCCACATCGAAATGGAATCGGCGCCCGGCAAGGGCACCACCATGCGCCTGAAGCTGGAGCTGGCGCGGGCACCGGCGGACCAACTGCCGGAGCTGACCCTGCCGGGTCGGCATGCGCCCGGCTTCGTGCCGCGGCCGCTGCCGGCGTTGGAGGAAGCGGAGGCGGAGCGCAGTCTGGTGCTGCTGGTCGACGACCATGCCACCAATCGACTGGTGATCCAGCGCCAGCTGTCGTTGGCGGGCTACGCCTCGGAAACCGCCGAAGACGGGATCGAGGGGTTGGAGCGCTGGCGCAGCGGGCGCTATGCGCTGCTGCTCAGCGACGTCCACATGCCACGCATTGACGGCTACCAGCTGGCGCGCACGATTCGCGCCGAAGAGCTCGGCCGCGGCCTGCCGCGCACGCCGATCGTGGCACTGACCGCCTCGGCGCTGAAGGGCGAGGCCGAGCGCTGCCTGGGCGCGGGCATGGACGACTACCTGACCAAGCCGGTGGGCATCGCCAGCCTCGGCGTCTGCCTGCAGCGCTGGCTGCCACATACCGCCAATGGCTCGCCTGCGTCGCTGTTGCCGCCGGTCGCGCCAGCAGCGGGGATCGATGCCGCACCGCCGCCGTCACCGCCGGCCGCGAGCGAGGCGGAGGAGAACGAAACCGTGCTGGCCACGGGCGTGCTGCGGGAGTTGGCCGGCGACCGCCCGGACGACATCCGCGCGCTGCTGGAAGACTATCTGCGCTGCACCCGCGACGACATGGAGGCGCTGGAGCGGCTGCGCGAAGCCGGTGACCTGCCGGCGCTGGCGACCCAGGCCCATCGGCTGAAGGGCGCGGCGCGGCTGGTCGGCGCGGTCGAGCTGGCGGAGGCGGCTGCGGCGCTGGAAAACGCGTTGCGCGGCGGTGCCCGCGAGCGGCTGGCGGCGCTGGAGGACGCCCTGCACGCCGCCCACTGGCGGCTGCGCGATCAGGTCGCCCGGCAGTATCCCGGATAAGCCGATCCGATCGGCCGGCGGCGGTGTACCCTGCCTGCAACCGGCCGCCGCGGCCGAGGAAGGACCCTTCAGATGCGCGAATTGATCCTGCTCCGCCATGCCCACGCCGATGCCGCTGCAGCCGGCCAGGACGACCTGCAGCGCCCGCTGTCGGCGGCCGGTCTCGTCGAGGCGCAGGCGGCCGGCGACTGGCTGCGCGAGCATGCCCTGCAGCCCGACCGGGTGCTGTGTTCGAGCGCCGCGCGCACCCGCCAGACCCTGGCCGCGCTGGGCGAGCTGGGCTGCACCGACGTGCGCGAGGAGGCGGCGATCTACGACGCCAGCCCGGGTACCCTGATCGCGCTGGCCGATGCCCACCGCGACGCGCGCCGGCTGCTGCTGGTCGGCCACAACCCCGGCCTGGAACAGCTGGCGGCGCTGCTGCACAGCGGCCAGTCCGGCGACTACCGCGGCATGCCGCCGGGCGGGGTCGCGGTGCTGGAATTCCCGGTCGATGCGGCGATCGAGCCCGGCGTGGCGCGGCTGTCGCGCTTCTGGTGGCCGTGAGCCCGGCCGCAGAGCCGTGAGCCGATGAGTCGCCGCCGCCCCGGCCGCGCGCTGGCGGGGCTGCTGGCCCTGCTGCTGGCCGGCTGCGCCACGCTGTCGCCGCAGCAGCGCAGCGCCGCCGCCGAAGTCGCGGTCAGCGCGCGCAGCACCCGGGTGGACTGCGCGCGCGCCGACGCCTGCGCGCTGCCGTCGCCACTGCTGGCGATGGCGCGCGACACCCTGGCCGCCTCCACCACGGCGGCACCGCGGCATCGCGCGCTGATCCTCGACAACGCCCCCGACGCGCTGCTGGTGCGGATCCACCTGATCCGCGCCGCCCGTCACAGCATCGGCCTGCAGACCTACATCTTCGACGAGGACGATTCCGCCCAGCTGGTGCTGGACGAGCTGCAGGCGGCGGCGTTCCGCGGCGTCAAGGTGCGCATCCTGATCGACCAGTTGGCGGCACTGCGCAAGGTGGAGACGCTGGCAGCGCTGACCTCCCTGCACGCCAACCTGGAGCTGCGCGTCTACAACCCGGTGCTGGACCGCGCGCGGCTGTCGCTGCCGATGTACGCGGTGGCGGCGGCCTGTTGCTGGGGTCAACTCAACCGGCGCATGCACAACAAACTGCTGGTGGTGGACGATGCGGTCGGCATCGTCGGCGGGCGCAACTACCAGGACGACTATTACGACTGGGGCGACGAGTTCAATTTCCGCGACCGCGACCTGCTGCTGGCCGGGCCGGCGGTGGCCGACATGGCGGCGAACTTCCAGGCGTTCTGGGCATCGAAGCGCAGCGTGCCGGCGGAGCAGCTGGGCGACGTGGCCCGCTACCTGCGCGAGCACGGCCCGCCGCCGGCGCCGCACCACGTCTTTCACAACCCGGCGCGGGTGCGCGCACTGCTGGCCGAGGTGGCGGACGACGATGTGCTGCGCGCGCGCTTCGTGGCACCGGCGCTGCCGGTGCAGGGGGTGGCGTTCCTTGCCGACCTGCCCGCCAAGCACGGCCGGGACGGCGCCGTGGCGGTGGCCGATGCCGCTGCCGGGACTGCCGTCAATCCTGCGTCGGATACCAGCCACGGCCTGCGCGGGCTGATCGCCGGCGCCGAGCGCGAAATCCTGCTGCAGACCCCGTACCTGGTGCTGTCGAAGCCGGCGCAGGCGCTGTTCCGCGAACTGCGGCAGCGGCCGCAGCCGCCGCGCGTGCTGGTCTCGACCAACAGCCTGGCCTCCACCGACGCCTTCATCGCCTACGCGCTGTCCTACAAGTACAAGCGCCGCTACCTGCGCGACTTCGGTTTCGAGATCCACGAATTCAAGCCGTTCCCGGCCGATGCGCCGTTCGAGCTGGGCGCCACCGGCGCCGGCCTGGCCCACGTCGACCTGCCCGCACCTGCGCCGGCGGTACCGGTGCGTACCCGCGCCAGCAGCCTGCGCGAACGCCAGCTGGCCGAGCGCGGGCTGCGCAGCGAGCCGGCCAGCGAGGCCGGGCGGCCGTCGCCGTTCGCCTCTTCCGGTGGCCTGCCGGTGCGACTCAAGCGCGCCGGCCTGCGCATGGGCATGCATGCCAAGTCGCTGGTGATCGACGGCCGCGTCGGCGTGGTCGGCACCCACAACTTCGACCCGCGCGGCGACAGGCTGAACACCGAGAGCGCGGTGGTGATCGCCGATCCCGGCTTCGCCGCGGCGCTGGCCGCCAGCATCCGCCGCGACATGGCCCCGGCCAACGCGTGGACCATCGGCCGCCGCGACGACGCGCCGATCTTTTCCGGCATCGAATACAACCTGTCGAAGCTGTCCGAGCGGATGCCGGTGTTCGACCTGTGGCCGTACAAGTACGCCACCAGTTATGACTACGTGCCGGGCCCGGACTGCCCGCCGAAGCTGGAGCCGCCGTCGCCGTTCGCGCTGGAATTCCGCCGCTGCAACCAGCCGGTCGGCGATTTTCCGGAGGTCGACATCGGCCTGAAATGGCTGGGCGTCCGCGCGTTCACCGCGTTCGGTTCGGGGCTCTCGCCGATCCTGTGAGCGCGGCGCAGGCGGCCGTGACGGATGGCGATTGACGCGCCCGCGCGCGCGTCCTAGTCTGCCAAACTCATTTTCATTGCCTTCCGGGGCCCACATGTCGATCACCCTGAACTTCGAGCTCAACGACCACGATCTGGCCCATTTCCAGGCGGCAGCCGAGCGTTCCCGCAAGGCGGTGGAAGGCAAGAGCGCCGAGGAAATCGTGGCTGCGGCGGTCGCGCTGCTGGACGACGCGCAGAAGTCCCAACTGCCGGACTTCATCCGCCAGCGCCTGCTGCGTCTGGACGACATGATCGCGATGGTGCGTGACCAGGCCTGGGCGATGCCCGACGCCGACTGCCAGCGGGTGCTGTCGGCGCTGGCGTATTTCGCCGACCCGAACGACATCATCCCGGACGCCGTGCAGGTGCTCGGTTTCCTCGACGACGCGGTGATGATCGAGTTGTCGGTGCGCGAGCTGGCGCACGAGCTGGATGCCTACGACGACTTCTGCGACTACCGCGCCCGCGAAGCCAAGCGCCTCGGCACCGACCCGGCCACGCTTGGACGCACCGACTGGCTGGACAGCCGCCGCGAAGAGCTGCTGGAGCGCATGCACACGCGCCGCGAGCGCGACTTCGGCGTAGGCTACGGCCGCAGCAGCGGCTACGGGCGCGAGTCCTACATCCGCGCCTGGCGCCCCGGCGTGTTCACGGTGCGCTGAGCCGCATGGCCGCGGGTGATTTCGCCTGGCCGCATGGCACCTCCCTTGCGGTGCTGAACGCGCGCTCCGCCGGGACGCTGATGGAAGCGCTCGGGATCGTCTTCACCGAACTGGGCGACGGCTACCTGCGCGCCACCATGCCGGTGGATGCGCGCACCCACCAGCCCTACGGCCTGCTGCACGGCGGCGCCTCGGTGGCGCTGGCGGAAACCCTGGGCAGCAGCGCCGGCGCGCTGCTGGCCGGCGGCAGCGCGGTGGTGGGGCTGGAGATCAACGCCAACCACCTGCGCGCGGTGCGCGAAGGCACCGTCACCGGCACCACCCGTCCCGTCCACATCGGCCGCAGCACCCAGGTGTGGGAGATCCACATCGAGGACGAGGATGGCCGGCCGGTCTGCATCAGCCGGATCACCCTGGCGGTGCTGCCGCAGCCGCCGGCTTCCGCCTAACGGTGCGCGGTAGGGCGGTGGCTGCGCGGGCTGTCCGTCCCGCGACACGCGCCGGCAGCTGACGCAAATGCCGGCATTGCCGGATCCGCCCTTACACTTGTCGCCTTTCCCCCGGCGCCCCCACCGTCGCCCATGCGCGCGTTCCGTTATTGCTACCGCCTGCCGCTGTTCGCCTGGCACGTCCTGATCCACTTGCCCATCACCCTGCTGCTGATGGCCCTCGGCAACGGCGGGCCGCTGTCGCACGGCATCCTGCGCTGGTGGGCGGGCGGCTTGCTGCGCGTGTTCGGCATGCGTGTGCAGCGCATCGGCACGCCACTGCCGGGCGGCACCCTGTTCGTGGCCAACCATGTCAGCTGGATCGACATCATTGCCCTGCACTCGCAGCACATGATGGGCTTCATCGCCAAGTCGGAAATCCGCCGCTGGCCGGTGGTGGGCTGGGTCACCACCCATGCCGAAACCATCTTCCTGCAGCGCGGCAACGGCGATTCGCTGGGGCTGGTGATGGCCGAGATGGCGCAGCGCCTGCGCGCCGGCCGCGCGGTGGCGGCGTTCCCCGAGGGCGGCACCCGCGACGGCCGCGAACTCGGCGCCTTCCATGCGCGCATCTTCACCGCTGCGGTGGAGGCCGATGCGCCGGTGCAGCCGGTGGCGCTGTGCTACGGCGCGCGCTGCGAGGCGCAGCCGATCGTCGCGTTTGCCCCGCGCGAGCATTTCATCGGCAATCTGGTGCGCCTGCTCGGCGAACCGTCGCGGCCGCTGCGGGTGTGCTTCATGCCGCCGATCCTGCCGGGCGAACACGAGGGCCGCCGCGGCATCGCCCGGGTGGCGCGCGAGCGCGTCCTGCGCGCGATGTCCGAGGCCTGAGGCGGGCGCATGCCGTTGCTGCCCTCCACCTTCGATCCGCCGGCCTGGCTGCGCAATCCGCATATGCAGTCGGTGCTCGCCGCCAGCCCGCTGCGGGAGGCGCGGGCGCGCCGACGCCTGCAGCAGGTTCGCGCGCGCCATGACGCGCTGGTGCTGGATGCCGGCGACGGCGTGCGCCTGCAGGGCGTCGCCAGCCTGCCGGAGGCCGCGGCGCCGCGCGCGCTGGCGCTGCTGCTGCATGGCTGGGAAGGCAGCGCCGAATCCAGCTACATGCAGTTGACCGCGGCGCGCCTGCTGCAGGCGGGCTTCGCGGTGTTCCGGCTGGACTTCCGCGACCACGGCGACAGCCATCACCTCAACGAAGGCCTGTTCCATTCCAATCGCCTTGATGAGGTGGTGGGCGCGGCACGCGCGCTGGCCGACCGCTGGCCGGCGCTGCCGCTGGTCGCCGCCGGCTATTCGCTGGGCGGCAACTTCGCGCTGCGCCTGGCCCTGCATGCGCCTGCCGCAGGGGTACCGCTGCGGCGGGTGGCGGCCGTGTGTCCGCTGCTGGACCCGGCGCGGACCATGGATGCGATGGAAGCCGGGCCGGCGTTCTACATGCGCCACTTCGAGTACAAATGGCGGCGTTCGCTGGCGCGCAAGCGGGCGCTTTTCCCGCAAGCGCATACCTTCGGCGACGAGGTGCTGCGCCTGCGCATGCGCGCGCTGACCGCATGGATGGTGGCGCACAACACCGGCTTCCCGCATCTGGACGCGTACTTCGACGGCTATTCCGTCGCCAGCGACCGCCTGCAGGCGCTGCCGGTGCCGGCCGACGTGCTGATGGCGGAGGACGATCCGGTGATCCCGGCCGACGAGTTCCGTCGCATCGCCGGCTATCCCAACATCGCGCTGGAGCTGGCGCCGCACGGCGGCCACTGCGGCTTCATCGAGGGCGTGACGCTGGACGGCTACGCGGAGCGCTGGGTGGCCGCGAAGCTGGCTGCCGCCGCGGGCATCGACGCTGTGCAGGCGGCGCCGGCGCGGCCGCCGTCCTAGAATCGGCGAACGTTGCCAGCGAGGAATCCCGATGCGCATCCACAGCGACAGCTTCCAGCACCGCCAGCCGATCCCGGCCGAATTCGCGCTGGGCGCGCGCGACGGCAAGGACGGCTTCGGCGGCAACCGCAATCCGCACCTGGCCTGGGACGACGCGCCCGCCGGCACCCGCTCGTTCGTGCTGCTGTGCATCGACACCGATGCCCCCACCGACGGCGCGCTGGTGGCCGATGCCGCCACCCCGATCCCGGTGGCGCATCCGCGCGGCGACTTCGTGCATTGGGCGGTGGCGGACATCCCCGCGGATGTCCGCGAGATGGCTGCCGGCAGCTGCAGTGACGGATTCACCGCGAAGGGCAAGCCGGCCGGTCGCGCCGGCGGCGGCGTGCGCGGGCTGAACGACTACACCGGCTGGTTCGCCGGCGATGCCGCCATGGGCGGGCGCTACTTCGGTTACGACGGCCCCTATCCGCCGGCGCACGACCTGCGCACGCATCGCTACTTCTTCCGTGTGTTCGCGCTCGACGTGCCCAGCCTGGGCCTCGCCGACGGCTTCACGGCCGGCGATGCGCTGCGCGCCATGCAGGGACACGTGCTGGCCGAGGCGGCGCTGTACGGGACCTACAGCCTGCAGCCGGGCTGACGCCCGCCGGCGCGGCGGCGCTCAGCGCCTGGCGATGGTCGCGCCGGCCGGTCGGCCGCTGCCGCAGCCAGCGCGCAGCCGCTGCACTTCGCGCGGGATCGCACCGCCTTCCGGGAGCAGCGGGCGCATGTCGGCCAGCACCGCGTCCAGCGCCATCCGCGCCACCCGCGGCCGCGCACGGCACTGCAGGTCCGCGGCGTAGGCGCGTGCCAGCCAGGCCGCCTTGCGCTGCTCGAGGTCGCTGCTGCGGGTATCGCCCAGCGCGATCAGCCGCGCCAGCGCCAGTCCATCTCCCTGCTGCGCCTGCAGCCGCGCCAGCGAGATCTCGGCGCGGCGGGTATGCGAGTGGCGCGGGCCGAAGCCTGCGCGGGTCAGCCGCACCGCCTTTTCCAGCGCGGCCCGCGCGGCCACCCGCTGGTCCAGCACGGCCAGGATTTCGCCATGCAGGCGTTCGTCATCGCCCACCAGTGCGTGGCTGGCGCCGTACTGCCGGGCACGCAACGCCGCCGCTTCGCGTGCCAGCGGCAACGCTTCGTGGTCGCGCCCGGCGTCGTGCAGGATCATCGCCAGGTTGAACACGCCGGCGGCGATCAGCCCGGCATTGCCGGACTTGCGCCAGGCCTCCACTGCCCGCTGCTGGTAGGCCACCGCGCGCTCAATGTCGCCGCGCTCCCAGGCCACCACCGCCATGCTGTTGTAGGCGCGTGCCATGTCCGGATGGTGCGGGTCCAGGCGCGCGCCCATCCATGCGGTGGTCTCGGTGAAAATCGCTTCGGCATCCCGGAAGCGGCCCATGTCCACGTACAGCGCGGCCAGCTGGCGGTTGGCATCGACGGTGGCACGGTGGTTGTTGCCGTGCAGTTCCTGGGCCAGCTGCAGGGAGGCGTGGCAGTCGCGGCTGGCGGCTTCCAGGGTGTCGGTGGCGCGTTCCAGCGAGCACAACGCGCGCAGCATGTTGATGGCCTGCGGGTGGTGCCCGCCCAATGTCCGGCGCAGCTGCGCCAGGGCGTCCACGAGCGTGCGGATGGCCTCGGCCGGCTGGCCCATCGCCGACTCCAGGTTGGCCATGTCGAGGCGGGTTTCGGCCATCCCGGCCTCGTCCTTCTCGCGCCGGCGCAGCTCCAGCGCGCGCGCGTGCAGGCGGCGGGCGGCGTCGAAGTCGCCCAGCTCGCGCCGGCAGCGGCCGAGCTGGGCATAGAACGCGGCGGACTGCAGCGGCAGTCGCGGTTCTTCCTGCTGGGCCATGGTTTCCAGTGGCTGCATCCGCGCGGTGCAGGTGCGCGGCTCGCCCAGCTGCTGGAACACATTGCCGTTCAGGGTGGCGGACTCCAGCCGCAGGCTGGCCGGTGCATCCGGCAGCAACGGCAGCAGCCGTGACTGGCGCGCCAGCAGTTCGCGCGCCTCGCGGTAGTCGCCCAGACCCAGGCGCAGCTGGGCCACCGCGCCGTACAGCTCGGCGCGCGCCTCCGGCTGCCGGGCCAGGCTGCGTTCGCCGCGCAGGATGCCCATGTCCAGCAGGCTGCGCAGGTCGATCGGGGTGTTGGAGGAACTGCCGGCGTCCTGGAACAGTTCGGTGACGAAGCGCTGCATCGCCTGCGCGCGCGCGGCCTCGCGCAGCGCGCGCTGGGCCTGCCAGCCGACCACGCCCAGCGCCGCGCTCAGCACCGCCAGGATCGCCGCCGCGGTGCCGATCGCCCAGCGGTGGCGCTGCAGGTATTTGCGCGTGCGGTAGCCGAAGCTTTCGCCGCGCGCCAGCACCGGCCGCCCGCGCAGATAGCACAGCAGATCGTGCGACAGCGCCTCGGCGGAGACGTAGCGGCGGGTCGGGCATTTGGCCAAGGCCTTCAGCACGATGTTGTCGAGGTCGCCGGCCAGTTCGCGCGCCAGCCGCGCCGGCGAATACGGGCGGCTGGCCTCGGGCTCGGCACGCAGCGCCGCCTGCGAGGGCCGCTGCGGGACGCCGTCGAGGATGGCTTCCTCCCATTCCGCGTCGGTCTGCCGCTTCAGCCGATACGGCTTGCTGCCGGTCAGCAGCTCGTACAGCACCACGCCCAGCGAATACACGTCGGTCATGGTGGTGACCGGCTCGCCGCGGATCTGCTCCGGCGCGGCGTAGTGCAGGGTGAACGCGCGCACGCCGGTGCGGGTCTGCTCCACCGGCAGCGGCTGCACGTCGAGCAGCTTGGCGATGCCGAAATCGAGCAGGCGCACCTGCCCGGCCGGCGTCACCAGGATGTTCGACGGCTTCAGGTCGCGGTGGACGATCAGGTTGGCATGCGCGTGGCTGACCGCTTCGCAGACCTGGCGGAACAGGTCCAGCCGCGCCGGGATGTCGAGCTGGCGCGACTGGCAGTAGCTGGTGATCGGCTCGCCCTCGACGTACTCCAGCGCCAGATAGGGCTGGCCGTTGTGGTCGATGCCGGCGTCGAGCAGGCGGGCGATGTGCGGATGGGCGAAGCGCGCCAGGATGTCGCGTTCGCGGTCGAAGCGTTGGCGCAGCTGCGGGTTGGCCAGCCCCGGCCGCAGCAGCTTGAGCGCGACCTTGCGCTCGTACATGCCGTCGGCGCGATCGGCCAGCCAGACCTGGCCCATGCCGCCTTCGCCCAGCAGCCGCTCCAGCCGGTACGGGCCCAGCCGCACGCCGGCCATGGCGCCGGCGGGCAGGCTCATCGCGGGGCTGTCGAGGAAGCTGGCATCGCCGGCATCGAGGGTCAGCAGGCGCGCCAGTTCGGCGGCCAGTGCCGGGTCTTCGTCGTGCAGCGTGCGCAGGTGCTCCTCGCGCTGGTCGGCGGGCAGCTCCAGCAGTGCGTCCAGCAGCGGGGACAGGCGTTGCCAGCGCTCGATGTCCATGCGGCTCCCCCGCGTCCGCCGACCTTGCGGTCAGCTGCGCGATGGTTCCTGCAGCGAGGCCAGCAGGAACATTCGCGCCTTCTGCCAGTCTCGGCGCACGCTGCGCTCGGAGCGCTGCAGCAGGGCGGCGATTTCCAGCTCCGACAGGCCGGCGAAATAGCGCAGTTCCACCACCTGGGTCAGCCGTGGATCGACCGACGACAGCCGGTTCAGCGCGGTGTCCAGGCCCAGCATGTCTTCGTCCAGACTGAGCCCGCCCTCCAGGTTTTCCGGCAGCTCGGTGACCCGATGCAGGTCGCCGCCGCGCTTCTGCGCCAGCCGCTGTCGCGCGTAGTCGACGATCACCGAGCGCATCGCCGAGGCTGCATAGGCGAAGAAGTGCGCGCGGTCATCGAACTGCGCGTTGCCGCTGCCGCGGCCGACCAGCTTCAGATAGGCCTCATGCACCAGCGCGGTGGCGTCCAGGGTATGGCCGTACTGCTGTCCGGCCAGCTGTCGGCGCGCCATGCCGTGCAGCTCCTGGTACAGGGTGGAGAGCACGCGGTCCAGCGCCGAACGGTCGCCGTCGCGGGCGGCGTCCAGCAGCACGGTGATGTCGCCGGCAGAGGTCATTCGGATCGGCAGGGGCGTCGGGGGACGCCGGGACTATAGCGAATGCGCCCGGTCATCGCTGGCAGAACCCGCACCACACCGTCGCGCGCTGGCCGATGCTGGCCTGCTTCAGCGCGCGCCCGCAGCGCGGGCAGGGCTGGCCGCCGCGGCCGTAGGCCAGCAGTTCCTGCTCGAAATAGCCCGGCGCGCCGTCCGGGCTGATGAAGTCGCGCAGGGTAGTGCCGCCGCGGGCGATGGCATGGCCCAGAATCGCCTTCACCGCTTCCGCCAGCGCCGCGTAGCGATCGCGCGAGACCTTGCCGGCGGCGCGCAGCGGCGAGATGCCGGCAGTGAACAGCGCTTCGGCGGCGTAGATGTTGCCCACGCCCACCACCACCGACTGGTCCATCAGGAAGGTCTTCACCGGCGCCTTGCGGCCGCGGCTGAGATCGAACAGATAGTCCCCGTTGAAAGCCGCGCCATCGAACGCATCGGACAGTGGCTCCGGGCCCAATCCCGCAAGCAGCGGATGGACCTCGCCCGGCGCCTGCCAGAGCAGGCAGCCGAACCGGCGCGGGTCGTTGAAGCGCAGCACGCGCCCGGACTCGAGCGCGATGTCGACATGGTCGTGCGCACGCACCGGCGTGTCCTCCGGCAACACCCGCAGGCTGCCGGACATGCCCAGGTGCAGCAGCGCGCTGCCGGCGTCGGTGTCCAGCAGCAGGTACTTGGCGCGCCGGCGGATGGCATCGATGCGCCGCTCCGGCAGCAGTTCCTCCACTTCGCGCGGGATCGGCCAGCGCAGGTCGGGCCGGCGCAGCCGCACGTGCGCGACGCGCTGGCCCACGACGTGCGGCAGCAGGCCGCGGCGGGTGGTCTCGACTTCGGGCAATTCGGGCATGCGCCCATGATGCCGCGGCGGGGCGGCAGTCAGCCATGCCGTGGCATCATTCGCGGGCGCTGTCGCGCGCCTATTCCTGAACGAGTCACCTGATGTCCGCGTCCCTGCTCGATTTCCTCGCTGGCGGCCTGCTCCAGTTCGGCTGGTGGCAGATGCTGCTGTATCTGCTGATCGTGACCCAGATCACGATCTTCACCGTCACCCTCTACCTGCACCGCAGCCAGGCGCATCGCGGCGTGGATTTCCATCCGCTGATCGCGCACTTCTTCCGCTTCTGGTCATGGCTGACCACCTCGATGATCACGAAAGAGTGGGCGGCGATCCATCGCAAGCACCACGCCAAGTGCGAGACCGCGGAAGACCCGCACAGCCCCATGCACAAGGGCATCGGCAACGTGCTGTGGAAGGGCGCGGACATGTACCGCGAAGCGCGGCTGGCGCGTGCCGACATCGAGCAGTACGGCAAGGGCTGCCCGGACGACTGGATCGAGCGCAATCTCTATACCCGCTTTTCCAATGCCGGCGTGGTGCTGCTGCTGGCGCTGAGCGTGGTGCTGTTCGGCGCCAAGGGCGTGGCCGTGTGGGCCATCCAGATGGCATGGATCCCGTTCTGGGCCGCCGGCGTCATCAACGGACTGGGCCACTGGTGGGGCTACCGCAACTTCGAGACCACCGACACCGCCACCAACCTCACCCCGTGGGCGGTGTGGATCGGTGGCGAGGAACTGCACAACAACCACCACGCGTTCCCGTCCTCGGCCAAATTCGCGCTGCGCCGGTTCGAGTTCGACATCGGCTGGGCGGCGATCAAGCTGCTGGAAAAGCTGCGCCTGGCCAAGGTGCTGCGGGTTGCGCCGTCGCTGAACCTGCGTCCGAACATCGCCATGCCGGATGCGGAGACGCTGCGGGCGCTGCTGGCGCACCGCTTCCAGGCGATGACCGACTACCAGCGCAACGTGCTGAAGCCGGCGCTGAAGGAAGAGGCCGCTGCCGCTGGCGCCAGGCTGCGCGCGCTGCTGCCGCGCCAGCTGCGCAAGGGCATGGTGGACGACGGCCGTTGGCTGAATCCCGAGGCGCGCGCGCAGCTGCAGGCGTGGATCGATGCGCGCCCGCGCATCCAGGCGCTGATCGAACACCGCAAGCGCCTGGCCGACGTGCTGGAAAGCCGCGGCCACGATGCCGCCGAGCGCCTGCGCCAGCTGCAGGCCTGGTGTGCCGAGGCCGAGGCCAGCGGCGTGCGTGCGCTGCAGGACTACGCGGCGCGCCTGCGCGGCTATGCGCTGGCGCAGGCCTGACGCCACGCGCCGCCCGCGCTCCGTCGCGGGCGCCGGGCACCGCGTGAGGCGCGCTGGCCTTGTCCTGCTGCTGCTCGCGCCGATGGCGCTGCCGGCGCAGGTCCAGCGCGCGCACGACTACCTGGCGCGCATGGACCGCAACGGAGACGGCCGCGTCGGCCTGGATGAATATCAGGACTGGATGAGCTACGCCTTCGAGCGGATGGACCGCGATCGCGACGGCGTTCTGTCCGCCGCCGAGCAGCCTGGTGGCCGCGGCGAGGCGCTCACCCGCGAGGCCCATCGCGCATTGCTGGCCGCCCGCTTCCATTGGCAGGACGCCAACCGCGATGGAGTCCTCGATGTTCGAGAACTGGCCGCGCCACCGCGCTGAGCGGGTGCCGCGGACACCGGCGCCCGGGGCTCGCTGAACGGATTTTGCGCGAATGGATTGCTTTCCCCGACGAATTGGCCTACCGTGGCCTCGCTGAATGACAAGGGTCACCTTGAATCGTGGCCTGAATGTTGCAGTTACCTGCATCGTTACACCCGTTTCTCAATCTCCTTGCAGCCAGCGTTAACGCCGCATCCGCGGCATTTCATCCGTTACAAGGAGTATTGCTATGTCCCAGACCGAAACCGGCACCGTGAAGTGGTTCAACGACGCCAAGGGCTTTGGCTTCATCACCCAGGACGGCGGTGGCGACGATCTGTTCGTCCATTTCCGTTCGATTGAATCCTCTGGCTTCAAGTCCCTGCAGGAAGGCCAGAAGGTCTCCTACGTGGCCGTGAAGGGCCAGAAGGGCATGCAGGCCGAGCAGGTCCGCCCGCTCTGAGCCACGCCCACGCGTGATTCGAAAAACCCGGCCTAGCGCCGGGTTTTTTTATGCGCGCGATCCGCCGGGCGGCCCAACAACAACGCCGGCATTGCCGGCGTTTTTGCTGCGAGGCGCCGTGGAGCTGCGCCGGTTCCTGCAGTTACCAGATCTTCACCCGTTCATCCGGCTTCAGATAGAGCTTCTGGCCTTCGGTCACCTTGAAGGTGTCGTACCACGCATCGATGTTGCGCACGGTCAGCGCGCGCCACTGGCCGGGGGCGTGCTCGTTGCCCACCACCTGCGAGCGCAGCGCGGCATCGCGCGCCTTGCTGCGCCAGGCCTGGGCGAAGGCGAGGAAGAAGCGCTCGTCGCCGCTCAGGCCGTCGATGACCGGCGCCGGCTTGCCGTCCAGCGACTTGTGGTAGGCAACAAAGGCCGCCTGCAGGCCGGACACGTCGGCGATGTTCTCGCCCAGCGTCTGCCGGCCATTGATGTGCAGCCCCGGCAGCGCCTCGTAGGCGTCGTACTGCTTGACCAGCCGTTCGGCCGCGGCCTTGAAGTGGGCGGCGTCCTCCGGCGTCCACCAGTTGTGCAGGCGGCCTTGGGCGTCGAACTCGGCGCCCAGGTTGTCGAAGCCGTGGCTGATCTCGTGGCCGATCACCGCGCCGATGGCGCCGTAGTTGGCGGCATCGTCGGCACCGGCGTCGAAGAACGGCGCCTCCAGGATCGCGGCCGGGAAGTTCATCGCGTTCTGCAGCGGCAGGTTCACCGCGTTGACGGTCTGCGGGGTCATCCACCACTCGCCGCGGTCCGGCGCCTTGCCCAGCTTGGCCAGCTGGTGGCGGTATTCGGCCAGTTCGGCGCGCTGCGCATTGCCCAGCGCATCGTCGGCTTTCACTTCCAGCGCCGAGTAGTCGCGCCAGCGGTCGGGATACCCCACGCCCACCTTCATCGTCTCGGCCTTCTGCTTGGCCAGGCGCTTGGTCTCCGGGCTCATCCACGCCAGCTGGTCCACGCCGTCGCGAAATGCGGCCAGGATGTTCGACACCATCGCCTCCACCCGCGCCTTCGAGCTGGCCGGGAAATACTGCTTCACGTACAGCTGGCCGATGGCGTCGCCCAGCGCGCCGTCGGTGGCGGCCAGCGCGCGCTTCCAGCGGTCGCGCTGCGCGGTGGTGCCGGACAGCTGGGTGCCGTAGAAGCCGAAACGCAGGTCGGCATAGGCCTTGGGCAACAGGGCGGCGCTGCGGTTGAGCGCGTGGAAGCGCAGGTAGTCCTTCCAGGTCTGCAGCGGCGCACTGGCCACCAGCGCCGACAGCTTCTTGATGGCATCCGGCTGCCACGCGATCAGCGTCTGCTGGCCGGACAGCTGGGCGGCATCGAAGAACGCCGGCCAGTCGATGCCCGGTGCGCGCTTGCCGAACTCGGCCAGCGGCCACGGGTTGTTGGCCTTGTGGATGTCCTGGGTGTCGACCACGCTGGCCTGCGCGTTGGCGATCTGCATCTCGAGGTCGAACACCGCCTTCGCCTGCTTGTCGGCGTCGGCGCTGCCGGCCTGCTTGAGCAGCGCGGCGATGTAGGCCTGGTAGGCGGCGCGGTTGGCAGCCATGTCCTTGTCGGCGGACAGGTAATACTCGCGGTCCGGCATGCCCAGGCCGCCCTGCAGCAGGTAGCCGGTGTTCTTGTCCGGCGCGTCCAGCCCGGCCGCCACGAACAGGCCGAACAGGTGCTCGGTGTAGTAGTTGGTGGCGTTGACCGGGTCGACGTCGGCGCGCAGGCCGGCGCCCAGGTAGGCCGACAGCGCCTTGCCATCGGCAATTGCCTCCACCTTGTCCAGCGTCGGCTGCAGCGGCGCCAGGCCGCGCGTTTCGATGCCGGCCTCGTCCATCCAGGCGGCGTAGTAGTCGGCGATCCGCCGCGCGTCGGTGCCCGCGGCCGGGTTCTGCTTGCGCAACGACTGCACCAGGTCGGCCAGGCGCTTCTCCGCCTTTTCGAACACGGTGTAGAACACGCCGGTGCTGGCCCGGTCGGCGGGGATCTCGGTGGTCTTCTGCCAGTTGCCGTTGGCGTAGGCGTAGAAGTCGTCGCCCGGCTGCACCGACTTGTCGATGCCGGCCAGGTCGATGCCGACGCCGGCGGCGGCCGGCGCGCTGGCGGGGGGCGCCGCGGCCTTCGGGGCGCCATCGTCGGCCGGCTTGCAGGCGGAAAGGGTGGCGCCGGCGAAGGCGCACAGAAGGGCCAGCGCCAGCGGCGCGCGACGGAGGGAACGGGTGTGCATGGGCGGAACCTCGGTGGAAATGCCCGGCTATCCTGCGCCAATCGGCCCGGCGGGCATGTGCAGGAAGTCAGCCGGCTGCGCCGAAGGTCGCGTTGTAGCGTGCGCGCGGCGCTGCCATGATCCGAAGGATGCCGCCGCGCGAGGAGGCGCCAGCATGGAGAGCCTGCCCGGGCTGGACCTGAGCCAGCCGCCGTTCGACCTGCTGGACGAGGCCGGCCGCCAGCGTCTGGCCGCCAGGGTGGACATGGGCTTCCACCCGCGTGGCGAGACCATCATCAGCGGCGGCACGCCGTCCGAACGGGTGGTGGTGATCCTCAAGGGGCGGGTGCAGGCCTTCGACCTGGACGCCGCCGGCCACGAGCAGCGTTTCGCCGGCTATGGCAGCGGCGACCTGTTCGGCGCGTGGGCGGTGATGGCCGGACGCGCGCGCCACAGCTATCGCGCCGACACCGACGTGGTCAGCTACCTGATCCCGGCGCCGGTGTTCCGCCAGCTGCTGGCCGACTATCCCGCGTTCGCCGCGTGGTTCCAGGAAGGGCTGGCAGTGAAGGGCCAGCTGGCGCGGCGCGGCCGCGATTCCGAACTGGCCGAGCTGATGGTCACCCCGGTCGGCGCCGCGGAACTGGCGCCGGCGGTGCGGGTGCCGGCAACGATGAGTATCGCGGATGCCAGCGCGCGGCTGCGCGAGGAGCGGGTGGACTGCCTGCTGGTGGACGATCCCGCGCATCCCGAGCCCGGCGTGGTCACCCGCACCGACCTGCTGGACGCGCTGACCCGCGCGCGCGCGCCGCTGGACGCGCCGGTCGGCTCGCTGGCCAGCCGGCCGCTGGTGGCCCAGCAGACCACCGACGTGCTGTTCCAGGCGCTGACCACGATGGCCGAAAGCCGCATCGAACGCGTCGCCGTGCGTGACGGCGAGGCCATCGTCGGCACCCTCGGCATGGCCGAGGTGCTGGCGCACTACGCCAGTCATTCCCATCTCATCACCCTGCGGCTGGCGCGCGCGCGCAGCGTTGCGGAAGTGGCCGAAGCCGCGCGCGGCATCCACCGGCTGGTGCGCACCCTGCACGCGCAGGGCGTGCGCATGCCGGCGCTGATGGAGCTGGTCAGCGCGCTCAACAGCCGGATCATGGCGCGCCTGTACGAACTGCTGCTGCCGCCGGCGCTGCAGCGCCAGGCCTGCCTGCTGGTGCTGGGCAGCGAGGGCCGCCGCGAGCAGCTTCTACGCACCGACCAGGACAACGCGCTGGTGCTGGCCGACGGCTGCGACAGCGCGGCGCTGGAATCGGCGATGGCTGGCTTCAGCCTTGTGCTGGGCGAGATCGGCTATCCGCCCTGTCCCGGCGGGGTGATGGTGTCCAACCCGCGCTGGCGCATGAGCGCGGCGCAATGGCGCGCGCGCCTGCAGGGCTGGCGGTCTAACTACGACGCGCAGGCGACGATGGCGCTGTCGATCACCCTCGATGCGCGACCGGTGGCCGGGGATGCCGCGCTGTTCGCGCCGCTGGACGCGCAGCTGCAGGCACTGGGCGGCGACGAGCGCCTGCTGCACGCGATGGCGCGCGCGGTGCTGCAGTTCGACAACCCGCTATCGTTCTTCGGCCAGCTGCGGCAGGACGAGCGCGGGCTGGACATCAAGCGCGGCGGCATCTTTCCGATCGTGCACGGGCTGCGCTGCCTGGCGCTGCAGCACGGCATCGGCCAGCGCAACAGCTTCGCCCGCTGCGAGGCGCTGGTGCAGGCGGGCGCACTGGACGCGCCGCTGGGGCGTGACGTTGCCCAGACCCTGTCGGTGCTGCAGCGGATGCGGCTGGACGCGCAGCTGGCCGCGCTGGACGCCGGCGAAACGCCGGGCAACCACCTGCGCCCCGAAACGCTGCGCCGGCTCGACCGCGACCTGCTGCGCGACGCGCTGCGCGTGGTCAAGGCGTTCCAGCAGCACCTGCGCATCGCCTTCCACCTGGGCGACTGAGATGGTGCCGCTGACCCGCTGGTGGTTGCGCAGGCGCCATGCCGGCGGCGAATGGGCTGCGCTGTGGCAACCGCCGCCGGCCGACGAATGGGTCAGCCTGGACCTGGAAACCACCGGCCTGGACCCCACCAGCGATCACATCCTCAGCCTGGCCGCGGTGCCCGTGCAGCGCGGCCGCGTCTGTCTGTCGGAGCGTTTCGAACGCCGCGTCCACACCGCGCGCGCGTTCGGCATCGAATCCATCCGCCACCACCGCATCACCCCCGATGAAGCCAGCGAAGGCGAGCAGGTGACGGAGGTGGCGCGCGATTTCCTGCACTGGCTGGGCAGCCGCCGTCTGCTGGGCTACTACCTCGGCTTCGACCTCGACATGCTGCGCCCGCACGTGCGCACGCTGACCGGCTTCGACCTGCCGAACGCGGTGGTGGACCTGGGCGATGAGGTCGCGCGGCAGCAGCGCCGCCAGCGCCCGAACGCGCCGGTCAACCTCGACTTCGCCTACATCGCGCAAACGCTGGGCGTGCCGATGGTGGAGCGGCACAGCGCGCTGGGCGATGCGACCACGGTGGGGTTGTGCTGGTTGGCGCTGCAGGCGCGCGGGTGGCCGGCGGGATAGCAGCCGGTTGTGGGACAGCTGCTGGTCCATCGCAGCGTGTGGCCGCAACGCCATGAAGCCATCCATCTGGTGATGCGAAAAATCCAGGCAGCGCGCGCTGGCACGACGAGTACCCAGCGGCGCTGCCTGGTACCCCTTGCGGGGATTACTTGCCGTCGGTGTTGTTCTTGCCGTCCGCCGAAGCGTTGGCTTCTTCCGCGGCGTCCTGTGCCTGCTCGGCGGCGTCGGCCGCCTTCTCGGCAGCGTCGGCCATGTCTTCGCGACGGGTCATGTCACTGCCTGCGACATTGCCTGCAGCAGTGGCCGCTGCGTCGGCCGAAGCCGCCGCTGCATCCGCCGCGGCCTGCGCGGTCGCCGCTGCTGCAGTGTCGCCGGTGGTGGCGGCGTTGTTCGCCGCTTCCTGGGCTTCCGTAGCGGAGGCCTGGGCTTCGTTGGCCGAGTCGGCGGCCTGGTCGCGGTTGCACGCGGTCAGGCTGAGACCCAGCGCCACGGCCACAATTGCGAGTTTGATCGTCATAACAGTCTCCGGGTTGATGCCTATCGGCGAGTTGAGGATAGGCCTGCGATGTCAATGGCGCGCGAAGATGGCGGCAGCGGCAGGGATGGCGGGCTGCATGCGCGTGTATGGCCGATAGCCGACGTGGTCCCGCCGGGTGCGCGGGGGGTGGGTTTTTTCGTCGAATCCCCTTAGGCTCGCGAGAAATTTCCGACACCAAGCCAGTCCGACTCCATACGCATGGACAGAATCAGTGCCCATCGGGTGCGCATCGTCGGGAACGACGGTCCGACCGTGCTTTTCGCCCACGGACTGGGCGGTAACCAAAGCCACTGGGATCCCCTCGTGGCGGCGCTGTCGCCGCGGGCCCAGTGCATCACGTTTTCCATCGCCGGCTCGCCGGATGCCGACCCTGCCCTGTTTTCGCCGCTTCGGCACCAGTCGGTCGTGGGGTTTTCCGACGACATCGCGCTGCTGTGCGGGGCCCTGGGCGTCCGCGACATCGTCTATGTCGGCCACTCGGTGTCGGCGATGGCCGGGGCGCTTGCGGCCGCTGCCGATCCCGGCCTGTTCTCGAGGATGGTGTTGCTCAATGGCAGCCCCTGTTACGTCGACGAGCCCGAATCTGGCTACGTGGGTGGCTTTACCCGGGCGCAGATCGACGACGCGTTCGAGGCCATTGATGCCGACTTCGCGCTGTGGGCCGGCGGGTTCGGGCGGTTGCTGATGGGCAACGATTCGACGCCGCGCTTCGCCGACGACTTCATCACCTCGCTGCGCCGGTACTCCCCGGAGGTCGCGTCCACCGTCTTCCGCGCCGCGTTCGGCGCCGACATCCGCCCGTTCCTTGCCCGCGTCCGCCCACCCGTGCGCGTCCTGCAGAGCCGCGAAGATCCCGCCGTCCCGATGGCGACCGCGCAATGGTTCGCGGAAGCCCTGCCGGACGCGCACCTGCAGCCCTTGCGCGCCCACGGACATTTCCCGCACGTCGTCGATCCGCAGGAGGTGATCGCCGCGATCGCCCCGTTCGTACTCGGAAACGACACATGAGCGACCGGATCGAGCGCGCGCTCGAAGAGGTTCGCCTCCTTGCGGGCGCTGCCGCGGTGCTCCTGAGCGAAACGGCATCGAGCGGCGAATCGACCTTCATCTTGGCCGTCGCCCCTGTGGGCCTGGTGGGGCTGGGGACACCGCTCCCGCCCCACGATGCCTGCGCGCCGGTCCTTGAATCCGACCCCGCGCGCCTGGCCTTCCAGCTGCCTGTTGCGCTGCGGCTCGCGCTGCCGACACCGGCAACGCACGCATGGACCCAGGGCCTGACCGATTCCTTGCTGAAGGTCACGTTGGCATGGTCGCAGCCGCCGGCGGAAGACCTGACGCGTGCCTTGGCGGCGTTGATCGACGATCGCCTGCGGCTGGCGGCGATCGAGTTCACGTTGCGCCAGCGACTGGGCATGGAGAACGACCGTCTGCAGACGATATGGGGCCTGCTTGAGCAGGCCATCGTCAGCATCGACAGCCTGCGCCAGGAAGCCACGATCAACCCGGCCGCAGAGCGTCTGCTGGGCGTGCCGGCCCGCGCCTTGCCGGCGAAGGTCGTCTCGGAAGCGCTGCGAAGGTTCCAGGACGGTGCGCTGAACCAAGCGGAGGTGGCCGCTGTCGCCGGCAGGCTTGCGCGCGAGCCCGATGCAACGGTATCGGGCGTGGTCTGGCATTTCGCCCGGGCCCCCACCCACGTGCGGGTCACCACCGCGCCCCTGGACGGTGCCGGGACGCGGGGCCGGATCTGGGTATTCGATGACATCTCCGTGCAGATGATCGCCCTGGAGGCGGCCGAGGAAGCTCGCGCCAAGTACCGCATGCTGGCGGAGAACGCGGATGACGTCGTGTTCCGCCAGTCGCCCCGCGGAACACTCGAATGGGTTTCCGATTCGGTGATGACGGCACTGGGCTGGACGCACGACGAGATGGTCGGCCGCCCGCTCGAGGCCTTCGTCCATCCCGACGACCAGGGCCTTGTGCGCAGGGCGGATCGGAGCCTCGACGGCGGCACCGGGGCCAGGGAGCGGTTCCTGTATCGCGCGCGCTTCGTGCGCAAGGACGGCACCTGTCGCTGGCTGGAAGTGAGCATCCGCACCGTCCCTGATGCGTCCGGTCGCGTTTCGGCGTGGATCGGCAGTGCCCGCGACGTGCACGAGCAGATCGAGGCCCAGCAGGCCCTGGCGTTGTCGCAGCGCCGCCTCCGGGCCAGCGTCGACGGCATGCTCGATCCGCAGGCCCTGCTCGCACCGCGACGGGACGCAGCGGGCTCGATCGTCGATTTCGTCTATCTGGACGTGAACCGGGCCACCACCGAATACCTGTCCCGCAGCGCGGATACGCTGATCGGCAGCTCGCTGATAGAGACGATGCCGGGGATCAAGGACTGCGGCTTGCTTGCGATGTACGTCAGCACGATGGAGCGCGGCGAGCCCCTGGTCCTGGACGATTTCCTCTACGCGAACGAAGTGCTTGGCCTGGTGCGTCGGTACGACATCCGCGGCTCACGGATGGGTGACGAGCTGACGTTGACCTGGCGGGACACCACCGACCGGTTCGAGACCCGCCAGCGCATCGCAAAGTCGGAGCAGCACTTCCGCTTGCTGGCGGAAAATTCGGCCAACGTCGTCATCCTCATCCGTGAGGGGGGCATCGAATGGGTGTCCCCGTCGTTGAGCCGGATGCTGGGCTGGGAGCCTGCGCAGTGGATCGGCCGTCCCTATCTCGATTTCGTGCATCCGGACGATCGGCCGCTGGCCAAAGCCGCGGTGGCGGCCATCGAGGCGGCCGGCGCGCGCGTGCTCCGGTTGCGCGTCCTGGCGCAGTCGGGGCATTACCACTGGGCGGAAGTGCATGCCAATCTCCACATCGATACGGATGGCAGGCGAGATGGGCAGGTCGCCAGTTTCCGGACGATCGATGCGGAGGTGGCGGCCGAGGCGGCCGTTGCGCGGCTTGCGCGTTTCGATGCGCTCACTGGATTGGCCAATCGCAACGAGGCATTGCACCGCTTCGCCGAACGGCGATCAGGCGAGCGCCGCTCGGGAGGTGACAGTGCCGTCCTGTTCTGTGACGTCGACCGGTTCAAGGCGGTCAATGATGTCCATGGCCATGCCGCGGGCGACCTGACCCTGCAGGTGCTCGCCAACCGCATCCGTGCCTGCGTCCGCAGCAGCGACATCTGTGCACGCATGGGCGGGGACGAACTGCTGGTCATCCTCGACGGTATCCGCGAACTCCACGAGGCCAGTGAGATCGCGGAGAAGATCCGCGTCGATGCCGAGCGTCCGATCCCGCTGGGGGACGGTGGCCAGGTCATCGCGTCATTGAGCATCGGGGTTGCGCTGGCAAAGGCGGGCGAATCCTTCGACGAGGTCATGGCGCGCGCCGACGCGGCGATGTACGAGGCCAAGAAGAAGGCGCTGTTCGCGTTGATTGTTGATCGTCTCAATCTGTGAGCCTGCCTACCTGCATGGTTTCGTCACGGCTCGAAGGTTTCGGGCGGCGGGAGACCGGGATGCGCGCACGTGAACTCAAGCGTTGGCTGGCAGAAGCGGAACGGCTGACACCGGCCCAGCAGGAGCAGGTTCTGGCAAAGCTGCAGGGCCAGCGGTCTCAGGGGCTGGTGGCGCGTTTGCTGTCCGATCGCGTCCCGACGAAGTGCCCGCATTGCTCGGACACTCGTATCGTTCGTCATGGTCAAGTCGCTGGCGTTCAGCG
>NZ_AUIV01000015.1:7500-114400 GCF_000423885.1 Thermomonas fusca DSM 15424 | reverse complement strand
CCCGGGAACGCGCGCGGCGGCTGGGCAACGCCAATCAGATTGCGGCGCGGCAGCACGCCCATCGCCACCAGTGCGTCCAGGCTGTCATAGCGCAACTCGCTGATTTGCTCCGGGCTCGCACTGGCGCGCTCGAACGTGGTCTGCCCCACCGGCGCGTGCTCGCGCTGGCCGTGGCCGGTGCCGATGCGCTGCGGCATCGCCTCCATCGTCATCGCGCGGTCTGCGCTGGCCTTTGCGCCGGCCTCCGCCCGTGGTGCGGCCGCAACCGGCGCCGCTGGCGGCAGCGGGCGCCGCCAGCGTTCGCGGAACACCGCGATGCCGACCACGCCGACGTTGTCCGGCCGCCCGGTGCGTGAGGCGTAGCTGCCTTGCAGATCGGTGAACACGAACTGGGCGATGTCGTCCAGGGATTTGCGCCAGCCGCCGATCTCGGCGCTCTCCCACGGCCCCAGCACATAGCCCGCCTGCGAGGGCGCGGCGGTCTGGCCGCTGACCGCATTCACCCCATCCACCGACAGCACCACCAGCACCCGTTCACCGCTGGTGTTGGTCAGGCGCACCGCGTAGCGATGGCCGGGCGTGCCGGCCACCCAGTCGCGGCCGCGGTGGCGGTATTCGGGCAGGGTCTGGGCGGTGTCGCGGTCCACCAGCGCCAGCTCCACCAGCGGGTAAGCGGGAACCGGCGTGCGCGCGGCGACGGGCGCGCTGGCGGCGATGACGGCAAGGACGAACAGCAGGCGGCGGAACATGGCTTTCTCCGGGGGCGCAGGCATTGCGCTGCACTGCTGTCAACGCGCGGCGCCCGCAAACGGGGTTGCCGGGTGGCGCGGGTACACTGTGCAGCCCGTCTCCCGCGTTCCAACAGCGCCCACCGCATGAGCAAGACCCGCATCCTGACCGGCATCACCACCTCCGGCACGCCGCATCTGGGCAACTACGTCGGTGCGATCCGCCCGGCGCTGGCCAGCGCGCAGGCCGCCGATGTGGAGAACTTCTATTTCCTCGCCGATTTCCACGCGCTGGTGAAATGCGGCGATCCGGCGCGGGTACAGCGCAGCACGCTGGAAATCGCCGCCACCTGGCTGGCCTGCGGCCTGGACGTGGAAAAGAACTGGTTCTATCGCCAGAGCGATATCCCGGAAATCCCCGAGCTCACCTGGCTCCTGACCTGCGTGGCCGGGAAGGGCCTGCTCAACCGCGCCCACGCCTACAAGGCGGCGGTGGACCGCAACCGCGCCGAGGGCGAGGACGACGATGCCGGCGTCAATGCCGGGCTGTTCATGTACCCGGTGCTGATGGCCGCCGACATCCTGATCTTCAACGCCAACAAGGTGCCGGTGGGCCGCGACCAGATCCAGCACATCGAGATGGCGCGCGACTTCGGCCAGCGCTTCAACCATCTCTACGGCGAACATTTCGTGCTGCCGGAGGTGGTGATCGACGACAACGTAGCCACGTTGCCCGGCCTCGACGGCCGCAAGATGAGCAAGAGCTACGACAACACCATCCCGCTGTTCGCCCCGCGCAGCGAGCTGAAGAAGCTGATCGCCGGCATCCTGACCGACTCGCGCGCGCCCGGCGAACGCAAGGACACCGAGGGCTCGGCGCTGTTCCAGCTGTATCAGGCGTTCGCCTCGAAGGAGGAAACCGCCGCCTTCGCGCAGGCGTTCGCCGACGGCATCAGCTGGGGCGATGCCAAACACAAGCTGTTCGAGCGCATCGATGCGGAAGTGGCGCCGCTGCGCGAGAAGTACGAGGCGCTGATGGCAAAGCCGGCGGAGATCGAGGCGGTGCTGCGCGACGGCGCGGCGCGCCTGCGGGCTACCCATGCCACCCCCACGCTGGTGCGCCTGCGCGCTGCGGTGGGCCTGCGCGACCTGTCCACGGTGGCGGTGGATGGCGACAAGGCGGCGGCGAAGAAGGAGGCCGACGCGCTGCCCGCGTTCAAGCAGTACCGCGATGCCGATGGCAAGTTCTACTTCAAGCTGGTGCAGGGCGAGCGCGTGCTGCTGCAGAGCGTGGGCTTCGATTCGCCGCGCGATGCCGGCCAGCGCGTGGCCGCGATCAAGCAAGGCGAAGTGGGCGACGACGCCAGTGACTTCCTGCTTGGCGAGGGCGTGACCAGCGCCGAAGTGAACGCGGCGCTGGCGGCCTTCGTGGCGGCTGCGCTGGAGGGCGAGGGGGGCAAGGCGTGAACAACGTGGCGGCGCTGCCGGCGCTGGCGCTCATCCTGTTCGCGCCGTGGTTCCTGATCCTGTCGGCCCTGTATTGGCTGTATCCGCGCCAGCCGCGCAACGCAGCGCGCCGGCGTTTCGACGGGATCGCCCTGCTGCTGGCCTACGTTGGCTGCCTGCTCAGCCTGTATTGGAGCTTCGATGCGGCGGATCGCAGCCATGGCGCACTGTGGCCGCAGATCCTCGCCACCTCGGTGGGTTACGGGGTGTTCCTGCTGGTGCTGGCGGTGGCGTTCTGGCTGCGACGGCGCTGGCTGGCCAAGGCCTGATCGATCCGGCGGGCTGCACGCTGCGCTCTGGCCTGAAGCGGCTCCTGCAGAGAGCCGATGCCGCCCCTGCATTTTTTGCAGGCAAACAAAACGGCGGGCCGAAGCCCGCCGTTTTGTTTGCCGCCACGGACTGGATTTACTGCGGCAGGGCCAGATCGTCCAGCAGCGCCTTCAGGAAGCGCGCGGCTTCGCCGCCGGTGCAGGCGCGGTGGTCGAAGGTCAGGCTGATCGGCATGCGGCGGTGCACCTCGATGCCGCCCATCACCGCCACCACGTCGTGCGACAGCTTGCCCACGCCGACGATGGCCACGCACGGCGGTACCACCACCACGGTGCCGTAGCGGCCGGCGAACACGCCGAAGTTGGACAGCGAGATGGTGTAGCCGCTCAGCTCCGATGCCGGGATCGAGCGGTCCTCCACCTGCGTGCGCAGGCGGTTGATGCCTTCGCGCAGGCCGCGGCTGTCCAGCATGTCGGCATTGCGCAGCGCCGGCACGAACAGGCCGTCGGGGGTGTCCACCGCCAGCCCCAGGTCCACGTGCGGGTGTTTGGTGAGGGTGAGGTTTTCGTCGTCGAACCAGGCGTTGAGCGCGGGCTCGGCCTTGCAGGCAGCCACGATCGCGCGGATGGTGCGGGCGGTGATGTCCTGCTTGCCCAGCCACTGGTGCAGGTCGGCATCGTCCACCAGGGTGGTCTGCACCACCCGGTCGCGCGCATCGGCCATCACCCGCGCCATGTTGCGGCGCACGCCCTTGAGCTGCTCGGGCTGGCCGCTGGCGGCAACCCCCGGCGGCTGGGTGCGCATCGGCTTGCCGGTCTGCGACAGCGCGCTGCGCTGGGCCGGTGCGGCTGGGGTCGCCGCCGGGGCCGGAGCCGGGGCCGGAGCCGCGGCGCGTGCCACCGGCGCGGCGCCAGGCTTGGCCGAACCGTCGGCCGCCGCGCGCTTCACGTCGTCCATGCTGACCGTGCCATCGATGCCGCTGGCGCGCACGCGGGTGATGTCGACGCCAAGCTTGCGCGCCATCGCGCGCACCGCCGGCACCGCCTTGACCCCGCCGACCGCCACCGCGGCTTCGCTGACCACCGCGTTGCCGACTTGCATCGCGCCGACCACGGTGCCGGCGTCTTCCGGCTCCGCCTTCGCGGCGGCTGCCGGCGCCGGCGCCGCCGGTTCCGGGGCGGCGTGGGACGGGCCGTGGTGGTGGCCGGTGTCCTGGCCTTCCGCGCGCTGCGGCAGGCTGGGGTCGATCTCGAATTCGGCCAGCATGGTGCCGGTGACGATCACGTCGCCGGCGCCGCCGGCCAGCTTCAGCACCTTGCCGGAGACCGGCGAGGGCACGTCGACCACCGCCTTGGCGGTCTCCATCGAAACCAGGTTTTCGTCCAGGCGGATCACGTCGCCTTCCTTGACGTACCACTCCACGATGGTGGCGTCCGGCAGGCCTTCGCCGAGGTCGGGCAGGAGGAACTTCTTGCTCATGGGGCGTCCTTTACGAGTAGGCCATCGCGCGCTTGGCGGCGGCGACGATCTTGTCCACGCTCGGCAGGTACTTCATCTCGAGGCGGAACAGCGGGATGTGGGTGTCGTAGCCGGTCACGCGCTCGACCGGGGCCAGCAGGTCGAACAGGCATTCCTCGGCGACGCGCGCGGCGATCTCCGCGCCGAAGCCGGCGGTCTTGGCGGCCTCGTGCACGATCACGCAGCGGCCGGTCTTGGCCACCGATTCGGCGATGGTGGGGAAGTCCAGCGGGGTCAGCGTGGCGACGTCGATGACCTCGGCGCTGATGCCCTCGGCGGCCAGCTTCTCGGCGGCCTCCAGGGTTTCCTTCACCTGCGCGCCCCAGGTCACCAGGGTCACGTCGGCGCCGTCGCGCAGCACGTAACACACGTCCAGCGGCAACGCCTCGCCGTCATCCGGCACCAGTTCCTTGTACTGGCGGTAGATGCGCTTGGGCTCCATGTAGATGACCGGGTCCGGGTCGCGGATCGCGGCCAGCAGCAGGCCGTAGGCGCGCTGCGGGGAGCTGGGCATCACCACCCGCAGGCCGGGCACGTTGGTGAAGATCGATTCGTTGGCTTCACTGTGGTGTTCAGGCGCGCGGATGCCACCGCCCCACGGCACCCGCAGCACCATCGGGCAGGTCAGCCGGCCGCGGGTGCGGTTACGCATGCGCGCGGCGTGGCAAACGATGAAATCGACCATCGGGTACATGAAGCCGTCGAACTGGGCTTCGGCGACCGGCTTCATGCCCTGGCTGGCCATGCCGACGGTGAGCCCGGCGATGGTGGTTTCATCCAGCGGAGTGTCGAGGATGCGTTCGGTGCCGAACTGCGCGGACAGGCCGGCGGTGGCGCGGAACACGCCGCCGTTGACGCCCACGTCCTCGCCCAGCACCACGACGGATTCGTCGCTGCGCAGCTCGTAGGCGAGCGCCTGGGTGATCGCTTCGATAAGCGTGATGGGAGCGGGGGTGATGGGTTGCGCGCTCATGCCCGGCCCTCCAGCGCGATCGCGGCTTCCCGCTGTGCCAGCACATCGGCCGGCATGTCGCCGTAGAGGTAGTCGAACATCGCTTCCACCGGCTGCACCGGGGTTTCCAGATAGGCGTTGATTTCCACGTCCACGCGCTTGCCGCTCTCCTCGATCCAGGCTTTCTCCTGCGCCTCGTCCCACAGCCCGGCATCGGTCAGGAACTTGCGCAGGCGCAGGAACGGCTCCTTCAGCCAGGCCTGCTTCACTTCGTCCTCGCCGCGGTAGCGGCGGGCGTCGTCGGCGGTGGTGTGGTCGTGCAGGCGATAGGTCATGAACTCGATCACGCTGCCGCCTTCGCCCTTGCGCGCGCGCTCATGGGCGCGGCGCATTGCTTCCAGCACCGCCACCAGGTCGTTGCCGTCCACCTGCAGGCAGTGCAGGCCGCCCGCTAGGCCCTTCTGCGCCAGGGTCTCGGCGCCGGTCTGGGCCTTGCGCGGCACGCTGATCGCCCAGCCGTTGTTGACCACGCACAGCACCAGCGGCAGCTGGTAGGCGCCGGCGGAGTTCACCGCCGCGTAGAAGTCGGTTTTCGAGGAACCGCCGTCGCCGCAGACCGCCACCGCCACCCGGTTCTGCTTGCGCAGCTTGAAGCTCAGCGCGGCGCCGGAGGCCATCAGCATCTGGGTGGAGATCGGCACGCACCACGGATAGTCGTGGGCCGGGGCGCCCGTCAGCAGGTTGCCGCGCTCGTCGCCGCCCCAGTACATCAGCACTTCGCGCGGGCGCATGCCGCGGGCGAACTGCGCGCCGTATTCGCGATAGCTGGGTGCGAACACGTCTTCCGGCTGCATCGACGCGCCGATGCCGACGTGGGTGGCCTCGTGTCCCAGGCAGGCGGCGTAGGTGCCCAGCTTGCCGGTGCGCTGCAGGGCAATGGCCTTGCTGTCGAAGGTGCGCAGGAACAGCATCTGCTTGAACAGCGGCAGCAGCGCCGCGGCATCGGCCACCGCGGGCGGCAGCAGCGCCGCGGCATCGGCCACCGCGGGCGGCAGCGGGCCGGCCAGGGTGCCATCGGGCTTGAGGTATTGCAGGTATTCGATTTCGAAGCTGGCGGCAGTGGTCATGATTGCCTTGATGTTGGAGCAATTGCTCCATGATACCGGCGATGTGTTGGCATTCCGTTGCGCGCTGCGGCATCGCAAGGCACTTGACGGCGGTCAGCGCGTCACTGCAGGACGGCGTGCGAGAATCGCGCGATGAGCAGCGAACACGACACCGCCAGCGCCAATCAGCGCGACCTCGAAGCCGATATCCACACCGACCTGGCCGGGCGCATCACCTACGGCGGCTACCTGCGGCTGGATCGCCTGCTGTCGGCGCAGCAGCCGCTGTCGAACCCGGCGCACCACGACGAGATGCTGTTCATCGTCCAGCATCAGACCAGCGAGCTGTGGCTGAAGCTGCTGATCCACGAGCTGTCCGCGGCGCTGGAGCACCTGCGCAATGACCGGGTTTGGCAATTCGGCAAGGTGGCCGCGCGCTGCAAGCGCGTGCTCGACCAGTTGACCGCGCAATGGTCGGTGCTGGAGACGCTGACGCCGTCGGAATACATGGAGTTCCGCGACGTGCTGGGGCCGTCGTCCGGGTTCCAGTCGCTGCAGTACCGCACGGTGGAGTTCCTGCTCGGCAACAAGAACGCGGCCATGCTGAAAGTGTTCGCCCACGATCCAGCCGGGCAGGCCGCGCTGGAAGCGGTGCTGCGCGCGCCCAGCCTGTATGACGAATTCCTGCGCTATCTCGCCCGCTGGGGCCATGCGGTGCCGGCCGCGCACCTGCAGCGCGACTGGACCCAGCCGCACGTGCTGGACCCGGCGCTGGTGCCGGTGTTCGAGCGCATCTACGAGGACACCGGCCGCTACTGGCGCGAATACCAGCTGTGCGAAGACTTGGTGGACCTGGAAACCCAGTTCCAACTGTGGCGCTTCCGCCACATGCGCACGGTGCAGCGGATCATCGGCTTCAAGCGCGGCACCGGCGGTTCCAGCGGCGTGTCGTTCCTCAAGCGTGCGCTCGACCTGACCTTCTTCCCCGAGCTGTTCGAGGTGCGAACCTCGGTCGGGCCGGGCCGCGACGGCGTCGCCTGAGCCCGTTCGCACGCACCCCGCATGGGGTGATTTGCTGCTTTGCAGCACGATGTCCTGAATGCGCACGGTTTGACGTTGCCTGCGCCTGTCGGCCATTCTCGCCCGGTTCCGCGCCCATCGCAGGCCGGTTCGACATCCTCAATCAACGCTAGAACACAAGGGGGAACGCCGCATGAGCGGAGCCGCTGATACGACGCCGGGCGCAGTTCCGGAATTCAAGCAAGTCATGGGTCATCCACGTCCGCTGTGGATGCTGTTCATGACCGAGTTCTGGGAGCGCTTCGCCTTCTACGGCATGCGCTGGGCGCTGGCGCTGTACATCGTGGCGCAGTTCTTCGGCGGAGATTCCTCCGGCGAGGCCTCGGCCAGCAAGCTGTATGGCGCCTACCTGGCGCTGGTGTACGCGGCGGCGCTGTTCGGTGGTTACGTCGCCGACAAGGTGCTGGGCTACCAGCGTTCGATCCTGCTGGGCGCGGTGGTGATGGCGGCCGGCCTGTTCATGATCACGGTGCCCAGCGAGACGGTGTTCAAGATGGGCCTGGCCACGGTCATCGCCGGCAACGGCCTGTTCAAGCCCAATATCTCGACCATGGTCGGCCAGCTGTATTCGACCGGCGATGAGCGCCGCGACTCCGGCTTCACCCTGTTCTACATGGGCATCAACGCCGGTGCACTGATCGCGCCGGTGCTGACCGGCTTCCTGGCCGAGAACATGTTCGGCGGCTCCTCGGAGATGCCGGCCTACAAGGCGGTGTTCATCGCCTCCGGCATCGGCATGCTGATCAGCCTGGTGTGGTTCTGGATCGGCCGCGCCCAGCTGCAGGGCATCGGTCGTCCGGTCGAAGGCGGCGAAGGCCTCGGCCGCGTACTGATGGTGGCGGTGGGCGTGTTGGTGGCGATCCCGGCGATCTATTTCCTGCTCACCATCGATGCGAACAACCTGCAGATCCTGCTGACCGCGCTGTTCGTGGTGCTGTGCGTGCTGATCCTGCGCGAGGGCTTCGCCAACGGCGCCGTCGCCCGCGACAAGGCGATCGCGATGCTGATCATCTTCGCCTTCAACGTGCTGTTCTGGATGTTCTTCGAGCAGGCGGGCAGCTCGTTCAACTTCCTGGCCCAGAACATCGTCGAGCGCGACTTCGGCGGCTGGACCTTCCCGGTGGGCTGGTTCCAGTCGGTCAACTCGCTGGCCATCATCACCCTGGCGCCGGTGGTCGCCTGGATCTGGATCCGCATGGGGCGCGCCAATCCGTCGATTCCGCGCAAGTTCGGCCTCGGCATCATCTTCAACGGCCTGGCCTTCCTGCTGCTGATGATCGCGCTGTCCAGCATGGTCGATCCGCAGACCATGAAGATCCCGTTCTGGACGCTGTTCATGGTTTACGTGATCCAGTCGGTGGGCGAGCTGTGCCTGTCGCCGATCGGCCTGTCGATGGTGACCAAGCTGGCGCCGATGCGCCTGGTCGGTTTCGGCATGGGCGGTTGGTTCCTGTCCACCGCGATCGGCAACAACCTGTCCGGCATCTTCGCCAGCAGCGTCAGCGGCGAAGCCGGCATGACCGTGGCCTCGGCGCAGGCCGGCTACACCTTCGGGTTCTGGGTGCTGATTGGCGCCGGCGTGCTGCTGTTCCTGATCGCGCCGCTGATCCAGAAGCTGATGCACGGGGTGAAGTAAGGCGTGCCGCCCGCGTCGTGCATCGGCGCGGGATGGTGATGCAAGCGCGGCGGCCCCAGGGCCGCCGCGTGCGTTTGCAGCCGGTGGAAATCAGCCGGCTGCGGCTTGGCTGGTGGCCTCGACCCGAAGTTCCAGCTCGTCCAGCCGGTCGAGCAGGCGGAACAGCAGGGCGCGCTCGTCCGCCGGCATGTCGCCCAGCAGCTGGCGTTCGAAGCCCAGCGCTAGCGGCACGATCTGGTCGTAGATCGCGTAGCCTGCCTCGGACAGGCGCAGCACCGAGCGGCGGCGGTCGTCGTCATCGAAGCTGCGCAGCAGCCGGCCCGATACCAGCAAGCTGGCGACCGCGCGGCTCACCGCCACCTTGTCCATCGCGGTGCGCTGCGCCACCTGGTTGGCCGACAGGTCCGGGCTGCGGCCCAGCACCGCCATCACCCGCCATTCGGTGACGCCCAGGTCGAAGCGCTGCGAATACTCGCGCGCGATCGAGCCGCTGATGCGATTGGAGAGCACGCTGAGCCGGTAGGGCAGGAAGCGTTCGAGGGCGAGGCTGGCGTGGTCGGGCATGCGCGGCGGCCGGAAAAGAGGAGGGAACTTGAGATAGTTGCAAGTGCAACCATAGAATGCGCATTCCCGGCGTTGAGGACACCCCGCATGAGCGCGCAACCCAATCTTGGCATGCAGCCGACCACCTTCGACAACCCGATGGGGATCAACGGCTTCGAATTCGTCGAATTCGCCGCCCCGGCCGGGCAGGGCCCGCGCATGCGCGACTACCTGGAGCAGCTGGGCTTCTCCGCCGTCGCCCGCCACCGCGCGCGCGCGATCACCCTGTTCCGGCAGGGCACGATCAACTTCCTGCTCAACGAGTCGGAAGATTCCTTTGCCGCCGACTTCGCCGCCCTGCACGGCCCGTCCGCTTGCGGCTTTGCGATCCGCTTCCGCGAGCCCACCGACAAAGTGCTGGCCCACGTGTTGGCCAACGGTGGCGCGCAGATCGATCACAAGCCGGAGACCGGCGCGGTGGTCACCCCCGCGATCAAGGGCATCGGCGACTGCATGCTGTACTTGGTCGACGACGGCCGCACCGACCTGTACGCCGACTACGTGCCGCTGCCCGGCGTGGACCAGCACCCGAAGGGCTTCGGCCTGACCTTCATCGACCACCTCACCCACAACCTGTTCGTGGGCAACATGGCGAAGTGGTCGGACTACTACGAGAAGCTGTTCAACTTCCGCGAGATCCGCTACTTCGACATCAAGGGCGCCAAGACCGGCCTGTTGTCGAAGGCGATGACCGCGCCGGACGGCGTGGTACGCATCCCGCTGAACGAGTCCAACGACGACAAGAGCCAGATCAATGAATACCTGCGCGCCTACAAAGGCGAGGGCATCCAGCACATCGCGCTGTTCACCGACGACATCTACGACTCGGTCGAACGCATGCATGCGGCCGGGGTGAAGTTCCTCGACACGCCGGACACCTATTTCGACGTGATCGACGTGCGCGTGCCCAACCACGGCGAGGACGTGGAGCGCCTGCGCAGGAATTCGATCCTGATCGACGCCGACATGGAAACCAAGTCGCGCAAGCTGCTGCAGATCTTCACCCAGAACGCGTTCGGCCCGATCTTCTTCGAGATCATCCAGCGCAAGGGAAATGAAGGCTTCGGTGAAGGCAACTTCCAGGCGCTGTTCGAAAGCATCGAACGCGACCAGATGAAGCGCGGCGTGCTGTGATCCCCGCCCGCCGCGCGGCGGGCATCCACTGAGCGAGCAGACCATGGCGATCCACAGCAACGGCTACCAGACCGGTTTCGGCAATGAATTCGCAACCGAGGCGCTGCCCGGCGCGCTGCCGGTGGGGCGCAACTCGCCGCAGCAGGTGGCGCATGGGCTGTACGCGGAGCAGCTGACCGGCACCGCGTTCACCGCGCCGCGCCACGCCAACCGGCGCAGCTGGCTGTACCGGATCCGCCCGGCGGCGGTGCACGGGCGCTTCGAGCCGTTCGCGCACGCGGGT
The DNA here is from genome assembly GCF_000423885.1 of Thermomonas fusca DSM 15424. Classification (GTDB taxonomy): domain Bacteria; phylum Pseudomonadota; class Gammaproteobacteria; order Xanthomonadales; family Xanthomonadaceae; genus Thermomonas; species Thermomonas fusca. The sequence goes on along the minus strand of NZ_AUIV01000015.1, from coordinate 103,584 downwards.
TTCCACAACGACTTCGGCAGCGGCCCGGTGACGCCGGAAAAGCTGCGCTGGAATCCGCTGCCGCTGCCGGAGCAGGCGGTCGATTTCATCGACGGCCTGTTCACCGTGGCCGGCAACGGCGGCCCGGAGGCCGGCACCGGCGTCGGCCTGCACCTGTACGCGGCCAACCGCGACATGGACGGCCGCTTCTTCTGCAATGCCGACGGCGAGCTGATGCTGGTGCCGGAGCTGGGGCGCCTGCACATCGAAACCGAGCTTGGCGTGCTGGACGTGGAGCCGCAGCAGATCGCGGTGATCCCGCGCGGCGTCCGCTTCCGCATCGCCCTGCCGGAGGGGCAGGCGCGTGGCTATGTCTGCGAGAACTTCGGTGCGCTGTTCAAGCTGCCCGACCTCGGCCCGATCGGCAGCAACGGCCTGGCCAACCCGCGCGACTTCGAATACCCGCAGGCGGCGTTCGAGGACGTGGAGGGCGAGTTCGAGCTGCTGACCAAGTTCCAGGGCCACCTGTGGCGCAGCGACATCGGCCATTCGCCGCTGGACGTGGTGGCCTGGCACGGCAACTATGCGCCGTACCGGTACGACCTGCGCCGCTTCAACGTGATCGGTTCGATCAGCTACGACCACCCGGATCCGTCGATCTTCCTGGTCCTGCACTCGCCCAGCGACACCCCCGGCACCAGCAGCGTGGACTTCGCGATCTTCGCGCCGCGGGTGCTGGCGATGCGCGACACGTTCCGGCCGCCGTGGTTCCACCGCAACATCGCCAGCGAGTTCATGGGCCTGCTGCACGGCGTGTACGACGCGAAGGCCGAAGGCTTCGCCCCCGGCGGCTGCTCGCTGCACAACTGCATGACCGGGCACGGGCCTGACGCCGCCACTTTCGAGAAGGCCAGCACGGCCGACCTGAGCCAGCCGGACTACATCGACGGCACCATGGCCTTCATGTTCGAGACCCGCGCGGTGATCCGCCCGACCGCGCAGGCCATGGCCGCGCCGCATCGCCAGCAGGACTACCCCGACTGCTGGATGGGCCTGCGCAAGCGTTTCCAGCGCTGAACCGCTGGCGCCTCAGCCGCCCACCAGCTTGAGCTGCGGGGCGGCCTCGCGCGGTGCGCGCGGAACGGTGACCGCCTCCAGCCGCGGCAGCAGCGGTTCCGGCAGCACTTCGCCCAGCCGCGCCAGCACGCGCTGGCCGTAGCTGTCGTTGGTCAGCTGCAGCAGCAGCTGCAAGCCGTCGAGAACGGCTTCGATCAGCGCATCGTCGTTGCCGCAGAACTGGATGCGGGCCTTGCGCTCCACTGCGTCCGGGTCGCGCTGCAGCGAAAGCATGTCGATCATGTACATCTTCGCCGCCACCAGCGAGCGGCGCTGGCCGCGCGTGGGCGCAGGCGCGGCGCCAGCCGGCGCCACCGATGGCGCGGTGCCGCCAGCGTGCGCCGGGGAGGCGATCCCGGCCTGCGTCGGCGCCGGCCGCGGGCTGCCGGCACGGATCTGCTCGGTGCGCGCCTGCAGCGCATCGGTGGTGGCGCGCAGCAGGCCGGTGAAGGCGCCGGCGACGCCGCTGGCCGGGGCGCTTGCAGCGGCGTCCCTGGCATCGGCCGGGCGGATGTAGCCGTCCTTCAGCAGGCGGTCGATGGCCGGCAGGATGTCCGGCCCCAGCATCGCCATCACCTCGTTGAGCGTGCGCTTGCCGTCGGTGACGATCAGGATGCGGCGCTCGGCCAGGCTCAGTCCGGCGCTGGAGCCGGCCTGCAAGGCGCTGTGCGCGAGTGCGGTCTTGTTGAGCAGCATGGGGGATCCCCGGTTCGACGTGCGCCACGCTAGCCGGCGTCGATGTCGCGCGGATGACGATCGCGTGGCCGTCACTTCCGAAGGCGCTTCGCGCCGCGTTCACCGCGGCTGGCGACACTGCGGGCTCCGTCGCAACACAAGGAGTTCCGCGGTGCGCCTCCTGCTTCCGCTTGTCCTGTTGGCCATGCTGGCCGCCTGCAAACCCGCTGCAACCCCCGCTACCTCTGCGTCGCCCGCAGAGCCGGTGGCGGCGCCGCAAGCCGAAGCGCCTGGCGCGGCCGCCGCACAGCAAGGATTGGCCGGGTTCGGCGGTTATGGCGATGTCCGGCTTGGCATCCCTGCTGCCGACATGGAGCAGGCCTGGGGCGGGGCGCTGGAGCGGCTGGGGCCGCCGCCTGAGCCGGCCGATGGCTGCCACTACCTGCGCCCGAAGCGCGCCGCGCGGTCCGCCGAAGACCAGGCGTTCATGCTGGAGGGCGGCAGGTTCGTCCGCTATGACATCGAAGGCGAACGCGAAACCGCGCCGGGCGGCGGCAGGATCGGCATGCACAGGTCCGACATCGCCAGGCTGTATCCGAACCAGGTCGAAGCGCGGCCGCACCATTACACCGACGGCGAATACCTGCGCATCCGCGATCCCGCCGGTGGCGCCGGCGTGCTGGTGTTCGAGACCGACGGTCGCGGCGACGACGCCAGGGTGCTGGCGTGGCGGGTGGGCCTGCCGCCGCAGGTGGACTATGTGGAAGGCTGTTCTTGACGCGATCGCGCGGGTAGTCGACGCAGCGGGCCTTCTATACTGCGGAAGATGACCACGCATGCCTCCGTCCTCGCCCGTGCCCAGAGCGCGCTGGCCGAATTCTTCCGCCTTGAAGCCGCCGCCGGCATCATCCTGATCGCCGCCGCGGTGCTGGCGATGATCGCCGCCAATTCGCCGTTGGCGCATGCCTACGAGGTGTTGCGCGACACCCCGCTGGGCGGCGAAGGTTGGGGCAAGTCGCTGCACTGGTGGATCAACGACGGCCTGATGGCGGTGTTCTTCCTGCTGGTGTCGCTGGAGATCAAGCGCGAGGTGATCTCCGGGCAGCTGTCCAGCCGCGATCAGCTGGCGCTGCCGGTGGTCTGCGCCGTGGCCGGGGTGGCGGTGCCGGCGCTGCTGTATACGGCGATGAACCACGGCGATGCCGGGGCGATGCGCGGCTGGGCCATTCCCACCGCCACCGACATCGCCTTCGCCCTCGGCGTGCTGGCGCTGCTGGGTTCGCGGGTGCCGCTGGGAATGAAGCTGCTGCTGTCGACGATTGCGGTGGCCGATGACCTGATCGCGATCCTGATCATCGCGTTCTTCTATTCGCAGGGCCTGCAGTGGGGCGCGCTGGCCGGCGCGGCGCTGGTGGTGCTGGCGATGTTCGTGCTGAACCGGCGCAAGGTGACGCGGTTGGCGCCCTACCTGCTGCTGGGCGTGTTGCTGTGGGTGCTGGTGCTGGCGTCGGGCGTGCACGCCACGCTGGCGGGCGTCGTGACCGGGCTGATGATCCCGCACTACGACCGCCACAACACGATTGACGATGCGGTTGAGCATTCGCCGCTGGAAACCCTGGAGCACGCGCTGCACCCGTGGGTCGCGTTCGCAATCCTGCCGCTGTTCGCGTTCGCCAATGCCGGGCTGGCGATTGGCGCGCTGCAGCTGGACGACCTGTTGTCGCCGCTGCCCGCAGGGATCGCTCTGGGGCTGGTGCTGGGCAAGCCGGTCGGCATCGTCGGCGTGGCGTTGCTGATGCGTACGCTGGGGCTGGCGCAGTTCCCGCAGGGCATGGACCTGCGCGCGATGCTGGGGTTGGGGATGCTTTGCGGCATCGGTTTCACCATGAGCCTGTTCATCGCCTCGCTGGCCTTTGCCGGGCATCCGCTGCATTACACCGAGGGCGTGCTGGGCGTGCTCGGCGCGTCGGTGGTGGCGGCGTTGCTGGGCAGCCTGTGGCTGGCGCTGGTGCTGCCGCGCAACGCCCGCGCATGAACACCGCGCTGGTGTTCGGCGGCAGCGGGCAGATCGGCGCGGCGCTGCTGGCGCGGCTGCGCGCCGAGGGCTGGCAGGTGCTGGCGCTGTCGCGCACGCAGCGCGCCGATGGCCCCGGCCTGCGCTGGCTGCGCGGCGGCTTTCCGCAGCCGCCGGGATTGCCGGAGCAAGTCGATGCGATCTTCAGCTGCGGCCCGCTGGATGCGTTCGCGCAGTGGTACGCGACGGCTGACATCCATTGCCCGCGGGTGGTCGCGTTCGGCTCCACCAGCGTCCACGTCAAGCATGCTTCCGCCGATGCCGGTGAGCGCGACGTGGCGCGGCGCCTGCGCGAGGCCGAAGCTGCCTTGTTCGCGACCGCCGCGGCGCGCGGCGAAGCCGCCATCGTGCTGCGTCCGACGCTGGTGTACGGCGCCGGGCGCGACGCCACCCTGACCCGCATCGCCCGGCTGGCGCAGCGCTTCGGCCGCTTCGTCCTGCCGCGCGTTGCCGCTGGCCGGCGCCAGCCGGTGCACGTCGATGACCTCGCCGAGGCCGCGCTGGCGGCCTGTCGCAGTACCGCCGCCGCTGCGCGTGGCTATGACCTGCCGGGCGGCGAAACGCTGGCCTATGCCGAGATGGTGCGGCGGATGCTGGCCTGCCTGTCGCCATCGCCGCGGCTGCACCTGCTGCCGATGCCGCTGTTCCGCGCGCTGCTGGCGGCGGCGCGTGCCGGAGGCATCGCGCGCGACCTCACCGGTGACGCAATCGCACGCATGCGCGATGACCTGGTGTTCGATGCCGGCCCGGCGGCGCGCGACTTCGGCTATGCACCGCGCGCCTTCGCGCCCGCTGCGGCTATGTTCGACGCGCCTCAGCCCAGCAGCGGCGCCCCGTAGAACCGGCGCAGGTGCGCGGCGACCTCGGGCATCGCCGCCTGCAGCGTGCGTGCGTCGCTGAAGTGGTATTCGGTGCAGACCGCGAAGAATTCCTCCGGCGCTTCCGCGGCATAGGGGTCGATGGCGGTGTCGCGGCCGGCGTCCACCTCGGCGCAGAAGCCGTCGTAGGCGCGCTGGAAATCCGCCGCCCACCGCCGCTGCCAGTCGCGCGGCAGCGGCGGGGTGCCGTCCATCGCGCCGTCCAGTGCGTCGAGCTTGTGCGCGATCTCGTGCGCGGCCACGCAGAAGCCGTCGTTCGGGGCGGCGATGTCGCTGCGCACGTCGGCCCAGGACAGGATCACCGGGCCGCGTTCCCAGGCTTCGCCGATCAGTTCCTCGGCGCCTTCGTGGAGGATGCCGTGGGCGTCGACATGACTGCGCCGGGCGCGGAACGCGGCCGGGTACACCAGCAGCTCCTTCCAGCCGTGCAGGCCCTCGCGGCCGAACTCCAGCAATGGCATGCAGCACAGCATCGCCAGCCGCAGCCGCTGCACCTCGTTCAGTCGCAGGCCGTGCAGCGGCGTGATGGCCTTGTCGGCCAGGAATTCGGCGGCCAGCGTGTGCAGGCGCTGCTGGCGCGGCGGGTCGAGATCGCGCAGCCACGGCAAACCGGCCGCAGCCTGCCGGCACAGCGAAGGGTCAAGTGCGGGAGCAGTGCGCGGGCGGCGCGAGAACGGCCAGATCACGCGGAACCGGATTGCTCAGCGAAACATGCCGGGCAGGAAGCTGTGGAAGCGCGACGGCATCGCGCGGCTGTCGCCGGAAGCGCGGGCCGGGCCCGGTGCCTGCGCCTTCGGGCGCGGTGCGCGCGGCGTATGCGCGGCGGCGGTGACATCGAGGTCGGCTTCGTCCAGCCGCTCCATCGACGCTGGTTGGGGCTCTGCCGGCGGCGTGCTTTCCGGTGCCGTCTGCCGCAGTTCGCTGGCGCCGGCATGGCCAAAGGCGCCCGCCAGGGCAAGGCAGACCAACAGCTGACGCGTCGTGGACAGGCGCATGGAGGGTCACCGGATGAATGGGCGTACGCAGCGCACGGCCCGCCCGCGACTATAGCAGCCGACCGAGCCGGTCGGTGCTGCGCCGCAGCAGGCGCGGATGCGGCCGGCTCTGCACACTGGCGGCATGTCCGACACCGCCCTGACCACCAGCGTCCCGCCCTCCGCCGTCACCGCCGCCGCGCTGCGCCGGGCCCTGATCGCCGGTGCGCGGCGGGTGATCGCCGCGCGCGACGAGCTCAACCGCATCAACGTGTTCCCGGTGCCCGACGGCGATACCGGCAGCAACCTCGCCTCGACCCTGGGCAGCGTGCTGCACGGCGCGCTGAGCCGGCGCAGCCGCCATGCCGGCGAACTGCTGCTGCGGGTGGGCAACGACGCGATCGACGGCGCGCGCGGCAATTCCGGCGCGATCATGGCGCAGTTCCTGATGGGCCTGGGCGAGCAGGCGCGGGCGTTGTCGCAGCTCGATGCCGGCGAGCTGGCGGCGGCGGTGCGACGCGGCGCGGACAGCGCTCGCGCGGCATTGGCGCAGCCGGTGGAGGGCACCATCCTGAGCGTGATCGCGGCGTTCACCGAGGCGCTGGAGGAGCAGGCGCGCAGGGTAGGGGCGAAGCCATGGCAGGCGTTCGCGGCGGCGCTGCCGCGCGCGCGCACCGCGCTGGCCGACACCCCGCGGCAGATGCCGCTGCTGCGCAAGGCGGGCGTGGTGGATGCCGGCGCGCGCGGATTCGTGGACTGGCTGGAGGGCATCGCCGCCTATGCCGAAGGCGGTCCGCGCGTGCTGAACCTGCGCGGCGCGGTCGGCGACGGCGCGGAGGCCGCTGCGGCGCATGTCCATCTGGATGTGGATCCGGGTTGCCGCTATTGCACCGAATGCCTGCTGGTGGGCGAGCGGATCGACCGGGTCGCGCTGCGCACCGCGCTGGCGGTGATCGGCATCGAATCGCTGGTGGTGGCGGGCAGCGACAGCCGGGTACGCGTGCATGGCCACACCGCCCGGCCGCAGGCGCTGTTCGATGCCTGCGCCGGGTTTGGCCGGGTCGAGGCGATGAAGGCCGACGACATGGTCATGCAGCAGCGCAGCGTGGAATCGCCGGGCCGGGTGGCGGTGGTGACCGACAGCGCTTCCGACCTGCCGCAGGCACTGGCCGATCGCTTCGACATCCATGTGGTGCCGGTGCGGGTCAGCTTGGACGGCCGCGATTACCTGGACCGCCTGGGCCTGGGCACGGCCGAGTTCTACCGGCGCATGGCCGCCTCGGCGCAGCTGCCGCAGACCAGCCAGCCACCGCCGGGGGATTTCCGCCGCGTCTTCGAACACGTGCTGGCGCACCAGCCGGCGGCGGTCTACGTGGGCCTGTCGCGGCCGCTGTCCGGCACCCTGCAATCGGCCGAATCGGCGGCGCGCGGGCAGCAGGGGCGGCTGCGCTGCATCGACAGCGGCCACGCCAGCGTCGGTCAGGCGCTGCTGGCATGGCGCGCCGGCGAACTGGCCGCGGCCGGTGCGGAGGCGGACGCGATTGCCGAGGAACTGGCGCGGCTGGTGCCGCAGACACTGACCTGGGCGATGGCCCGCGACATCCGCCACGCCGTGCGCGGCGGTCGCATTCCGCGCTGGGCCGCCCCGCTGGTGCGCTTCAGCGGGCTGACCCCGCTGGCCGCGATCCGCAACGGCGTGCTGAAGGTGGCCGGTGGCCTGTTCGCCCGCCACGGCGCGCCGGAGGCGTTCGCGCGGCACGTGGCGCGGCGGCTGCCGGCGGCACCCGGTTGGCGGCTGCTGGTCGGCCACGCCGATGCGGCGGCGGACGGCGAACGCGTGCTTGCGGCGCTGCGCCGGCTGCTGCCGGTGACCGAGGCGCATCTGGTCGAAGTGGGGCCGGCGATCGGCGCGCATGCCGGTCGCGGTGCCCTGGTGCTGGGGCTGCAGCCCGCGCCCTGACGCGATCCGGGTGCGGGTGGGTGGCCGCGCTGCGTATCATCGAAGGATGTCGCCCGTACTCGTCGCCGCCTGCCTGCTGTGTGTCGCCTACCTGCTGGGCTCGCTGTCAGGCAGCCTGCTGCTGGGCCGGCTGCGCGGGGTCGACGTACGCACCATGGGCAGCGGCAATGCCGGCGGCACCAACGCGCTGCGCACCCAGGGCCTGCGCTTCGCGCTGGGGGTGGTGCTGATCGATGTCGGCAAGGGCGCGCTGGCGGCATGGCTGGCGCTGCGTTTCGCCCCGGGCGTGGCCTGGCCGGCGGCGGGGCTGGCGGTGCTGGGCCACGTCTGGCCGGTCTGGCACGGCTTCCGCGGCGGCAAGGGCGCCGCCACCGCGGTGGGCGCGCTGCTGGTGCTCTGGCCGCTGGCGGTGCCGCTGCTGCTGGGGGTGTGGCTGCTGGTGCTGGTGACCAGCGGCTACGTCGGCCTGTCCACCGTGCTGGCCGCGGCCAGCCTGCCGCCGTGGGCCTGGCTGTTCGATGCCGATGCACCGCGGCTGGCGTTTTCCGTCGCGCTGGCGCTGTTCCTCGCCTTCACCCATCGCGGCAACCTGCAGCGGCTGCGGCATGGCACCGAGTCGCGTTTCGAGCGCGCGCGCCTGCTGCGCCGCCGGGGCGCACGCGCATGAGCGACGCCCGCGGCGAACGCGCGCTGTTGCAGCGTCTGGCTGGCGGGCCAGTCAGTGGCGACGTGCTGGCCGGCGAGGCCGGGCTGACCCGCGCTGCGGTGTGGAAGCGGATCGAGGCGCTGCGCGACGCGGGCATCGCCATCGAGGCGGCGCCGGGGCGCGGCTACCACCTAGCGCAGCCGCTGGACCTGCTGGACGGCGACGCCATCCGCGCTGCCCTGCCGGCAGCGCTGCGCACCGAACTGGCCGATCTGGAGGTGGCGTGGTCGCTGGATTCCACCAACAGCGAACTGCTCCGCCGCGACACCCCTGCGCGCGGCTGCGCGGTGCTGCTGGCCGAACGCCAGACCGGCGGGCGCGGCCGGCGTGGCCGCGAGTGGTCGTCGCCGCTGGCCGCGCACCTGTACCTGTCGCTGGCGCGGCGGTTCGAGGGCGGATTGGCGCGGCTGGGCGGCCTGAGCCTGGTGGCCGGGATCGCCGCCTGCGAAGCGCTGCACGCGCTGGGCTTCGCGCAAATACGGCTGAAGTGGCCGAACGATCTGGTGGTCGACGATGGCGGCGGCCTGCACAAGCTCGGCGGCCTGCTGGTGGAAGGCGGCGGCGAAGCCGGGGGCGCGGTGCGCGCGGTGGTCGGCATCGGCGTCAACGTGCGCATGCCGGCAGCCTTGTCCAGCGCGATCGGCCAACTGTGGACCCAGCTGGCCGCACTGGTACCGCAGCCGGCCGCGCGCAACCTGCTGGCCGCCGCGCTGCTGGAATCGCTGCTGCCGGCACTGGATACCTTCGATGCGCAGGGGCTGGCCCCGTTCCTGCCGCGCTATGCGGCGCTGGACGTGCTGGCCGGGCGACCGGTGCAGGTGCATGAGGCCGCGCGCAGCTGGGATGCGCAGGCGCTGGGCATCGCGGAGGACGGCGCGCTGCTGGTGCGCGACGACGCTGGCGACATCCGCCTGGTGCACGCCGGCGACGTCAGCGTGCGCGCCGCGCCAACGGACGCGGGGCAGGCATGACCACCTGGCTGTTCGATCTCGGCAACACCCGTCTGAAATGCGCGCCGCTGGACCCCGACGGCAGCGTGGGCGAGGTGCGCGCGATCGCCCATGACGATGCCGACGGCTGGCTGGACGCGCTGCCGGCCGGCGCTGTCGCCTGCATCGCCAGCGTGGCCGCGCCGGAGCGGCGGGTGGCGCTGCTGGATGCGCTGTGCACGCGCTTCCAGCGCCTGCATCGGGTGCACACCGAAACGGCGTTGGGGCCGCTGCGGATTGCCTATGCCGAGCCCGGGCACTTGGGCGTGGACCGCTTCCTGGCGATGCTGGGGCTGTGCGGCAGCGCGCCGGCGCTGGTGGTCGGTGTCGGCACCGCGCTCACCATCGACCTGCTGGATGGCGCGGGCCGCCACCGCGGCGGCCGCATCGCGCCGTCCCCCCAGCTGATGCGCGAAGCGCTGCACGCACGCGCGGCGCAGCTGCCGCTGGCCGGCGGCGACTATGCGGAGTTCGCCGACGACACCCATCACGCGCTCGCCTCCGGCTGCGACGGCGCCGCGCTGGCGCTGGTCGAATGCAGCCTGCACGTCGCGCAGGCGCTGCTGGGCGCTACGCCCCTCCTGCACCTGCACGGTGGCGGCGCCGCGGCTTTGCGCTCGCGCTTGCCGGCGCATACGTGGGCGCCGGATGCGGTGCTGCAGGGGCTGGCGCGCTGGCACGCGCTGCGGATCGCATAAACTCGACCGATGCTGCTGCGCGCCGCCATCGTGATCCTCGTGATGCTCAACCTGGGCGCCGCCGGCTGGTGGCTGTTCCAGCCGCAGCCCGGCGTTGCCGCCGGGATGGCCGCTGCCGCGCCGGGACTGCGCCTGCTGAAGGAAGTGCCGGCGCCGTCCCCGCCGGCAGTGGCGGCAACGGCCGACGCGGCGGCCGCACCGTCACCGTCTGCCGCCGCGGCACCGCCGGCTGCGGCGCCCGGCACGCCCATGGCCACGCCCGCGCCCGCTGCCCCCATCGCGGTCGAACAGCCTGCGGTCTGCCTGCGCTTCGGACCGTTTGCTGATCCTGCCGCGCGCAGTGTTGCGCGCACGGCGCTGGCCACGGCCGGCGTCACGGCGGTGGCCTTCGACGAGCGCGCCCGCGGCGTGCGCGGCTGGAAGGTGTTCCTGCCTGCGCAGCCCTCGCGCGAGGCAGCGGTGGCGACGGCAGAGCGGTTGAAGGCCGCGGGCGTGGCCGACCTGTTCGTGATGACCGAGGGCGCGGACGCCAACAGCATCGCGCTGGGCCGCTTCAGCAGCGAAACCGGCGCGCGCAGGCGGCAGGCGGAACTGCAGGGCAAGGGCGTGCAGGCGCAGGTGGAGCCGGTTGGCGGCACGCCTGCGCAGGCGTGGCTGGGCGCGCGCCTGCCGCCGACTGCGGACCGCGCCGCGCTGGCGCGGATCGCGCGCTCGCAGCCGCTGGACTGCGCGCAGCTGCGCTGAGCGCACGCCGGCAGCGGTTCCGGCGGCGACCGGGCCGCCTGATAGAATCGGCCGCCCGCCGCTTTAGCTCAGTTGGTAGAGCAGCTGTCTTGTAAACAGCAGGTCGTCCGTTCGATTCGGACAAGCGGCACCATCTTCCGTTCGCACCCGCGCCGATCGCAGCGCCTGGAGCCACCATGATCCGTGCCTATCCGCCTGTTTCCGTGTTCGGCGTGCCCACCGACATCGGCGCGTCCCGGCGCGGTGCATCGATGGGGCCGGAAGCCCTGCGCGTTGCCGGGTTGGTCGAAGCCATCGCCGCGCGCGGCGTGGATGCGCGCGACATCGGCGATGTCGCCGGCCCGCGCAATCCGGTCAGCCCGCCGGTGGACGGCTATCGCCACCTCGCGGAAGTCACCGCCTGGAATCGCGCGGTATTCGACGCCAGCCTCGGCGAACTGCGCGCCGGGCGCATGCCGATCATGCTCGGTGGCGACCACTGCCTGGCCATCGGTTCGATCGCCGCGGTGGCCGCGCACTGCCGCGACAACGGCAAGAAGCTGCGGGTGCTGTGGCTGGACGCGCACGCCGACTTCAACACCAGCGCGCTCACCCCCAGCGGCAACATCCACGGCATGCCGGTGGCCTGCCTGTGCGGGATGGGCCCGCAGGCGCTGACCACGCTGGGCGGCGTGGTGCCGGCGATCACCCCGGCGCAGGTGCGGCAGATCGGCATCCGCTCGGTCGATCCGGGCGAGAAGCAGCTGGTCAAGGAACACGGCCTCGACATTTACGACATGCGCTTCATCGACGAAGTCGGCATGCGCCGTGCGATGGAAGAAGCGCTGGAAGGCGTGGATGCCGATACCCATCTGCACGTCAGTTTCGACGTCGACATGCTGGATCCGTCGATTGCGCCCGGCACCGGCACCCGCGTGCCCGGCGGCGTGAACTACCGCGAGGCGCAGCTGATCATGGAGATGGTGGCCGACAGCGGCCGCCTGGGCTCGCTGGATCTGGTGGAAGTGAACCCGGCGCTGGACCGCCGCAACGCCACCGCCAGGCTGGCGGTGGATCTGGTGGAAAGCCTGTTCGGCAAGTCCACCCTGATGCGGGACTGATCAAGCCAGCTCGGCCAGCCAGTCGCGCGGACGCAGGTAGTCGGCCAGCCGCGCTTCGGCGCTGCCGGCCTCGGGCTGGTAGCCGTATTCCCAGCGCACCAGCGGCGGCAGGCTCATCAGGATCGATTCGGTGCGGCCGCCGCTCTGCAGGCCGAACAGGGTGCCGCGGTCGAACACCAGGTTGAACTCCACGTAGCGCCCGCGCCGGTACAGCTGGAACTGGCGCTCGCGCTCGCCGTAAGGCATGTCCTTGCGGCGCTCGACGATCGGCAGGTAGGCGTCGAGGAAGCCGTCGCCGACCGCGCGCAGGTAGCCGAAGCAGTCGTCGAAGTCGCCGTGCAGGTCGTCGAAGAACAGCCCGCCCACGCCGCGGGTCTCGTCGCGGTGCTTGAGCAGGAAATATTCGTCGCACCATTTTTTATGCGCGTCGTAGCGGGCCTGTCCGCCGAAAGGCTCGCACAGCGTGCGCGCGGTGCGGTGCCAGTGGAGTACGTCGTCGTCGAACGGATAGAACGGAGTCAGGTCGAAGCCGCCGCCGAACCACCACGCCACCGTTTCGCCGTCGCGCTCGGCGCGGAAGTGGCGCACGTTGGCATGGGTGGTCGGAAGCAATGGATTGCGCGGATGGAACACCAGCGACACGCCCACCGCGCGCCACGACGCGCCGGCCAGTTCCGGGCGTCCGGCGCTGGCCGATGGTGGCAGTCGGTCGCCGGCCACGTCGGAAAAACCGATCCCGGCCTGCTCGAACACCGCGCCATCGCGCAGCACGCGCGTGCGCCCGCCACCGCGGATCGGCGAGCTGGCGGGATCCTTCGTCCACGCGTCCTCGCTGAAGCGCGCGCTGCCGTCGGCGCGCTCGATCTCGCTGCAGATGCGGTCCTGCAGGCCGGTGAGGTAGTTGCGGACGCTGTCGATATCGGGGATGTTCATGCGCGCATTGTAGGACCCGCGCCGCTCAGCCCAGCGCCAGCAGCGCGATCGCCGCCAGCGCCAGCAGCAGGCCGGCGGCATTGATCCGGCTCAGGCGTTCGCGGAACAGCGCAACACCTGCCACCGCGCCCAGCGCCACCACGCCGAGGTTCATGCTGGCGAACACCAGCGACGGGCTGTCCGGCAGCGCGCGGTGGGCGCGCAGGTAGAACAGGATGTTGGCGAAGTTGACCGCGCCGAGCAGCAGCCCGCCCAGCGCGCTGCGCGCGGTGAAGCGCACCCGCCGAAGCAGCTGCAGGGCAAAGGCCACCAGCAGCGCCAGCGCGAACACCGCCAGCAGCGCGCTGCCCAGCGGCAGGCCGCCGGCGGCCACGCGCTTGAACAGCACGTCGATCAGGCCGAAGCCGGCGAACACCGCCAGCGGCCAGCCCCAGCGCGCGCCGCCGTTGCCGCCGGCATCGCGCCCATCGCGCCAGACCATGCCGGCCAGCGCCAGCAGGCCCAGCGCGCAGCCGGCCAGCTTCAGCGGCGCCAGGGCTTCGCCGAACAGGGTGAACGCGGCCAGCAGCGGGATCAGCAGCGACAGCCGTTGCGCCGCGTCGCTGCGCACGATGCCGGCGTGGCGCACGGAGGCCGCCAGCGCCAGGAAGATGGTCGGCAGCAGCAGGCCCAGCGCGGCGAGGGTGAGCCACGGCGCATCCGCCTGCCGCAGCGGTTGCAGCGACGGCTGCAGGACCAGCAGCGTGAGCGCGCCGGTGGCGACGTAGTTCCACGCCACCGCCTGGCCGACGTCGATATCGAAACGTCGGGCCAGCTTGAGCAGCACCGACACCAGCACGCTGCACAGTGCGGCCAGCAGGACATGGATCATGGATGGCGTCCGCAGAGGGAAAGAGCCGTTGCCCGCGTGGGCCCGGAGGACACCTATTTTCGCCGAACGGCGCCGGCTGCATCGGCGCGTTGCGGCGTGCGGTCAGTCGGCCAGACGCGGCAAGCCGAAGCGATCGCGCGTTTCGACGTGGGTGTCCGCCGGCTGCGCGGGAGGGGCCGCGTCGACGGGATCCACCGCGACATCACCGCGCTGGCTGCGCAGCGCATTGGCATAGCAGCGCTGCGCACGGACATGGTCGTCCAGCTGCGCGGCGCCATCGCCCAGCGCTTCCCAAGCGGGCGCGCCGGCGCCTGCAGTCAGCGCGCGATTCAGGGCGTCCTCGGCCGCCAGCCAGCGGCCCCGCCGCTGGTCGATGCGGGCGCTGGCAAGCAGCAGCGCCGGGCTGGCCGGGCGTGCCTGCAGCCAGCGCTCCAGCTGCGCATGGCGATGTTCGATGCGGTCGACGTCGAGCTGTCCGTACAGCGCGGCCAGCGCTTCATCCCATTCGGCATCCAGGGCCTGCTCGATGCTCGTTGTGGCCGCATCGTGCCAACCCAGCGCGGCGGCGCGACCGGCATAGGCGGCCGCCACGTCGGGATGCGTGCGCAGTGTCGGCGGCAGCGCATCCCACAGCGCGGCGACGGTGTTGCCGTCGTCGGCTTCACGCAGTGCCTGCGCCGCCCAGCGTGCCGGTAGCGATTCGCCTTCGGCCGCCGGCAGCGCCTGCTGCTGGCGCAGCGCGCCAAGCAGGCCGTAGGCCTCGGCGCTGCGTGCGCTGGCCAGCAGCGCCTGCGCGCGCAGCCACAGGCCGCGCGGCGGCAGCGGCTGCGCCGGCGCGGCGTCGAGCGCTTGCAGTGCGGCTTCCGGCTGCTGCCGGGCCAGCGCGCGTTCGGCCAGCACCACCGCGCGGATGCCGGCGTGCCGATGTTCGAACCCCGCCAGCAGCGCTTCGCCTGCTGCGTCGTCGCCGCGCATGAACGCGGCGCGTGCCGCCTGCGCGCGGGCCACGGCTTCCGCCGCGGGATCGTCTGCGGCTTGCCGCAGCAGCTGCCCGGCGCGCAGGTAGTCGCCGCGCTCGAATGCCGTCAGCCCATCGATCAGCTGCGCCCGCGCACGCCGCCTGCGGCGCCGGTTCCACAGCCGGAACGGCAGCCGCAGCGCCGTCCACAGCAGCGCCAGCGCGAACAGTCCCGCCAGCAGCAGGCCGATGCCCACCGCCAGGGTGGTGCTGTAGTCGGTGCCGCGGTAACGCACCAGCAGATAGCCCGGGTCCTGCAGCAGGTACTGCACCAGCACGGCGCCCAGCACCGCCAGCAGCAGCCAGACCAACACGTTGCGGAACAGGTTCATCGCGGTGTCTCCCGAGTGTGCGGCGCGTGATGCGCGCGTCGGCGAACGCGGAGCGTGATCGCGACGGCAGGGTGGAAGCCAGTGTACGCAGCGAGACGGAAGCCGATGTCCACGGTGCGCGCGCGGCGGCGCAACGACCCGCGCTTCAACCGTCGCGCTGCGCGCGCAGCTGCGCCAGGGTGCTGCCGGACAGCGGCGCGGCTGGGTGCAGGGTGATGGCGTGCAGCTGCGCGATCAGGCGCTGGCGCTGCGCGAGCTGCGGCGAACCGGCCAGCAGGCGCTGCAGCCAGCCGTCGATGCGGGTCAGTGCCTGCTGCAGGCCGGCACCGTCGCGGCGCTGGATGGCGGCGCGCGCCAGTGCGGCTTCCAGCTGCAGGGCGGCCAGCGCGGCCTGCCGGTCGGCGTGGTCGCGCAGGCCGGCGCTGGCGGTGGGCTGCACGCGCACGATGCGATCCAGCAGCCGCGCGAACCACGGCGTGGCCTGCGACTGGTTGGCGCTGGTGATAGCGCCTTGCTCCAGTGGGATATCGGCAACCAGTCGTTCGAGCAGTGACTCTGCAGTGCTGCGCGGATCCGCTCCCAGCGCCTCCAGCGCGGCCTGCTCCTGCGCCAGCGTCTGCTTGAGGTTGAGCCAGGCCGAATCATCGACGCTAGCCAGCAGTGGCGCCGCCAATGCCAGCGCGCGCCGCGCGCCGTCGAGGTCGCCGTCCAGCTGCAGGCGCTGCTGGCCGATCGCCAACAGCAGTTCAACCTGGTCCAGCCGTAGCGACAGCGCGCCGTGGCGGTCGGCATCGGCCAGCCGCGACACGCTGTCTTCGATCGCCGCCGCGCGCTGGCCGAGGCCCAGCAGCTCGTCGCGCAGCACCCGGTTGGTGGCTTCGGCCTGCTGCAGCCGCTGCGATTGTGCGCGCTGCGCCTGTCGCAGGCTGTCGATGCGCGCGTCCAGCGCGTCGCGCTGCTGCTGGCTGCGCGCCCGCTCCTGCGCCTGCAGCGCCTGCCACTGGCGCCAGCCCAGCACGCCGGCGGCGGCCAGCGTGATCAGCAGCAGCGCCAGCAGCAACAGGCCGCCGGCGCGCGAGCGGCGCGCCGGCGAAACGGGGGAGTCGGATGTGTCGGAGGTGTCCACGGCGATGATGTTAATCGTGGCCGGCGAAGGCGTCGGCGGCTGCGCGCAGCAGCGCGGCCGGGCGCGCGTCGCTGGCCAGCGCGATGCGGGTGAAGCCCGCGGCACGCGCCGCCTCGCCCAGACGGGCGCTGGCCGCAACCACCGCGACCTTGCCCACGCCGCGCGCCGGCAGCTGCGCCAGCAGCGCGTCCAGCGCTTCGCCGCTGCTCAGTGCCAGCAGCACGCGGTCGGGATTGCGCAGCGCTTGTTCCAGCGCGGCGCGCCGCGCCGGCGGCAGCGTGACGGCGCGACGCGCGTACACGTTCGCGCGCAGCACTGTCGCGCCGCGTGCCGCCAGCGACGGCGCCAGCAGGCCGCGGCCGCCTGGGGCGGTAATCAGGCCGATGCATTTGCCGCGCACTTCCGCCAGCTGCGGCAGATCCAGCAGGCCTTCGCTGTCCATCCGCGCCGGCGCCACCGCGTCGATGCCGCTGCGCGCCAGCGCGCGTCGGGTGCCGGCGCCGACCGCCAGCCAGTGCTGGCCGCGACGTGGCCGCAGCGGTGCCAGTGCCGCCGCCGCGCGCACCGCATTCGGGCTGGTGAACAGGAGGATGTCGGCGGCCAGCGCTGCGGCCAGGGATTGCCGCGCGTCGCTGTCGTCGAGGATGTCGATGGCGATCGGCGACAGCGCCAGCAAGCGCGCGCCGGATCGCGCCGCCGCCGCGCGCAAACCGGCGTGCTGTCCGCGCGGTCGCAGCGACAGTACGGTCCAGTGTTGAAGCGGAAGTGCTTGATCGGCAAGGCGCGACATGCACACAGCTTGGCATGGCGTCGACGTTTGCGTCAGGCTTCGCGGATGAATGCAATCGAGAACCTCGACGCCGCGTTGGACGCATTGGCCCGGCATTTCGCCGGCATGCCGCCGGTGGCCGCCATGCAGCCGCAGGTACTGGAGTGGCGCGATGGCGTGCTGCGCGTGCGCGCGCCGCTGGCCGCCAACGTCAATGACAAGCACTGCGCGTTCGGCGGCAGCCTGTCCTCGCTGATGACCATCGCGGCGTGGGGGCTGGTGTCGTTGGAGCTGGAAACCGCCGGCCTGCATGCGGACGTGTTCGTGGCCGACAGCCGGGTGCGCTATCTCAAGCCGGTGTTCGAGGACATCGTGGTCGAAGCCACGTTCGACGATGCGGTGGAGCACGCCGCGCTGGCGGACACATTGCGCCGGCAGGGTCGCGCCGGCATCCGCCTGCAGGCGAAGACGCTGCTCGCTGACGGCGCGGTGGCGGCAACATACACCGGCCGCTACGTGGCGATCGGCAAATCCTGACGGCGCGGCGACGGGGGAGCCTGCCGCAAGCGGTTAGGATGCGTCGTCCCCTGGCGGAGAATCCCGATGTCCCGATGGCTGCTGCGCTGCCTGTTGCTGTGCTGCCTGGCCCTGCTGGCCGGTTGCCCCAAGTCCGCGAGCAAGGGCAGTGCGCTGGACGAGGCGCAGTACAGCTATTCGGCGGCGATCCGCTGGGGGGATTTCGAAGGCGCGTGGAACCTGGTCGATCCCAAGGTGCGCAAGGAACATCCGCTCACCGACATCGATTTCTCCCGCTACAAGCAGGTGCAGATCTCGTCCTACCGCGACAGCGGCGGCACCACCCTGGGCAACGGCGAGGTGGTGCGCGACATCGAGATCGGCGTCATCAACCGCAACACCCTGGCCGAGCGCAGCGTGCGCTACCGCGAGCGTTGGCGCTACGACGAACCCTCGCGCAGCTGGTGGCTGGTCAGCGGCCTGCCAGACCTGTGGGGCGAATGAGGCGCGAGGTGCGGCTACAATTGCCGCCCCGTCTTGACCGGTCGATGCCGTGACCTTCGCCGAACTGGCCGCCTTTGCCGGCCGCCACCCCATGCTGTCGCTGGCCCTGGCCGGCATCACCGTTGCCCTCATCGGCAACGAGCTTGCCACTCTGTTGGGCGGTGTGCGCCGGATTGGCCCGGCCCAGCTGACCGGGCTGATCAACCGCGACAACGCGCTGGTGGTGGACCTGCGTGCGCCCGGCGAGTTCGAGAAGGGCCATATCGCCGGCTCGAAGAACGTCCAGCCCAGCCAGTTCGACCCCGAGCACAAGCAGCTGGCCGCCGCCAAGGCGCTGCCGGTGGTGCTGGTGTGCCGGGTCGGGCAGACCGCCAGCGGCGCCGCCAAGCGCCTGCGCAAGGCCGGTTTCGCCCACGTCAGCGTGCTGGAAGGCGGCATCCAGGCCTGGCAGGGCGCCGACCTGCCGCTGGTCAAGGGCCGCTGATCCGGCCCTGCGGCGGGCTTGTGTTCCGCGCCCGCACGCCCCACGTCGGAAGGGCCGCACCGGGTTCGGTGCGATAATCGACGTTTCCCATTTCCTTCGCTGCACTCGAGAATTCCCATGTCCGATGAAAACCTGAACGGCATCGTGCCGGCCGCCGACGCCCAGCAGGGCCCGACCTTCACCGTCGAAAAGCTGTACGTGAAGGACGTCTCCTTCGAAGCGCCGAATGCGCCGCAGGTGTTCAACGAACAGGGCCAGCCGGACCTGCAGATGAAGCTGAACCAGAAGGTGCAGCGCCTGGCCGACAATGCGTTCGAAGTCAGCCTGGGCATCACCCTGACCTGCACCCTGAACGACAAGACCGCCTATCTGGCCGAAGTCGAGCAGGCCGGCGTGTTCGGCCTCGGCGGCATGGACGACCAGATGCTGGACGCGATGCTGGGCATCCAGTGCCCGAACATCCTGTACCCCTACGCTTCGGCCACCATCGGCCAGCTGATCACCTCGGGCGGTTTCCCGCCGTTCCCGATGCAGCCGATCAACTTCGAGGCGCTGTACGCCGAGACCCTGCGCCAGCGCGTTGCGCAGATGTCGCAGGGCGACTCGCTGGCCGACGCCGAAACCGCCGGCAACGCCTGATCCGCGACGCATGACGGCGTCTGCCAAACCGAAGGTCGCGGTCCTCGGCGCGGGCTCCTGGGGCACCGCGCTGGCGGCGCTGATCGCCCGCCACGAACATCCCACCGTGCTGTGGGGCCGCGATGTCGCCACCGTGGCGGCCATCGAGGGCGGCGGCGAGAACCCGCGCTACCTGCCCGGCATCGTCCTGCCGGGCGCGCTGCGCGCCACCACCTCGCTGCACGAAGCGCTGGCCGACGCCGAGCTGGTGCTGGTGGTGGTGCCCTCGCACGCCTTCGCCGAAACCCTGCGCGCGCTGGCGCCGCTGCGCCCGCCGCAGGCCGGCGTGGCCTGGGCTACCAAGGGCTTCGAGCCCGGCAGCGGGCGTTTCCTGCATGAAGTCGCCGCCGAAATGCTGGGCAATGAGGTGCCGCTGGCTGTGGTCACCGGACCTTCGTTCGCCAAGGAAGTGGCCGAGGGCCTGCCCACCGCGCTGACCGTCCATTCCGACGATGCCGCGTTCTGCCGGCAGGTGGCCGACGCGCTGCACGGCCCGGCGTTCCGCGCCTACACCGGCAACGACATGCGCGGCGCCGAACTCGGCGGGGCGATGAAGAACGTGCTGGCGGTGGCCACCGGCGTGGCCGACGGCATGGGGCTGGGCCTGAACGCCCGCGCCGGCCTGATCACCCGCGGCCTCAACGAGATGCTGCGCCTCAACATCGCCCTCGGCGGGCGCCCGGAAACCCTGATGGGCCTGGCCGGTCTTGGCGATCTGGTGCTGACCTGCACAGGGGACCTGTCGCGCAACCGCCGGCTGGGCCTGGCGCTGGGGCGCGGCGCCACGATCGCCGATGCGGTGCGCGAGATCGGCCAGGTGGTGGAATCCCTGCAGACCGCCGACGAAGTGATGCGGCTGGCCAATGCCCACGGCATCGAACTGCCGATCGCCGAAGGCGTGCGCGACGTGCTGCACGGCACGGTCACGCCGGCGGAAGGGCTGGCGCGGCTGATGGCGCGCGAGCGCAAGGCGGAATACCCGCAGTCGCTGTTCGGCTGATCCGCCGAAGCTGCGCGGATCGCACCACGCGCAAAAGAAAACGCCCGGCAATGCCGGGCGTTTTTGCATGGCTTGGCGGATGCCTTACCAGGTGAAGCGCGGGCCAACGAACCACTGGGTATCGCCGCCGTTGACCAGCTTGACCTCGGCCGCGGCGCCCCAGTTCTGGTTGAACTTGACCGCTGCGCCCAGGCGGCCGTAGGCATCGCCGTCGAAATCGTCGCCGTCCTGGTAGCCCAGCATCGCGTAACCCTCGATGTTCGGGGTCATCATGCTGCGCACGCCGGCTTCGGCGCTGTAGCCCTCGGCCTTGATGCCGGCGCCGGCATCCAGCTTCTCGTAGGCCAGCTGGCCTACGAAATCGGTGCGGTCGGAGATGCTGCGGTTGTAGCCGCCGCCCACCCGCCACTGGTCGAAATCGACGCTGGTGTTGTCGATCTTCTGGTTGGCGTAGTCGGCGAACAGGTGGAAGTTCGGGTGCACGGCCACCGAGCCGCGCAGGCCCCAGCCGTCGGCGTCGCCGGCGTCGGTGTTGGTGGCGACGTAGCCGCCCTGCACGTAGTTGTACTTGATGCCGTCGGCCGCGGAGGCGGCGAAGGGCATGGCGGCGGCGAGGGCGAAGGCAAGGATGTGACGCTTCATGAGGTGGACCTCCATGTTGTTGTTTTCCGTCCAGCCGGATCGGCGGGACTTGCGGGCATTCTTTGCGCCCGGTCACAACATGGACTGAATCCCGCCCGGCACGGTACAGCCGTCATTCGGGTTGGGTGTTGTACTTCGCGCGCGCCTGCCGCAGGCGCTATTCGCCGCCCGCGAAACCCGCCTGCCGCCAGGCCTCGAACACCATTACAGCCACTGCGTTGGACAGGTTGAGGCTGCGGTTGTCCGGCCGCATCGGCAGGCGCAGGCGCTGCGCTTCGGGAATGCTTGCCAGCACCTCCGGCGGCAGGCCCGCGGTTTCGCTGCCGAACAGGAAGGCATCGTGCTCGCGATAGTCCGGCGCATCGAAGCGCACGCGCCCACGCGTGGACAGCGCGAACACCCGCGGCGGCGTGCCCGCCTGGCCGGTGATCGCGGCCAGTGCGGCATCGAGGTCGTCGTGCACCTGCATGCGCGCGTACTCGTGGTAGTCCAGCCCGGCGCGTTTCAGCTGGCGGTCGTCGATGTCGAAGCCGAGCGGGCGCACCAGGTGCAGCTGCGCGCCGGTATTGGCGCACAGGCGGATCACGTTGCCGGTGTTGGGCGGGATTTCCGGGCGATGCAGGATGACGTGCGGCATGTGTTCCTACTCCCTCCCTTTCGCGCAGCGAAGGGGAGGGCTGGGGAGGGGTGCTTTGCAAGCGAGTGAATTCGTCAACGTCACCACGGCAGTACTTCGCCGCGCCAGTCGAAGAATTGGCCGGACTGCGCGGGCGTGGCGGCGTCGATCAGCCGCAGCATGCCCGCGACCACGTCGGCCGGCGCATCGGGTGCCTTCCCGCCGCCCATGTCGGTCTGTACCCAGCCCGGGTGCAGCGACAGCACCACGATGCCGCGCGCGGCCAGCGCCTGCGCCAGCTGCGCGCTGGCCATGTTCTGCGCGGCCTTGCTGATGGCATAGCTGGGTGCGCCGAAGCGGTTCGCGCCGCCGCTGCCCGCGAAACCCGAACGCAGGGCAGGACCGCTGCTTGTGGTATCCGCCGCACGGGCACCACCGGAGCCATGATCAAGTCGCTCCACGTGATTCGCTTGGTTGATCACGGCTCCGGTGGTGCCCGTGCCCGCGACATCCTCGTTGCCGCCGGCAGCGCGGTTGCCGTCCCGCAGCAACGGCGCCACCGCCTGCGCGAGCAGCAACGGGCCGATGGCGTTGATGCGCAGGCTGTCTTCCAGCGTCTCCTGCCGCAGCTGGCCGAAGCGCTCGCCCGAATGCAGCACGCCGGCGTTGTTGATGAGCAGATCCAGGCGTCCGTCCTCACCGAGGACCAGCGGCAGTTCGCGCACCAGCTCGGCGCGGGATCTGTCGTTGGCGACGTCCAGCGGCAGCACGTGCAGCCGGCCGGGATGCTCGCCTCCCAGCGCGTTCAGCGCAGCGGCCTTGCCGGGGTGGCGGCAGGTGGCGATGACGTGGTCGCCGCGCGCCAGCAGCTGGCCCGCGAACGCCAGGCCGATGCCGCGGTTGGCGCCGGTGACAAGGACGGTGCGGCTCATGCGGGACTCCCGGGGATGGCTTCCGGCCTAGTGTATCGGCCATGCACGCGGTCTATCATGGGAAAGTCGCTGTCCGTCACGTTGTTTCCCACAGGAGTTGCCCATGTCCGTGCTTCGTCCCGCCGCGCTTGCGCTTGCGCTCGCCACTGCCCTGACCGCCGGCGGTTACGCCCCCACCGCACGGGCCTCCAGCGCCCCGGCCGTCGACATCCCCTACGAGACCTTCACCTTGCCGAACGGCCTGCGCGTGGTGGTCCACACCGACCGCAAGGCCCCCATCGTGGCGGTCAATGTCTGGTACCACGTGGGCAGCAAGGACGAACCGGCCGGCCGCACCGGCTTCGCCCACCTGTTCGAGCACCTGATGTTCAACGGCAGCGAAAACGCGCCGGGCGAATTCTTCACCCCGTTCAAGGCCATCGGCGCCACCAACCAGAACGGCACCACCAACTCCGACCGCACCAACTACTTCGAGAACGTGCCCACAACCGCGCTGGACACCGCGCTGTGGATGGAATCCGACCGCATGGGCCACTTGCTGGGCGCGATCGACCAGAAGACCCTGGACGAGCAGCGCGGCGTGGTCCAGAACGAGAAGCGCCAGGGCGAGAACCAGCCCTACGGCCAGGTCTGGGACGTGCTGGGCGCGACGATGTACCCCAAGGGCCACCCGTACCACCACAGCACCATCGGTTCGATGAACGACCTCAACGCCGCTTCGCTTGCGGACGTGAAGACCTGGTTCAAGACCTGGTACGGCCCGAATAATGCGGTGCTGGTGCTGGCCGGCGACATCGACCTCGCCACCGCCAAGGACAAGGTGGCGAAGTTCTTCGGCGACATCCCGGCCGGCCCGAGCATGGCCCAGCCGAAGGTGGACGTGGCCGCGCGTAGCGCCGATTCGCGCTCGGAAATGACCGACCAGGTGCCGCAGTCGCGCATCTACCGGGTGTGGAACGTGGCCGAATACGGCCAGCCGGATCTCGACCGCCTGCAGCTGCTCGCGCAGATCCTGGGCGGCGCCAAGTCCTCGCGCCTGGACAAGCGGCTGGTGCACCAGGACAAGCTGGTCGACAACGTCAGCGCCGGCGCCTACGGCTCGCAGCTCAGCAGCACCTTCATGATCACCGCCGCGGTGAAGCAGGGCGTGGACGTGGCCAAGGTGGAAGCGGCCATCGACGAGGAGCTGAAGAAGCTGCTGGCCGAAGGCCCCACCGCCGAGGAAGTGGCGCGCAACCGCACCGCCGTCGAGGCCGGCTGGATCCGCGGCGTCGAGCGTATCGGCGGCTTCGGTGGCAAGGCCGATGCGCTGGCCGAATGCGCCGTGTTCATGGGTGATCCCGGCTGCTTCCGCGAAAGCCTGAAGACCCTGGCCGAGGCCACGCCGGAGGCGCTGCGCGCCACCGGCAATGCCTGGCTGGGCGCCGGCAAGGGCAGCCACACGCTGGTGGTGAACCCGGGCAAGCGCGTGGCGCTGCAGGAAGAGCCCGCGGCCACCCCGACCCCGTTCCAGACCCCGAAGGCAGATGCGAAGTACAAGACCGTCGCCTCCTCCGTCGATCGCAAGACCGGCGTGCCGATGCCGGCCAGCTTCCCCGACCTGAAGTTCCCGCAGCAGCAGCACGCCACCCTCAGCAACGGCACCAAGGTGGTGCTGGCCGAGCGCCATGACATCCCGGTGGTGCAGATGAGCTACGAGTTCCGCGGCGGCCAGGCGGCCGACCCGAACGGTAAGCCGGGCATGGCCAGCTTCACCATGAGCCTGCTGGACGAAGGCGCCGGCGACCTCAATGCGCTGGCCTTCGCAGACCGCGCGCAGTCGCTGGGTGCCAACCTGGGCGCCAGCGCCAGCCTGGACAGCAGCAGCGCCTACCTGTCGGCGCTGAAGCAGAACCTGGAACCATCGGTGACCCTGTTCGCCGACATGCTGCGCAAGCCGCGCTTCGAGCAGGCCGACATCGAGCGCGTGCGCGGGCAGTGGATCGCCGGCATCAAGCAGGAGAAGGCCAACCCGAACGGCATCATCCAGCGCGTGCTGCCGGGCCTGGTGTTCGGCGCCGGCCATCCCTACGCCGCCCCGCGCACCGGCAGCGGCACCGAGGCGTCCATCGCCGGGCTGACCCGCACCGACCTGCAGGGCTGGCATGCCGGCGCGCTGCGTCCGCAGGACGCCACCCTGGTGGTGGTGGGCGATACCACCCTGGCCGAGATCGTGCCGGTGCTGGAGAAGAACTTCGGCGGCTGGAAGGCCAGCGGCAATGCCAGCGCCGCCGCTGCGATCCCGCAGGTGGCCGCGCAGGCCAAGCCGCGGGTGTTCCTGATCGACCAGCCGGGTGCGGTGCAGGCCAACATCGTTGCCGCCAAGACCCTGCCGTCCAGCGCCGATCCGAAGACCGTGCAGTACGACATGGCCAACATGATCGTCGGCGGCGACTTCACCGCCCGCCTGAACATGAACCTGCGCGAGGACAAGCACTGGTCATACGGCGCCCGCAGCGGGGCCGGCGGTTCGCTCGGCCAGCGCCTGTGGAGCGCCTCGGCGCCGGTGCAGATCGACAAGACCGGCGAGGCGATGGCGGAAATCCAGCGCGAGCTGGCCGATTACGCCAGCGGCAAGGCCCCGGCCAGCAAGGATGAGGTGGAAGGCATGGAAAAGGTGCTCACCCTGACCCTGCCCGGTGCCTACGAAACCGCGTCCTCGGTGATGAGCACCATCGCCAGCAACGTGCTGTACAGCCGCCCGGACGACTACGTGTTCCAGCGCACGGCGGAGATCGAGGCGATGACCCCCGAACAGGTCAACGCCGCGGCCAAGGCGCTGGACCCGGCCGGCCTGACCTGGGTGGTGGTGGGCGACCTGTCCAAGACCGAAGCGCCGATCCGCGCGCTGAACCTGGGCGAGGTCACCATCGTCGACGCCGACGGCAAGCCGGTGGCGAAGAAGTAAGCCATCGCCCCACTCCCTCCCTGCTTGCAGGGGGCGGAGCCGCGCGCTGCGATGCCGGCTCTTGTCTTCCTCCCCTGCCTGCAGGGGAGGGTAGGGGAGGGGTCGCTTTTGCACGATTCAGACGCACCGGGCCACAATCCGGTGCGTCTTCTTTTTTTTCGGGAACCCGAGCATGCCCCTGCCGATCCGCTTTGCCGCCGTCCTGCTGGTGCTTGCCCTGCCTGCCTGCACCTTCGTGAAGATGGCGCCCGGCGCGCAGCAGGTGAAGGTGCTGTCGGTCGCGCCCACCGGCTGCGAGAAACGCGGCGACGTGGCGGTGTCCATCACCCATCGGGTGGGCTTCTACGAGCGCGACGACACACGCGTGCGCGACGAGCTGGAGCTGCTGGCCCGCAACGAGGCCCCCGGCCTGAATGCCAACCGGATCAGCCCGCTGGGCCCGCCGGAAGATGGCAGCCAGCGCTGGGCGATGTGGCGCTGCAACTGAATGCGCGGCTAGCGGCGGGTGTGACTGCGCCCGCAGTTTCCACAGTACGCAACCGCATGGTTTGACAAGGCGCTATCCTATGCGGTTCCGGCGCCGCCTTGGCGCCAGTGCGAGTGCCACCCCATGCTGTTCCAACATGTCGCCATTGCCGGCTTGGCCCACATCGACGCGCCGCGTCGTTTGTCGTCGGATGAGATCAACGCGCGCCTGCGGCCCACGCTGGATCGGCTGGGTATCCGCGTCGACGTGCTCGGCGACATCGCCGGCGTGCATGCGCGCCGCCTGTGGGACGACAACGTGCAGGCTTCCGACGCCGCCACCCTGGCCGGCGTGAAGGCGCTGGCCGATGCCGGCATCGACCCGGACAAGGTCGGCCTGCTGGTCAACACCTCGGTCAGCCGCGACTACCTGGAGCCTTCCACCGCTTCCATCGTCAGCGGCAATCTCGGCCTGCCCGACACCTGCCAGAACTTCGACGTCGCCAACGCCTGCCTGGCCTTCATCAACGGCATGGACATCGCCAGCCGCATGATCGAGCGCGGCGAGATCGACTACGCGCTGGTGGTCGATGGCGAAACCGCCAACATGGCCTACGAAAAAACGCTGGAGCGCATGACCCGCACCGACGTCACCGAAGCCGACTTCCGCAGCGAAATGGCCACGCTCACGCTGGGCTCCGGTGCTGCCGCGATGGTGCTGGCGCGCAGCGAACTGGCGCCCGGCGCGCCGCGCTACAAGGGCGGCGTCACCCGTGCCGCCACCGAGTGGAACAAGCTCTGCCGCGGCAACCTCGACGGCATGATCACCGACACCCGCCTGCTGCTGATCGAGGGCATCAAGCTGGCCACCAAGACCTTCGAGGTGGCCAAGCTCAAGCTGGGCTGGGTGGCCGGCGAGCTGGACGAGTTCGTCATCCACCAGGTCAGCAAGGTCCACACCGCCGCCTTCACCAAGGCCATGGGCATCGACCCCAAGAAGGTCATGACCATCTTTGCCGAACACGGCAACATCGGCCCGGCCAGCGTGCCGATCGTGCTGAGCAAGCTGCGCGAGATGGGCCGCCTGAAGAAGGGCAGCCGCGTCGCCCTGCTCGGCATCGGCTCGGGGTTGAACTGCTCGATGGCGGAAGTGGAGTGGTGATTTCCCAAGGCCTGTACTTGGGTTCTTTTAAGTAAAAAATGGGTGTGATATTTTCCTTGTGATGCCGTCACTGGCGCGCAAGGAAAGTTGATGGGTACGCGCATTACCGGGCGCTATGTCCCCGGCTCGATGGCGGAAAGCCGCTACCAGGCGTTTATTCCGTCGCCCCTGCCGCCCGATCCGCCGCTGGATCTGACGGGCAATGAACTCATCGCGCGCAAGGAGCGGGCCGACCAAGCCTTGGGGCGGCTCGACGGCATCACCTTGATGTTGCCGGATCCGCAGCTGTTCCTTTACCAGTACGTCCGCAAGGAAGCCTTGCTGTCCTCGCAGATTGAAGGAACGCAGTCCTCGCTGTCCGATCTGCTGCTGTACGAGCTGGACGAAGCACCCGGCGTGCCGCTGGACGACGTCGAGGAGGTGTCCAACTACGTCTCCGCGCTCAACCATGGCCTGCGTCGCCTGCGCGAGGACGACTTTCCGCTGTCCTTGCGCCTGATCCGCGAAATGCATGCGCTCCTACTGCAGGGCGGTCGCGGCGGCAACAAGCATCCGGGCGAATTCCGCACCGGCCAAGTGTTCGTGGGTGGAGGCTTCGGCGCGCTGGCGCATTTCATCCCGCCGCCGCCGGACGCGCTGCCGGAGGCCTTGGCAAGCTTCGAGCGCTTCCTGCATGCCCCGCGCGGGGAAATGCCGCCACTGGTAAAGGCGGCGCTGGCGCACGTGCAGTTCGAGACCATCCATCCCTTCAACGACGGCAACGGCCGCCTGGGCCGGCTGCTGATCGCGCTGATCCTGTGCAACGAAGGCGTGCTGCGCGAGCCCAATCTGTACCTCAGCCTGTACTTCAAGCGCCAGCGCGCCGCCTACTACGACCACTTGAATGCGGTGCGCGTGGCTGGCGACTGGGAAGGCTGGTTGGGCTTTTTCCTGGATGGCGTGGCCGACACCGCGCAACAAGCCGTGGACACCGCGCAACGCCTGCTGGCCTTGCTGGCCGCGGACCGCGCGCGCATCGCGGCGCTGGGCAGCCGCGCCGGCAATGTCGGTCTGGTGTTTGAACTGTTCGCGCGCCGGGTGTTGCTGGGTGTGCCGCAGATACTCCCGCAACTCGCCCTGAGCGCGCCCACCGTGCGTTCGGCCATCCGTACCCTGCAAAACATGGACATCCTCAACGAGTTGACCGGCCAGCAGCGCAACCGGGTGTTCGCCTACCAGCGCTATTTCGAAATCCTCAACGAAGGGGCACAACCGCTGTGACCGATGCCGCCGCGCAAGCCGCCGATGCCTTCATCGCCAAGTGGAAAGGCACCGCCGCCAGCGAGTTGTCCACCTCGCAGAGTTTCCTGATCGAGCTGTGTGAGCTGCTGGGCGTGGAGCGCCCGCACGCCACCGCCGAACAGGACTACATGTTCGAGCGCCCGCTGACGTTCCACCATGCCGATGGCAGCAAGAGTCCGGGCCGCGTGGACTTGTACCGGCGCGGGGCGTTCGTGCTGGAGTCGAAAAAGCTGAAGGCCGGCGCGCACACCCGTGGCTTCGACGAAGCCATGCTGCGCGCGCATTCGCAGGCGCAGAACTACGCCCGCGCGTTGCCTGCCGCCGAAGGCCGGCCGCCGTTCCTGGTGGTGGTGGACGTGGGCCACCGCATCGAGCTGTATTCCGAATTCAGCCGCAGCGGCGGCAGCTACGTGCCGTTCCCGGACCCGCGCAGCCACCGCATCGCGCTGGACGACCTGCGCGATGCCGCCATCCGCGAACGCCTGCGCAAGGTCTGGCTGGAGCCGCTGGCGCTGGACCCCAGCCGCGAATCCGCCCGCGTCACCCGCGAGATCGCCGCGCGCCTGGCGGAACTGGCCAAGTCGCTGGAACGCAGCGGCCACGATGCCGAAGCCGTGGCGCAGTTCCTGATGCGCTGCCTGTTCACCATGTTTGCCGAAGACGTGCGCCTGTTGCCGAAGGACAGCTTCCGCAGCCTGTTGCAGACGCATGCGGAGAAGCCCGAGGTGGCCATGCGCATGCTGGCCCAGCTGTGGCGCGACATGGACGGCGGCGGCTTCTCGGCGGTACTGGCCGCCGACGTGCTGCGCTTCAACGGCAAGCTGTTCAAGCAGCCCGATACCCTGCCGCTGGACAAACCGCAGATCGACCTGCTGATCGACGCCGCCCGCGCCGACTGGAAGCACGTGGAACCGGCCATCTTCGGCACCCTGCTGGAGCGCGCGCTGAGCCCCGGCGAGCGCCACAAGCTGGGCGCCCACTACACCCCGCGCGCCTACGTGGAACGGCTGGTGCTGCCCACCGTGATCGAACCGCTGCGCGGCGAATGGAGCGATGCCAAGGCTGCCGCGCTGGTGCAGTTGGCGGAAGCCGAGTTGGCGCGCGAAGAAGGCATGCGCGGCACCGGCATGAAGTCCAACGCCGAGCGCTTGAAGCAATACAACGCGGAACTCCACAAGGCCCGCGACATCCTGCTGGATTTCCACAAGCGACTGTGTGGCGTGCGCGTGCTGGACCCGGCCTGCGGCAGCGGCAACTTTTTGTACGTCACCCTGGAGCACCTCAAGCGCCTGGAAGGCGAGGTGCTCAACACGCTGGAAGAATTCGGCTTGAGCAGGCTAGGCGTTTCCGAGCAGACCGGGCTGGATATCGGCGGCGAGCGCGCCATCTCGACGGAGGCCCAGACCGTGGACCCGCACAACCTGTTGGGTATCGAGCTGAACCCGCGCGCCGCCGCGATTGCCGAGGTGGTGCTGTGGATCGGCTACCTGCAATGGCACTTCCGCACCCGCGGCGACGTGCGCCCGCCGCAGCCGGTGATCCGCGACTTCCGCAACATCGAGAACCGTGACGCGGTGCTGGCGTATGACCGCGTGGAGTACGTGACCGACGCGCACGGCGTGCCGGTGACGCGCTGGGACGGGGAGACGATGAAGGTCTCGCCGGTGACCGGCGAGAAGATTCCGGACGAGAGCGCGCGCAAGCCGGTGGAGCGTTACGTAAACCCGCGTAAGGCGGCGTGGCCAGCGGCGGATTTCGTGGTTGGGAATCCGCCGTTTATTGGTTCTAAGCGAATGCGCGACGCGCTTGGTGATGGCTACGTTGATGCGATCCATGAAGCGTGGCCGGAGGTTTCGCAGGCGACCGACTTCGTTATGCGCTGGTGGCATCACGCTGCGTTGTTGACGGCGCGGGGGGCGCTGCAACGGTTCGGGTTGATTACCACCAACAGCTTGCGGCAAGCCTATGTGCGCCGCGCTGTGGAGCCGCATCTGGTCGGCACTCCGCCGCTGTCATTGGTGTTTGCCGTGCCCGATCACCCGTGGGTTGATAGCGAGGATGGCGCCGCCGTGCGCATCGCGATGACCGTTGGGGAAGCAGGGCGGAAGTCGGGTCGCCTCGTCGCTGTGATAGGGGAACGCGCCGAAGCGGAAGAAGGCAACGACGACCTCGTCATTTCAACTCAAGCGCAAACTGGACGCATCAATGCCGATCTGACGGTGGGCGTCGATCTGACGCAAGCCGTCCCGCTGGACGCCAACGCAGATCTGTGCTCGGTGGGAATGAAAACCATCGGCGCCGCATTTCAGGTTGAGCGCGACCGGGCAATGGCGCTGGGACTCGGTGTCGTGCCCGAACTGGAGCGCCACATCCGGCCGTATATAAACGGTCGCGACGTGTCGCAGAGCCCGCGAAATCTCTACGTAATCGATTTCTTCGGACTGGAAGTGGATCAAGTGCGTGCCCGATATCCGGCGGCGTATCAACACCTTTTGGAGAGGGCGAAGCCGGAGCGCGACCTTAATCGCAATGCGATCTTCCGGGATCGATGGTGGGTCATCGGGCATCCGCGGCAGCAATTCCGGACTGCCACGGCCGGCTTGTCGCGCTATATCGCAACCCTGGAAACATCGAAGCATCGGTTCTTCGTGTTCCTGCCTATCGACGTAACGCCGGACAGTTCGCTAGTCACGGTGGCTGATGAGCGGGCCGAGACACTAGGCGTACTTTCGAGTGAGATTCACGTGGTTTGGGCGCTTGCGACTGGCGGCACGTTGGAAAGTCGCCCCCGCTACAACAAGACCCAGTGTTTTGAAACCTTTCCTCTCCCGGATTTCCATTTCCTCGATAAGTACTGCGGCCCCATGGGGGGCGGCACCATTACTTCGTCCGATGGCACCGTGCGCCAGAATCCGGTGATCGGCGAATACCCCTCCGACCGCATCCGCACCCTCGCCGAACAACTCGACACCCACCGCAAGCGCCAACAAGCCCAATACCCCGACCTCACCCTGACCGGCATGTACAACGTGCTGGACAAACTCCGCAGCGGGCAGCCCCTCACCGCCAAGGAACGCACGATCCACGAACAGGGCCTGGTCTCCGTCCTGCGCCAGCTCCACGACGACCTCGACGCCGCCGTCCTCGGCGCCTACGGCTGGTCCGACCTGCTGCCCCTGCTGCGCATAGGTCACGGCAACCATGCGATTGGCTCCTCCCCCTGCGTGCAGGGGGAGGTTGGGAGGGGGTGCGATGCGCGCAGCGCTGAGCATTCAGACCAGGAACAACCCCTCCCCAGCCCTCCCCTGCAAGCAAGGGAGGGAGCACAAGCTGACGCCAAGCGCGCCTTCGACGACGCCATCCTCGAACGCCTGGTCGCCCTCAACGCCGAACGCGCCGCCGAGGAAGCCCGCGGCCATATCCGCTGGCTGCGCCCCGCGTTCCAGAACCCGCAGGCCCGCGGAGCGGCCACCGACGCGCCCGCCCCCGAGCAGGCCAGCTTCGATACCAGCACCGCCGACGAGGACGAAAGCGCGCCCGCCACGCCTGCCGCCAGCAAGCCCGCACCCTGGCCCAAGGACACCGTGGAGCAGGTCCGCGCGGTCGCCGACCTGCTGGCCGCCAGCCCCGCACCCCTCACCCTGGACGACATCGGCAACCGCTTCACCGCCCGCGGCCCGTGGAAAAAACGCCTGCCGCAGCTGCTGGACATGCTGGTGGCGCTGGGGCGCGCGGACGCCCGCGAAGACGGTACTTACGCGGCGGGGCGGTAGCGCGCGATGGGCGGCAAAGGCAGCGCACCGCGTCGCCTCCGCGACCGCGTCCTGCTCCCCGCATCGGCAGGGCTGTTGTGCGGGGCCTTGTTGTTCGCAGGCGTCTTCGCCTGGCATGCGCTGCTGGCCCCGGCGGCAGCACCTACGTGATGGTGTCGGCGTGGGTGGCGGGCCTGTTCGGCCTCGCCAGCGCCTTCGTGGTGGTCACGGTGGTGCGGGGCCGGCGCGCGGACCCGCCCGGCACGCGCTGGCCGCTGGCGGTGTGGCTGGTCGCGGTGGCGTGGCTGGTGGTCGGCCTGGTGTGGGTGGCGGCGGGGCTGGGGTAGAGCGGTGGCGGGAACTGCAGAACGACGCCCGGGAGGTTGTGTGCGAACCGTGTTGCTCGTCCGGCCGACATCTGGCCCACTGCCTGTACCGATCACGTCCTGGGGAGTCCGCAATGAACGCAGTACCCGCTTGGTTCAAGGTGGTCGCAGTGCTGGCGCTGTTGTGGAACGTGCTGGGCTGCGTGGCGTTCTTCGCGGATCTGCGCCTGTCGCCCGCGGACGTGGCGCAACTGCCCGAGGCGCAACAGGCGCTGTATGCCGCGCGCCCGGCGTGGGCGGTGGCTGCCACCGGGCTTGCGGTGTTTGGCGGCGTGCTGGGCTGCCTGGGGCTGCTGTTGCGCCGGAAGTGGGCAGTGGCCGTGCTGGCGATCTCCCTGCTGGGCATCCTGGTACAGGACTTCGGGCTGTTCGTGCTGGTGGACGGCGCCACCCTGGCCGGCCCGGTGGCGGTGGTGATGCAGGGCGTAGTGCTGCTGATCGGTATCGCGCTGCTGCTGCTGGCGCGCAAGGCCAGCGCGCGCGGCTGGCTGGTCTAGCCGCCCGGAGTTCTCGCGGGAACCACGACGGTGGGGCGGCGGACGCCATCCGCAGCCCGATGAAGTGGGGTGGCTTGGAGAATCCCCGCGCCGCTGGCTATCCTCCGGTGGGGCGGCGGGGAGCGCGCCGGCTCGCACCGTGACGTCAACAGGGGGATGCAATGGCAGACAACGAGAACAGCCCGGCGATGGCGCCGGCGGCAGCCGCACGGCCGGGCATGCTGCGGCGCGCGCTGCAGTGGTACTGGGGCCAGCGCGACAGCGCCGAGCACGGCGAGCCGGTCAAGCGGACGCTGGTCGCGTTGGTGCTGCTGGCCCTGGGCGTGGGCGGCAGCGAGGCCTATGGCTATGTGCGCGACAAGTTCCGCGATCCCGACGCCTACCTGGTGCAGATGAAGCAGGACCAGGACGCCGCGTTCAAGAAGCTGCAGGGCAGCCTGGACGCGCTGGGCAGTTCAGTGGAGGGCAACGGACGGCAGGCGCTGTCGCAGGTCAGGAGCGCGGTCAGCGAGATGAAATCCGCCAATGCGGGGCTGATGGCGCAGCTGGCCCTGGCCAAGCAGGAGAACGTGCGCCTGTCGCAGGTAGCGGGCCAGCAGGCGGGGGTGAGTGGCGGCTACGACATCATCCTGTCCCAGAACACCGGACTGGCGCTGGATGCCTCATCGGTGCTGGGCGTCCGAGGTGTTTCCAGCGGTGGGGCGTATGTGACCGTGAGCGCCGCGGGCGCCGGCGACCAGCGGAAATTCCTGCAAAGTGGCGAGTCCATTACCTATCGCGGCGCCGCTGGCCGTGAATGCCGGATCAGCCTGTTGTCCGTGTCGGGTGGCGAGTCGGCGTCGTTCAAGACGAGCTGCGGTTGATGGGGGCAGCGGGTGCAGGGCCGCATTCGGTCGGTCGGGCCGAGTGCGATCGTGCCGGGCACAGCGAAGTGGCGGCCCCCGCCATCTGCCCGCTGTGCGGGAATGCGACCCGCGCCTTCTGCGAGGACCGCGCACGGCGCTACTTCGAATGCCCGGGCTGCGGGCTGGTGTCGGCCGACCCGGCGTCGCAGCTGTCGCCGGAAGACGAACGCGCGATCTACGACCTGCACCGGAACGACCCCGCCGATGCGCGCTATCGCGCTTTCCTGGCAAGGCTGGCCCATCCGTTGCTGGCCAAACTGGCGCCGGGCATGCGCGGACTGGATTTCGGCTGCGGGCCGGGGCCGGTGCTGTCGATCATGCTGCGCGAGGCGGGCATGGCGATGGCCGATTACGACCCGTGCTACGCGCCCGACGCGGCGCTGCTGGACGCGCAGTACGATTTCGTGACCTGCACCGAGGTGGTGGAGCACTTCCGCGACCCGCTGGTGGGCTGGACGCAGCTGGCGTCGCTGGTGCGTCCGGGTGGCTGGCTGGGGGTGATGACCCAGCTGGCGCCGGAACTGCCGGCGAACTTCCTGCGCTGGCGCTACCGCGACGACCGCACCCACGTCAGCTTCCACCGGCTGGCCACCTTCGACTGGCTGGCGGTGCGTTTCGGATTCGCGCTGGAGCAGGTGGAAAGCCAGGCCTTCCTGCTGCGCAAGCAGGGCTGAGGCCGGCGCACCGCCTACAATGGGCGGATGCGCTTCCCCGACTATCCGTTCACCCCGCAACGCTTCGAAGTCCGCCCCGGCATCGCCATGTCCTTCCTCGATGAAGGCCCGCGCGACGGCGAGGTGGTCGTGATGTTGCACGGCAATCCGTCGTGGAGTTTCTATTGGCGGCATCTGGTGGCCGGCTTGCGCGACAAGTACCGCTGCATCGTGCCGGACCATGTCGGCATGGGCCTGAGCGACCGGCCGGATGACGCACCATCGGCGCGGCCGACCTACGACTACACCCTGCAGTCGCGGATCGACGATGTGGATGCGCTGCTGAGGCATCTCGGCATCGATGGCCCGGTGACGCTGGCGGTGCACGACTGGGGCGGGATGATCGGCTTCGGCTGGGCGCTGCGCGATCCCGCGCGCATCAAGCGGCTGGTCATCACCAATACCGCCGCTTTCCCGCTGCCACCGGCCAAGCGCTTCCCGGCGCGGCTGGCGATGGGGCGTGATTCGCGCCTGGGTGGCTGGCTGATCCGCCGCCTCAACCTGTTCGCGCGCGGCGCGGCGTGGATGGGCACGAAGCGTTCGTTGCCGAAGGACGTGCGCGCCGCCTATGCCGGCGTGTACGACGGCTGGGACAGGGCGATCTCCACCCTGCGCTTCATGCAGGACATCCCGCTGCACGACGGCGACCGTGCGATGCCTCTGGTGCAGGCCAGCGCGAAGGCGCTGCCGGGCTATGCGGACCGGCCGGCGTTCATCGGCTGGGGGCTGCGCGATTTCGTGTTCGACAAGCACTTCCTCGACGGCTTCCGCAACGCGCTGCCGAACGCGGAAGTGCATGCGTATGCCGATGCCGGCCACTACGCGCTGGAGGACAAGCACGAGCTGCTGGTGCCGCTGGTCCGGGCGTTCCTGGAGCGCAATCCGCTGTAGCGGTTGTTCCACCGCGGGAGTATCGACGGAAGGACGGCACCACAAGTTGCGAGGCCAGCCGGACGGCAGCGGCCTCGCAACCAAGCGAGTATCGGGGAGCGACTTGCGAGGCCGCTGCCGTCCGGCTGGCCGGCTCCCGCGGTGATTGCTGGCGTTAGAGAATCCAGCCGCCGTCCACCGTCAGCTCCGCGCCGGTGACGAAGCCGGCATCCGGGCCGGCCAGGAAGGCCACCGCGGCGGCGATTTCCTCGGGCTTGCCGATGCGCTTGAGCGGCGTGGCTTCGATGCCGGCCTGGTTGGCCTCCGGCGGGTTGTTGTCCAGCATCGGCGTGTCGATGAAACCCGGATGCACCGAGTTCACCCGGATCTGCGCGGGCGCCAGTTCCAGCGCGGCGGTCTTGGTCATCCCGCGCACCGCCCACTTGGTGCCCACGTAGGCGGCCGCGTTGGGGAAGCCCAGCTGGCCGGCGATCGAGCTGATGTTGACGATGCTGCCGCCGCCAGCCGCGCGCAACGGCGCCTGCGCATGCTTCATGCCGAGGAAGGGGCCCAGCTGGTTGACCCGGAACTGCTGCTCGACGTCGCTGACCGCAGCGTCGGCGATCTGGCCGGGATGGAAGATGCCGGCGTTGTTGACCAGCACGTGCAGGCCGCCGAAGCGGGCGGTGGCCGCTGCCAGCGTATCCACCCACGCGGCTTCGTCGCCGACGTCGTGGTGGAAATACGCGGTGCGTTCGCCCAGTTCCGCCGCCAGCGCGCGGCCGGCATCGTCCAGCACATCGGTGATCGCAACGCGGGCGCCATCGGCGTGCAGCCGGCGGACGATGGCCGCGCCGATCCCGCGCGCGCCGCCGGTGACCAGGGCGACCTTGCCTTCCAGTTTTCCGCTCATCTCGCACTCCTCCGCATGGGTGGATGGCCAGCCTGCGCGCCCGTGCCGGCGGGCGTTTTGATCGGGATCAACCGGACGCTCAGGCGGCGACGGGCGGCATCGCAGGCGGCAACGGGCTGTTGCCGCTGTCGTCCGGGTGGTCGTCGTTGTCGGCGCAGTCGCGCCAGCGCCAGTCGGCGGCAGTCAGCACGTGCAGGCCGAACGCCAGCCGCGCCTTGTCGCACTGCGCGCTGGGGCGGCCGAATTCGAACGAGGCTTCGACCTCGCGGCAGACCGATGGCCGGTTGGGATGGATGCTGCAGCGCGAGTACTTGCCGATGTCGGCATCCAGCGCCACGCAGCGGATCGGCGCGGAGAAGGTGCCCTGCATGCACAGGCGGTGGCCGTCGAGTTTCTCGGTGAGCGCGGCCGGCACGCCGCCGGGCGTGACCTCGTCCGATTCCATCCAGTGGAAGGCAACGCGGTACTGGGTGCAGCAGGCGCCGCAGGTCAGGCAGGGATGCATGGAAGGCCGGGCCTTGCGCGGCGAAGATCGGGACAGGGACGCGATTTTTTTCCGTGCCGGGCCGGCGCGCAAGGGGGGCGGGCGATAATGCCGGCATGACCGAACCCTGCAACATCGCCGCCGCGCTGCCGCGGCTGGCCCGCCAGCACCCCGACCAGGTGGCGATGCGCTGCCCCGGCGCGCGCGGCCGCTATGAGGTGGCGCTGACCTATGCCCAGCTGGACGCGCGCAGCGACGCCATCGCCGCGGGCCTTGCCGGACGCGGCATCCGTCGCGGCACCCGCGCGGTGGTGATGGTGCGGCCGACGCCGGAGTTCTTCCTGCTGATGTTCGCGCTGTTCAAGGCCGGCGCGGTGCCGGTACTGGTGGATCCCGGCATCGACAAGCGCGCGCTTAAACAGTGCCTGGACGAGGCGCGGCCGGAAGCGTTCATCGGCATTCCGCTGGCCATGCTGGCGAAGGCGCTGCTGGGCTGGGCGAAATCAGCATCGGTGCGCATCAGCACCGGACGCTGGCCGCTGCTGGCCGACACCACCCTGGCGCGCGTCGAGGCCGAAGGCGCCGGCGCCGGCCCGCAGCTGGCCGCGACCGACGGCGAGGACGTGGCCGCGATCCTATTCACCAGCGGCAGCACCGGCGTGCCCAAGGGCGTGGTGTACCGGCACCGGCACTTCGTCGCCCAGATCGCGATGCTGGGAGAGGCGTTCGGGATCGGCGCGGGCGGCATCGATTTCCCCACCTTCCCGCCGTTTGCCCTGTTCGACCCCGCGCTGGGGCTGACCAGCATCATTCCCGACATGGACCCCACGCGCCCGGCCAAGGCCGATCCGCGCAAGCTGCACGCGGCGATCGAACGCTTCGGCGTGACCCAGCTGTTCGGCTCTCCGGCACTGATGGGCGTACTGGCCGCGCACGGCGAAAAGCTGCCCACCGTGAAGCGCGTGACCAGCGCCGGGGCGCCGGTGCCGCCCGACGTGGTGCGGCGGATGCTGGAGCTGCTGCCGGCCGATGCGCAGCTGTGGACTCCCTACGGCGCCACCGAATGCCTGCCGGTGGCGGTGATCGAGGGCCGCGAACTGCTGATCCTGCGCGCGCGCACCGAAGCGGGCGCGGGCACCTGCGTGGGCCGGCCTGTACCCGGCAACACCGTGCGCATCATCCGCATCGACGACGCCGCGATTCCCCACTGGAACGACGCACTGCAGGTCGCGCCCGGGCAGGTCGGCGAAATCACCGTCGCCGGTCCCAGCGCCACCGACACCTACTTCAACCGCGACGCGCAGACCGCGCTGGCGAAGATCCGCGAAACCCTGCCCGATGGCAGCACGCGCATCGTCCACCGCATGGGCGACCTCGGCTGGTTCGACGGCGAAGGCCGGCTGTGGTTCTGCGGGCGCAAGTCGCAGCGGGTGGTCGTCGATGCGCAGACCACGCTGTGCACCGAGCAGGTCGAACCGGTATTCAACACCCACCCGCAGGTGCTGCGCACGGCGCTGGTCGGCATCGGTGCCAAGGGCGCGCAGACGCCGGTGCTGGTGTTCGAACTGAAGCCGGGCGCGCAGGCCGAGGTGGCGGAAGTCGCCGACGAGCTGCGCCACATCGCGGAAGGCTTCGTGCACACCGCCAGGATCGAGCGCTTCCTGCACCACCCCAAAGCCTTCCCGGTGGACATCCGCCACAACGCCAAGATCGGCCGCGAGAAGCTGGCGGCATGGGCGGCGGCGCAACCCGCGGGGGGCAGGGCATGAAGCTGCTCGTCACCGGTGGCGGCGGTTTCCTCGGCCAGGCGCTGTGCCGCGCGCTGCTGGCGCGGGGACAAGAGGTCGCCAGCTTCAGCCGCAGCCGCCACGCGGCGCTGGACGCACTGGGCGTGCGCCAGCTGCAGGGCGACCTGGCCGACCGCGAAGCGGTGCTGGCGGCGTTCGCGGAAGGCTTCGACGCGGTGCTGCACAACGCCGCCAAGGCCGGCACCTGGGGCAGTTACCAGAGCTATTTCGATGCCAACGTGACCGGCACCCGCAACGTGATCGCCGCCTGCCGCGCGCACGCGATCGGCCGGCTGGTCCACACCTCCACCCCCAGCGTTGCCCATCGCGCGACCCATCCGGTGGAAGGCGCGTCGGCTGACGAAGTGCCCTACGGCGAGGGCGTGAAGGCGCATTACGCCACGACGAAAATCATCGCCGAACGCGAAGTCCTGGCCGCCAACGACGCGGCGCTGGCCACCATCGCGCTGCGCCCCCGGCTGATCTGGGGGCCGGGCGACACCCAGATCCTGCCCAAGCTGGTGGAGCGCGCCCGCAGCGGCCGCCTGCGGCTGGTGGGCAGCGGCGACAACCTGGTCGACACCACCTACATCGACAACGCCGCGCAAGCCCACGTGGATGCACTGGATCACCTGCATGCGGGCGCCACCTGCGCCGGCCGCGCCTACTTCATCAGCAACGGCGACCCCTGGCCGCTGCGCGACGTGCTCAACGGCCTGCTGCGCGCGGCGGGTGCACCGGAAGTGCATGCAACCCTGCCGTTCCGCGCCGCCTATGCGATCGGTGCAGTCTGTGAAGCGCTGTGGACCGCGCTGCCGCTGCGCGGCGACCCACCGATGACCCGCTTCCTGGCCGAGCAGCTGAGCACCGCGCACTGGTATTCGATGGCGCCGGCCACGCGCGACTTCGGCTACCTGCCGAAAGTGACGATGGCCGAGGGACTGGCGCGCCTGCAGGCTTCGCTGGCACGCTGATTCGCGACAGCGCGCGGCGGCGCCCGGCCGCGGCTCCGCCGCCAGCCCGGCGGGTGCGCTTTCACTCCGATGTGATCGCTGCGCGGCCAGCTGGCGACGCGTCGATCCGGCGCGGCCAAATGGAAGGGTCCGATCCTGCATTACGCCGTTGTTTTCATGGTCATCGCGCTGATCGCCGCCTTCCCCGGGTTCAGCGGACTGGCCGGCATGGCGGCCCACATCGCCAAGGTGCTGTTCGTCGTGTTCCTGATCCTGGCGGTGGCTGCCTACCTGCGCAAACGGGCCTGAACACTCCGCTTTCAGGTGGGCGCTGCCATCGCGCCAGCGGCCCTACAATGCGCCCATGACCGAGCCCGCCTTCAACTGGAAAAAACCCGCCGGCCGCGCGCTGGAGCTGGCGCTCAACCGCGCGCTGGCGCTGGATGAAGATACCCGCACCGGCCTGCGTGCGCTGGACGGCCAGCGGGTCGTGCTGATCCTGGCCTCGCCCCCGCTGGCGCTGCAGGTACGGGTGGAAGACCAGGCCCTGCGGGTGGGCCCGCCGGATGCCGATGTCGAGCCCGACCTGGGCGTGCGCGCCACCCTGGGCGGGCTGATCCAGCAGCTTCCGATGTTCCGCAGCAGCAACGCGCCACCGGTGGGCAAGCTGCGCATCGAGGGCGATGCCGAACTGGCGCGCCGGCTGCAGAAGCTGGCGCAGGGCTTCGATCCCGACTGGCAGCTGCCGTTCGTCCAAGTGTTCGGCGAAGTGCTCGGCGTGCAGATTGCCAAGGCCGTGCGCGTGGCACTGCAGCAGGCGCAAATCGCCGGCCGCAACCTTGCCGGCATGGCGGCCGAATACGTCACCGAGGAAAGCCGCGACGTGGTGCCGCGCGCCGAGCTCGATGCTTTCCACGACGACGTGGATGCGCTGCGTGATGATGTCGAGCGGATCGCCGCCAAGATCGTCCGGCTGCACCGCGAGCGGGGCCTGGCCGCATGAGGTCGGCGCTGCGTGCGTGGAAAATCGGCCGGGTGCTGCTGCGCTACCGGCTGGACGACCTGCTGGATGGCACCCCGGCCGAGCGCTGGCTCAAGCTGATGCGGCCGTTCGTGCCGCGCGCCTCGCGCGAAGTGGCCACCCAGTCGCGCGGCGCGCGGCTGCGGTTGGCGCTGCAGGAACTGGGGCCGATTTTCGTCAAGTTCGGGCAGATCCTCTCGACCCGTCGCGACCTGGTGCCGCCGGACATCGCCGAAGAGCTGACCCAGCTGCAGGACCGGGTGGCGCCGTTCGACGGCGTGCAGGCCCGCGCACTGGTGGAAGCGGCGCTGGGTCGCGGCATCACTGATGCCTATGCGGCGTTCGATACCACCCCGCTGGCCTCCGCCAGCATCGCCCAGGTGCATGCGGCCACGTTGCACGACGGCCGCGAGGTGGTGGTCAAGGTGCTGCGGCCGGACATCGCCAGGCTGATCGCCTCCGATATCGCGCTGCTCAAGAACGTGGCCGGCATCGTCGACCGCACTCACCCGAGCGCCGACAAGATCCGCCCGCGGGAGATCGTCGCCGAGATCGAGAACACCCTGGCCGCCGAGCTCGACCTGCAGCGCGAGGCCGGCAACGCCAGCCTGCTGCGGCGCAACTGGCTGGACTCGCCGGACCTGTACGTGCCGGAAGTGATCTGGAGCCACACCGCCGAGCGCGCGATGACCATGGAGCGGGTGCGCGGCATTCCGTCCGACGACATCGCCGCACTGGATGCCGCCGGGATCGACCGCAAGGCGCTGGCGGCGAAGGGTGTGCGGGTGTTCTACCAGCAGGTATTCCGCGACAACTTCTTCCACGCCGATGCCCACGCCGGCAACATCTGGGTGGACTCCGGGCGCAAGGCCGATCCGCGCTTCATCGCGCTGGACTTCGGGATCATGGGCCAGCTTTCCAGCGACGACCAATACTGGCTCGCCGAGAACTTCATGGCCATCTTCAACCGCGATTACCGGCGTATCGCCGAACTGCACGTGCAGGCGGGCTGGATGCCGCCGCATATCCGCATCGACGAGCTGGAAGCGGCGGTGCGCGCGGTCTGCGAGCCGTACTTCACCCGTCCGCTGAGCGAGATTTCGCTGGCGGAAGTGCTGGTGAAATTGTTCCGCACCGCGCAGCGTTACGAACTCACCCTGCAGCCGCAGCTGATCCTGCTGCAGAAGACCCTGCTCAACATCGAGGGCGTGGGCCGCCAGCTGGATCCGAAGATCGACATCTGGGCGGTGGCAAGGCCGGTGCTGGAGGCGATTCTTGCCGAGCGCTACAGCCCGAAGCGGCTGGCCGGCGAGCTGCGCAAGCGGATGCCGGAGCTGGTCACCCGCGCGCCGGAAATGCCGCGCCTGCTGCACGCCTGGCTGCAGCAGCAGGTGCAGGGCGGGCACGAGCTGAGCATGCGTTCGACCGACCTGCGCGAGATCGCGCAGACGCTGGCGGCGATGCAGCGGCGGGTGGTGGCCTCGATCCTCGGCGTCGGCCTGCTGATCGTGGCGGCGGTGCTGTACGCGCTGGAGGCGGGCGGCCCGAAGCTGCTGGCGCTGCCGATCTCGACCTGGATCGCCGGCATCGGCGGGCTGTGGGCGCTGCTGGCGGCGTGGCCGCGCGTGCGCAAGTCCTGACGCCGCAGGCTCCTGCGGCGCGACGGCAGGCGGTGGAATTGTGTAACCCACGCGCGTCTCGCTAGCGTGCCGCGCATATCAATCTGGCAATCCACGGCGATGGGCGCAGGCCACCCGAATTCTCCGCACGGGCATGACGAACACGGGCACAGCCATGTGCCCGCGCAGATCCGCCACGAGCGGCCGCTCTGGATCGCCTTCGGGCTGACCCTGCTGTTCCTGCTGGTGGAAGTGGTGGGCGGGCTGCTGAGCAACAGCCTGGCGCTGCTGTCGGATGCGGCGCACATGATGACCGACGTGCTGGCGCTGGGGATCGCGCTGTTCGCGGTGCGGATGAGCCGGCGTCCGCCGGATGCGAAGCGCACCTATGGCTATGCGCGGATGGAGGCGATCGGCGCGCTGGTCAACGGTGGGCTGCTGTTCGTGGTGGCCGGTTTCATCCTGTGGGAAGCGCTGGGGCGCTTCCGCGAGCCGCAGCCGGTCGCGTCGAACGCGATGCTGGTGGTGGCCGTGGTCGGGCTGCTGGTCAACCTGGCCTCGATGCGGCTGCTGGCCGCGGGCGCGGGCGAAAGCCTCAACGTGCGCGGCGCCTACATGGAAGTGTGGAGCGACATGCTGGGCTCGCTGGGGGTGATCGCGGGCGCGCTGCTGATCCGCTTCACCGGTTGGACCGTGGTCGACCCGGTGATCGCCGTGCTGATTGGCCTGTGGGTGCTGCCGCGCACCTGGCTGTTGCTGCGCGCGGCCGCGCAGGTGCTGATGCAGGGCGTGCCGGCGGGGCTGGACATCGATGAGGTGCGCGACGCCATGCAGGCGCTGCCGGGCGTGGCCACCGTCCACGACCTGCACGTGTGGGCGCTGGGCTCGCGCGAACCGATCCTCACCGCGCACGTGCTGCTAGCGGACGATGCCGGTGATGCAGATGCGCTACGGGCCGAGCTGGCCGGGATGCTGCATTCGCGCTTCGACATCGACCATGTGACCCTGCAGCTGGAAGCACGGCACTGCGGCGGCGGCGACCACCGCTGAGGCGCCGCTGCGGGCGGGCTGGCGGCCAAAGCGTGGCGTAAGGTTGGCATGCCAACCTCGGGGCAGGAGGAAGATCATGAGACACATCCGCTGGACGTTGTGGGTGCTGCTGGCCGGAACCAGCCTGCTGTTCGCGCTGGCGGTGGTGTCCTGGCCGTCGGGCTGGGGCTGGTTCGCCTGGCGCGGGCTGGTGGTGCAGTACACAGGCGTTGTGGCGATCGTGGGGATGGCCGCGGCAATGGTGCTGGCGCTGCGCGGGCGCTGGCTGGAAACGCGGTTGGACGGCCTGGACAAGATGTATCGCCTGCACAAATGGCTGGGCATCGGCGCGCTGGTGGCCGCGGTGCTGCACTGGTGGTGGGCACTGGGCAGCAAGTGGATGGTCGGCTGGGGCTGGGTGGTGCGGCCCCCGCGCGGACCGCGAGCGGCGCCTGCCGATGCGTTGGAAGCCTGGCTGCGCGGCCAGCGCGGTCTGGCCGAGGAAATCGGCGAGTTCGCCTTCTACGGGCTGCTGATCCTGCTGGTGGTGGCGCTGTGGCGGCGCATTCCCTACCACTGGTTCGCACGCACCCACAGGCTGGTCCCGCTGGCATGGCTGGTGCTGGCCTTCCATACCGTGGTGCTGCTGGATGGCGCGTACTGGTGGCAGCCGGTCGGCTGGCTGGTCGCCCTGTCGCTGCTGGTCGGCAGCTGGGCTGCGCTGGTGTCGCTGACCGGGCGGATCGGCGCTGGCCGCAGGTTGCGCGGTACCGTGCAGGCGATGGAGGTGTTCCCGCCGCCGCTGGACATGCTGAAGGTGGAGATCGGCATGCAGCCGGGATGGGCCGGTCATCAGGCCGGCCAGTTCGCGTTCGTCGCCTCACG
Source organism: Thermomonas fusca DSM 15424 (assembly GCF_000423885.1). Lineage (GTDB taxonomy): Bacteria > Pseudomonadota > Gammaproteobacteria > Xanthomonadales > Xanthomonadaceae > Thermomonas > Thermomonas fusca. Next base: position 59,601 of record NZ_AUIV01000015.1, on the reverse strand, counting down.
GCGGCACGAGGGCGCGCACCCCTACACCATTGCCTCCGACTGGCATCCTGAGAACGGCATGATCCGCTTCGTGACCAAGGCGCTGGGCGACCACACCCGCACCCTGCCGCAGGTGCTGCACGTGGGCGATGCGGTCACCGTCGAGGGGCCCTACGGTTGCTTCGATTTCACCGATGGCAAGCGGCGTCAGATCTGGATTGCCGGCGGCATTGGCATCACCCCGTTCCTAGCACGGATGCAGCAGCTGGAGCACGAGCCCGGCCATGCCGAAGTGGACCTGTTTTACGCAACTGACGTGGACGATCGCCCGACCTTGCACCGGCTGGCGGCGCTGGCGCGTTCGGTCGACGTGCGCCTGCACGTGCGGATCAGCCCGCGCGACGGCTTCCTCGATGGCGCGGCGATCCGCGCAGTGGTGCCGCACTGGCGCGAGGCCGGCGTGTGGTTCTGCGGGCCGGCCGGGTTCGGCGCGGCGGTGCACGCCGACCTGATTGCCAGCGGACTGGAGGCGCGCGCCTTCCGCCAGGAGCTGTTCCGGATGCGCTGAAGGGGCAGCGGGTGGCGCGCGGCGGAGCATGTCCATACCGCTGCCCGCGCAGAGCCGCGATCCCGTGCGCGTATCCACTCCGCCAGGGATGTTGAGCAGGGTGGACTTGCCGCAGCCGGAAGGACCCAGCAGGACCACGAACTCGCCGCTGCGGATGTCCAGGTCGACATCGTGCAGAGCGGTGCCCCGCACCTCGCCCACGCGGTAGACCTTGCCCAGCCCGCGCGCCCGGAATACCGGTTCCGTGCTGGCGGGAGGTAGGGAGTCTGCGGGTGTCTCGGGCGCCATGGCCTGCCTCGTTGGGCGCCAGGCCGGACCTGCGGGGCGCGCGATCCGGCTCTAGCGCCAGCAGCCGGTCGCCGGGAAGCCATCGCCTTGCCTCGGGCATGCGGCGCCGGGCGATTGCCGGGACAATGTGCGTCTTCCCGCCGATGACCGCTGCCAATGTCCGATGTCCCCGCGTTGCCCGTGCTCTACATCGACGACGCGCTGGCCGTGGTCTGCAAGCCAGCCGGGCTGATGGTCCACGACAGCGCGCTGGCGCGCGGCGAAACCGACTTCGCGGCCGACCGCCTGCGTGAGCAGTTCGGTAGGCCGATCTTCCTGGTGCATCGTCTTGATCGCGCCACCAGCGGTTGCCTGCTGCTGGCGTTCGATCGCGACACCGCCTCGGCGCTGGGCAAGACGCTGATGTCGCATGCGGTGGAGAAAGACTACTGGGCGGTCTGCCGCGGTTGGCCGGCGGAAGCCGTCTTCACCGTTGACCATCCGCTCGACGGCGGCCCCGGCAAGCCGCAGAAGAAGCCGGCGATCACCGACTTCGAAGTGCTGGCGACCTGCGAGTTGGCGTTGCCCTCGGCGGGATTTCCGACATCGCGCTATGCATGGCTGCGGGCATCGCCGAAGACCGGCCGCTTCCGCCAGATCCGCCGCCACCTCAAGCACGTGTTCCATCACATGATCGGCGACAGCAGCCATGGCGACGGTCGCCACAACCGCAATTTCCGCATGCTCGGCATCCACCGCATGCTGCTGCACGCGCGCCGGCTGGCATTCACCCATCCGCATACCGGCGCGTGCATCGAAGCACTGGCGCCACCGGATGCGGAGTTCGAAAAGGCGCTGGTGCTGTTCGGTGCGCCAGCGCGGTAGGGCTTACTTCGCGGCAGCCGCCTGCTGCTCGATGGCGGCCTTCACTTCCTGCATCGCCGCCTGCATCGCCGGCTGGATCTCCTGCATGGTCAGGCCCATCGCCTGCGGCGATTTCTTCAGGATCGAGGCGCCTTCCGGGCTGGCGTAGAACGCGGTCATCGCCTGCACCTCGCGCTTGCTGAAGACCTGCGTGTAGACCTTGCGCACCACCGGTTCCAGTGCCTCCCACGACAGGTGCTTCTGGATGATGGTGCTGCTGATCGCCATCGCGTCCTGCATCTTGGCGCGCTTGGCTTCGTCGAGCTCGGCGCCGAACGCATCGGTCAACATCTTTTCCTGCGCGGCCTGCATCTGCCGCATCATCCCGGCCATCATCGTTTTCATGTCCATTGCCTGCAGCAGGCGGTCGACGTCGGCGGCGTTGGCGGATTCCGCGGCCGGCGGCTGCGTGGCGGTCTGGGCGAGCGCGGCGGGCGAGAAGGCGAACAGCAGGACAAGCGACAGGCCGATGCGGCGCATGGAGCGATTCCAGGGAAAGAAAGAGGCGGCATGTTCGCAGCCGCGGCCCGGCCCGGCAATGGCACGTCGATGCGGCGCGCGCACGTTGCGGCTTGCAACGGCGCTGCCATTAGAATCGCCGCATGCAGATCGGCCGGCTTGCCATCGACGATGACGAACTGATCGAACGCTTCGTGCGCGCGTCGGGGCCGGGTGGGCAGAACGTCAACAAGGTCGCCACTGCGGTCGAGCTGCGCTTCGACATTGCGCGCTCGCCGTCGCTGCCGGAGCCGGTGCGGGCGCGTCTGCTGGCCAAGCGCGACCGGCGGGTGACCGGCGACGGCGTGCTGGTGCTGTCGGCGCAGCGCTTCCGCACCCAGGAGCGCAACCGCGAGGATGCACGCACGCGGCTGGCCGCGTTCATCGAAAGCGGGCTGCATGCGCCCACCCCGCGCATCGCCACCAAGCCGACCCGCGGCTCCAAGGAGCGGCGCTTGGGTGAAAAACGCGGACGTGCGAGCATCAAGCAGGGGCGCAGCGGGCGGGGTTGGGATTGAACTGGAATCACGGGGACAGCGTGCTGGCGCTGCCGCAACAGGTGCCGCGGATGCCGTGCAATCGCGGCATGGAGTGGCTGGGGCGCAGCGTGCTGCGGCTGGGCGGCTGGCGCATGGCCGGTGCCCTGCCCGACCTGCCGCGGGCGGTGTTGATCGCGGCGCCGCATTCCTCCAACTGGGACGGGGTCTGGGGCATCGCCGCCAAGCTGGCGATGGGGCTGCGGCTGTCGATCCTGGGCAAGCACAGCCTGTTCCGCATCCCGATGCTGGGCCCGCTGCTGCGCTGGCAGGGGGTGATCCCGGTGAACCGCGCCGCCGCGAACGGCGTGGTCGGGCAGGCGATCGATGCGCTCCGGGATTCGCCGTGCATGTGGTACGCGATCGCCCCCGAGGGCACCCGCCGCCAGGTGGAGCAGTGGAAGCCCGGCTTCTGGCGCATCGCCCACGGCTCCGGAGTGCCGGTGATCGTGGCGGCGTTCGACTATCCCAGCCGCACGCTCACCATCGGCCCGGCCTTCGCGCTGAGCGGCGACATGACGGCGGACATCGCCGCGATCCAGCGCTGGTATGCGCCGTTCCGAGGCCGCAACCATGACGTGTTGCAGTCCGCCAACCAGCCGCCGCCTCGCGTCGAAAACTGACGCAGAACGCCAGCTGGTGATGGCGTCGCGATCCGTCGACGCGCGGCATACCCGCGCCGTGTCCGCTTTGGCATGCGAATTGCGTCACATTTCCTACAGCCGCATGATGCGGCCGCTTCGCGATGCCGGCCGCGTGCATTCCCTGCCCGCGCCGACGCTGGAAGCCAAAGGGGGGGCGCTAGGCGTCGACCACGAATCCTGCGTGCAGGGTCGGTGGTGGCATGCATCCCGGATTCCCGTCAATCGGACCAGAGCGCATGTACAAACCCGGCAAACGCATCGTCATCGTGGTCCTCGTACTCGGCCTGGCCGGGTTCGCCTTCGGCGTGTGGGTGTTGCTGCACCCGGCCAGCGTCTTCGTGCAGCCGTGGCGGGCGGTGCGGGCCGAAGCGCCGGTAAAGGGCGTGCTGCTGGGGCCGTATCCGGTGGAGGAAGACTTCGCCGATCTCAAGAAGCGCGGCGTCACCACCATCATCAGCCTGCTCGAGCCGAACGTGCCTTATGAAAAGGTGCTGCTGGAGCGCGAGCGCGCGCTGGCCGAAAGCCATGGGATGACGGTGAAGAACTTCCCGATGGGCAGCATCCTCGGGCAGAAGTTCGGCGAGAATTATTCGAAGAATTCGAAGGCGGCGGCCGAGGCGGCGCTGTCCGCGGACGGCGTTGCCTACATCCACTGCTACCTCGGCCTGCACCGCGCAAGGAACGTGCAGCGCTATCTGGACGAGCATGCGCAGGTGCAGGCGCAGACCTATGCGACCACCGGCGCGGGAGTCAGCGGCGCCGACATGGAGGCGGAGGATCGCGCCACCCGGCTGTTCGGCGAGGATCGCTTCGAGGAGAGCCTGTCCGCGCTTTCCGCGGTGAAGGACAAGGGGCCGCGCATGCTGCGCCTGGAAGGCTGGAGCCTGTACCGCCTGCATCGCAACGATGAGGCGCACGCCGCGTTCGCGCGCGCGCTGGCGCTGTCCCCGAACGACAAGGATGCGCGGATCGGGATGGCCTACAGCGACCTGGCGAGGAAGCGGCTGGAACAGGCGCAGCAGGACTTCCTGGAACTGCGCCGGCTGTATCCGACCGACGGGATGGTGCTGCAGGGTCTTGGCAATGCGTATTTCCGGCAGGCGCGCTGGAAGGAAGCGGAAGCAGTGTTCGTGGAGACGCTGCGGCACGACCCCGGCAACGGCGAGGTCAAGGACATGCTGGAACGAGTGCGGCGCTTCATGGCGCCCGATTCCGCGCCGGCAGACGCCTGAGTGGACAGGAATGAACAGTCCGCGAGCGCGGACGGGAGTTTGAAATGGATACCCTGATGCATGCCGACTCGCAGATCGCCTTCGCGATCTGGGTCGGTCTGGGCGTGACGGTGACGTCGGTCCTGCTGCTGCTGGCGGTGCTGGTGATTCGCCAGCTGGCCCAGCGGCGCGAACGCAACCACCTGCGCGCGGCGACGCTCTGGCGCGGCGTGCTGGTGGACGCCATGCAGGAGCCGCCCACCCGCGTGCCGGCGCTGCCCGCGCGCGACATGACCGGTTTCGTGGAGGCCTGGAACGAACTGCACGATGCGCCCGGCGGCGCCGACGACCGCGGCCTGCTGGCGGTCGCCGAGCAGGTGGACCTTGCGTCGAAATTGGAGCGCATGGTCGAGCACGGCCGCTTCCATGACCGGGTGATGGCCATCATCGCGATCGGCTACCTGCGCAGCGCGTCGAGCTTCGATCGACTGGCAGCGCTGATCGACGATGCCAGCCCGATCGTGTCGATCAGCGCGGCGCGTGCACTGATGCGGATCGATCCGCAGCGCGCGGTGCAGCAGGTGGTGCCGCAGATCGTGTCGCGCCATGACTGGGTCGACGGCGGCATCGCGCAGATGCTCAACGAGGCCGGCCCCGAGGCGGTCAAGAACGAGCTGGGCGCGGCCGCGTTGCGCGCCAACGACGAAGTGGCCCCGCGGCTGGTGCGCTTCCTTGCTGGGGTCAGCCCGGAAGCGGCCGCCCCGGTGATCGCGCGCATCCTGGCCGAACCGCACGACGAACACCTGGTTTCCACCTGCCTGCAGGTACTGGCCGATGCCGGCGACCTCGACAAGGCGCGGCCGCTGCTCGTCCACGAGCGCTGGCATGTGCGCATGCACGCAGCCGCGGCGATCGGCCGTCTGGGCAGTGCCGCCGACGCTCAAGCGCTGGTGCCGCTGCTGTCGGACCCGCAGTGGTGGGTCCGCTATCGCACCGCGCAGGCGTTGCAGCACCTGCTCGCCGGCGAAGGCCGGCTGGCACAGGTGCGCGACGCGCAGGAAGATCGTTATGCACGCGACATCCTCACCCAGGTGATGGCCGAGCGTGCGCTGGGAGAAACGCAATGAACCTGTCCTGGATCACCCCTGAAATCTCGTCCGCGCTGATCGGCATGCAGTGGACCTTCCTGGCCTATTTCATCTGCATCAACGTGGTCTACCTGGCGCTGAACTTCATCGCCATGTTCGCGATCCTGCGCCATGCGCGCGAACACGGCGCCGGCTTCCGGGTCAAGAACTTCGCCGACTACCAGCCGCCGGTCAGCATCCTGGTGCCGGCCCACAACGAAGAGCGCACCATCGTCAGCACGGTGCGTTCGATGCTGCGCCTGAACTACCCGAACTTCGAGGTGGTGGTGGTCAACGACGGTTCCACCGACGCCACCCTGCAGACCGTGGTCGATGCCTTCGGGTTGGTGGAGTTCCCCGAGGCCTACCGCAGCCGGCTCAAGACCGAACCGGTGCGCCGGATCTTCGCCTCGCCGCAGGGCGGGCGGGTGCGGGTGGTGGACAAGGACAACGGCGGCAAGGCCGATGCGCTGAACGCCGGCATCAATACCGCCCGCTACCCGCTGTTCTGCGTGGTCGATGCCGACTGCATCCTGCAGCAGGACAGCCTGGCGCGGGTGGTGCAGCCGTTCCTGGAAGACGCCAGCATGATCGCCACCGGCGGCGTGATCCGCATCGTCAACGGCTGTAAGGTCAAGGACGGCCTGCTGTCGAAGGTGGAGCTGCCGGACAAGGTGCTGCCGCTGGTGCAGACGGTGGAATACCTGCGCGCGTTCCTGTTCGGCCGGCTGGGCTGGTCGCCGATCAACGCGCTGCTGATCATCTCCGGCGCGTTCGGCGTGTTCTACAAGGAGCGGGTGATCGCCGCAGGTGGCTACAAGGGCGACCTGGTCGGCGAGGACATGGAAATGGTGGTGCGCCTGCACAACCGCATGCTTGAGGAAAAGCGCCCGTACAAGATCGCCTTCGTGCCCGACCCGATCTGCTGGACCGAGGTGCCGTCCGACCTGCGTTCGCTGTACAACCAGCGCGTGCGCTGGCAGCAGGGCCTGGCCGAGAGCCTGTTCGGCAACTGGCGGTTGATGTTCCGGCGCAATGGCGGCACCGTCGGCTGGGTGGCCTATCCGTTCATGCTGGTGTTCGAATGCCTGGGCCCGGTGATCGAGGTGTTCGGCTACCTCTCGGTGATCGCGCTGGGGCTGATGGGCATGCTGTCCACGCAGGCCTTCTTCGCCTTCCTGTTCGCCTCTGTCGGGCTGGGCGTGCTGCTGTCGGTCAACGCGATGATGCTGGAGGAGATTTCCTTCCACCTGTACCCGCGCCCGCGCCAGCAGCTCAAGCTGTTCCTGGTGGCGGTGCTGGAGAACTTCGGCTACCGGCAGATGACGTCGCTGTTCCGGGTGGTCGGCCTGGTGCGCTGGGTGGTCAAGCTGCGTCGCCGTTCCAAGTGGGGCCATATGCACCGCAGCGCCGAATGGCAGGAACACGAGCCCCAGCACGCGACCCGCGTCGCCGCCACCGGCCCCGCCGTTTCCTGATCGCAAGCAGATACCGCAAAGGACATGTCCATGAGCCTGCTGTACCCCGCCGTCCTCCATGTCGCGCTGCTGGCCGGCGGCGCCGATCCTGCCCTGTTGCAGGAACCCGCCGCGGCGCAGGACGCGCCAGTGGAAAGCTACGAGGCGCGCCTGGAGCGCGCCCGCGCGCTGGCCACGGCTGGCGACGCCGCCCAGCGCGAACAGGCGCTGGCGATCTACGCGCAGATGCTGCAGGCCTCGCCCGGCAACAGCGACGTGCTGCTGGCGCGTGGCCGCACCCTGGCCTGGGCCGGCCGCCATGCCGAAGCCGAGGCCGACCTGCTGGCGGTGACCGGCGCCAAGCCCGGCTATGCGGACGCCTGGTCGGCACTGGGCGATATGTACCTGTGGAGCGCGCGTCCGCAGCAGGCAGCGGAGGCCTACGGGCACTGGGTGGAGCTGGCGCCGACCAGCGCGCCCGAGCCGCTGATCGCCCGCGGTCGCGCCTATCGCGCCGCCGGCCGGATGGCGGAGGCGCGCGGCGATTTCGACGCCGCAGGTGCGCGCGGCGCGGATCCTGCGCAGGTTGCCAGCCTCAATGACAGCACCATGCCGCTGCTGGCGGTGCCCGATGCGCTGCTGGCCGACGGCTACACCTGGTCGCTGCGCGCCGGCGTCGACCGCACCGAATTCAACGGCGGGCGCGAAGGCTGGAACGACGCCAACCTGACCCTGCGGCGCAAGTTCGCCCGCGGCTCGCTGGGGCTGGAAGTCCTGCATGCCGACCATTTCGGCCGCCGCGACAGCGCCTGGGCGCTTGACAGTTATGTGTCGCTGTGGGCCCGCGCCTACGCCAATGTGCGCTACCAGCATGGCCCGTCCAGCGGTATCCTGCCGCGCCATTCGTGGCGGACCGAGCTGTTCCAGGGCGTGGGCAGCGGCTGGGAGCTGTCCGCCAGCATCGACCACCTGCGCTTCAGCTCCGACACCGAGTTCTACGGCGTCGGCGTGGGTCGCTACGTCGGCAACTGGTACCTGCGCTACAAACTGCAGCACGTGCCCGGGGTGAGCTCGGGCAGTTGGAGCCACCGGGTGGTGGCGCGCAATTACTACCGCGGCAATGCCGACGACTATTTCGAAGTGAGCGGCAGCAGCGGTCGCAGCAGCGACCTCGACCGCAGCGGCGCGCTGGTGCGCAACAACAACGCCTCGCTGGGCTTTTCGTGGACGCACTACTTCCGCCCGGACTGGGGATTCAAGGTCGGTGTTGGTGCCTCGGATGACGCCGACGGCTTCGACGAGCGCCAGCTGTCGCTGTCGCTGTACCGGCGCTGGTAATGGCCCGAACCACGTCTGCGGCCACCCCCTCGGCGAAGGGGCTGGCGGCATCGCGCCTGTGGGGCTGGCTGCCTGCCCTGCTGGTGGCCCAGCTTGGGTTGGCGCTGTGGGCGGCACTGCGGGCCCAGCCTGACGTTGGCGGCAGCTCCACGCTGGTGGCGCTGGCGGTGGGCAACCAGCTGCTGTTCCTGCTGCGCGCACTGCCGCTGCTGTTGCTGCTGGGCTGGCCGCTCGCCAGCCTGCCCGGCCGGCGCGCGGCGCTGCTGGCGGTCGGTGCGCTGTGGGCGCTGTTCCTGCTGCTGCAGGCCGGACTGGAGCAGTACTACCTGGCGGCGCGGGTGCCGCTGGGCGCCGATCTGTTCGGCTACGGCCTGGCCGAGATCCGCACCACGGTGGGCGGCACGGGTGCCGGGATCGGCATGTTCGGCTGGGCGGGGCTGCTGCTGCCGTTGCTGCTGCTCTGGGCGGCGCTGGTCTGGCGCAGCCGGCAGCCGGCGCGGACACCGGCGGGCCTGTTCGCCGGCGTGCTGTTCGCCGGCCTCGCCGCGTGGCTGCTGCCGCTGGCACCGGGCACGCGCGGTCTGGACAGCGAAGACGCGCGCGCGGCGGCCACCAGCAAGGGCGCCTATTTCGTCGCCGACAGCCTGCGTTGGTGGCGTGCCACTTCGGCGGTGCCTGCCACGGCGGTCGCGGCATCGATCGCTGCGGCGGCGTCGGCAGTCGAGCCGGTAACCGATCCGGCCTGGCCTTTCCTGCATCCGGAGACCACGCCCGACGCGCTGGGCCCGTACTTCGGCCCGACCCGCGACGGCCGGCCGCCGAACCTGGTGGTCATCGTGGTCGAAGGCCTCGGGCGTTCGTTCTCCGGGCCGGACGCGCCGCTCGGCAGTTTCACCCCGTTCCTCGACGAGCTGGCGGGCCGCAGCCTGTACTTCGACAATTTCCTGGCCAACCAGGGCCGCACCTTCGGCGTGCTGCCGTCGCTGTTCGGTTCCCTGCCGCTGGCCGAGCAGGGCTTCGCCGCGCTGGGGCCGAACATGCCTGCCCACGCCGGCCTGTTCAACGTGCTGCACCGCCAGGGCTATCGCAGCGCGTTCTACAACGGGACCGACAGCGACTTCGACAACGAGCGCGGCTACCTGCAGCTGCAGGGCGTGGACGACATCGTCGACCTGCGCAATTTCGGCCCCGGCTACCAGCGCAACCCGTTCAGCGACTGGGGCTATCCGGACCGCGAGCTGGTGTCGCGGGTACTGGCCGACAGCGCGCAGCTGCGCCCGCCGTTCGTGCTGGGCGTGCAGACCATCAGCATGCACACCAGCTACAGCTTCCCGGGGCAGGCTGCCTACAAGGCGCGCATCGAGCCGCGCCTGCAGGCGCTGGGCGTGCCGGAGGCGCGGCGCGCGCCGTATCGCGCGCAGGCCGACATCTACAGCGCCATCCTGTACACCGACGACCAGCTGCGGCGCTACTTCGCGTCCGTGAGCAAGGCGCCGTGGTATGCGGACACGATCTTCGTCGTCACCGGCGACCACCGGCTGGCGGAGATCCCGCAGGACACCCACATCGAGCGCTACCACGTACCGCTGCTGATCCATTCGCCGCTGCTGCGCAGGCCGGCGCGGGTGCGCGCGGTGTCCTCGCACCTGGACGTCACGCCTTCGCTGCTGGCGCTGCTGTCGCACACCTACGGCCTGCAGCGGCCGGCGCAGGCCACCTGGACCGGCCGCGGGTTGGACATGGGCGGCGAGTTCCGCAGCCGGCAGGAGATCGCGCTCAAACAGACCAAGACCAGCGCGCCGGATTTCGTGAGCGGGCGCTGGTTCCTGCACGACGGCCGGCTGTTCGAACTGCAGGACGGCATTCGTGCCTCCGAGGTCGACGATGCCGGCTTGCGCGCGCAGGTGACCGCGCGGTTGCAGGCATACCAGACCGCCAACGCCACGTTCGTGGGCAAGCTCGCGCTTTCCCCGGAAGGCGCCATGCCTGCGCTGGTGGCATACCGCGAGGCGCCGGCCGCAGTCGTGCAGCCGGTGGCGGCGGTGGTGGCGCTGCCGGCGGGGTTGGGCCTGGATGCGGTGCGGCTGGAGAACGACGGCAACGGCGTGCGGGTGGCGGCGACCTTCGTCAATGGCGACGCCCACGATTCGCGCGTGTTCGCGCCGCTGGCGGTGCTGGCCGCGGAAGACGGGCGCGAGCTTGGCGAGGGCTACGGCAGCGCGATCCGCCTGCAGCCGCACGAGCGCCGCGAAGTGATGCTGGCGGTGCCTGCAAAGTTGGGGGCCGGGCACTATTACGTTTCGGTGCTGCCATCCGATCCGGACACCGGCAAACCGCTGGGACGCGGCCGCTACCGGCTGCCGCTGGACATTGCGGGGAATGCGCCATGAATGTCTTCCGGCTGGCCATGCAGCTGGCGCTGTGCACGCTGCTGGCGTTGGCCACCGATGCGTGCGCGCAGGCGCCGCGCACGGCCCCGGCGCCACGCGCGGTGTGGACCTGGGAAGGATCGTCGTACGCGATGCTGGAATCGCCGTCAGCAGCGGACGAGGCGCTGGCGTTCCTGCAGCGCAAGCGGGTCAACGTCGTCTACCTGTATGCCGATGCGTTCGAGCGGCGCAACCTGATCGAACAGCAGCCGCAGCTGTACCGGGCCTTCATCCGCCGCGCGCATGTCCGCGGCATCCGCGTGTATGCGCTGCTGGGCTCGTGGTATCTGCACACCGAGCGTTACGTGCTGCCGCGCCACCAGCGCAAGGCGGTGGCGATGCTGCAGCGGGTGCTGGACTACAACGCCGCGGTGGCGCCGGCCGAGCGCTTCGATGGCGTCAACTACGACATCGAGCCGCACCTGCTGGACGAATGGGAAGACGCCACCCGCCCGCGGCTGCTGCATGGCTTCCTCGACATGACCGCGGCGATGATCGAGGCCAGGCGCAAGTCCGGCCAGACGCTGGAAATAGGCCCGGCGATGCCGTTCTGGTGGGATGGCATTGCGCTGGAATGGCGCGGTGTGCGCAAGCCGGTCAGCGAGCACGTGGCCGACCTCACCGATTACGTGGCGCTGATGGACTACCGCAACCGCGCCGAAGGGCGCGACTCCATCCTCTCCCACGCGCAGGCTGAGATGGACTACGCCGACCGCACCGGCAAGCGCGTGGTCATCGGCCTGGAGTTCAACCCCGCCGAGCCGGCCAAGCTGAGCTTCCACGGCATGGGCGAGCCCGCGTTCGAGCGCGAGGCCGGCAAGGTCGAAGCCGCGTACCGCAAGCGGCCGGCGTTCGACGGCTTCGTGTTCCACCACTACCTGGGCTACCGCCGGTTCGTGGGCGAGCTTCCGCCCGCAGCGGACTGAACCCGCAAGAAGAACGCCCCGGCGGTGCCGGGGCGTTGCGTGTGCAGCAGATGGTTGCGATTACAGCGGCTTGCCGCCGAACTTGTAGGTGAGCTGCAGGTAGAAACTGCGGCCCTGGGTGTCGAACCAGGAGATGTCGTAGTACGGATAGCTGGTGTAGGTCGGGTCCACCGGTGGCTTCTTGTCGAACAGGTTGTTGGCGGTCAGCGAGATCTGCATGCGCTCGCTGAACTTGTATTGCAGGTTGGCGTTGTAGCGGTAGGTCGCTTCGACCCACGGACCCGGGTCGCCGTCCTCCCACACTTCGTCGTAGGACCAGCCGTTCGGCAGGCGGCCCAAGCGACGACCCTGCAGCGACGCCGACCATGCCTCGCGCTCCCACGACAGGCGTGCACTGGCCTTGTTGCGTGGGATGTCGTAGCCGCTGTTGACTGCGAACTTGTCCACCACCGCCTGGTCCGGGTAGTCCTGCACGTCGTGGTGGCGCACCCAAGTGTAGTTGCCGCTGAGAGTGAACTTGCCGACGCGAGTGTCGAAGCGCAGGTTGGCGCTGGCATCGACGCCACTGGTGCTCTCGTTGGCGATGTTGATCGGGTTGACGTGGACGCCGTAGATGCTGCCGTTCTGGCTGCGGGTAATGCGCGCCAGCATGTCCTGGCAGGTGGCAGAGTTGATGGCAGCGCCGTTCACCCCGAGCCGGCAGTCGCGCTCCTGTCGCATCACCTCGTTGGCGCTCATGTCGCGCACTTGGTCCTTCATCACGATGTCGAAATAGTCCACCGACAGATCGAACATGTGCGAAGGCGACCACACGAAGCCCGCGGTCCAGGCTGTGCTGGTTTCCGGATTCAGATCGTGGTTGCCGACGCGGCTGCGGATGATGCCTTCGCCGCCGTAGCTGCAATCATCGTAGCTTTCGTCCGGTTCCTCGGTGTCGCACAGATAGTAATCGGTGACCGAGGTTTCATCGTTGCCGGGACCGGTGAACACGTAATGCAGGTCGGGCACGCGGAACGCGGTGCCGTAGGATCCGCGCACCAGCAGGCTCTCCAGCGGCCGCCACTCCATGCCTGCGCTCCAGGTGGGCTTGCCCACGGTGCGGCCGGCGAAACGGTACTGGTCGTAGCGCCCCGCCACGCTCAGGTTCAAGGCGTCCAGCACCGGCATGCGCAGCTCGCTGGCCAGCGCCCAGCGGTTGCGACTGCCATGGCCATCGGAGTCTTTCCAACTGTAGTAGTAGTACTGGGTGGCCAGCGGATCTGGCTTAAGGTCGTAGCTTTGGTGGCCGACCTCGGCGGTGGCGGCGAAGCCTGCCGCTCCGCCCGGCAACTGGAACAGGTCGGCTTGGGTGACGGAGAACGACAGGGTCTGGTTGGCCGACTGCGGGTGGTAGGTGGTGTAGGCGAAAATGCTGTCGTACTCGGCGCGGGTCAGCGGCGTGTACATGCGTTCGTGCGGGGCGTTGAAGATCGGATATGCGGCGCCGCGGAAGATGTACTCGCCCGGCAATTGCGGGCCCAGGAACAGCGCGTTGGCCTTGGATGCCACGATCTGCGGCCAGCTGGTCCGGGCCGTGTACTGCGAATGGCTGAAGGCCGCTTCGTAGTCCCAGTCGTTGCCGAACACGCCCTTGAAGCCGGTGGTGACGGCAAAGGTATTCTGCACGGTGTTGACGGTGCCGTTGCCCAGGCCGCCCATTTCTTCGATGCTGAACTGGCGCTGCCAGTATTCGATCTGATCCGTGGCCTGGTTGTAGAAATAACCCTCTTCATTGCCGTCCGGCATCATCAGCGACCAGCTGCGTGGAGCCCGGAACAGCGAGACCTCGTGGCGACCGGCCTGGATATCGGCGAACCATTCGCTGCCGTTGTCGAAAGTGTAGTTCAGCGAGGCGTAGGTGTTCACGCCCTGGCGCCTGCTGACCATGGTGCGATAGGCGACCGCGCGGTCGCTGCCGCAGTAGTTGCCGTAGTTGCGCCGGTAGGCGTACTGCATCGTGCCTTCGTTGAGGTCTGACAGGCCGTCACAGGTGGCCTTGCCCGGATCGATGTAGTCGTCCCACCAGTCGGTGATCAGGAAGTTGCGCGACGGATAGCCATAGCGGGCGGGATTGGGCGCATCGAAGCTGGAATCCTGCTGCGCGCGCTGGAAGCCCCACAGCGGCTTCTGGTCACGGTATTCCAGGCCCGCCACCGCGTTGAACGCGCCGCGCGAAAAACCGCTGGAGATATTCAGCACATGCGATTCACCACCGCCGTGTTCGTTCCAGCCGTAGCGATAGTCGATGGTGGTGCCGTCGGCCTGCTTCTTGAGCATGAAGTTGACCACGCCGGAGATCGCGTCCGAGCCGTAGATCGCCGAGGCACTACCGGTTAGGACTTCGATGCGATCGATCATGCCCAGCGGGATGCTGGAGATGTCGGTGAAGTTGCTGCGTCCGCCGAACGGCAGCGGGAAGTCGGCGATGCGGCGACCATTGACCAGTACCAGTGTGTGGTTGGGCCCAAGCCCACGCAGGTCCACCTGCTGCGCGCCGGGGGAGAAATCGGCGCCGCCGGCGGACTGCTGGCTCTGCGTCTCGCCGCCGTTCTGGGTCAGCGACTGCATCACCTCCGGCACGCTGGTGAAGCCGCTGGCGCGGATGTCCTGGGCGGTGATCATGGTGACCGGCGCCGGGCCCTCCACCTGTGTGCGCGGGATGCGCGAGCCGGTCACCTGCACGGCCTGCATATTGGTCACTGGTGCGTCGGCCGCGGCCTGTGCGGGCCGCGCCTGCGGCGCCGGGCGGGCGGGCGCCGCAGGCTTGGCCGCGGCGGCGTCCGGCACGATCAGCATCGCGCCGGAGGCATCGCGCTGGGCGCGGAAGCCGCTGCCCTTGAGCAGCGCGTCGAGCGACTGCGGCGACGCCGCCTGCCCGCGCAGGCCGGCGCTGCGCGCGCCCTTGAGCTGGTCGGCGCGGTACACCAGCTGGGTGCCGGTCTGGCGGGCGTACGCATCCAGCGCGCTGGCGAGGTCGCCGGCGGGGATGTCGAGGCGGGCGGTTTGCGCCTGCGCCGCCAGGGCGGCGGAGCAGGCCAGCGACAGCAGCAGGACGCGGAGCGGGCGAGACGGTTTCATGGTGTGGTTTTCCCCCCGGGGCGCCCGGACTGGACGCCGTTACAAATGCATGACGAACGACCGCAGGAAATCCCCCCGGGCCTTTCGGCACTCCTCGCGGCGACTTCCGGCATGCATCGGCCTGCGATCACGATGGCAGGCGCGCACGGCAGGCAATTGGGTCCCGGTCGCGCCTCGCGATACGGGCCGGTCGTGGGGCTGCGTCAGCAACCGCGTTGCCGGCGCGACTTCGCTCAGCGCGAGTGCAGCACGATGCGTTCCGCGTCGGCTTCCGCGCGCACCGGGAAGCCGGCTTCGAGCAGGCGCACGAAGCCTTCAGTGTTGTCCCAGCGGAAGCTGCCGCCGATCCGCAGGGCGCCGGCCTGCGCGTCGGCCAGCACCAGCTTGCGCGCGTTGTAGCGGTTGAACTCCGCCACCACTTCGCTCAGCGGCGCATCGCGGAAGGCCAGCAGGCCGTCGCGCCAATCCAGCAGCCGCTGCGCATCGGCCAGCGGCAGGCTGCGCACCAGCAGGCCGTTGCCGCGCACCAGCGCCACGCTGCCGGCCGGCAGCACCACCGAGGGCGTGGCGCCGGCGGCGGTCGGCGGTGCGTCCAGCCGCACCGTGCCCTCGGTCACCACCACCCGCAGCGCGGCCACGTCGCGGCGCACCGAGAAGCGCGTGCCCACCGCCACCGCGCGATAGCCGTCAGCGGCCACCGCGAACGGCCGGCGCGGGTCTTTGGCCACTTCGAAGATCGCCTCGCCCGAGGTCAGGGCCACGTCGCGCGCGCGCGCCGAGAGCCGCACCTCGATGCCGGTGGCGCTGGCCAGCGTGGCACGCGAGCCGTCGGCCAGCGGCAGGGTGCGCACCTCGCCCATGGCGGTGCGGTAGGCGGCGGTATCGACGCGGGCCTGGCTGCGCCAGCCCCAGGCCAGCGCCAGCGCGCAGCCGGCCAGGGTGGCCGCCATCGCGAAGCGGGCCAGGCGCCGCTGCCGCGCCGGCCGCGCCGCCGCGGGGCGCTGCGCCATTGCCTGCAGCATCTGTTCGCGGCGGCCCGCGGGCGTGGCTTGCCAGTGGCCGCGCGCGGGCGCGGCGCTGTCCTGCCAGCCGGCGCCCAGCGCCTGCAGCCGCCCGCTTTCCTGCCAGGCCGCCTGCAGCCGCAGGAACGCCACCCGGTGGCCGATGTCTGCCTCCAGCCAGCACTGCAGCGCGGCCTCGTCGTCCGCGTTCCAGCGGTCGCCGTCGCGGCGCGCCAGCCAGCCCGCCGCCGCCTGCTCGATCGCCATGCTGTAGCCGCGCATCGTTCAGTCCGCCTGCCGCCGCGCCGCGGCGTTCGCCGCCCCGGGCTCCGCGCGCGACTGCAGCTCGCCGGTATACAGCGCGTCGGCGAGCAGGCGCATGCCCTTGGCGATGTGCTTTTCCACGGTTTTCTCGCTGATGCCCAAGCGCGATGCCACGTCCTTTTGCGACAACTCCTCCACCCGCCGCAGCCACACCACCTCCCGGCAGCGGTCGGGCAGCCGGTCGAAGGCGTCGGCCAGCCGGCGCAGGGCCTGCCGGCCGCCGCACCAGCGTTCCGGCGAGACCTCATCCACCAAGACGAGCGAGGGCTCGAAATCACCCATCGGCTCGATCGACACCACCTTGCCGCGGCGCAGCCGGTCGGTCATCAGGTGGCGCGCGCTGGCGAACAGGAACGCCCGCGGCTGGGTGGGGCGCGACTTCGCGCCTGCCTCGTAGATGCGCGCGTAGAGCTCCTGGCGCAGGTCGGGCAGCTCGTCGCGGTGCGGCCAGTGCCGCTGCAGGAAGCGCATCAGCGCCTCCTCGTGGACGAGGACTTCGTGGACGAACCAGCGGTCGAGCTCGGTCTGCATCCGCCTACCATAGCGAAAGCCGCTGCCCGCGAGCGGGGGAAAACCGGTGTACGTTCGTCTAATGACGTATCTGCGAATGAAGGGGAAGTGGATGATGAAGCGACGTGCCGGCTGGTCGATGATGCTTGCCGCGGTGCTGGCCGTGGCCCCAATCCTGCCGGCGCTGGCCGCCGACTTCGGCCACTACGTGCTGGGGGACCTGCAGGCGAGGACGCCGGGCAAGGTGCAGCCGGGCCTGCTGCTCATGGGCGGCGGCGACCGCAATTTCGACGCCATGCACTGGTTCATGAAGAAGGCCGGCAACGGCCACATCGTGGTCCTGCGCGCGTCGCAGGGCGGCGAGATCGGCGAGGAATTCTTCAACGAGGTCGGCGGGATCAAGTCGGTCGAAACCTTCGTGTTCAAGGACCGCGAGGCCGCCACCGACCCGAAGATCCTGGCCGCGCTCAAGCGCGCCGACGGCATCTTCCTGGCGGGCGGCGACCAGTCCCGCTACGTCCGCTACTGGCGCGGCACCCCGGTGGGCGCTGCGCTGGATGCGCACGTGAAGGCGGGCAAGCCGCTGGGCGGCACCAGCGCCGGCCTGGCCATGCTCGGCGAATACCTGTACGGGGCGATGGACGGCGGCAGCCAGACCAGCCCGCGCGCGCTGGCCGACCCGCTGGGCGACGGCAACACCATCGAGACGGACTTCCTGCACATCGCGCAGCTCAAGGGCATCGTCACCGACACCCACTTCAGCGAACGCGCCCGGCTGGGCCGCCTGGTTGCCTTCCTCGCCAAGGCCGAGCAGATGGCCGGCAAACCGCTGCTGGGGCTGGGCGTGGACGAGGACGCGGCCGTGGCGGTGGAAGGCGACGGCAGCGCGCGCATCTACGCCACCGCGCCCGGCGCGGGTGCCGTCGTGGTGCGCGGCGGCTTCGCCCGTAAGCAGGCGGAAGATGCGGCGATGAACCTCGATCGCGTCGACACCGTGGTGGCCGGCGCGGATTCGCTGCTGCGCCTGCCCGAGGGCCGGGTGGAGCGGCCGCTGGCGCAGCGCAGTTACGCGGTGCGCGACGGCGTGCTGGTGGCGCTGGACACGCCGACGCTGGTCATCCATGGCGGCGCCGGGGTGGAGCCGGGCGACCTGACCGCCGACGAGGAAGCCGTGGTCAAGCGCGCGCTGGAAGCGGCGCTGCGCGCCGGCCACGCCAAGCTGCAGGCGGGCGCCTCGTCGCTGGACGCGGTCACCGCCGCGATCACCGTGCTGGAGGATGCGCCGCAGTTCAACGCCGGCCGCGGCGCGGTATTCACCCACGACGGCCGCAACGAACTGGACACCTCGATCATGGACGGCGCCAGCGGCAAGGCCGGCGCCGCGGCCGGCCTGCACCGGGTGCGCAACCCGATCACGCTGGCGCGCGCGATCATGGACAAGTCCAACCACGTGATGATGGTCGGCGACGGCGCCGAGATGTTCGCGAAGGAACAGGGCATCGCGCTGGTCGATCCGTCCTATTTCCGCACCGAGAAGCGCTGGAAGGCGCTGCAGAAGGCGTTGCAGGAAGAACAGGCCGCGCGCGCCGCGGATACGCCGCTGGTGCTGCCGGGCAAGGCCTACTTCGGCACCGTCGGCGCGCTGGCGCTGGATGCGCGCGGCAACCTCGCCGCGGGCACCTCCACTGGCGGCATGACCAACAAGCGCTACGGGCGCGTGGGCGATTCGCCGATCATCGGCGCCGGCACCTGGGCCGACGCGCGCTGCGCGGTCTCCGGCACCGGCTGGGGCGAGTTCTACATCCGTTCCGCCGCCGCCCACGAGATCTGCGCGCGGGTGCGCCTGGATGGCCAGCCGCTGGCCCGCGCGGCCGACGGCGTGATCAACCGCGACATCCCCAAGGCCGGCGGCGACGGAGGCGCGATCGCGCTGGGCGCCGATGGCAGCGTCGCCTTCCCGTTCAACACCGGCGGCATGTATCGCGGCTGGATCGGCGCCGACGGCGTGCCGCACGTGGCGATCTACAAGACCGACGCACTGCCCACGCCGCGCACGCACTGAGCCGGAAGGAACTAAGGGGCCGGGATCACTTCCGAAAGGGGGTCAGGTTCACTTCCGCGTGCGGACGTGAACCTGCCCCCCTTTCAACCTTTCGCCTTTCGCCGCTATCGCTCCGAATGCCCGCTCTCGTCGTAGCCGCGCGGCGTGAGCACCTCCGGTTGGATCAGCTCGACGAAGGCGCGGGCCTGCGCTGACAGGAACTTGCCCTTGCGCATCACGATGCCGTAGCTGCGCGACGGGAACCAGCGCGCCAGCGAGCGTGCCGCCAGCCGCTGGCGGTCGGCCTCGGTCAGGCAGATCGCGGTGACAATGCTGATGCCCAGGCCCATCGCCACGTACTGCTTGATGACCTCCCAGCCGCCCACTTCCAGTGCAACCGTGTACGGCACCCGGTTCTGCTGGAACACCAGGTCGACCAGCCGGTAGGTGGTCAGGCGCTTGGGCGGCAGGATCAGCCCGTAAGGCGACAGGTCCTCCAGTGACAACTCGCGCTTGCTTGCCAGCGGGTGGTCGGGCGGGGTGATCAGCATCGGCTCGAAGCGGTACACCGGCGCGTAGGTCAGGTCGGCCGGCACGTCCAGCATCGAGCCCACGGCCAGGTCCACGGCATCGCTGCGCAGCAGGTCCAGGCCGCTGGCGCCGGTGACGTTGTGCAGGCTCAGGCGCACGTCCGGGTGGCGCTGGCGGAACGCATCGACGATGCCCGGCAGCAGGTACAGGATGGTGGAGCTGCCGGCGGCCACGTTCAGCTCGCCGGCGTCCAGTCCGCGCACCTGCTCGCGGAAGCCGGCGGCCAGGTTGTCCAGCCCCTCCACCAGCGGGCGCGCCATCTCGTAGAGCAGATCGCCCTCGCGGGTGGGCACCAGCCGGCGGCCGACCCGCTCCAGCAGCCGCACCCCCAGTTCGCGTTCCAGCGCCTGCAGCTGCAGGGTCACCGCCGGCTGGCTGAGGTACAGCGCCTCGGCGGCGCGCGAGATCGAGCCCAGCCGCGCCACCTGGCAGAACGCCCGCAGTGGCTTCAGGCGCGAGCCCTTGTAGGCGAATCGCAGGGCGCTGGCGGGGCTCTTCGCCATATTCTGATTGCAGTATTTGAAAAATTAATACTAAACATTGACAAATCTGCTTTGTCAAATACAACACGCAGGCGGATGGTTGGCTTCCCACACGTGTCACGGAGCCGCCGATGTCCGCAGTGCTGCAAGACCGCCCCGGCGAGGGCGTGGAGACCACCCAGCGGGTGCCCGGGCAGGACGCCCTGCTGTCGGCTGCCGCGCTGGGCTTCTTGGCTGACCTCCACCGCCGCTTCGAGGGCGAGCGCCAGGCCCGGCTGGCAGCCCGTCGCGCCCGCCAGCAGGCCTTTGACGCCGGCGCGCTGCCGGATTTCCGTGCCGACACCGCGCAGATCCGCCGCGGCGACTGGACCGTGGCGCCGACCCCGGCCGCGCTGCTGGATCGCCGCGTCGAGATCACCGGCCCGGTCGACCCGAAGATGGTCATCAACGCGCTGAACTCCGGCGCCAATTGCTACATGGCCGATTTCGAGGACAGCACCGCCCCGACCTGGTCCAACCTGCTCACCGGCCAGCAGGCGCTGCGCGCGGCGATCAGCGGGGCGCTGGTGCACGAGGCCAACGGCAAGCGCTACGAGCTGCGCCCGCAGGCCGAGCAGGCGGTGCTGATCGTGCGCCCGCGCGGCTGGCACCTGGACGAGAAGCACGTGCTGGTGGACGGCCAGCGGATGTCGGCGTCGCTGTTCGATGCAGGCCTGTTCGCCTTTCACAACGCCCACGTGCTGGCCGGGCGCGACCGCGGCCCCTATCTGTACCTGCCCAAGCTGCAGTCGATGGAAGAAGCCGCGCTGTGGGAGCAGGCGCTGGCGGCCATCGAGGACGGGCTGGGGCTGGCCCACGGCCAGATCAAGGTGACGGTGCTGATCGAGACCCTGCCGGCGGCGTTCGAGATGGACGAGATCCTGTTCGCGCTGAAGGGCCGCATCGTCGGCCTGAACTGCGGGCGCTGGGACTACATCTTCAGCTACATCAAGACCCTGCGTCGGCACCGCGACCGGGTGCTGCCGGAGCGCAGCCAGGTGACCATGGTGCAGCCGTTCCTGCGCAGCTATGCCGAGCTGCTGGTGCAGACCTGCCATCGCCGCGGCGCGCACGCGATGGGCGGAATGGCCGCGCAGATCCCGATCAGTGGCGATGCCGACGCCAATGCCGCCGCGCTCGAGCGCGTGCGCGCCGACAAGCTGCGCGAAGTGAGCGCCGGCCACGACGGCACCTGGGTGGCGCACCCGACGCTGATCCCGATCGCCCGCGAGGTGTTCGACGCGCGCATGCCGGGCCCCCACCAGCGCCACGTCGCCCGCGACGACGTGCACGTCGAGGCCGAGGACCTGCTGCGCCCGTCGCTGGGCACCATCACCCGCGCCGGTTTCGAGAACAACGTCGAAGTGTGCGTGCGCTATCTCGCCGCCTGGCTGGAGGGCAACGGCTGCGTGCCGATCCACCACCTGATGGAGGACGCCGCCACCGCCGAGATCGCCCGCGCCCAGCTGTGGCAGTGGCTGCACTTTGCCGATGCCGGCGGCCAGCCGCTGTCGCTGGATGACGGCACGCCGGTGGATTTCGTGCTGCTGGAACGCGCCCTGATCGGCCTGCCCAGCCGGCTGGGCGATCCCCGCCGCATCCCCGGCGCCGCGCGGGTGTCCGAGGCGATCGGCCTGCTCGACCGCCTGACCCATGCCGACGAACTGGCCGAGTTCCTCACGCTTCCCGCTTACGAACGCATCGATTGATCCACCTGCCGACATTCCTACGCTGCCGCCAACCCCACGAGGTTTCCCCATGAAGAACCATCTGCCGACCGCCGAACAACTGAAGCTGGACTGGGCCAACAACCCGCGCTGGGCCGGCGTCACCCGCAGCTATTCCGCCGAGGACGTGGTGCGCCTGCGCGGCACCGTCCCGGTCGAGCATTCGCTGGCCCGGCTCGGCGCCGAGAAGCTGTGGAAGTCGCTGCACAGCGAACCCTTCGTCAACGCGCTCGGCGCGATGACCGGCAACCAGGCCATGCAGCAGGTCAAGGCCGGCCTCAAGGCCATCTACCTGTCCGGCTGGCAGGTAGCGGCCGATGCCAACCTCGCCGGCGAGATGTACCCCGACCAGTCGCTGTACCCGGCCAACTCGGTGCCGCAGGTGGTCAAGCGCATCAACAACACCCTGCTGCGCGCCGACCAGCTGCACCATGCCGAGGGCGACGACTCCATCGACTTCCTGCAGCCGATCGTGGCCGATGCCGAAGCCGGCTTCGGCGGCGTGCTCAACGCCTTCGAGCTGATGAAGGGCATGATCGAGGCGGGCGCCGCCGGCGTGCACTTCGAAGACCAGCTGGCCAGCGTGAAGAAGTGCGGCCACATGGGCGGCAAGGTGCTGGTGCCCACCCGCGAAGCGGTGGAGAAGCTGACCGCGGCGCGCCTGGCTGCCGACGTGATGGGCGTGCCCACCCTGATCGTGGCCCGCACCGACGCCGAGGCGGCGGACCTGCTGACCTCCGACGTGGATGACAACGACAAGCCGTTCTGCACCGGCGAGCGCACCATCGAAGGCTTCTACAAGACCAGGAACGGCCTGGACCAGGCGATCAGCCGCGGCCTCGCCTACGCGCCGTATGCCGACCTGGTCTGGTGCGAGACCGGCAAGCCGGACCTGGAGTTCGCGCGCAAATTCGCCGAGGCGATCCATGCCAAGTTCCCCGGCAAGCTGCTGGCCTACAACTGCTCGCCGTCGTTCAACTGGAAGAAGAACCTGGACGACGCCACCATCGCCAAGTTCCAGAAGGAAATCGCCAGCTACGGCTACAAGTTCCAGTTCATCACCCTGGCCGGCTTCCACGCGCTCAACTACGGCATGTTCGACCTCGCCCACGGCTATGCCCGCCGGCAGATGAGTGCATTCGTCGAGCTGCAGGAAAAGGAGTTCGCCGCCGCCGAGCGTGGCTTCACCGCGGTCAAGCACCAGCGCGAGGTCGGCACCGGCTATTTCGATGCCATCACCCAGACCATCCAGGGCGGCAAGTCGTCCACAGTGGCGCTGAAGGGCAGCACCGAGGAAGAGCAGTTCCACGCCGGCACCCGCGCCGCGGCCTGAGGCCACCCCGCCATCGCCCGCGCCGGGCGATGGCGGGCACGGGGCGGGATGCCACCGGCGCAACGGCTGCCGGTGCCACTGTCGCAATACGGCGGCGGATGCGATGGTATCCTGCGGCTGGATCGGAGGGGCCGGAGCCGCACAGGGGAACGCGTGGCAGCACTAGCGCACATGATCGATGCCCGGACCGGGGTGGACGCCAGCGCGTCCGCGCTGCATCCAGACGAGTACGCGCTGTTTGCGCAGGTGGCCCGATCGTGCCAGGTGGAAGCCGGGCAGAAGCTGTTCCGGCGCGGCGACCACGGCGCCGCCATGTACGTGGTCGCCAACGGCGCGGTGGAACTGGACTTCGGCGATGACCTGGTCGGCAAGCGGCTGGGCGCGCGCGCCTTTTTCGGCGAACTCGGCCTGCTGATCGGCGACCACGCCCGCAGCGCCGACGCGGTGATGGCCGAGACCGGCGAACTGCTGGAGCTCGGCCGCGACGAATTCGAACTGCTGGCGCAGCGCGACCCCGCGCTGTTGGCGCAGTTCCTGCGCCGCGCGATCATGCGCGTGGTGCTTAACGAACAGGCCCTGATCGCGCGCCTGCGCCGGCGCAACCAGGATCTGCAGGAAGCATTGGACGCGCTGCGTTCGACCACCAGCCGGCTTGACGAGTCCGAGGCACTGACCCGCACCGACGAACTCACCGGGCTAACCAACCGGCGCGGGTTCGCCGCGCACGTTGAGCAGCGCCTGCAGGCCGGCGGCCTGGACGGGCACGTGCTGGTGCTGGTGGACTGCGACCGCTTCAAGTCGATCAACGACACCTACGGCCACTTGGCGGGCGACCGCGTCCTGCAGAGCGTGGCCAACCTGCTGCGCGCCGTCGCCGGCGCCGACGACATCGTCTGCCGGCTGGGCGGCGACGAGTTCTGCCTGATCCTGAGCGGCCACGCCCGCGAAGATGCGGAGCGGATCGCCGGCTACGTCACCGACAGCGCGCGCATGCTCGAGCGCATGCACAACAGCCCGCCGCAGATGACCACGCTCAGCATCGGCGCCTGCCTGATCGGGACCGGCAGCCATGCGGGTTGGGAACACTGGTACGCGCTGGCCGATGACGCCCTGTACCGGGCCAAGCGCAATGGCGGCGACTGTGTCGAGTGGCTGGACTGACGGGCGCATGCAGGACGCCGGCGCGCCGCAGGTTCGCACGCTCCTGCTCACCGATCTGGTGGATTCCACCCATCTGGTGGAGCGGCTGGGCGATGCCCCCGCCGCCGCGCTGTTCCGCGCCCACGATCGCCTGGTACTGGAGCTGCAGCAGCGCTGGCGCGGGCGCCTGATAGACCGCAGCGACGGCCTGTTGCTGCTGTTCGAGCGCCCCATCGACGGACTCGCCTTCGCCCTCGACTACGCCCGCGGCCTGCGCGACCTGGGCCGCGAAATGCAGGTCAAGCAGCCGCTGCAGGCGCGCGCCGGCCTGCACGTGGGCGAAGTGCTGGTGTGGGAGAACAGCGCCGACGCGGTGCGCCTGGGCGCCAAGTCGCTGGAAGTCGAAGGCCTGGCCAAGCCGCTTGCGGGCCGGCTGATGGCGCTGGCGCGGCCGGGCCAGATCCTGCTGTCTGCCACCGCCGAGCCGCTGGCCCACCGCGCCGCCCGCGAACTGGGCGAGCGCGGCGAACTGCTGGTGTGGAAGTCCTACGGGCGCTGGCGCTTCAAGGGCATTCCCGAGGCGCAGGAGGTGTACGAGGTCGGCGAGCCCGGGCTGGCGCCGCTGCGCATGCCCGCGCACACGCCCAAGGCCTGGCGTGACCTGCCGCTGTGGCGGCGCCCGGTGGCGCTGGCGGCAGAAGCATTGCTGGTGGCCGGCATGGCCATTGGCGCGTGGTTCCTGGCCCAGCCGAAGCCGGCGATCGCCTTCGCGGAACGCGACTGGGTGGTGGTCGGCGACCTGCGCAACCTCACCGGCGACCCGCGCCTGGACGAGGCGCTGGAACAGGCGTTCCGGATCAGCCTGGAACAGTCGCGCTACGTCAACGTGCTGGGCGACCTGAAGGTGCGCGACACCCTGCAGCGCATGCAGCGCAAGCCGGATGTAACGGTGGACCGCGCGCTGGGTTCGGAAATCGCCCTGCGCGATGGCGCGCGTGCGCTGCTGCTGCCCACCGTGGCCGAAGTCGGCGGTCGCCTGCGGGTCAGCGCCGAGGTCGTCGATCCGCACACTCAGACCACCGTGTATGCGGTATCCGCCGACGGCAAGGGCATCGAATCGGCGCTGGGCTCCATCGACGACGTCACCGACCAGCTGCGCGGCAAGCTGGGCGAGGCCCTGCAGAACGTGCAGAAGACCTCGGTGCCGCTGCCGAACGTGGCCACCCCCAGCCTGGATGCGCTGAAGGCGTTCGCGGTGGCACGCCGGCTGGCCATGACCACCGGTGATCGCGAACAGGTGCTGGGGCTGTACCGGCGTGCCCTGCAGCTGGACCCGCAGTTCGCGCTGGCCCACGCCGACATGGCGCGCCTGCACGCCTCGTTGGGTGAAGTGGCGGCGGCCCGTGATGAGTGGCGCAGGGCATTGGCATTGCCGCAGCGGCTGTCGCCGCAGGAACGGCAGATGATCGAGCTGATGCTGCTGCAGCACGATGGTCCGCAGAATTATTTCCGCAAGGCCGACGAGTACCTGGCGCTGTATCCCGACGACTACCAGACCATCGGCCGGCTCTCCAGCAACCAGTGGCACCAGCGCAACGATTTCCGTACCGCCGAGGCGTTGGCCCGACGCGCATTGAAGCCGCAGAACGAGCGGTTCGGTTCGGTCCACTACAGCATCGGCATCATGCTCCTCGGGCAGGAGCGTTACGACGCGGCGTTGGCCGAGTTCCGGCTTGCGCGCGAAACGGGCTTCCTCGGCGCGGGCGAGTTCTACGCGTTTGCCCACGAGGCCCGCCACCACTTCGCGGAAGCCGACAAGGTGTTTTTCGCCAGCGCCGTCGGGCGCACCGGCTGGCAGGGCGAGGTGGGCGGCATCGTCTGGATCAACCGCGGCCAGCCGGCGCGTGCGGCCGCTGCCGTGCGGGCATGGTCCGGGGCGGCCGATGCGGGGGACGACGTGCTGGAATCGCTGCGCGCACGGACGGCGCTGGCCAGCATGGCGGTGCTGCATGGACAGGGCGATGCGTCGGAGGCGCAGCAGGCACTGCTGGCGCTGGTCGATGCGAAGGGAGCTGCGGGTGATGCCGTGTACCCACCCATTTCGACCGAGTTGAGGCTCTACGCCGGCTTGCTGTCGGCCTACCGCAACGATCGGTCCGGCGTTGAGGACGCGCTGCGTCGCACGCAGGACAGCGCCGTCGTGCACGAATACCAGACCGTGCGGGAGCTGTACCAGGTCCTGCAGGCGGAGCAGGAACGGCTGGCCGGCCAGCCCCGTCTTGCAATGGCGCGCCTTGAACCGCTGGTGCGTCAGGACACCGCCTTGGTGGCGACGCATTGGGCGCTGATGCGGGCTGCACAGGCCGCGGGCCGGGCGGACGTCGCCAATGCCCAGGCCGAATGGCTGGCCACGCACCGCGGCAGGGTCTTCGCCGAGAGCACGACGTCCGACGTGCTGCGCTTCTTCAATATCTCCGTGTCCGCCGCCGCGCTGCGGTCGCAACAGGCGCGGATGCGGGCGGGAACAGTTACGCCTTGAAAAACGGCATCGCGCAAGGGCATCGGGCCACGTGTCCCGGCCTCTTGTGCCAGTCGCCTTGAGTGGCCAGCGGCTGGTGCCCCCAGCCTGGAGTACGGGTGCCGGATCCGCTCTGCAATGAACTCCGGGACACGCTCCCGGCGTTGCCGGGAGGTGTAATAGTCCGCTTAAGCATGTATTGCGTGCCTCCGCCCGGCAATCCGGCGCGGTTTTCCGGTGCCGTCAGTCCGCGCTGAACTGCTTCGCACACAGGAAGCTGACTGGCACGTTCAACGCGCTTTCCAGTTTGGCCCGGTCCCGCGCGATCTTGGCCTTGGGGGCGATGCGGTCGGTCGGTGCCAACTGCATGCACCCGCCCGCGGAGCTCGCTCCTGCCTCCACCTTGTATCCCACCTGCGCCAGAGCCGCATGGGCATCCTTCTTGAACAGACGGCGGAAATCATTGTCGGTAGCCAATTTTTCCAGCAGCTTCCTGGTGACTTTCGGATCAAGCGGTGCGGGCTTGGCGCCCTTCTTGGTAGCCATCGTGGGTTCCCCTGTGGTGGTAGGACGTGCGTGCCGGCGACGCTACCCTTGTCGCTGCTTGGCAGCAAGCGGCAAGATCGTGTTTTCAACCGGATGGACGCATGCGGATCAGGCGATGTGCGCTGCTGCGAATCGAGTCCCGCGAAGAGACCCGTTTCGATCTGGAGGCGCTGCTGGCGGGGGGAACGGGAGTGGTCAGCCGCATGCGCTGGCTTGCCCATGCGCCGGCACTGCAGGGCGAGTTCGAGTTGGATGCCGCGGAAGTCGTGCTGCTCGGAGAAACCAGCCCCAGCGACTGGGTGGATGCGGCGCCCGTGCGGATGCGCCATGGCGCGTCGCGCGTGCGGCGCCTGCTTCGCTCGGGACTGCTGGTGGGCAGCACCGGACCATGGGCGCACCGGCGCAGGGAAGACGAGCGCGTGCGTGCCCTGCATTGGCATGGGATTGCCGCGGACTATCATCGCGCCTCGCGCTGGGGTGGCATCGATGCCGCAGGCGAGGTTGAAGATGCCGGCCTGCACAATGCCGAAGGCCTGCGTCGTGCCTACGGCGTGCCGCCGCCCATGCTGCATGAGCGCGCCGACGGCGGCGCGATCACCGTCCTGCCATCCGCCCCTCGCGCTGCCTATGACGAACTTCTGGATGCGCGTACCAGTTGCCGCAATTTCGACGTCGGGCGGATGCTGCCATTGACGGGCCTGGCACAGGTCCTTAAGCGGACCTTCGCGGAGCGCGGGCGCGTCCGGGGCGCGGACGACTTCGATGTCCTCAAGCGCACCAGTCCCTCGGGCGGCGCCCTCCATCCCACCGAGTGCTACGTCATCGCCCGTCGGGTCGATGGTCTTGCGCCCGGGCTTTACCACTATCTGCCGGCCCGGCACGCGCTGCAGGCCCTGCCGATGGATGCCGCCGGGATCCTCGCGGATGCGGGGAGGCATCCCGTGGCACAGGGGAAGGGGGCGCTCGACTATCTGGCGTGGATCGCCGTCGGCGGCCAGCCGTATTTCGCGGAGGCCCATGCGCTCTGTGTTCTGGCGCCACGCTTCTACCGGAATTTCTGGAAGTACCGGCACCACCCGAAGGCTTATCGCGTCTGCATCCTCGACGTCGGCCACCTGTCGCAGACCTTGTTGCTCAGTGCCACCGAAGCCGGGCTGGGAAGCTTCGTGACAGCCGCAATCAACGAAGTCGACATCGAGCGCGCTTTTGGCTTGGAGCCGTGGTCCGAAAGCCCGCTTGCGGTTTGCGGCATCGGTCCGCGCGCGGACCGGATGGAGACATATGAGCTGGATCCCAACCGGCGTGCCTGGCCACGCTAGTCGAAGCCATCATGCCGCCGCGCGTTCACGCCCGCGTTCCAGCTTGCGGTAGCCGATCGCTTCGGTCAGGTGCGCGGTTTCGATGGTGTCGCTGCCGGCCAGGTCGGCGATGGTGCGGGCCACGCGCAGGATCCGGTGCAGCGAGCGCGCAGACAGCTGCAGGCCGTCGACCGCGCGTTCCAGCAGGGCGGTGTCGCGCGGGGACAGGCGGCAGAAGGCATTGGTCTGGGCCTGGTCGAGACGGGCGTTGGCCTGCCCACAGCGGTTGTACTGGCGAGCGCGTGCCGCGATCACGCGCGCGCGCACCAGGGCGCTGGCTTCGCCTGGCGGGCCGTCGGTGCGCAGCGCGGTGGGCGGTAGCCGCGGCACCTCGATATGCAGGTCGATGCGCTCCAGCAGCGGGCCGGAAATGCGGCCGCGGTAGCGGCGGATCGCCTCGTCGCTGCACAGGCAGCGTCCGGACGGATCGCCGGCCCAGCCGCACGGACACGGATTCATCGCTGCCACCAGCTGGAAGCGCGCCGGGAACTCGCACTGCCTGGCGGCGCGCGAAATGCTCACGCTGCCGGACTCCAGCGGTTCGCGCAGGACCTCCAGCGCGTGCCGGCTCCATTCGGGCAGCTCATCGAGGAACAGGGTGCCGTGATGGGCCAGCGAGATTTCTCCGGGCCGTGGGTCGCTGCCGCCACCGACCAGCGCCGCTGCGCTGGCGGTGTGGTGCGGGGCGCGGAACGGCCGCTGCCGCCAGCGCGTCAGGTCCAGCCCGCGGCCGCTGGCGGAAGCAATACTGGCGGCTTCCAGCGCCTCGGCATCGCTGGGTTCCGGCAGGATGCCGCCCAGCCGCGAAGCCAGCAGGGTCTTGCCGCTGCCGGGTGGCCCCACCAGCAACAGGTGGTGGGCGCCGGCCGCCGCGATTTCCAGTGCGCGCCGCGCCTGGGCCTGTCCGCGCACGTCGGCCAAGTCCGGCATCGGGGTTTCCGCGCAGGCGCGCGGAATGGCCAGTGGCAGTGTCTTGCGGCCGTCCAGCGCCGCGCAGACTTCCAGCAACGTGCGCGCGGTGCGCACTTCCACGCTGGCGGCTGCCAATGCGGCCTCTTCGCCGTTGCCCGGGGCCACCAGCAGGCGCCGCCCGCTGTTGCCGGTGGCCATCGCGGCGGCGAGCGCGCCATCCACTGCGCGCAGCTCGCCGGTCAGGGCCAGCTCGGCGATGAACTCCCAGCCGTCCAGCGCTTCCACCGACAGCTGGCCGCTGGCGGCAAGGATGCCCAGCGCGATGGCCAGGTCGTAGCGGCCGCCGTCCTTGGGCAGGTCGGCGGGGGCGAGGTTGACGGTGATGCGGCGGGCGGGGAATTCGAACTGCCCGCACTGGATCGCCGCGCGCACCCGATCCTTGGCTTCGCGCACCGCCGCTTCCGGCAGGCCGACGATGGACATCGACGGCAAGCCGCCGGCCAGATGCACCTCCACCCGCACTTCGGGCGCACGCACGCCCACCCGCGCACGGCTGTGCACGATCGCAAGGCTCATGGTGGCAGCCCTCAGTGGCGCGCGGCGTCGGTGCGGTCGCTGGCCTCGGCCAGTTCGGCCAGCTGGCGCTCCAGCGCTTCCAGCTTGTCGCGCGTGCGCGCCAGCACCGCGCGCTGCACGTCGAATTCCTCGCGGGTCACCAGGTCCAGCTTGCCCAGCCCGGCCTGCAGCACCGATTTGAAATTCTGCTGCAGCTCCTCGCGGCCATCGCGCAGGCCCGGCGGGACCAGGCTGCTGAGGCGGCGGGCAAGTTCGTCGAGTTGGGTCAGGTCGATCATGCGTGCGGATGTCATCGGAGGGGCCTCCTGCAGGGTGTCGCCAGCATGCGCGGGAGGATGTGCGCGCGCCGTCGGTGCGGGGCCCGGAGCGGGGTGGGGAAAGTCCGATCCTGCGGGTGCAAGTATGCCCGCATCGCCCGCGATATGCTCACCACATCAGGCAGGAGAGTCGATGATGAAAATGGTGATGGCGGTGATCAAGCCGTTCAAGCTCGACGATGTGCGCGAAGCGCTGGCGGAGGTCGGCGTGGCCGGCATCACTGCCACCGAGGTGAAGGGGTTCGGGCGCCAGAAGGGCCATACCGAGCTGTATCGCGGCGCCGAATACGTGGTGGATTTCCTGCCCAAGATCAAGCTGGAAATCGCCGTCACCGACGACCGCGTGGAAGCGGTGGCCGAAGCGATCATCAAGACGGCCGGCACCGGCAAGATCGGCGACGGCAAGATCTTCGTCTGGGATCTGGAGCAGGTGGTGCGCATCCGCACCGGTGAACTGGACGGCGACGCGCTGTAGCCGACGCTACTCTTCCACCCGGTCGCGGCCTTCGTGCTTGGCGCGATAGAGCGCCGCATCGGCGCGCGCAAACAGGGATTCGCGGGTGTCGTCGGGGAGCGCTTCGGCAACGCCGATACTGGTGCGGACGTGCAGCGCCGGGTCGATGTCCGGCAGCTGCAGGGTACGGGTGGCATCCAGCAGGCGGTCAGCGATCATCAGCGCCTGCTCGCGGTTGGCGTCCACGCAGACCACCACGAATTCCTCGCCGCCGATCCGTCCCAGCAGGTCGCGCCCGCGCAGCTGCGCCTGCCAGGCCACGGTGGTGGCGCGCAGCACGGCATCGCCCGCGGCATGGCCGTAGCGGTCGTTGATCGTCTTGAAATGATCCAGGTCCAACAGCAGCACCGTGAGCGGCTTCTGCGTCCGCGCAGCTTCTGCCAGCGCCTGCTCGACGTTCTTCTCGATGGCGCGGCGGCTGGCCACCTCGGTCAGCGGGTCGGTCATCGCCAGCGTGCGCAGGCGGAGCGTGCGCTGGCGCTGGCGCAGCGCCAGTGCCGTCAGCACCGCCAGCAGCAGCACGCCCAGCAGCAGGGCCAGGGTCTGCCAGCCGCGCACCCGTTCGAGCGCCTTCAGCTGCGCCTTGCGGGTGCTGGCCTCGGCGCGCAGCCGGTGGTTCTCGAACTCGCGCTTGCGGATCTCGTATTCGTATTCCAGCAGCCGGCTCTGCTCCAGCCGCATCTTGCCTTGCAGGGAGGTCTGCAGCGTCGAGTAGCGCTTGTAGTCGGCCAGCGCCTGCCCGGCGTTCCCCAGCGCCTCCTGGCTGGCGGCGCGCGCCTGGTAGAGCAGGGCAAGGTAGCGCTGGTTGCCGTCCTTCTCGATCAACGGCAGCGCCTGCGCGTAGCGGTCCATCGCCTCCAGGTGCCGGCCCTTGCCGGCAAGCGCCTGACCGGTCAGCAGCAGCAGCATGTCGTCGTTGCCATGGCGACTTTCCGCCTCGAAGGCAGCACGTGCCTGCGCCAGGCTGGCCAGGGCGGCGTCGTGCTCGCCGAGTGACACCTGCGCGGCGGCCAGGCCTACGCGTGCATTGGCGGCGCTCAGGGGTTCCTTGTGGGCAAGGGCAACCTCGATCGCGCGCGCAAAAGAAGCCTTCGCCTTCTGGGGATTGCCCGACTCGTCGTACAGGTAGCCGAGCTGCACCAGGTCGGTGATCACCCGATCCCAGTCCTGCTTGTCCTGCATCCTCTCCACAGAGTGGGTGAAATAGCGTTCGGCCTGCGTCCAGTCGCCAATGCGGCGATAGGTGATCGCGATCCACAGCATCAGCGAGTCGATCTCGTGGTCGATCCCGGCTTGGCGGAAGCTGGCGCGGGCGCGCTGGAAATCCAGCAGGGCCTTGGCCTGCTCGCCCTGCTGCGAAAGCAGCGAGCCGCGTTCGGTCAATGCCTCACCGAGCAGCTGCGACTCCGATGAATTCTCCAGCATGCTTACCATGCGGTCGGCTTCGAGCAAGGCCTGCCCGGCACCTTCAAGCTCCTGCACATAGCCGATCCGGCAGTACTGCGCGCGTCCCCTTGAGGCCAGGTCGCCCGCCGCCTGGGCGCGGCGCTGGGCCTCGTCGGCATAGGCCAGCCCCTGCTTCGGGTCCTTCCAGCGCTCGCTGGTGCAGTAGACCGAACGGAATTGCACCTCGCGCTTGCGATCCCCCTGCGGCAGCAGCACGCGCAGTTGCTGCAGGCGGGCCTCGTAGTCCTCCCAGGTCATGTCCATCGAGCCCGGACCGATGACCTCGGCAAAGATTGCATCGAAGCGACTTGCCGACGGCTGGGCCGACGCCGTCGCGACGCTCGGGGCGGTGGATTGGGTGGCGGGTTCGGCGGCCACACCCGAGCTGGCCGCCAGCACGAGTGCCAGCAGCAGGCTTGTCTTTCGCAGCAACCGGGTCATTTCCATCCGGGCTCCTGCACGCCAGCGCCGCCGTGTTGCGACAGTTCGATGGTATGCGGTTTTCCGGCGGCAGTGGGGGGGCTGCCCCCGGCGGGTCAGGCTTTCAGGGCGGCCGTCACAAATGGCGGCAGACTCTGCGCGCCCTTGTGGATGTCGGCGGTGTAATAGAGCGTGGCGAAGCCCTTGCCGCGGGCGTCGGCCTCACGGAAACCGAAATCGGCGCCGGCGGCCTTCTTCGCCATGGTGCAGCTCCACCAGCCGGTGGGATAGCAGGGCTGCGGGAATGGCAGGGTCTGGAAGCTGGCGAAGCCGGCCTTGCCCATCTCCGTGCGCATCTCGCGGATGAGGTCCAGCAGCACCAGCGGCGATTCGCTCTGCTGCACCAGGATGCCGTCATCCTTGAGGGCGCGGTGGCAGCTCTCGAAGAAGGCCTGGTTGAACAGGCCTTCGGCCGGGCCGACCGGATCGGTGGAATCCACGATCACGATGTCCACGCTGCCGGGCGCGCAGTTGGCCATGTAGGCGATGCCGTCGTCGAACAGCAGCTCGGCGCGCGGATCATTGTTGGATTCGCACAGCTCGGGGAAGTACTTCTCCGCCATGCGCGTGACCTGCTCGTCGATGTCGCACTGCACGGCCTTTTCCACGCCCGGATGGCGCAGCACCTCGCGCAGCGTGCCGCAATCGCCGCCGCCGATGATGACCACGCGCTTCGGGCCGGCGTGGGTGAACAGCGCCGGGTGCGACATCATCTCGTGGTAGAGGAAGTTGTCGCGGCTGGTCAGCATCATCGCGCCGTCGATCAGCATGACGTTGCCCCAGTCGGTCGATTCAAAGATCTCGATCTTCTGGAACGGCGACTGCACTTCGTCCAGTTTGCCGGTGATGCGGAAGCCGATGGACGAGCCGGCCTTGTCGAAGTTCTCGTACAGCCAGTTGGAGTCGGTCATGGCGCGGGGTTCCGGGGAATCGTGGTAACCGCGCATTGTAGCGAAAGGAGTTTCCTGCGATGTCGTGGCGGCCTGCCGGGCGCGCCCGGGCGGCGGCAGGCCGGCGGTGTCACCGCAGCAGGACGGGCGCGGCCCTACAATGCGCGCCTGTTTTCCGGAGTTGCCGCGATGTCCCACTGGTCCACCGACCTTGCCCGCAAGACCTATTCGATCCCGCATTGGGCCGACGGCTATTTCGACGTCGATGCGCAGGGCCGGGTGATCGTGCGTCCGCAGGGCGCGTCCGGCCCAGCGATCGCGCTGCCCGAGGTCATCGATGCCTCGCTCGCGGACGGCGGCAACCTGCCGGTGCTGGTGCGCTTCCCGGACATCCTTGGTCACCGCCTGCACAAGCTGCAGGCCGCGTTCGCGCAGGCACGGCAGGACTGGGACTACAGCGGCGGCTACACCGCGGTCTATCCGATCAAGGTCAACCAGCACGCCGGGGTGGCCGGCACGCTGGCCACGCACCATGGTGAGGGCTTCGGCCTGGAAGCGGGCAGCAAGCCGGAACTGATGGCGGTGCTGGCGCTGTCGCGCGCCGGCGGCACCATCATCTGCAATGGCTACAAGGACCGTGAGTACATCCGGCTCGCGCTGATCGGGCGCAAGCTTGGCCTGCAGACGTTCATCGTCATCGAAAAGCCCTCCGAGCTGAAGATCGCGCTGGAGGAAGCGGCGGCGCTTGGGGTCAAGCCGGGCCTGGGCGTGCGCATGCGGCTGGCCTCGCTGGGCGCCGGCAAGTGGCAGAACAGCGGTGGCGACAAGGCCAAGTTCGGTCTCGATCCGCGCCAGCTGCTGACACTGTGGAAGGAACTGCGCGATGCCGGCATGGGCGATTGCCTGCAGCTGCTGCACTTCCACATGGGCAGCCAGATTTCCAATGTGCGCGACATCGCCGCCGGCATGCGCGAGGCCACCCGCTATTTCGTCGAGCTGTCGCGGCTGGGTGCCCACATCACCCATATCGACGTCGGCGGCGGGCTGGGCATCGACTACGAAGGCACGCGCAGCCGCAGCTACAACTCGGTCAACTACGGCATCCACCACTACGCCTCCAGTATTGTTCAACCGCTGGCCGAAGCTTGTCGCGAGGAAGGGCTGGTGCCGCCGCGCCTGCTGACTGAAAGCGGGCGCGCAATGACCGCCCACCACGCGGTGCTGGTGACCAACGTCAGCGAGGTCGAGCGCGCGCCGGAAGGCCGGGTGCCGGAATCGCACAGCGACGAGTCCACGCCGGTGCGCCAGCTGCGCGAGCTGCACGAGGAGATGGCGCAGCGGCCGGCGGTGGAGGTTTTCCACGAGGCCACCCAGGCGCATGCGGAAGGCCTGAGCCTGTACGCGCTGGGCCAGCTGGACCTGGTGCAGCGCGCGCGCATCGACGACCTGTTCTACGCGATTGCCCACGCGGTGAAGGCGCGGCTGACCTACGACGAGAAAAGCCACCGTGACCTGCTCGATGAACTCAACGAGCGGCTGGTCGACAAGTACTTCGTCAACTTCAGCGTGTTCGAGTCGATGCCGGACGTGTGGGCGATCGACCAGGTGTTTCCGATCGTGCCGATCGAGCGTCTCGACGAAGCGCCGACCCGGCGCGGCATCATCGCCGACCTGACCTGCGACTCCGACGGCAAGATCGACACCTACGTGGAGAACGAGGACCTCGACTCCTCGCTGCCGCTGCACGAGCTGCGCAAAGGCGAGAACTACCGCCTTGGCTTCTTCCTCGTCGGCGCCTATCAGGAAATCCTCGGCGACATCCACAACCTGTTCGGCGACACCGATGCCATCGAGGTGAAGGTCAGTGGCGAGGGCTTCGCCATCGTCCAGCAGCGCCGCGGCGACACCACCGACGTGATGCTGGACTACGTCGGCTACAAGCTGGCCGACCTGCGCCGCGAATACGCCGCCAAGGTCGATGCCGCCCATCTGCCCGCCGACGAGAGCGAGCGCCTGAAGGCCGCGCTGGAAGCGGGCCTGACCGCCTACACCTATCTCGACGACACGCCGCAGTGAGCGGCGTTGCTGCGCCGGCAGCGCGGCTACCCGGCCTGGATCTGCTGCGCGCCGTGGCGGTGCTGTGGACGCTGCAGTTCCACAGCTTCATCGTCGGCGGGCTGGGGCCGGACTGGTCGTGGCTTTCGCGCTACGGCTGGATGGGCGTGGACCTGTTCTTCGTGCTCAGCGGCTACCTGATCGGCGGCCAGCTGCTGCGTCCGCTGGCGCGCGGGGAATCGCCGTCGCTGCGCGCGTTCTACCTCAAGCGCGCGTTCCGCATCCTGCCGGCGTTCTGGGCAGTACTGGCGGTCTACCTGCTGTGGCCGGGCTTCCGCGAGGCGCCGGGGATGGAGCCGTGGTGGAAGTTCGCGCTGTTTTTCGTCAACCTCGACATCGACTACGCCGCCAACGCCGCGTTCTCGCACGCGTGGTCGCTGTGCGTGGAAGAGCACTTCTACCTGCTGTTCCCGGCGCTGGCGCTGCTGCTGGCGCGCAAGCCGTCGCCGGCGAAGTTCTGGGCGGTGTGCACGGCGGTGCTGGTGGGCGGCATCGCCCTGCGCGGCGGCATCTGGCTGCACGATGACGCCACCCAGCCACAGCGCCCGTGGTTTGTCGAAGACATCTACTACCCCACCTGGAACCGCCTCGACGGCCTGCTGATGGGGGTGATGCTGGCGGCGTGGCAGGCGTATCGCCCCGCTTCGTGGGCGCGCGCCGCGCAGCACGCCAACCTGTTCGCGCTGGCCGGCGTGGTGGTGATGGCGCTGGCGTTCTGGCTGTTCCGCGACCGCGTTGGCCTGCTTGGCAACAGCATCGGCTGGCCGGTGCTGTCGCTGGGGCTGGCGCTGCTGGTGTTTGCGGGTGCGCAGACGCGCGGCGTACTGGGCGCGCGTGCGCTCCCGGGCGCCGGCTGGATCGCGGCGATCTCCTACAGCCTCTACCTGGTCCACAAGCCGATGTACGCGGTGGTGCAGGCGCATTGGGGCAGCTGGTTGGAAGGCCGCGGCGTCGTTGCGTGGTTGCTCTATGGCGCAGCGTCTCTGGCCGCGGCGGCACTGCTGTACTACGCGGTGGAGCGGCCGTTTTTGCGGCTGCGTGGCGTGGTGTTGGCGCGGGGGAGTTCGGCCCTGCCTGCGATGGCTTAAGGCTGCCGCGTCTGCAGCCGCAGCGCCGCCTCCACGATCGGTTTGGCCCAGTCGGGCGTCTGCCTGAGGATGCCGGCATCGGCAGGCCAGGTGATCCGCGCGGCTTCCATCTGCAACAGCAGGCGCGGGTCGCCGAGCGGGGCGCCGGCCGCGGCATCAAGGCTGTTGTCGTAGACCTGAAGCTGCGCAAGGTACGGCAACAGCGCGACGAGGTTGGCCAGCGATGCGATGTAGCGTTCGTGGATCTTCGCTTCGGGAATGTCGTGCCCGCCCCGGCTGACGCGATAGCGTACGCGGG
Source organism: Thermomonas fusca DSM 15424 (assembly GCF_000423885.1). Taxonomy (GTDB): domain Bacteria; phylum Pseudomonadota; class Gammaproteobacteria; order Xanthomonadales; family Xanthomonadaceae; genus Thermomonas; species Thermomonas fusca. The sequence continues at coordinate 22,334 of NZ_AUIV01000015.1, read as the reverse complement.
CGACATGGTGCTCGGGCGAATCCAGTCCGCAGAACCACATGGCGACATCATGGGTCTGCACGGCTTCGCGCAGTTTTGCGGCGATGGTATTGCCGCCCAGCGTAGTTTCGAAAGCGTAGTCGCGGCCATCGGCGATGGCGGCTTCCAGCCTGCGCAGCCCTTCCTGCCACGCCGCCGCATTGGCATCGGCCAGCGGGCTGCCGGTGGCCTCCATCAGCTGGCGGGTGAAGGTATCCGGATTGAACCAGTCCATGCCGGCATGCCTCAGCGCTGCGCCGCCGATCGAGCTCTTGCCGGCGCCGTTGACCCCGGCAAGCACGAACAACAGCGGACGCGCCGCCGGCATGTCAGCAGGTTTCACCGGCGATGACGCGGCCTTCCAGCTTCACCGGCTTGCGCAGGATGCCGCGCAGCGTGTCGCCCGCCCCCGGCGCATCGAGGCAGGCCAGGCGCTCGTCGAACCTGCGCCGCAGGTCTTCCAGCAGCAGGCGGTCTTTCTCGCCGGCTTCGCGCAGCAGCGCCAGCAGGCGGTTGTATTCCTCCACCGGCAGGATCACCGCTTCCGGCTTGTTGTGGTTGGTCACCACCATCCTGCCGTTGCGGGCCACCACCTGCATCACCCCGCGCCAGCCCAGCTTCTTCACGTCGGAAGCGGGGGTGTGCGGCAGGTCATCCATCGGCTTCAGGATGGTTGCGGCCATGGTGCTGTCTCCAAGGGTGCTTGGAGGAAATATACCCTTTTTGGGAAAAATAGCCTGAATAGCCAAATTCGGGTCAGGTGTCGCGATGCACCTGGAAACCGGCGAACGACTGCGAGGTCGGCATCAGCTCGATCCGATTGATGTTCAGGTGCGGCGGCTGGCTGGCGACCCAGAAGATGGTGTCGGCGATGTCCTCGGCGGTCATCGGGTTGGCGCCGCCGTAGAGCTTGTCGGAGGCGGCTTGGTCGCCGTGGGTGCGGACCACGGTGAATTCGGTTTCGGCCATGCCCGGCTCGATCGCGGTGACGCGCACGCCGGTGCCGTGCAGGTCGGCGCGCAGGCCCAGCGAGAACTGGCTGACGAAGGCCTTGGTGCCGCCGTAGGCATTGCCGCCGGTGTAGGGGTAGGTGGCGGCGGTGGAGCTGATGTTGACGACGGCGCCCTTGCGCGCGATCAGCGTGGGCAGCAGGGCGTGGGTCAGCGTCACCAGCGCGGTGACGTTGGTGTCGATCATGGTCTTCCAGTCCGACAGCTGCGCGTCCTGCGCCGGCTTGGTGCCCTGCGCCAAGCCGGCGTTGTTGACCAGCAGGTCGATGCCGCGGAAGCGCTCCGGCAGCGCGTCCAGCGCGGCGCGCATGGCGGCTTCGTCGCGGATGTCGAAGCAGGCGCGGTGCAGGGCGTCGCCGAGTTCGGCGCGCAGGGCGTCAAGGCGGTCGCTGCGACGGCCGGTGGCGATGACCTGCCAGCCGGCGGCGATGAATTTCCGCGCGGCGGCGCGGCCGAAGCCGGCGGTGGCGCCGGTGATGAGGGCGGTGCGGGGCATGGTTTCCATCCCCGCATTCTAAGGCCGCAGGCGGCGCGACTCAGTGGGTCTTGACCGCCATCGCCGGCAGGCCGCCACTGGCCAGCTTGGCTTTGGCGTCGGCCAATTCGGAAGCGCTGCCATATGGCCCCATGCGCACCCGGTAGACGGTCTTGCCGTTGATCTGGGCGGACTCCACGCGGGCGTTCAGGCCCAGCAGGGCGATCTTGGCCTTTACCGCCTCGGCGTCGCCGGATCCGCCGAAGGCACCGGCCTGCAGGAGGTAGCGGGTGGCGGCGGCGCTGGCTGCAGCCTCCGCACCGGCAGCCGGCGCAGCGCTGGGGGCAGGCGTGGCCGCGACCGGGGTTTCGCCCAGCGGCGCGGGCAGTGCATCGCTGCCGCTGCCCGCCGCAGCTGCGGCTGCCTGCCTGGCGGCATTGGCCTGCGCCTCGGCTTCGGCCTTGGCGCTGGCGGCCAGCTCGGCATCGCTGACCGCCACTTCCTGGCCCGGCAGCAGGGTGTAGAAGTCGTATTGGGTGGGCTTGGGTTTGTCGGCATCGGCCTTCGCCTCGCCGGCGGGGGCGGTGTCCGGGGCGATCGCTTCGCCTTCGTCGCTGACCGTGGCCGGCAGGGCGTCGGGGTTGGGCTTGGGCCGGAAGAACCCGTCGCCGCCGTCGGACTTGAGGTAGCGCGGCAGCAGCAGCACCGCCAGCAGCGTCAGCAGTACGCCGATCACCAGCCAGGCCCAGCCGGGCAGGCCGCCGGAAGAATTGCGCTTCGCCTGCGATTTGCCGCGTCGTGCCGCCATCACATGCTCTCCGGGGCAGACACGCCCAGCAGGTCAAGGCCGTTGCCCAGCACCTGGCGGGTGGCCAGCGCCAGGGTCAGCCGCGCATCGCGCAGCACGGCATCGTCCACCAGCACCGGGCTGGCGTGGTACCAGCCGTGGAAGGCGTTGGCCAGTTCGCGCAGGTATTGCGCAACCAGATGCGCCTCCAGCGTTGCGCCGGCGGTTTCCACCACCTCGGGGAAGCGCGACAGCTCGCGCATCAGTTCCTGCGCCGGCGCGTCGTCCAGCACCTGCAGCGAGGCGGCGCCGTTTGCCGCGTCGTACGTGTAGCCCTTCTCCTTGGCCTGGCGCAGCAGGCTGCACACGCGGGCGTGCGCGTACTGCACGTAGAACACCGGGTTGTCGTTGGACTGCGAGCGCGCCAGGTCGATGTCGAAGGTCAGCTGCGAATCCGGCTTGCGCGCGATCAGGAACCAGCGCACCGCGTCGGCACTGGTTTCCTCGATCAGGTCGCGCAGGGTCAGGTAGCTGCCGGCGCGCTTGGACAGCTTCACTTCCTCGCCGCCGCGCATCACCGTGACCATCTGGTGCAGCACATAGTCCGGGTAGCCGGCGGGGATGCCGCAGTCCAGCGCCTGCAGGCCGGCGCGCACGCGCGCCAGCGAACCGTGGTGGTCGGCGCCCAGCTCTGTCACCGCGCGCTGATAGCCGCGTTGCCATTTGCTGAGGTGGTAGGCGACGTCCGGCACGAAGTAGGTGTAGGTGCCGTCGGACTTGCGCATCACCCGGTCCTTGTCGTCGCCGAAGTCGGTGGTGCGCAGCCACAGCGCGCCGCCCTCCTCGTAGGTATGGCCCTTGGCGACGAGTTCGCGCACGGTTTCCTCGACCTTGCCGTCGGTGTACAGCGAGGACTCGAGGAAGTAGCGGTCGAACGACACGCCGAAGGCCTGCAGGTCGGCGTTCTGCTCGCGGCGCAGGTACGCCACCGCGAAGGCGCGGATGGCGTCGAGGTCGTCGGCATCGTTCTTGCCCGTAACGACGTGGCCGTCCACTTCCACGCTGTCGCCGCGCAGGTAGGCGGCGGCGACATCCATGATGTAGTCGCCGTTGTAGGCGTCGGCCGGCCACTGCGCGTCGCCCGGCTTGAAGCCCTTGGCGCGCGCCTGCGTGGAGATGGCGAGATTGTTGATCTGCACGCCGGCGTCGTTGTAGTAGAACTCGCGCTTCACGTTCCAGCCGTTGGCGGCCATCACGCGGGCGATGCAGTCGCCGATCACGCCGGCGCGGCCGTGGCCCACGTGCAGCGGGCCGGTCGGGTTGGCGGACACGTATTCCACCCCCACGGTCTTGCCGCCGCCGCTGGCGTTGCAGCCGAAGCCCGTGCCGGCGGCGTGGATGTCGCGCACCTGCTGCTGCCAGGCGCCCGGCGCCAGGTGGAAATTGATGAAGCCGGGGCCGGCAATCTCGACCCTGGCGATCGCATCCGAAGCCGGCAGCGCGTTCAGCAGCTGCTGCGCCAATGCGCGCGGATTGCCGCGCGCGGCCTTGGCCAGCAGCATCGCCGCATTGGTGGAGAAGTCCCCGTGCGCGCGCTCCTTCGGCCGCTCGATCACGAACTCGGGCGAGGCAAGGTCGGCGGGCAGGAGGCCTGCGTTGCGCAGGGCGGACAGTCCCTGTTCGATCAGGGCGCGGAGCTGGGTTTTCACGTGCGGGAATGCTGCGGTTGAAGCGACCCGCCATTGTACGCGAGGCCGCCTTCACACCAGCCCGCGCTGCGCCATCGAGGTGGGCGGGCCGTCGCCGATCACGAAGTGGTCGAGCAGACGCACGTCCACCAGCGCCAGCGCCTGCTTGATGCGCGCGGTGACCGCGCGGTCGGCGGCGCTGGGTTCCGGGCTGCCGCTGGGATGGTTGTGGCCGATGATTGCCGCCGCCGCGCCGTGCGCCAGCGCGCGCTGCACGAGGATGCGCGGATGCACCTCGGCGCCGTCGATGCCGCCGCGGAACAGTTCCTCGAAACCCAGTGCGCGGTGGCGGGTGTCCAGATACAGCACCGCGAACACCTCGTGCTGCAAGCTGCGCAGGCGCTGGGCGAAGTAGCGGCCGGCGCAGGCGGGGTCGCCCAGCGCTTCGCCGCGTTCCAGCTGCGCGGCCAGATGGCGCTGACCCAGTTCCAGTGCCGCCGCCAGCAGGCAGGCGCGGGCCGGGCCGATGCCGCGCAGGCGCGTGAGCGCCTTGGCATCCCGATCCAGCAGCCGGCGCAGGCCGCCCTGACCGGCCAGCAGGCCGCGCGCGCTGGCGACGGCGTCGCTGCCGGCGATCCCGGAGCCGAGGAACAGTGCCAGCAGCTCGGCGTCCGACAGGCTGCCGGGGCCGCGGGCCAACAGCTTTTCGCGGGGACGTTCGGTTTCGGGCCAGTCGCGGATGTGCATGCGGCCAGCGTGCGTCCGCAATCGCCGCCGGGCAACGGAAGCCGCCCCGGCATCGGGTAAGCTGCGGCTTCTCCAAGTGGTCAGGGAATGGCCCGATGCAGGCTATGTTTTCCCCCGCCGGCGGCGTTCGCGTGCTGCTGTGCGTCTGTGGCGGCATCGCCGCGTACAAGTCCGCCGAACTGGTGCGGCGGTTGCGCGACGCCGGCGCCGAGGTGCAAGTGGCCATGACCGACAGCGCGCAGCGCTTCGTCGGCGCGCAGACCTTCCAGGCGCTGTCGCACCGGCCCGTGCGCACCTCCCTGTGGGATGCACAGGCCGAGGCGGCGATGGGTCATCTGGAACTGGCCGGCTGGGCGCAGCGGGTGGTGGTGGCGCCGGCCACCGCCAACACGCTGGCGAAGCTGGCGCACGGACTGGCCGACGACCTGGTGTCCACCCTGTGCCTGGCAACCGACGCGCCGCTGCTCATCGCCCCGGCCATGAACCACCGGATGTGGCGGCACCCGGCCACCCAGGCGAACATCGCCACCCTGCTGGCGCGCGGCGCGCGCATGGTCGGCCCCAACGACGGCCCGCTGGCCGAAGGCGAGTCCGGCCCCGGTCGGATGGCCGAGCCGGCGGAAATCGTGGCCGCGCTGGCGGTGGTCGCATGAGCGCATCGCTGGCGGGCATGCGCCTCGTGGTCAGTGCGGGCCCGACCTTCGAGGACATCGATCCGGTGCGTTTCCTCGGCAACCGCAGCAGCGGCAAGATGGGCTTCGCCATTGCCGCCGCCGCCGCGCAGCGCGGCGCCGAGGTGTTGCTGGTGGCCGGCCCGGTGCAGCTGCCGACGCCGCCGGGCATCGCCCGCGTCGACGTGCGCAGCGCCGCGCAGATGTTCGATGCGGTGATGGCCGCGCTGCCCTGCGATGCCTACATCGGCGCGGCGGCGGTGGCGGACTTCACCCCGCGCGCGATCGCCGCCAGCAAGCTGAAGAAGCAGCCGGGCCAGGACACGCTGGTGCTGGAACTGGTCAAGACCCGCGACGTGCTGGCAGAAGTGGCCGTGCACCCGCAGCGGCCGCGGCTGGTGGTGGGGTTCGCGGCGGAAACCGACGACGTGGCCCGCTACGCGCGCGGCAAGCTGGAACGCAAGCGGCTGGACATGATCTGCGCCAACCGGGTCGGGCTGGCGGGCAGCGGCTTCGAGAGCGACGACAACGCGCTGCTGGTCATCGATGCCGGGGGCGAGCGTGCGCTCGGCCCCGCGCCCAAGGCCGAACTGGCGGCAGTGCTGCTGGATATCATCGGCGAACGCCTGCAATCCGAGGGAGTTGCATGAGTCAACGCACGCTGCAGGTGAGGGTGCTGGATGCGCGCATCGGCGACGAATGGCCGCTGCCCGATTACGCCACCGCGCACAGCGCCGGGCTGGACCTGCGCGCCGCGCTGGACGCGCCGCTGGAGCTGGCGCCCGGGCAGGCGGTACTGGTGCCGTCGGGGCTGGCCATCCACATCGGTGATCCGGGCCTGTGCGCGATGATCCTGCCGCGCTCGGGGCTGGGCCACAAACATGGCATCGTGCTGGGCAACGGCACCGGCTTGATCGATGCCGATTACCAGGGGCCGCTGATGGTCAGCCTGTGGAACCGCAGCGCCACCGCCTTCACCGTCGAGCCGGGCGACCGCATCGCCCAGCTGGTGCTGATGCCGGTGGTGCGCGCCGCGCTGCAGGTGGTGGATACTTTCGAGGAGAGCGCACGCGGACAGGGCGGCTTCGGCCACACCGGCGTGCGCTGACAGGGGAACGCGATGGCTTTGTTCGGATTGGGTGGCAAGAAGGGTGGCGCGGGCGCGGAAGCGGACGCTGACAAGAAGCTGGCATACGACCCGCTGCAGGCGGCGCGCGCGCTGCCTTGGCTGGTTGCGCTGCTGGGCCTGCTGGGCTTGTGGTGCCTGATCGCCGGCGGCCTGCGCCAGCGCGACGACAGCCGCCAGAACGCGCTGGAGTTCGCCCGCGATGACGTGGTGGTGGCGGTGCGACGCACCCTCAGCGAACACCGGCAGAAGATGGGTGCGCGGCTGGCCTCGAAGGAGTTCACCGCCGCCCTGGCCGCGGGCGACGCCGCCGCTGCCGCCGCGTCCCTGAAGCAGGGCTGGAGCGAGATCCGCCGCGCCGAACTGTGGCCCGCGGACCTGGATGCGCGCTACCAGCAGCTGCCGCGCAGCGGCTTCGGCAGCCTGGCCGCGGCCGAGGATGCGCTGGTCACCGGCAAGCTGGCGGTGCGGATCGTGCGCGCCGCGGATGGGGCAAGGGTGGCGCTGGCCGCGCCCGTCAAGGGCGCCACCGAGATGGTGGCCTATGTCGAGCTGCCGCTGGCGCGGCTGGAGAGCGCGGTGACCAGCCCGGCGTTGCCGAGCGGTACCTACCTGGCGCTGCGCCAGGGCCAGCGCAGCGTGGTCGAGCGTGGTGAAATCGAACTGGCCGCGGCCGCCGAGGCGATGGGCGCCAGGGTGCCCGACAGCGAGCTGCGGGTGGCCGCGGCGGCACCGGACAGCATGGCCGCGCCGTTCGGGCTGAGCGGCTGGATCTCGCTGGTGTTGGGTGTCGTGCTGCTGCTGCTGTGCGGCGGGCTGTGGTTCGTGCTGCGCCCGCGCCTGCTGGCGATGGGCGGCGCCGGCGAAGTCGAGTCCGGCCCGACGTTGTCTGACCTGCAGCAGACCCTGCCACCGGTCGCGCCGGTCGCGCGCGCCAAGTCCAGCGAACCGGATGCCGCCAAGGCAGCGCGCAAGAGCTCGGTGGTGATCGACCACCGCATCTTCCGCGCCTACGACATCCGCGGCGTCGTCGGCCAGTCGCTGGACGCCGGCGTGGCCGAACTGATCGGCCAGGCGATCGGCTCGGTGATGGCCGAACAGGGGCTGGATTCCATCGTGGTCGGCCGCGATGGCCGGCTGTCCGGGCCGGAGCTGTCGCAGGGCCTGATCGACGGCCTGCGCACCGCCGGCCGCCACGTCATCGACATCGGCATGGCGCCGACCCCGGTGGTCTATTTCGGTGGCTTCCACCTGCGCACCGGTTGCGGCGTGGCCATCACCGGCAGCCACAATCCGCCGGACTACAACGGTTTCAAGATCGTGATCGGTGGCGAGACCCTGTCCGGCGATGCGATCAAGGATCTGCACGCCCGCATCGCCGAGGATCGCCTGCTCACGGCGGAGGTGCGCGGCAACCTGGACGAACGCGACATTGGCGAGGACTACGTCCAGCGCATCGCCGGCGACATCCAGATCGGCCAGCGCCTGAAGGTGGTGGTGGATGCCGGCAACGGCGTCGCCGGCGTGCTGGGCCCGCGCGTGCTGGAAGCCATCGGTGCCGACGTCACCCCGCTGTTCTGCGATATCGACGGCACCTTCCCCAACCACCATCCCGATCCCAGCGAGCCGCACAACCTGGAGGCGCTGGTGCAGATGGTGCAACGGCTGGACGCCGACCTCGGCATCGCTTTCGACGGCGACGGCGACCGCCTCGGCGTGGTGACGAAGGCGGGCAAGAACATCTTCCCCGACCGCCTGCTGATGCTGTTCGCCGCCGACGTGCTGGAGCGCAACCCCGGCGCGGTGATCGTCTACGACGTCAAGTGCACCGGCCGCCTGCCGACCCAGATCCTGCGCCATGGCGGCAGCCCGCTGATGTGGAAGACCGGCCATTCGCTGATCAAGTCGAAGATGCGCGAGGTCGACGCCGCGCTGGCTGGCGAGATGAGCGGCCACTTCTTCTTCGCCGAGCGCTGGTTCGGTTTCGACGACGGCATCTACGCAGCGGCGCGGTTGCTGGAAATCCTCGACACCCGCGAGGAGTCGCCGGACGCGGTGTTCGACGCGCTGCCCGACGGCGTCTCCACCGCCGAGATCAAGGTCGAGGCGCCGGATGGCGACCCGCATGCGTTCGTGGAGCGCTTCCGCCTGACCGCGACGTTCGAGGGCGCGCGGCAGACCACGCTGGACGGCGTGCGGGTGGACTGGTCGGATGGCTGGGGACTGGTGCGCGCGTCCAACACCACGCCGGTGCTGGTGATGCGCTTCGATGCCGACAGCAGCCAGGCGATGGCACGCATCCAGCAGGCGTTCCGCGACAACCTGCTGCGGCTGGAACCGGACCTCAAGCTGCCGTTCTGACGGCGGCGGTTTAGCCCGCCGGCGTCGGTGCAGTCGCGGCCGGCGCGGCTGCGGGTGCGCCGGAGTCCTGCCGCATCGCGCGGTAGCGCTGCACCGAGTCGGCCAATTCGCGTTCGAGCTCGGCGCGGTCGGCCTCCTGCGCCAGCAGGATCTGTTGCTGGCGCAGCAGCTCGCCGTGCTGGCGGCGGATCGAATCGATCAGCTTGCGCGGTACCGGGCTCTCGGCCAGCTCCAGGTCGCCGGCCTGGCGCAGCAGCGACAGCAGGCTCAGGCGCAGGTTGGACAGGCCCAGCCGGCTGGCCTTGAGGGTTTCGTCCAGCAGCGCGGTGCGCTCGCCGTAGGCGCGGCGCAGGTCGGCTTCGGTCAGGTAGGACTCCACCATCGCCAGGTCGCGGCGCTTTTGCAGCGCCTCTGCCTCGGCCTGCCGGCGCGCTGTTTCGGCCGCGACCTCCGCGACGCTGCGTTCGGCTTCGGTCAGAGCGCGATCCACCTGCTTGGTGGGGATGCCGCTTCTGACGTTGATTTCGGTGCGCGCGCGGTCCACCGCCGAGGCCGGCAGCGCATCGCCGCAGACCCGGCGGCCGCCTTCGTCCCAGCAATAGATCTTCTTCTGCGTGGGTGCTGCGGTCTGCGCCGCGGCGGCGCCCGCGCCGGCCAGCGCAAGCGCGGCGACAGCGGTGCGAAAGATATGGCGATGGTGCGGCATGACGGCCCCCTGTGGCAGTCGGATGAGCGTATCAGGCGACGCCATAGCGCGCGCGGTAGGCGAGCAGCGCATCGCGATGGGCGGCCAGTTCGGGGCCTTCGCCGGCAAACGCCAGCAGGTCGTCCAGCGCGGCCACCGCGACCACCGGGATGGCGTGCTCGGCCGCCACTGCCTGCGCCGCGGATTCGGCGGTATCCTCGCGCACGCGTTCCTGCCGGTCCAGCGCGATGACGATCCCGGCCGGCGTGCCGCCGGCTTCGCGGATGATCGCCAACGCCTCGCGGATGGCGGTGCCGGCGGTGATCACGTCGTCCACGATCAGCACCCTGCGGCCAGCCAGCTTTGCTCCGATCAGGCTGCCGCCCTCACCGTGCGCCTTGGCTTCCTTGCGATTGAACGCCAGCGGCAGGTCGCGGCCGCGGCGGGCATATTCGCAGGCCAGCGCGGTGGCCAGCGGGATGCCCTTGTAGGCGGGGCCGAACAGCAGGTCGAAGTCCAGCGCCGCCGCGTCCACCGCGTCGGCGTAGCACTGCGCCAGCGCGGCCAGCGCGGCGCCGGAGTCGAAGCGCCCGGCATTGAAGAAATACGGGCTGCTGCGGCCGGACTTGAGGGTGAACTCGCCGAAGCGCAGCGCGTCGGCGCGCAGGGCAAGCTGCAGGAAGCGGTGGCGGTGATCGGGCACGAGGGTTCGGATCAGGGTCGGGTCGGGGATGGAAAGCGTACCGCATGCGCCCGAGCCTCCGGCGTCGGACAGGTATGCTTGCGTGCTTGGGGCGCATCCCGCGCCCACCGGCAGCAAGCCCCGACTTCGAGCAACACGATCCCATCCATGCGCATCCTCACCTTCAATGCCAACGGCCTGCGCTCGGCCACCTCCAAGGGCTTCTTCGACTGGTTCGCCGCGCGCGACGTCGACGTGCTCTGCCTGCAGGAAACCAAGGCGCAGGAACACCAGCTGGCCGATGCCGCGTTCCGGCCGGAAGGCTACAAGGCGTGGTTCAAGGACGCGCAGAAGAAGGGCTACAGCGGCGTGGCGATCTACAGCCGGCGCGAGCCCGACGAGGTGCGCACCGCGTTGGGCTGGGCGCCGTTCGACGACGAGGGCCGCTACATCGAGGCGCGCTTCGGCAACCTGTCGGTGGTCAGCTTCTACATCCCCTCCGGCAGCTCCGGCGAGCTGCGCCAGGGCTTCAAGGAAGAGGTGATGGCCTGGCTCAAGCCGATCATGGACGGCTGGCTGGCCAGCGGACGGGAATATGTCCTGTGCGGCGACTGGAACATCGTCCGCGCGCGCAACGACATCAAGAACTGGACCGGCAACCAGAAGAACTCCGGCTGCCTGCCGCACGAGCGCGCCTGGCTCAGCGGGATGATCGCCGACGACTGCCACGACGGCCTGGTCGCGCCGCCCGCGCAGGGCTGGAAGGATGCCTTCCGGGTGGCCAAGCCCGGGGTGGTGGAGTATTCGTGGTGGTCGCAGCGCGGCGCGGCGCGCGCCAACAACGTCGGTTGGCGCATCGACTACCAGATCTGCACGCCGGGCATCGCCAGTTCGATCCGCGCCGCCGAGATCTTCCCCGAGCCGAAGTTCTCCGACCACGCGCCGGTGCTGGTCGACTACGCCGCATAGGCCAGCCCGGTACGATCGCCTCCCGTAAACGCCGTCGCGCCGGCAGGCGCTGCCACAGGAATCCCGATGTCCGAAAGCGCCGCCCCCCGCAACAAGACCAGCCGCGACGTCCTGCGCGCGCTGCGCCGGCCCAAGGTGCTGGCGATGCTGCTGCTGGGCTTCTCATCCGGCCTGCCGCTGTACCTGGTCGGCAACACCATGGGTTACTGGATGCGCGAGAACGGCAGCGAGCTGTCGGCGATCGGCTTCCTGTCGTGGGTGGGCCTGGCCTACACGCTGAAGTTCCTGTGGGCGCCGGTGATCGACAAGACCAACGTGCCGCTGCTGGGCCGGCTTGGCCACCGCCGCGGCTGGATGGTGTTGTCGCAGATCGTGGTGGCGCTGGGCCTGGCCGGGATGGCGGTGGTGCAGCCGCAGGGCGGCCTGTTCCAGCTCGCCGGCTTCGCCATCGAACACCTGCTGGTGTTCGGCGCGCTGGCGCTGGTGGCGGCATTCGCCTCGGCGACGCAGGACATCGTGGTGGACGCCTGGCGCATCGAGATCGCCGACGACCCCGAAGAGCTCGGCCTGCTCACTTCCGGCACCCAGTTCGGCTACCGCACCGCGCTGCTGGTGACCGATGCGCTGATCCTGATCCTGGCCACCTATGTCGGCTGGTCGCTGTCGTACTGGGCGATGGCGGCGCTGATGGGCGTGGGCCTGTGCGCCGCGCTGTTTGTTGCGCGCGAACCCGCCGCCTCGCAGCGCCCGGAGGTCACCACGCACGCGCCGATGTGGACCGTCTCCGGGCTGTGGGACGCCATCGCCGGGCCGTTCATCGCGTTCTTCAAGACCCACGGCCAGTGGGCACTGCTGATGCTGGCGGCGATCAGCCTGTACCGGCTGCCCGATTTCGTGATGGGGCCGATGAACAACCCGTTCTACGCCGACATCGGCATCAGCAAGGAATTCGTTGGCGAGGTGCGCGCCTCGATCGGGCTGGCCACCTCGCTGTTGGGCATCGCCGCGGCCGGCATCAGCGCCGTGCGCTTCGGCTTCGTCCCCACGCTGCTGGCTGGCGCCATCCTCGGCCCCGGCTCGAACGCCGCGTTCACCTGGGTGGCCTACGCCGGCGGCGACCACGCGGTGTTCGTGGCGGCGATGGCGATCGACGGCTTCTCCACCGGTTTTGCCGGCACCGCGCTGGTGGCCTACATGTCCAGCCTCACCAGCATCGGCTACACCGCCACCCAGTACGCCCTGCTCAGCTCGTTCTACGCGCTGCTGGGCAAGCTGCTGAAGGGCTTCTCCGGGGTCGCGGTGGAACAGCTCGCCGTCGGCCGCACGCTGCTGGACGGCTATGCGCTGTTCTTCCTCGGCACCGCGCTGGCCGGGTTGCCGGCGCTGCTGTTGTGCCTGTGGCTGGCGCGGCGGATGCGCGCCGCCGCCCCTGCTCAGGCGGGGTAGAGCGCGCCCAGCACGCGCGGCCCGGCCGCGCCGGTGACCGCGGGCAGGTTGCCGGGCCGACCGGCCAGGTGCTGGCGCGCCAGCCAGGCGAACGCCATCGCTTCGACGAAATCCGGGTCCAATCCATGTACCGCGCTGGACTCGATCGCTGCGTCGGGCATCGCTTCGGCCAGCGCCGCCATCAGCAGCGGGTTGTGCACGCCGCCGCCGCAGGCGATGACCCGGCGGGTGCCCGGCTGGGTGGCGCGCAAGGCTTCGCCGACGCTGCGCGCGGTCAGCGCCAGCAGCGTGGCCTGCACGTCGGCGGGCGCTTCGATGCCGGCCAGCGCGGCGTCCACCCAATCGAGGTGGAAGCGGTCGCGACCGGTCGACTTCGGCGGCGCCGCGGCGAACCACGGTTCGGCCATCAGGCGCGCCAGCAGCGGGCCATCGACCCGGCCCTGCGCGGCGAATCCGCCGTCCGCGTCATAGGCCATGCCGGTGTGCCGCTGGCACCACGCATCCATCAACCCGTTGGCCGGGCCGGTATCGAAACCACGCACCGTGCCGCGGGCCGGCAGCAGGGTGAGATTGGCGATCCCGCCCAGGTTCAGCACCGCGCGGTCCTCGCCGGGGGCGTGCAGGGTGGCCGCGTGGAAGGCCGGCACCAGCGGCGCGCCGTGGCCGCCGGCGGCGACGTCGCGGCGGCGGAAGTCCGCCACCACCGGGATGCCGCAGCGCTCCGCGATCACGTGGGCATCGCCCAGCTGCAGGGTGAAAGGCGCGTCGCCGTGCGGATGGTGGCGCAGGGTCTGCCCGTGCGAGCCGATCGCGGCGACATCGCGCGCGCTCAGGCCGGCTTCGCGCAGCGTCGCCAGCGCGGCGGCGGCAAAGGCGTGGCCAATGCGCACGTCCAGTTCGCCCACTTCATCCAGGGTCAGCGCCTGCGCCTGCTGGCCCAGGGTCACCAGACGCTCGCGCAACGCCGGTTGCCAGGCATGGGTACGGCCATGCAGCAGGGTGGGGCGCGCGTGCGCGTGGTCGTCGTCGAACCGCACCAGCGCGGCATCGATGCCGTCGGCGCTGGTGCCGGAAATCAGGCCGAGGAAGCAGCGGCCGGGAGGGAAGTCGCTCATGCGATGCAGTATCGCATCGCCGCGCGCAGGTTCAGCCCTTCTTGCGCGCGGGTGCCGGCTTGGCGGCGGCGCTGGCGACGCGGCTGCCGTCATCGAGCTGGAACACCACGTCCTCGACCTCGCGGATCTTTTCCAGCGCGCGGTGGGTCTCGCTCTTGAACGCCACCAGCGCGGTGCCGGACAGCGGCGTCGGTGGCGGCAGAGTCATCTTCAGCGGGTTCATGTGCACGCCATTCACCCGGAATTCGTAGTGCAGGTGCGGGCCGGTGGCCAGGCCGGTGCTGCCGACGTAGCCGATCACCGTGCCCTGCGCCACGCGCTGGCCGGGGCGCAGCTTGGCGAAGCGCGACATGTGCCCGTACAGGGTGGTCTTGCCGCCGCCATGGTTGAGAATCACGGTGTTGCCGTAACCGCCCTTGCGGCCCATGAACTCCACCCGCGCATCACCGGCGGCCTGGATCGGGGTGCCGGTGCCGGCGGCGTAATCCACGCCCTTGTGCAGGCGGAAACGCCCCAGTACCGGATGCTTGCGACCGCCGAAGCCGGAGCTCAGGCGTGCGTAGGGAATCGGCATGCGGATGAAGGGGCGACGCAGCGAACGGCCGTCCGGGGTGAAGTATTCCGGTTTGCCGTCGCGCATGTAGCGGAACGCGCTCTTGAGCTTGCCGTCGACGGTGAAGGTGGCGGCCAGCACCGGGCCGGTGTTGGCCAGCTGGCCGTTCTTCCAGGTCTGGTCGACGACCACGCTGAAGCGGTCGTCCTCGCCCAGGTCCGAATCGAAGTCGATGTCGTACTTGAACATCTCGTCGGTCAGCTGGTTGAGCTGGGCGCTGCCCAGGCCCAGCTTGCGCGCCGAGGCGAACAGCGACTTGCCCACTTCGCCGGTCAGCACCACCGTGCGGGTGGTGATCTCCACCGGCACCGCGCGCTCGCGCAGGGTGTCACCGCTGAACTCCAGCTCGATGGGGGTATCGCCGATGCCGGGGCCGGCTTCCAGACGCATCGCCCGCACACTGCCATCGGCCGGCAGGTTGAAGCTCAGCTCGGTGCCCGG
>NZ_AUIV01000015.1:0-2500 GCF_000423885.1 Thermomonas fusca DSM 15424 | reverse complement strand
GAGTCTGATAAGGGCGCATAGTCGCGGGCAGTAGACCCGAAACCGGGTGATCTAGTCATGCCCAGGGTGAAGGTACCGTAACAGGTACTGGAGGCCCGAACCCACGCCCGTTGCAAAGGTCGGGGATGAGGTGTGATTAGGAGTGAAAAGCTAATCGAACCCGGAGATAGCTGGTTCTCCTCGAAAGCTATTTAGGTAGCGCCTCGTATGTATCCTCTCGGGGGTAGAGCACTGTTATGGCTAGGGGGTCATCGCGACTTACCAAACCATTGCAAACTCCGAATACCGAGACGGACTGTACGGGAGACACACGGCGGGTGCTAACGTTCGTCGTGAAAAGGGAAACAACCCAGACCCACAGCTAAGGTCCCAAATTACCGCTGAGTGGAAAACGATGTGGAAAGGCACAGACAGCCAGGAGGTTGGCTTAGAAGCAGCCACCCTTTAAAGAAAGCGTAATAGCTCACTGGTCGAGTCGGTCTGCGCGGAAGATTTAACGGGGCTAAGCGGTAAACCGAAGCTTGGGGTGCATAACTTTGTTATGCGCGGTAGAGGAGCGTTCCGTAGGCCTGCGAAGGTGGATTGAGAAGTCTGCTGGAGGTATCGGAAGTGCGAATGCTGACATGAGTAACGATAATGCGGGTGAAAAGCCCGCACGCCGAAAGCCCAAGGTTTCCTTGCGCAACGTTAATCGACGCAGGGTGAGTCGGCCCCTAAGGCGAGGCAGAAATGCGTAGTCGATGGAAAGCTGGTTAATATTCCAGCACCTCGTGCAAATGCGATGGAGGGACGGAGAAGGTTAGGCAGGCCGGGCGTTGGTTGTCCCGGTGAGAGGGTTGAGGCGGTGCTCTTAGGCAAATCCGGGAGCGCAACGTTGAGACCAAGGACGAGTCCAGTTGGACAGAGCTGCTGATATCACGCTTCCAGGAAAAGCTCCTAAGCTTCAGTTTGCACAGACCGTACCGTAAACCGACACAGGTGGGCAGGATGAGAATTCTCAGGCGCTTGAGAGAACTCGGGTGAAGGAACTAGGCAAAATAGCACCGTAACTTCGGGAGAAGGTGCGCCTCCTATGGTTAATAGCTGAAGGAGGCCGAAGTAACCAGGCCGCTGCGACTGTTTATCAAAAACACAGCACTCTGCAAACACGAAAGTGGACGTATAGGGTGTGACGCCTGCCCGGTGCCGGAAGGTTAATTGATGGGGTCAGCGAAAGCGAAGCTCTTGATCGAAGCCCCGGTAAACGGCGGCCGTAACTATAACGGTCCTAAGGTAGCGAAATTCCTTGTCGGGTAAGTTCCGACCTGCACGAATGGCGTAACGATGGCGGCACTGTCTCCACCCGAGACTCAGTGAAATTGAAATCGCTGTGAAGATGCAGCGTTCCCGTGGCAAGACGGAAAGACCCCGTGAACCTTTACTATAGCTTTACACTGAACGTTGAGTTCGTCTGTGTAGGATAGGTGGGAGGCTGTGAAGTGTCGGCGCTAGCTGGCATGGAGCCAACCTTGAAATACCACCCTGATGTGCTTGACGTTCTAACCTGGGCCCGTAATCCGGGTCGGGGACCGTGTATGGTGGGTAGTTTGACTGGGGCGGTCTCCTCCCAAAGAGTAACGGAGGAGCTCGAAGGTACGCTCAGCGCGGTCGGACATCGCGCACTGTGTGCAAAGGCATAAGCGTGCTTGACTGCAAGATCGACGGATCAAGCAGGTAGGAAACTAGGACTTAGTGATCCGGTGGTTCTGTATGGAAGGGCCATCGCTCAACGGATAAAAGGTACTCCGGGGATAACAGGCTGATACCGCCCAAGAGTTCATATCGACGGCGGTGTTTGGCACCTCGATGTCGGCTCATCACATCCTGGGGCTGTAGTCGGTCCCAAGGGTATGGCTGTTCGCCATTTAAAGTGGTACGCGAGCTGGGTTCAGAACGTCGTGAGACAGTTCGGTCCCTATCTGTCATGGGCGTTGGAGATTTGAGAGGGGCTGCTCCTAGTACGAGAGGACCGGAGTGGACGAACCTCTGGTGTTCCGGTTGTCACGCCAGTGGCACTGCCGGGTAGCTATGTTCGGAAGCGATAACCGCTGAAAGCATCTAAGCGGGAAGCGCGCCTCAAGATGAGATCTCCCGGGGCACAAGCCCCCTGAAGGAACCATCAAGACCAGGTGGTTGATAGGCAGGGTGTGTAAGCGCAGTAATGCGTTGAGCTTACCTGTACTAATGATCCGTGTGGCTTGACCATATCACCTCAAGTTGCTTCGCCTAGCGAAGTAACCCTTGGCCTCAACACGTTGATGGCTTGCTCCAAACGCTCGTAGACTCTTCTTCCAACCTCTGAGAGCGAGGCGCTGCCGTATCTACGGCCGGCGACCCTCCACCCTCTCCCTGGTGATAACAGCGCTGTGGCACCACCCGATCCCATCCCGAACTCGGAAGTGAAACACAGCTGCGCCGATGGTAGTGTGCTTCTGCATGCAAGAGTAGGTCATCGCCAGGG
>NZ_AUIV01000014.1 GCF_000423885.1 Thermomonas fusca DSM 15424 | reverse complement strand
CGTCGCCATGCCGAGCGCTGGGAGCACTGCAAGGCCAGCCTGCGGGCGAAGGTGGAGCACCCGTTCCGGGTGATCAAGCGGCAGTTTGGCTACGTCAAGGTCCGCTATCGCGGTCTTGCGAAGAACAGCGCGCAGGTGCAGACCTTGTTCGCCCTGTCGAATCTGTGGATGGCGCGCCGGCAATTGCTGCCGGCGGCGGGATCAGTGCGCCTGTAAGGCGGGGAAACCCGCCGGAAAACGCCGGAAACGGCGCGTAAAGGCGGTGACGAAGCAAAAAAGCTGCTCTGTGGCCCAGGATTGAAGCCTCAGGGTGTGTTGATCAGACCTTCCCTAGCCCTGCGCGGAGGTCAAGGCTCGTTGGAAAGCAGTCAGGCGGTGATGTCGGCCAACTCCATCATCGAGGCGATGCGCGCCAATCGAATGCAAGCCGCCTCCTACGTATACAACGGAACAGCGGCTTGCGCGGCCGTCCCCGGCGCAGGAACCTCGCTGGCATCCAGTGACATCAATAACTGGGTGACCCAGCTCAAGGCCACGATTGGTACAGGCGCCGGGGACACAACCACCTGCGGCAGCATCGCCGTGGTAGGTGGGTTGTATCGAGTCACCGTGCAATGGGACGACCGGCGCGCTGGTGGGGGTCAAACGCGGACGGTAGTCACGGAGGCCCAGATATGAGCCGTTTTAAACAGACGGGCTTTGGCCTGATCGAGCTGATGGTGGCCCTGGTGCTGGGGCTCCTGGTGCTCGGCGCTGCCATAGCGGTGTTTCAGTCCAACCTTCGCACATTCAACGCGAACGATGGGCAGAACCGCGTCCAGGAAAACGCTCGCGTGGCTTACGAGTTGCTGTCCAAGGATGTGCGTTCCACCGGCAGTTCGGCCTGTTCTGCCGAAGCATCGGTCCTGGGCGCGGATGCCATGAGCACTGCCTTCAAGGCGCCGCTTTCCGGCAACGGCACGGAGCTGACGACCATATCTGCCGACGATATTTCTTATCGGGTCAAGACCGCGTCGGCCTCCTCCGTCCAGCTGGTGGAAAGTGGGCCTGCCGCAAGCGACATTTTCAAGGTCGGGGACAGCGTCATGGTGTGCAACGCCGCCATGACCGGGTTTACGAAAATCGCTTCCATCGCCGGACAGACGGTCGGCTTTACTACGGCGTTGGAATTCGATCCGGCGCAGACGGAGTATGGCGACGCCGCCAGTATTTCAATCGCGCGGTTTCGCAGCAATCGCTGGCACGTAAAGGCGAACAGCGGCGCTACGGGGAATTCGCTGTATGTCAATCGCAACGGCGGTGGCGATCAGGAAGTGGCCGAAGGTGTTCAGAGTCTGGCCCTCACGTATCACCAGTTCGCCAATGGCAACCCGAATGTTTATGTCGCCGCCCCGAGCAACTTTGAGTACGTCGATGCGGTGCGCATGAGAATGCCCATTCGCGCGGTAATGCCCTCGAAAAATCCCAGTGAAAGCGACGTGGTCAATCGCAACGTCGCATCCACCGCCAGTATCAGGAACCGCAGTTTATGAGCCGCTTCCCTTCCTTTTCGGTTGCGCACCGGCAGCGGGGTATTTCGTTGCTGGTGGTCTTGCTGCTGCTTGTGGTCATGTCGGTACTCGGCGTAGCGGTGTTGCGCAGCTCGGCGATGCAGGAGCGCATGAGTGCCAATCTGCGGGACCGCAGTCTGGCCACCCAGGCCGTAGAGGCGGCGCTGATGACCGCGCGAGCCAACCTGGCAGCTGCCCCCAAGTGGCGAACGGCTGTGCCTGCCGCAGCGGACTGTGCCAGTGACGGGGTGTGTCCTTCCTATACCTCCGAGGCAAACGCGGGCTGGCGCAATGGCCCCACACTGGGCGGTGTGGCCACGCAGTACTGGATTGAATATCTGGGCGAGAACACGACGGCAATGGAGACCACCGGCGTGATCCCGGGGTCCGAAACCACAAATCGCGGTCCAATGTTCCGCATCACTGCACGCAGCAGTTCCGTCGGCCGCGCGCTGGTGGTTCTGCAGTCCGATGTCATCTACCGCAATCCCAAGCTGTGAGCGCCGCCATGAAGACACGAGTCCTTCAAGCCCGTAAGAATTTCGCAGCGACGCAACCTTGGTGGGTGGCACCCGCAGCCTGCCTTGCTACCTTGCTGGCATTGCCGGTGAGTGCCGGCATCACCATTCCCGACGAGCCGTTGACCACCGGCAACAAGGTGGCGCCGAACATCCTGTTTATTCTGGATGACTCGGGGTCTATGGCGTGGCGCAACATGAACAATCAGGACATCACTCAAATTACCGGTTCCGGGAATTTCAGTGATGGCCCGGACGCCAATGGCATCACAACGGGCACCGGCAAGAATAGTGAGAGCAGTGGAAACACTGCGATGTACGAGCAGAACTACATTACCAACTCTCTTTACTACAATCCCTCCGTCACTTATCAGCCTTGGATGGGGGCGAACGGTAATCGCCTGAGTGGTGGTACCAGCTATAACTCTGCGTATAGCAGTGGCAACTACGCCAGCAATGACGGGAACGGCAGTTCAGGCGGCAGCAGAAATCTTTCCAATAACACACAGACGTTCTACGTTCCAAAGGATACCGCTGAAGCGAGTTTGTCCTATCTCTCCAACGTCGAAAACTATTATCGATATCAGATTATTTCAGGCGGCGTTTATGTCTTGCGCGGGGAGTACGGTAAAATCGTCGCTACCTCCGGCAATTCCGTCATCTCGCCCTCCAGCGGGACTGTTCGGGGAGGGGGAAGTAACACCCACTCGGTATCGGGGCATTCTGCGGGCGATAAACTTGTTCTCAATATTCAATCCCCGAACAATTCCAGAAGCGTCTTGTACTGGATTTATGCGCCTGACAGCTCCCTGGTTTGTTCCGGACAGGTGAACGCGGGAGATACTGGTACCTGTTCGGTAAATTCAGCTGTGTCTGGGAATTACAGCATAGTTGCCAAGCGCTGGAATAATACCAACAGCGATGCGGATTATAATCTGTGGGGCGCTTGGAGTCGGACCAACAGCTGTGACGGCGGGAGCGCTGGTAGTTGGGGGTGGATCAACTGCACGTCCGCCACCCCCCCCACACCGACTGCGCCCACCGGTCGTTCGGTGGATGACGAAAAAGCCAATTTCGCTACTTGGTATTCCTTCCACCGCACCCGCATCAAGGCGGCAAAGGCCGGCGCCGCCGAAGCATTCCGCCCGTTGGGTAACAAGGTCCGCGTTGGCTACCGCAGCCTGCACCAGAACGGAAGCACCAATTTCGACATCCCCGTCGGGGATGGGAACGACGGGCGATTTGTCGACAATGTGACGCCTGCAACGACCAGCCGCACGACTTGGTATCGCAGGCTGTTTGCGGCAAGCGCCAATGACGGTACTCCATTGCGTAAAGTTTTGGAGGATGCGGGCAAGTATTTCCAGGGCACGACGAGCTCAGGTCCCTATGGACCCGAGGCCGGTTCCAACCAGTACTCCTGCCGCCAGAACTTCTCGATCCTGACCACCGACGGTTATTGGAACGGGGCCGGTTCTTCGGTCGGAAACGCCGACAATACGGCCGGCAGTGAAATTACCGGACCCAAGGGCGAAAGTTATCAATATAGCCCGGGGGCGCCGTATGCCGGTGCGGACTCCAATACATTGGCCGACGTGGCCATGTACTACTGGAAGACCGATCTTCGCGGCCTCACCAACAACGTTCCCACCACACAGGCTGATCCGGCGTTCTGGCAGCATATGGTGACCTTCGGGATTTCCATCGGTCTGAAAACGTCGATGGGTTGGTCCAGTGTTGGCGACGTGCCGGCCAACCCCGCGTGGCCGCAGCCGGGTGACGACCTTGCCGCCAACATCGACGATCTGTTGCATGCAGCGGTCAACGGCCGCGGATCCTTCGTTTCAGCCAGTAACCCCAAGGAATTCACAAGTGGCCTGGCCAAGGCGTTGGCTGCGATCGCCCAGCGAACCAGCTCCTTCTCGAACGTGGCCACGAATGCGGCCTCCGTCAAGACGGGCGGCAAGGTATTCAACGCCAGCTATGTGTCCGGTCTCTGGACGGGCGCCGTGAAGGCGTGGACGCTGGATGCAAACAGCGAGCCCTCCGTACAGGCGTGGTCGGCAACGGTTCCGGCCGTGGCGAGCCGCAACGTGTTCACGTTCAATGGTGGCTCTGGCGACACCTTCCCGACTTCCACGCAGCTTGGCGCGCTGGCCAGGCCGGGTGGTCCTGTCGATTATCCCGTCACCGGCGCCGAAAATGCTGCCTATATCAAGGGCGATGGTGCGTTGGAAGAACGCAATGGCGGGCTGCTGCGGAATCGTGCGAGCACGGTGCTGGGTGATATCGTCAATTCGTCGCCTGCGTACGTCGACGACACCAAGACCCTCTACGTGGGCGCCAACGACGGCATGTTGCACGCTTTCGATGCCGACACTGGTGTCGAGCAGTTCGCCTATGTCCCGGGGTTGGTGAACCTTGGCGATCTCAGCCAGCTTAGCCGCGGTGACTACACCCACAAGTGGTTCGTGGACGGTCCCGTGGTGGTCACCAATCGCAAACTCACACCGGGCAAGAACTATCTGGTGGGGGGCATGGGTCGCGGCGGCAAGGGTCTGTTCGGCCTTGACGTGACCAATCCTGGCGCCTTCGGCACGGGCAACATCACGTGGGAGTTGGGCGGCTCCAATCCCAACATGGGCCTGGTGACCGGCCGGCCGATTCTGACCCGGGTTGGCAGCGGCACCGTCGCGGCCATTGTCGGTAATGGTGTCAACAGCACTGACAACAAGGCCGTGCTGTTTGTGATCAATGCGGCAACCGGCGCGGTCATCAAGGAGCTGGATACCGGTGCAGGCGATGCGGCCAATCCCAACGGACTGTCGGCGCCTACTGGTATCTTGGGCAAGGATGGCCGCACGCTCGCTTACGCCTATGCTGGCGACCGTCTGGGCAATGTGTGGAAGTTCGACATGAGCAGCGCTTCGCCCGCCAGCTGGACGGTCACCCGGATGTTTACCGCCAAGACTGCCAATGGCACTGGCGCCATCCAGCCGATTACCGGCGGTGTCACGGTGGCTACCGATCCCCGAACCTACAAGCGGTGGGTGTTCTTCGGCACCGGCAGCTACATGACCGCCACCGAGGCCGACGACAAGACGCCCGGAACGCAAGGTATGTACGGAATCATCGATACCGGCTCCGCAGTGACCTACGGGCAGTTGAAGAAGCGCTCCATCATCAATACCGGTGCCACCCAGGACGGCTACCCCGTGCGGACCTTCGAGGCCAAGACCGATCTGGCGACCAGCTTCAACGGCTGGTACATGGATCTGCCGGGCAAGGGCGAGCGGATCGTACAGGACGCCCAGTTGGTGTCGAACATCCTGGTCACGGCCAGCATGATTCCGGAAGGCGATGCCTGCGAGGCGTCCGGGTCCGGTTACATCAATGCCCTGGATGCGTTCACGGGGACCAGTGCGGGCAAGTCCTTCTTCGACCTGGACAAGGACGGGGACACCACGGACCAGAGCGTTGGTGGAGTGCCCGTGGGGTCGGTGAACTTCGGCGTAGGCATGCCGACCTTGCCGATTTTCCTGGACGGCAAGCTGATCGTGGGTGGCACCAATGCAGGCGAGAAGCCCGGTTCGGGCGGTATCGTTGGCAAGGTGTGGAGCCCCGTCTCCTGGCGTGAAATCAGAAAGGACTGAGCACTATGACAAGCCAGGCAAAGGAGTTTTCCATGCGCGGTTCGCACGCCAGCGGTTTCACGCTGATCGAGCTGATGGTGGTGGTTGCCATCATCGGAATTCTGGCCAGCATTGCGCTGCCGGCGTACAACGAACATATGCGAAAGGCACGGCGCACCGCGGGTGCGGCCTGCGCTCTTGCGATAGCGCAGCAGGCTGAGCGGTTTTACACCACGAACATGACCTATGTAGGGTTCGTGGCGAATACCGGCATTTGCGAGCCAAAAGCGCTGGAGTTCTATAACGTGACAGCGCCAGCGGCCGGCCTCAAAGCCAAGGAGTACTTAATCTCAGCTGCGCCGCAAGGAAAGCAGTCTGGTGATTCCTGTAGCACGTTGACCGTGAACCAGGCCGGTACGAAATCGCCGACTACCTCCGGCTGCTGGTAAATTGCTCGACGCTTCAAACAACAAACCCGCCTTCCGGCGGGTTTGTTGGTTTTAGCCCTCAAGATGCCAAACGCCTTTCACACGCCGCAACAGCGGCCCTCATATGCTTCACGGTTTCCCGCCGGATCGGGAATGCGCTGGCGCGATGAAGGAAGCCGGACGCCTGTTCCCGCATTCGCTCGATTGTGGCTGCCGCGGTTGCCCCTGCCACGCCGCCTTCGTCCGCTAGTTGTATCAAGTGCCGGCGCTGCACCGCCGCGCCTTCCCCGCAGACATCCATATGGTGTTGCCCCATTGGGCCTTCGCTGTATGTCAGGTCGAAGGCGGGAGCCAACCGCCAGCGGCGGTCACGGCCCAGGCGCCAGCCGAAGTTTTTCGGGTGGTCGTCGCGGTTGTGGAACAGCACGTTGAAGACGGCGCGGGCAAACGCCTTGTCCACTTCGCGCTGGTCGCGGGTCAGCAGACGGGTGGCGCGCAGGAAGGTGGTGTAGTCGGTCGCGCCCGGAAGCCGGAAATCGATCTGGAGCAGTCCTGCCAGGCTGTGCACGGGGACGCGCTGGCCTTGTTCGCGGTCGAACCTCGCCACGCCAAAGGCTGCTGATTCCGGCGATAGGTCGAACAACGCGCTTGCGGGCATTTCCAGCCCGCAGTCGCGCGCAAGCTCGGCGTAGAGCTGCTCGATGGCGCAAACTTCCTTGTGCTCGTCCCGCGCCGGAAACTTCACCAGCCACGGCGTGCCCAAGCCGTCGGATCGTGTGCTGACATGGCCCGAGGCCGTGTCGTAGTGCACCAGCGCCTTGGGGCGTGCGCCCTGCGGGGAGCCCCCGGTCAGCGCCAGTTCGCGCAGGGCGACGCCCGCATCGCCGGCCAGGGCGCGGGCACTTTCTTGTGCCAATGCCAACAGCGTCCAGTCCGGCTCCGGGGCGTTGATGTCCTGGGCCGGCACGAAGCGCAGCGCGCCCATCGCGCGGTCGCCGATGAAGGCCAGGCGATCAAGCGGGCCGGGATAGCGGATGCCCTGCTGCCGAAACAAGCGATCCATCAACAGCATGCCCCAACCGTCGGGCAGGCTGTCGGCGATCAGGCCGGGTAGGCGGTGCTGGAAAGAAGGGAAGCCACCATGGGCCGCCGCTTGCAGCTTCAGGTGCAGGGGCGAGAGTTCCAGTTCCTGAGCCAGCGCCACCGCCGAGTATTCAAACAAGAGGGTCTTGCCGTCATCCGCCAAGCGGCCCAGCGGCCAGTCTTCGCCCCAACCGCAGTACTGCACGGCCAGCGACTTCATCGCGCGCTCCGCTTCGGGGCGCGCTGCCGCTGGTGGGTAGCGGCCGCCTGTTCCATCTGGGCAATGGAGTGGCGTCTGAGCTTGAATAGAGGATCCAGCTCATCCGTCAGCCCCAGTGCTTGGGTGACGCGGACAAGGGTGTCCAGCGACGATTGCCCGTCCTGCTCCAGCTTGCGCACGGCTCCCAGCGACAGCCCTGCCATCTGCGCAAGATCGCGTTGTGCCAGTTCCTGGGCAAGGCGCTGTACGCGCAAGCGCTGACCGAGTACGCGCATGATTTCCGCGGGTGTGGCGAGCGCAATAGACATTATTGTGTCCATTGTTCATTCATGGGAATGACAATGATCATTCTAATGGTATTTGATAGCGCCCGCAAATGTGAGCGGATTCAGTGTGGTCTGCCCTCGTCAGCAGCACCCGCCCGGCGTATCCGCATAAGAATTGCCGGCCGCCGCCCCCACGCCCGTGGTCTCCCCCCGCAGGCTGGCCGCATTGTGTTCGGCCATCACACGGGCCACGCAGGCGGTCACCGCCTTGCCCATCGGGATGTGCAGGAACTCGTTCGGTCCGTGCGCGTTCGAATGCGGTCCCAGCACGCCGGTGATCATGAACTGCGCGCCGGGGAACTTCTCGCCCAACATGCCCATGAACGGGATGGTGCCGCCTTCGCCCATGTACATGGCGGGCTTGCCGAAGAACTCCTGGCTGGACTGGTCGATGGCCGCTTCCAGCCACGGCGCCAGTGCAGGGGCGTTCCAGCCCGTGCTCGCCTTCTCCAGCTTCAGGCTGACCTCGGCGCCGTAGGGCGGGTCCTTCAGCAGGGCTTCCTGCAGCAGCTCGCCGCCTCGCTTGCCGTCCAAGGTGGGCGGCAGACGCAGGCTGAGCTTGAGGGCGGTATGCGGACGCAGCACGTTGCCTGCCGAGGCCAGCGGTGGAATGCCATCGACGCCAGTGATGGACAGTGCCGGCCGCCAGGTGCGGTTGAGCACCAGTTCCGTGCGGTCACTGCCCATCGGGGTCATGCCGGGCAGGAACGGGAACTTGTCGAATACCTCGTCGCCCAATACCTCGGCCACCTTGGCCGCCTGTGCGCGGCGTTCGGCGGGGATGTCCACATGCATGCCGTCGATCAGCACGCGGCCGGTGTCCTCGTCTTCGATGCGCGAGAGCAGGTCGCGGATGATGCGGAAGCTGGACGGCACGATGCCGGAGGCATCGCCGGAGTGCACGCCTTCGCTGAGTACCTTGACGGTGAGGTTGCCGCCGGCCAAGCCGCGCAGCGAGGTGGTGCACCACAGCTGTTCGTAGTTGCCGCAGCCGGAGTCCAGGCAGACCACCAGCGAGGGCTTGCCGATGCGCTCGGCCAGGTGGTCCACGTAGAAGGGCAGGTCGTAGCTGCCGGATTCCTCGCAGGCCTCGATCAGCACCACACAGCGCGCATGGGCCGCGCCCTGCGCCTGCAGCGCCATCACCGCGGTCAGCGAGCCGAAGATCGCGTAGCCGTCGTCGGCACCGCCGCGGCCGTACAGGCGGTCGCCTTCCAGCACAGGCTCCCACGGGCCCTTGCCCTCGTCCCAGCCGGTCATTTCCGGCTGCTTGTCGAGGTGGCCGTAGAGCAGCACGCAGTCGTCGTTACGGCCGCCGTTGGCGGCGGGGATGTCGATGAAGATCAGCGGCGTGCGGCCTTCCAGCCGCACCACTTCCAGCTGCATGCCGGGGATGGCTTGCGCCTTCGCCCAGGCCTCCATCAGCGCCACCGCGCGATCCATGTGGCCGTTCTGCACCCAGTCTGCGTCGAACATCGGCGACTTGTTGGGGATGCGGATGTAATCGACCAGCTGCGGGACGATTTCGGCATCCCACTTGGCGCCGACGAAGTCGCGGACCTGGTTGGCGTCGAACGTGGCGGTGTGCATCGGGGCCTGTCTCCAGCGTGATCTGAAGCGGGCATTGTAGCGCCGCAGTGCAGGGCGACTGTGGCCCACGCAGCCATCGGCATGATCGGGATCAGACTTTTCCTACCCAAAACCGGGTGGTAATCCCGACGCGCGTCGGGGCGGCCGCCGATAGGCTGTCCCTGTCGCGGTGGGCAATCTGCAGGCACCGGATCACGCAACGTGGTCCGGCCCAGATCCCAACCGGAGGAACCACGCCATGAACATCAAGTCGCTGACCAATCTGCTTGCCCCGCTGGTCCTGTGCTTCGCCTTTGCTGGCGCCGCCATTGCCGGCGAGACCGTCAACATCAATACCGCCGATGCCGGCACCATCGACCGCGTGCTGGTGAACGTCGGCCCAGCCAAGGCCCAGGCGATCGTGGATTACCGCAAGGCCAATGGCGCCTTCCGCAGCGCCGAGCAGCTGGCGCTGGTCAAGGGCATCGGGTTGAAGACCGTGGAGAGGAACCGCGACCGGATCGTGGTGGGTGCGCCGCGGGTTGCTCCCAAGACTGCGAATGCCCCGGTCCGGAAGGTGGCGCCGCAGCGGGTCGTGCGCCGATGAATGCAGAGAGCGTCGTCGCCGGCCCTTCGCTGGCCGGCGATACTGCGGCGATGACGGGAATGGCGACGGCGCCGGCAACCACGGTCCTGCGCGCGCAGGATTACCGGCGCATGCGCTGGAAGAACGGTGCGGGGTGGACCTCGGAAGTCTTCCGGTGCCCGGATGCCGACGACTGGAATTGGCGGGTGTCTCTCGCGGAAGTGGAAACCGACGCCCCCTTTTCGACATTTCCGGGCGTGGAGCGCGCGCTGGTGCTGCTGGAAGGCGAGGGCATGCGCCTGCGTTTCGACGATGGCGAAGTGCGCGATCTGTTGCCGCCTTGCGGGATGCAGCGGTTCGCCGGCGAGCGCCCGCTGGTGGGACAACTGGTCGACGGCCCCAGCCGTGACTTCAACCTGATGTGGAAGCGCGGTCATGCCGACGTCCAGCTCTGGCGGCGGCCGCTGGCCGGGGCGATGGTGCTGTTTGCCGACCCGGGGGAAACCTGGGTGGCGCATCTGCTGGCCGGGCAGGCGCATTTCCCGGTCAAGCCGGGCCCGGCGTCATGGCGCCGGGCGACACCGCGATCCTTCGCGGCCATCGTGTACGCACACGGTTTGCGCTGGACGGGGCCGGCGAACTCCTGCTGGCGCGGGTTGTAGAGCAGGGCGAGGTCTGATCAAAGCCAGGCGGCTTTGATCAACCCTCATCCCCTGGGGACTTTCAAGGTCAAAGGCGGCGTCAAAGGAATTGACGTCGCTGCGGCACAGGGATGTGCCGCACCTCTTTTTCTGGTTCTTCTCCCAACGGAGCGAGAGGCGCTCAGCCGAGCGCCAGTGCAAGCACGGCGACGAATGCCAGCGTGGACAGCCCCATCACGCTGAAGGCCATCGCGCGCAGGCTGCGGCCCCGCGCCCACATCCAGATGCCGGACAGGCCCAGCAGCAGCATGCCAATGGCGAAGCTGTCGGCCAGCAGTATCCAGAACAGGCCACCTCCCACCGCCTTGTGCAGCCGGTTGAAGGCGGCCAGCGGCGAGTGCCGACTGTGCTTTAGGGTGGCGCTTGCGTCGCCGGGGACATAGTCCATCGTCCACGAATTGCCCGCGCTGCCGCCGCTCAGCGTCCACTTGGGCGCCGGCTTGGCGCCGCCGCCCCCCGGTCCGCCCTTGCGGATCACCTGCGCATCCAGCTGCCTGTGGTCGCGCAGCCACAGTGACAACTGCTCGGGCGTTGCCCTGGCCTCTGCCGGGATCGGGAGGTCGACGCGCGCGGTTTCGCTGCTGTCGCCCTGCGGCCATGCGCCGTCGCCGAACCGGTGGTTCATCACCAGCCCGGTGATGCCGTAGAGGATGGCCGCCAGCGCCCCCCAGGCGCCGATCCACAAGTGCAATTGCCGGATCCAGCGGTAGCTTGCATTGCTGCGCCGACGTGCCGAGGTGTCGTGGCTCATCCCGCGGCTCAGTAGCGGAAGTTCAGGCTGACCCATGCGCTGCGCGGCGCCCCGGGGCTGATGTTGTTGTTGCTGTGGGCGCTTGCGAAATAGCGGGTATTGCCCAGGTTCTCCACGTTGAGCTGGAGCTGCAGCGACGGCGACAGCGTCCAGTAGACCGCCGCGTCGACGCGGGTGAATGCCGGCAGCGCCACCTTGTTGTCCACGTTGGCGTAGATCTCGCCGCGGTACACCACGCCGAGCCCGGCGCCGAAGCTGTCGTTGAAGTCGTAGCGGTTCCAAAGCGAGGCCGAATGGCGCGGCAGCTGCGCCAACCTGTTGCCCTCGATGGCGGTGGCCGACTGGGTGGTGGTGATCTCGCCGGACTGCCAGGCGTAGCCGCCCATGACCTGCCAGCGGTCGGTGATGCGGCCGGCCAGGCCCAGTTCGACGCCTTCGGTGAACTGGCCGTCGACCAGCAGCATGCGGGTCGAATCGGCCGGGTCTGTCACCGCCACGTTGCTGCGGTCGAGCCGGTAGACGGCGAGGGTGGCCTGCAGATCCTTGTGGATGTCCCACTTGGCGCCGATCTCGCGGTTGCGGAAGCGCTCCGGCTCGAGCGAGGCATTGCTGGCGTTTAGCGATGCCAGCTGGTCCCCGGCGCGCGGCTGGAATGCCTTGCTGAGGCTGGCGTAGAAGGACACGTTTTCCAGCGGCTTGTAGACCAGCCCCGCGCGCGGCGACAGCAGGTCATCGTCGCTGCGGAACGACTGTCCGTTGCGGTTGTTGCGCAGGTCCACGCGGAAGTTGTCGAAGCGCACGCCGACGATCGCCTGCCACTGCGGCGAGAACTCGATCTGATCCTGCAGGTATACCGCCGAGGTGCGGGCGACGCCGTGGTTGTCGGCATCGGTGGCGCTCTGGTGGAAGTCGATCGCCACGTCCACGTTGGGATTGGAGATCGGCACGACATTGGTGCCGGGCGCGAAGTAACCGGTCTGGCGGAAGTTGTCGGTGACCTGTCGGCCCAGCTCGATGCCGGCCAGCACGGTATGCCGCAGCGCGCCGCTACGGGTTTCCCAGACCAGGTCAGTCTGGTTGAAAAGGTTGCGACGGGTGGTGTCGGCGCGGTAGGCGGCCAGCGTCACGCTGGTGCCGGTGGCATCCACCGAACTCGGGAACACGTTCTGGTAGTACTTGTCGTAATCGGCCCAGCGCAGGTGGTTGCGCAGGTTCAGGCCTTCGCCGAAGGCGTGGTCGACGATCGCGTCGAAGGCGTCCACGCCGGCTTCGGTTCGGCTCAGCTTCGGGTTGCCGAAGAAGGTCGACGGATCAGTCTCGAGCGGGCGGCCCTGGAAAGAAGGCACGCCGCGGTCGGTGGTCCGGTCGTCGTGGAAGCGCTCGTAGGCCAGCACCACGCGGGTGGCGTTGCCGAGATCGAAGTTGAGCGAGGGATTCACGCCGTAGCGCTTGAGGTAGGCGTCGTCGCGGAAGGTTTCCGAATCCTCGACCACGGCATTGACGCGGAAGCCGGCGGTGTCGCCGAAGCCTTGGCCGAAGTCCAGGGTGCCGCGCCGGCGCTGGTTGGAGCCCAGCTGCAGGGTGCCGCTGCGGTGGTTCATGCCGTCGGCCATGCGGGTGACGCGGTTGATGACGCCGCCGCTGCCGCCGCGGCCGAAGATCATCGCGCTGGGGCCCTTCAGGGCCTCGACGCGCTCCAGGTTGTAGACGTCGCGGAAGTACTGCACGTCGTCGCGGATGCCGTCGACATAGAAGTCGCCGGTGGAGCTGATGCCGCGCATTACCGGGGTGTCGCGGTTGCCTTCGCCCTGCGCGGTGCCGACGCCGGGCATGTAGCGGAAGGTTTCGTTGAGGCTGGTGACGGCCTGGTCGGCCACCAGCTTGTCGGTGACCACGGTGACCGCCTGCGGCACGTCCAGCAGGGGCGTGTTGGTCTTGGTGGCGCCGCGTGTATTGCGCACCTGATAGTCCGGCAGGTAGCGCTGGCCGACCACGATCACCGCATCCACGTCCTTGGCGGGGTCCCGCTTGCTGGCGTCGTCCTCGACTTCCGATGCGAAAGCGGGCGCGCACAGCGCCAGCCCGATGGCGAGGGTCAAGGGGGCAGGGGACGGACGGCGGAAGCGCAGGCGCGGGTGCTGGAACATCGAATCCTCGGGGACAGATAGGCAGCTGAATGCTGCGACCCGCGCATGCTAATGCGAACGATTCGTATTGGCAATCAAAACAGTTCAACAACCCTCGGTCGAACGCGCGTCAGCCGCCCGTCCGGGGGATCGCTGCGCGGCTGCGGCGCTGCAAAATAGAGGGCGCGAGAAGCTGCTTTGCGGTCAGCGGTCGTCGCGCGTGAACACCGCGCCGTCTTCCACCTTCACCGGGAACTTCGCCACCGGTTCGTAGGCCGGCGCGCACAGCGCGGTCCCTTCACGAACGTCGAACTTCGCGCCGTGCAGGACGCACTCCACCTGGCCGGAGGCGGCGTCGAAATGGCCGGCCGACAGCTCGAAGTCCTCGTGGGTGCACTGATCCTCCAGCGCGTAGAACATGCCGTCGAGGTTGAACACCGCGATCGGGGTGCCGGTGACCTCATCGAACGCCACCTTCATTTCCCCCGGCAGCAGCTCGGCGGTGGTGCACACAAAGGTCCAGGTCTCGCTCATGCCGTCGCCTCCGCGTGCAGGGGTTTTTCCAGCACTTCGAAGCGCAGGTCGTCGCGTTTGGGCTGGCCGAAACGGGTGTCGCCGTAGGGGAACGGCTTGAACTCGCCCGTGCGGCGATAGCCGCGGCGCTCGTAGAAGGCGATCAGTTCGGCGCGGACGTCGATCACGGTCATGCGCATCACCGGCAGCTGCCATTCGTCGCGGGCGATGCGTTCGCACTCGGCCAGCAGTTGCTTCCCCAAGCCGCCGCCCTGCAGCCCGGGGCGCACCGCGAACATGCCGAAATAGCCGGCGCCGTCCTCGTCGGCCACGTGCGCGCAGGCCTGCAGCCCGCCGTCGGCCTCGGCCAGCAGCACGCGGCTGCGCGGCCGCGCCAGGTCGGCGCGCAGCACGTCCGGTTCGATGCGGCTGCCGTCCAGCAGGTCGGCTTCGGTGGTCCAGCCCGCGCGGCTGGCATCGCCGCGGTAGGCGGAGGTCACCAGGGCGACGAGGGCGTCGATGTCGGCGGGGGTGGCGCTGCGGAAGGCGGGTGTCTGCATCCGCACATGCTAGCGTGCGGGCGGCTCCGGTTCATCCGCGGGGTCGCGGTCGGGCAGGGCCAGGAACGCCCAGAACGGGATGTCACGGGCCTGCCAGTCCACGCTGGCTTCATCGAGGATGTCCAGCAGGGTTTCGAAGCTGGTTTCGTCGGCATCGCGCAATGCCGCCGCGTGCGGCAGCAGCAGGGCGTAGCCGGAGGCCGGCCACCACGACAGGTCCCGCAGCTGGTCGCTGAGCGCATCCCAGTTGCAACCCTGGCCGGCCGGCGTGGCCAGCCGCTCGGCCAGCCGCTGCAGCAAAGCCTCCTTGCCGTCGCAGCCCTGCAGGTCGATGCGCAGCGTGTGCAGGCCGGCGCCGCCGCAGGCGATGTCGAGCAGGGCGATGTCCTCGTCGAGGACGAAGTACACCCCCGCCTGCCGCGGGTCTTCCAGCATCTGGGCGAGGCCGGTCATGGTTGCACCCGGGCGTCGAAACTGCGGAAGCTGCGGTAGTGGTCGCCGCTGTAGTACCACTCGTGCGGCGGGTTGCCGCCGGTGACGATGCGGCGCGCGCCGCGATGGCGCAGGCCTGGCGTATCGACGGTGTATTCGCGGTACCAGCCGCGCGGCTGGCGCGGCAGCAGGCCTTCGCGGTTGCCAAAGACCTGACCGTCCTGCCGGTACGGGTAGGGCCCGCCACGCTGGATCAGGCCGAGGGTGGCGCGGGCTTCCGGTGGCAGGAACGCGGGCAGCGCCGGGTTGTTGCTGGCAGACGAATCCGCGCTGGTTGTTGCGCCGGCTGCCGTTGGCAGCGCGGGCGCATGCGCGGCAGGAAAATCGTGCGTCGCCGCCGGTGCTTGCTGCTGCGAGCGCCACTGCTGCCAGCCTGCTGCAAGCGCGATGGCCAGCAACAACCAGACGATCGGATTGCGTAGCCGCATGGGCGCGTGTCGCCGATGGAAGGGTGGGTGCAGAATGGCGCGGACTTCCCAGGCAGGCAAGCGCATGGCCCGCGATCCCCGCATCGACGCCTACATCGAACGCGCCGCGCCGTTCGCGCAGCCGATCCTGCGCCATGTGCGCGAGCTGGTGCACGCGGTCTGTCCCGAAGTCGAGGAATCGATCAAATGGGGCATGCCCAGTTTCAGCCATGCCGGCGGCATCCTGTGCGGGATGGCGGCGTTCAAGCAGCACGCCTCGTTCGGGTTCTGGAAGCACGCGCTGGTGGTGGGCGAAGGCGAGCCGCGCGACGGCATGGGCAGCTACGGCAAGATGACCGCGCTGCAGGACCTGCCGCCGGACAAGACCATGCTGATGCACCTGCGCAAGGCGATGCAGCTCAACGAAGCCGGGGTGAAATCCCGCGCGCGCAAGGCCGCGCCGAAACCGCCGTCGGAAACACCCGAAGATCTCGCCGCCGCGCTGAAGAACAACAAGGCGGCGCAAGCGACTTTCGCCGCCTTCCCGCCGGGGTGTCGGCGCGAATACATCGAATGGATCGTCGGGGCCAGGCGCGAGGACACCCGCGCCAGGCGCCTGGCGCAGGCCATCGAATGGATGGCCGAAGGCAAGCGCCGCAACTGGAAATACGAGGCGTGCTAGCCCCTCACGGCGCCACGTCGGTGCGCAGCACCGGGTAGCGGTTGTAGCCCGCGTCCCAGGCCGGATGGCGGCGGTAGAAGAAATCCAGGCGCGCACGCGGGTTCTTGGCGAACTCGGCGTCGTCCTTGAGCTTCTTCTCGAATTCGGCCTTCAGCGCCGGGTCGCGCGCCAGCATCAGCCGCGCCTGCTCTTCGGCCACGTAGGCTTCCATGTATTCCTTCTGTTCGAAGCTGTTGTTGAACGCGCCCCAGGCGGCCATCGAGTCGGGCGCCTGCGGCTCCAGGATCGCCATCAGCAGGCGCGCCTTCGGCTGCGCGATGGGGACGAACAGGGCGCCGGCGGCAAGATCGGCGGTGGCCGGCTTCCAAGTGCCGGTGAGGGTCGCGCGCTGGTGGCCTTCCACCGGCATCGGCGCGAACTTCACGCTGTCGGCTTCGAAGGCTTCCACCGCGGCCTGCGGCGCAGCGGCGGCGAGGGTGCGGAAGTCGATGCCGTGCACGCGCAGCTGCTCGCCCACCCGCGCCGCGTATTCCGGTGGCACCACGTAGCCGCCCATCGGCGCCGGCATGCTGCGCCCGGGCACGACGGTGTCGCGCAGCGGCAGCATCCACAGCTGCGGGGTGCGCTCGTCGTAGCGGGTCATGCTGGCGCCGGAGATCTCCGATGGCGTGCGGGTATAGGCGTAGCCCAGGAATTCGATGAAGCGCTTGGCATCGGTCGTGGCGTAGTCCAGCGGTACCGGCTGCCCGGCCAGGGCGGCGGCGCGGGCGTCGGCCTCCAGCTCCAGCTGCCGCCACTGCGGGCCGTGTTCGGCAGCCAGCTCCAGCGCGGCCAGCACGGTGTTGTAGGTGGCGCGCACGCGGTTGGGGTAGGGCTGCCACGAGTGGGTTTCGACCAGGATGCCGACCCGGTTGCGCAGCGGGAAATAGCCGTGCGAGAAGCGCGGCGTGCTGACGCCATCGGCGAAGCCCGAGGTGGGATCGTCCTCTTCCTCGAAGCTGGGATAGAACGCCACCGGCAGCGAGCCGCGCTGCTTCAGCTTCTCGATGATGCCGTCGCGGAAACCGCGCCCGGCTGCGCGCAGCGCCTGGTCGCCGGAGTTGATCGGCTCGCCGGTGATGGAGATGTCATGGCGGAACTTGGCGCCGTCGGTGACGTGCAGGTCCAGCGCCACCAGCGGGTCCCAGGCGTTGACCAGCGCCAGCATCGCGCGCATTTCCGGCGCGTCGGCCTTCACGTAATCGCGGTTGAGGTTGTAGCGCTGGGCAGTGGTGCGGAAGCCCATCTGCTCTGGCCCGCGCTGGTTGGGGCGGTTCCAGGCCTTGAAGTTTTCGTGCCCGTCGACGTTGAACACCGGCACGAACAGCAGCACGGTCTTGTCCAGCAGGCCCTTGCCCGCCTTGCCGCGCAGCAGGTCGCGCAACAATCCGAAGCCTGCATCCTTGCCGTCGATCTCGCCGGCGTGGATGCCGCCCTGCGCCAGCACCACCGGCAGGTTCTGCGCGCGCGCGTCCTCGGGCGTCAGCGCGCCGCGGGTGGACACCGCCAGCGCCTTCATCGGCCGGCCCTGCGGGCTGGTGCCGAAGTCGAAACAGCGCACCGCCTGCGGATAGGCCTGCTGGTAGGCGTCGCACAGCGCGATCACCTCGTCGTAGCGGCCGGTCTGCCGGTAGCCGCTGCGCTCGGCCACGGTGGTCAGGTCGGGCTTGGCCGCGTGCGCGGCGGACGGGGCGGACGTGGCGATGGACAGCAGGGCAAGGGCGAGCAAGTGGCGGCGCATCATGGGTCTCCGGGTCAACCGCGCGATGGTAGCCCAGTGCAATCCGCCCGTTGCCTGCCGTAAGTCGTGACGGACGGCGTGCGAAGATGGAGGCTGCATTCCACCGGATTTCCGCCATGGCCGCGACGCTTTACTACGCCCCCGGTTCTGCCAGCTTCCTCGTTCACTGGCTGCTGCTGGAGCTGGAATTTCCGCACGAACTGCGTCTGGTGGACTTCGCCAACCGCGCGCAGAAGTCGCCGGAATATCTGGCGCTGAATCCGAACGGCGTAGTGCCGACGCTGGTGATCGATGGCAAGCCGCAGCACGAGGCCGCGGCGTTGGCGCTGTGGCTGGCGGAAACCCACCCGCAGGCGGGGCTGATGCCGGCTGTTGGCGATCCGCAGCGGCTGGACTTCCTGCAGTGGATGTTCGATCTGGCCAACGAAGTGCAGCCGCTGCTGCGGCAGTGGTGGTATCCGGGCGAGGTGGCCGGCGAAGCCAATGCCGAGGCGGTGCATGCGCACTGCGCGCGGCGGCTGGGTGCGCACTGGCAGCGGATCGACGCGCACCTGCAGGCGCACGGGCCGTACCTGCTGGGCGAGGCGCCCTGCGTCGCGGATTTCTACCTGGTGATGCTGATGCGCTGGTCGCGCAATTCGCCGTCGCCGGCCACCGACGCGCCGCGTCTGGCCGAGCTGGCGAAGCGGATGAAGGCGCGGCCGACCTTCAAGGCCCTGTACGAACGCGAGGGGCTGACCGAGTGGGCGTAAGCCCCGCATCGGTTAGGCTTCCCGCAACCCCAGCAAAGAGCCACGCATGAGCCAGACGACGGCCGCCCCGACCGCCCGCCTGCCCCGGCAGATTCCCTACATCATCGGCAACGAGGCCTGCGAGCGCTTCAGCTTCTACGGGATGCGCAACATCCTGGTGCAGTTCCTGGTCAGCAGCGTGATCCTGGCCTACGTGCCGGAGGCGGAGCGGCAGGGCGTCGCCAAGGACGTGTTCCACAGCTTCGTCATCGGGGTGTACTTCTTCCCGCTGCTGGGCGGCTGGCTGTCCGACCGCTACTTCGGCAAGTACAACACGGTGCTGTGGTTCTCTCTGATCTACTGCGCCGGCCATGCCTGCCTTGCGCTGTTCGAGGACAGCCGCAGCGGCTTCTATACCGGCCTGTTCCTGATCGCGCTGGGCAGCGGCGGGATCAAGCCGCTGGTGGTGAGTTTCTGCGGCGACCAGTTCACCACCGCCAACAAGCACCTGGCCAAGCTGGTCTTCGACGGCTTCTACTGGACGATCAACTTCGGCAGCTTCTTCGCCTCGCTGCTGATGCCGCTGTTCCTGCGCGACCTCGGCCCGGCGGTGGCGTTCGGCATCCCCGGCGTGCTGATGTTCATCGCCACCTTCATCTTCTGGCTGGGCCGCAAGCAATATGTGCGGGTGCCGCCCACCCGTGGCGAAGACCCGCATTCCTTCCTCAACGTGGCGCGCAGCGCGCTGCTGGCGCAGGCGCCGGGGCAGGGCAGGGCCGGCCTGCTGGTGGCCGGCTTCGGCGTGCTGCTGGCGCTGGCGATGCTGGCTTGCTGGGCGCTGCAGGCGGCGTTCGGCATCGCGGTGCCGTATTGGCCGGCCGACTTCCACTTCGTCATCACCGCCTGCCTGGCGCTGGGCGCGCTGATCGCGTTCGGCGGGATCGGCGTGTCGATGCAGCTGGAGCGTGCGCGCGGCCTGCATCCGGATGCGGCGGTGGACGGCGTGCGCGCGGTGCTGCGGATCCTGATCGTGTTCGCGCTGACCACGCCGTTCTGGTCGCTGTTCGAC
The DNA here is from genome assembly GCF_000423885.1 of Thermomonas fusca DSM 15424. Lineage (GTDB taxonomy): Bacteria > Pseudomonadota > Gammaproteobacteria > Xanthomonadales > Xanthomonadaceae > Thermomonas > Thermomonas fusca. The sequence goes on along the minus strand of NZ_AUIV01000014.1, from coordinate 97,945 downwards.
CAGAAGGCCAGCACCTGGGTGATCCAGGGCAAGGCGATGACCGTGCCGCACGAAGCCTGGTGGTGGCCCAGCTGGCTGGTCAAGGAAGCAGGGCAGATGCAGGCGCTGAATCCGCTGCTGATCATGCTGCTGATCCCGTTCAACAACATGCTGCTGTACCCGGCGCTGCGCCGGATCGGCTTCGAGCCCACCCCGCTGCGGCGGATGGGCTGGGGCATCGCGTTCTCCGGCGTCGCCTGGATCCTTGCCGGCCTGATCCAGCTGAAGATCGACAGTGGCGCGCAGACCTCGCTGGCGCTGCAGACCTGGCCCTACCTGCTGCTGACCTTCGGCGAGGTGCTGGTCTCGGCCACCGCGCTGGAGTTCGCCTACAGCCAGGCCACGGTGGCGATGAAGGGCGTGATCATGGCGTTCTGGTACCTCACCAGCACCTTCGGCAGCCTGTGGGTGCTGCTGACCAATGCCGCGGTGCGCAATGACGCCGTCACTGCGCAGATCGCCGCCACCGGCTACAGCGAGAACGCGGTGCTGATGTTCTTCTTCGCCGCGTTCGCGTTCGTGGCCGCGCTGGCGTTCGCCGCCTACGCGCGCACCTATCCGATGCAGGACAACTACCGGGCGGCCTGAGCCATGTTCACCCTCGCCATCATCGCCGCCACCGTGCTGGTCAGCTGGCGCGCCTTCAACGACCAGCGCCTGCTGGGCCGGCTGATCCTGTGGCCGCCGGCGGTCACCCGCAGCCGCCAGTACGACCGCCTGCTGGGTTACGGCTTCATCCACGCCGACTGGACCCACCTGCTGTTCAACATGATCACCCTGTGGTCGTTCGGCATGCAGGTGGAGCGGGTGTTTTCCGAATGGATTTCGCCGCTCGGCTACCTGCTGTTCTACCTGTCGGCGATCGTGGTCTCGATCCTGCCCACCTACATGAAGCACCAGCGCGACCCGAACTACCGCAGCCTCGGTGCCTCCGGCGGGGTGGCGGCGGTGCTGTTCGCGGCGATCCTGTTCGACCCGTGGTCGAAGCTGATCATCTTCCCGATCCCGCTGCCGATCCCGGCTTTCCTGTTCGCGCTGCTGTACGTGGGCTACAGCATCTGGATGGACCGGCGCGGCGGCGGCAACGTCAACCACAGCGCGCACCTGTGGGGCGCGGCCTACGGCGTGCTGTTCACCCTGCTGCTGCGGCCCGGCGTTGCCGGCCACTTCACGCGCAGCCTGCTGGGATAGGCCCGCAAACACGGAGAACAGCAATGACCGAGATCCTCCACGAAGTCCCCGAACAGCGGTTCGTCACCCAGGCCGAAGGCCACGCCGCACGCCTCGACTACATCGAGAACGAAGGCCGCCTGACCATCACCCACACCATCGTGCCGCCCGAAATCGGTGGCCGCGGGATCGCCAGCGAGCTGGTGCGGGCGGCGTTGGCCTATGCCCGCGATGCCGGGCTGAAGGTCGATCCGCAGTGCTCCTACGCCGACACCTGGATGCGCCGACACCCGGAATTCGACGCGCTGCGCGCCTGAGCCGGCTGGGACGGGTAGAATGCCCGCCCCATGCGCCTCAACCGACACATCGCCGATACCGGCCACTGCTCCCGCCGCGAGGCCGACCGCCTGATCGCCGAGGGTCGCGTCACCGTGAACGGCATCCGCGCCCGCATTGGCGCCGAAGTCGGGGAGGACGACGAAGTTCGTATCGACGGCAATCCACTGGCCGCCCGCGTGGCCGCCAAGGGCAAGCGCCGGCACATCTACATCGCGCTGAACAAGCCGGTGGGCATCACCTGCACCACCGACGAGGCGGTCAAGGGCAATATCGTCGAGTTCGTCGGCCACGAGCAGCGGATCTTCCCGATCGGCCGGCTGGACAAGGATTCCGAAGGCCTGATCCTGCTGACCAGCAACGGCGACATCGTCAACCGCATCCTGCGCGCCGAGAACAAGCTGGAGAAGGAATACCTGGTGGCGGTGAACAACGCGGTCACCGACGATTTCCTGCGCGCCATGGCCCGCGGCGGGGTGCCGGTGCACGGCGAGGCGACGCTGCCCTGCAAGACCGGCCGGCTGGGCCGATTCGGCTTCCGCATCGTGCTCACCCAGGGCCTGAACCGGCAGATCCGGCTGATGGCCGCCCACTTCGGCTACCGGGTCAAGCAACTGCACCGGGCGCGGATCGGCAACGTCAAGCTGGGGCACCTGAAGCCTGGCCAATGGCGGAACCTCACCGACCCCGAGTTGCGCGGTTTGCTGCCCGATCACGCCGACTGGTAAGCATTCGCGACTGGCCGAAAAAAATCTTCGCGGGAATGCTCCATTGCCGTCAAAAACAGGTTAAGGTTCGCCCACTGTTTCAAGCGGGATCACGGTACATCGTGACCCGATGTGGTAGATCCGTCGTGATCCGCTCATCGTGTGCGTTACCCCTTGCTCGACAGTCGCGGCCGGTATCGCCAGCCGTGTTTACATGACCAACTGTTCAATGGAGTAACAACATGTCTGATCGTCAGACCGGCACCGTCAAGTGGTTCAACGACGCCAAGGGCTTCGGCTTCATCACCCCGGAAAGCGGCCCGGACGTTTTCGTCCACTTCCGCTCGATCCAGGGCAACGGCTTCAAGTCCCTGCAGGAAGGCCAGAAGGTCTCCTTCAAGGTCGTGCAGGGCCAGAAGGGCCTGCAGGCCGACGAAGTGCAGGCGGAGTAATTCGCCTGCGCCTTGGCGCACGCAAAGCCCGGCTTCGGCCGGGCTTTGTCGTTTCCGGGGCTTTGAAAAAATGCGGGCGGGCAAGGCCCGGTGAGGGATGCCTGCGGTGTGCATGCCAAACTATGCGTGCGGTCCCCCGGCCACTTCTCCAATCCCCTGTTCCGCCATGAGCGATTCCCTTCGTCCGAGTTCACGCGCCGCGGTCTTCGCCATGCTGCTGGTCCTGCTGGCGGGCTGCAACCGCGGCGATACGCCGCCTGCCGCTGCCGCGCCTGCACCGGGACAAACCGCCACGGCTGCCGTGCCCGCCGCGCCGCCGGCATTGAAGGACGTCATCGAGACCACGCCGGGCTACATCGTCGGCATCAGCTACCCGTCGCAGGCTGCTGCCTACCCGCCGTTGGCGCAGGCGCTGCATGCCTATGCGGAAGCGGCGCGGGCCGAATTGATGCAGGCCGTCGCCGGACTCAAGGGGGCGAAACCGCGCGCGCCGTACGACCTCAGCCTGCAGTTCAGCATGGTGGTTGCGACCCCGCGGGTGGTGGCGGTGGCCGCCGACGGTAGTACCTACACGGGGGGCGCGCACGGCGCCCCGCTGGTGGAGCGCTTCGTGTGGCTGCCGCAGCTGCAGCAGATGCTGGCGGCGGAGCAGCTGATCCCCGCCGCCGACGGCTGGACGCCGGTTTCCGCCTACGTGCGCGAGCAGCTGATGACCGGGCTGTCGGCATCGCTGGATGAGGAGGCGCTGGAGGGCGACGCCCGTGCCGGGCAGATGTCGTTGCGCAGCCGGATGATCGATGACGGCACCGCGCCGTCGGCGGCGAATTTCGCCCGCTTCGAGCCGGTGATGAACGCCGATGGCAGCATCCGCGCGCTGCGCTTCGTGTTCCCGCCGTACCAGGTCGCCCCGTACGTGGAGGGCACCGTCACCGTCGACGTGCCGGCGCGGGTGCTGCTGCCGCTGGTGGCCGCCGAATATCGCCCGCTGTTCCGTCAGGGCTGACCTCACCGGGCTGCGCTAAGCTGGCGGTCGGAGGCGAACATGCCTGCGATCCATCCGCTCCGAGACCGCGTGGCCGCGCTGCTGGCCGGCGCCGATATCCATCCGGATGGCGGCGGCGAATGCGACCCGGCAATCCACGACCAGCGCTTTTATTCCCGGGTGCTGGCGCAGGGTTCGCTTGGGCTGGGCGAGACGTGGATGGACGGCTGGTGGGACGTGGCGTCGCTGGATGGCATGCTGGCCCGGCTGTTGGCGGCGCAGCTCGACGAGCGCGTGCACGGCCTGGCCAGCCTGGCTGACAACCTTCGCGCGCGGCTGCTCAATCTGCAGGCGGAGCGCCGCAGCCGCGAGGTCGGCAGGCGCCACTACGATCTGGGCAACGACCTCTACGCCGCCATGCTCGGCAAGCGGTTGATCTACAGCTGCGGCTACTGGCGCGATGCGCAGGATCTCGACGCCGCGCAGGAAGCCAAGCTCGACCTGGTCTGCCGCAAGCTGCGGCTGCGCCCGGGGCAGCGCCTGCTGGACATCGGCTGCGGCTGGGGCGAGGCGCTGAAATTCGCGGCCGAACGCTACGGCGTGCAGGGAGTGGGGGTGACCATCTCCGCCGAGCAGGCGGCCTATGCACGCGAGCTGTGCGCGGGCCTGCCGGTGGAGATCCGGCTGCAGGATTACCGCCATATCGAGCCAAACGCGTTCGACCGGGTGCTGTCCATCGGCATGTTCGAGCACGTCGGTGCGCGCAATTACGCCACCTTTTTCGACGTGGCCCGGCGCAGCCTCGACCCGGCAGGAGAGCACGGCGGGCTGGCGCTGCTGCACTGCATCGGCAGCAATGCCTCGACCCGCCACACCGACCCGTGGATCGCCCGCTACATCTTTCCCAATTCGATGATTCCGTCGGCCGCGCAAATCGCCGCGGCGCTGGAGGGGCGATTCGTGGTGGAGGATTGGCATGGTTTCGGCCCCGACTACGACCGCACCCTGCAGGCCTGGCGGGCCAATGTCGAGGCCGCCTGGGAGCGCCTTCCGCCGCGCTACGACACGCGCTTCCGGCGCATGTGGCGGTTCTACCTGGCGGCATCGATGGCCAGCTTCCGGGTGCGCCGCAACCAGCTCTGGCAGCTGCTTCTGTCACCGCGCGGGGTGCCGGGCGGACTGCAGGAGATCCGCTGAGTCGCAGCCGGTGAGACACACGCGCCGCAGCCTGCGGGGGTGAACGCGCAGATCCGCTTCGCCTTTCAGCACGCCATTCATCCGACGCCTCCCGGGGCGACGGATAATGCCGGCATGCCTGAGCAAGTGCCGCTGCATGCAGCCCTGGGCGGCCTCCATCCCGCTGTCGCCGGCTGGTTCGCGCACGCGTTTCCGGCGCCCACGCAGGCGCAGATCGCGGCCTGGCCGGCCATTGCCGCCGGCCGCGACACCCTGGTGGCCGCGCCTACCGGCTCGGGCAAGACCCTGACCGCCTTCCTCACCGCGATCGACGCGCTGGTGCGGGAAGGCCTGTCGCAGGGGCTGCCGGATACCACCCTGGTGCTGTACGTCTCGCCGCTGAAGGCACTGTCCAACGACATCCACATCAACCTGGACGCGCCGCTGGAGGGCATCCGCGCCGAGCTGGCAGCGCTGGGCCTGCCGGACGTCGCCATCCGCACGGCGGTGCGCACCGGCGACACGCCGCAGTCCGAGCGCGCCCTGCATCGCAAGCGGCCGCCGCACATCCTCGCCACCACCCCGGAATCGCTTTACGTGCTGCTGGGCTCGGAGTCCGGGCGGGCGATGCTGGCCGGCGTGCGCACGGTGATCGTCGACGAAATCCACGCGCTGGTGCAGAACAAGCGCGGCAGCCACCTGGCGCTGTCGCTGGAGCGGCTGGACGCGCTGACCGGGCGGCGGGCCACGCGCGTCGGGCTGTCGGCGACGCAGAAGCCGATCGAGGAAGTGGCGAAGTTCCTGACAGGTGCAGGCGCACGCGATTGCGCCATCGTCGATATCGGCCACGCGCGCCAGCGCGATCTTGCGCTGGAACTGCCGCCGGTACCGCTGGAGGCGGTGATGTCGAACGCGCAGTGGGAGCTGGTGTACTCGCGCATCGCCGAACTGGTGGAGCAGCACGCGACCACCCTGGTCTTCGTCAATACCCGCCGGATGGCGGAGCGCGCGGCCCGCCACCTCGGCGAGTTGCTGGGCAAGGAGCACGTGGCCGCGCACCACGGTTCGCTGGCCAAGGAGCTGCGGCTGGATGCCGAGCAGCGGCTCAAGCGCGGCGGGCTGAAGGTGTTGGTGGCGACTGCCTCGCTGGAGCTGGGCATCGATATCGGCGATGTCGAGCTGGTTTGCCAGATCGGGTCGCCGCGCAGCATCGCCGCCTTCCTGCAGCGGGTGGGGCGTGCCGGCCACCAGGTCGGCGGCGTGCCCAAGGGGAGGTTGTTCGCCGCCACCCGCGACGAGCTGATGGAATGCGCGGCCCTGCTGGACAGCGTGCGCCGCGGCGAACTGGATGCGCTGATCATGCCGCCGGCGCCGCGCGACGTGCTGGCGCAGCAGATCGTGGCCGAGGTGGCGGCGCGCGAATGGGACGAGGACGAACTGTTCGCGCTGGTGCGGCGGGCATGGCCGTATGCGTCGCTGCCGCGGGAGGAGTTCGATGGCCTGCTGAAGATGCTGGCGGAGGGCTTTTCCACCCGCTATGGCCAGCGCGCCAGCTACCTGCATCGCGACGCCGTGCACCGCAAGCTGCGCGGGCGCAAGGGCGCGCGCCTGACCGCGACGCAGTCCGGCGGCACCATCCCCGACGTCGGCGACTACGCGGTGGTGCTGGAGCCGCAGGCGATCCAGATCGGCACCGTCAACGAAGACTTCGCCATCGAAAGCATCGCTGGCGACGTGTTCCAGCTCGGCAACGCCAGCTACCGGATCCTGCGCGTGGAAAGCGGCCGGGTGCGGGTGGAGGACGCGCAGGGCCAGCCGCCCAGCATCCCGTTCTGGCTGGGCGAGGCGCCGGGGCGCAGCATCGAGCTGTCGGCCAGCGTGTCGCGCTTCCGCGCGCTGCTGCAGGAAAAACTGGAGCGCGAAGGCGAAGCCGCGGCGCTGGGCTGGCTGCGCGACGAACTGGCGCTGGGTGAATCCGCCGCCGCGCAGATCGTCGCCTACGCCGCCGCGCAGCTGGCCGGCTTCGGCATGCTGCCAACCCAGCAGCACATCGCGCTGGAGCGCTTCTTCGACGAGTCCGGCGGCACCCAGCTGGTGATCCATTCGCCCTACGGCAGCCGGATCAACAAGGCCTGGGGGCTGGCGCTGCGCAAGCGCTTCTGCCGCAAGTTCAACTTCGAGCTGCAGGCGGCGGCCACCGAGGACGCGATCATCCTGTCGCTGTCCACCAGCCACAGCTTCCCGCTGATCGAAGTGATCGGCTACCTGCATTCGGCCAGCGCCAAGGACGTGCTGGTGCAGGCGCTGCTGGACGCGCCGCTGTTCCCGGCGCGTTTCCGCTGGAATGCCACCACCGCGCTGGCGCTGCCGCGCTTCACCGGCGGCAAGAAGGTCCCGCCGCAGCTGCAGCGGATGAAGTCGGAAGACCTGATGGCGACGGTGTTCCCCGACCAGGTGGCGTGCCTGGAAAACATCGTCGGCGAGCGCGAAGTGCCCGACCACCCGCTGGTGGCGCAGACCCTGCAGGATTGCCTGTTCGAGGCCATGGACGTGGACGGCTGGCTGGCGCTGCTGCGCGGGCTGGAATCTGGCGACGTGCAGGTGACCGCGCGCGATCTGACCGGGCCCTCGCCGTTCACCGCCGAAGTGCTGAGCGCGCGGCCGTATGCCTTCCTCGATGACGCACCGCTGGAGGAGCGACGCACCCAGGCGGTGGTCGCGCGCGGCCGCGGCGGTGCCACTCAGGCCGGTGACCTTGGCCGGCTCGATCCGGGTGCGATCGACGCGGTGGCCGAGGATGCCTGGCCGCTGGCGGGGACCTCGGACGAGATGCACGACGCGCTGATGGCGCTGGGCGTGGTCACGGCGGGCGAGGCCGAGGCATCGGGCTGGCTGCCGTTGCTGGAGCGGCTGGCGGGAGAAGCGCGCGCCACCGTGCTGGATGCCGGCGCGGCAGGGCTGTGGACCGCCACCGAGCGCCTGCCGCAGCTGCGCGCGTTGCATCCGGACGCGGCCATCGCGCCGGATGTCGCGGTCCCCGCCAGCTATGCCGCGGACTGGTCGCGCGAGGATGCCCTGCGCGAACTGGTGCGCAGCCGCCTGTCCGCATCCGGGGTCACCACCGCGCAGGCGCTCGCCGCCATCCTGGCGGTGCCAGCGGATGAGGTCGATTTCGCGCTGATGGCGCTGGAGCAGGAGGGCTACGCCATGCGCGGCCGCTTCCGCCCCGACGCCGCCTGCGATGAGTGGTGCGAACGGCTGCTGCTGGCACGCATCCACCGCAACACCGTGGCGCGGCTGCGGCGCGAGATCGAGCCGGTGGACGTGCGCGACTACGTGCGCTTCCTGTGCGACTGGCAGCGGCTGTCACCTGCCACGCGCGTGCAGGGCCCGGATGCGCTGGCCGGCGTGCTGGCGCAGCTGGAGGGCTTCGAGGCCGCCGCCGGCGCGTGGGAAAGCGAGCTGCTGCTTGCCAGGGTCAAGGACTATTCCATCGCCTGGCTGGACGACCTGTGCGGCGCCGGGCGCATTGCATGGGCGCGCCTGCGTACGGGTGGCGAGGGCGGGGCGACGCTGGTGCGCGCCGCGCCCATCGTGCTGCTGCCGCGCCGGGAGCTGGGCCGGTGGACCGGGTTGGCGGCCGGTCAGCAGCCCGGCGAGGACGCGCCGCTGTCGTCGCGCGCGCAGAAGGTGGAGGACTGCCTGCGCCAGCGCGGTGCGCTGTTCTTCGAGGAACTGCTGGACGCCGCGCGCCTGCTGGAAACCGAGCTGGAGAACGCGCTGGCCGAACTGGTTGCGCGTGGCCGCGCCAGCTGCGACAGCTTCTCCGGCCTGCGCGCGCTGCTGCTGCCGGCGGCGAAGAAGCCGTCCAGCTATGCGCGCAACGGTCGCCGCGCTTCGTTGACCGGGATTGCGGATGCGGGGCGGTGGAGCCTGATGGTGCGGCCCGCGGCGGAGGCTGCGCAGGATCCCGCCGCCATCGAACACGTCGCCCGCGTGCTGCTGCGCCGCTACGGCGTGGTCTGCTGGCGGCTGCTGGAACGCGAAGCCGCGTGGCTGCCGCCCTGGCGCGAACTGCTGCGCGAGTACCAGCGGCTGGAAGCGCGGGGCGAGATCCGCGGCGGGCGCTTCCTGGCCGGTGTGGTTGGCCAGCAGTTCGCCCTGCCGGAAGCGGTGGCGGCGCTGCGCGCGATCCGCAAGCGTCCGCATGATGGCGTGATGATCGCGGTGTCAGCCAGCGACCCGCTCAATCTGGCCGGTACCCTGCTGGCCGGCGACAAGGTGCCGCGCCAGCCGGGCGCGCGGTTGCTGCTGCGCGACGGCGTGCCGGTGGCATCGTTGGTGGGCGGTGAGTTCCGCGCTTTGCCGGGGTTGGCGCCCGCCGATACGCACGCGGCGAAGGTGGCGTTGCTGCGCGAGCCGGGGGTGCGGGGCAGGGCGTCGCAGGCACCGGGATCGCGGCCGATGGCGGATCCGTTGGGGTTGCATGCGGAGCGAGGCTGAAGCGGGCGCTACTGTCATCTGGAGCCACGGGATAGACGCGGCACATCCCTGTGCCGCGCCCTTCGCTACGCTACGGGCAGCCTTCGGCTGTCCGGATTCGCTCCCGGCGAATCCGTCGAACCCTACGGGTTCGAACCTCAAGGACGTACAACGCAAAAAGCCCCCGCGCTTGCGGCGCGAGGGCTTTTTGCGTTGTATGGCGCTCCCTACGGGATTCGAACCCGTGTTTTAGCCTTGAGAGGGCCACGTCCTGGGCCTCTAGACGAAGGGAGCATTGGGTGCAGCCGGTTGGACGACCGGCCCGACATTGCCGGATGGCGCGTCGAGCTTGCTAGTATAAAAGGCTGCGTCTGCCTCTGGCAACGCCCCGTTTCCGCCAATCGCAGCGCATGACCCAAACCGAAAGCCCAATCTTTCCCGTCGTCCCGGAACTGCGCGTGATCACGCGCGACGTTCACGGTGTTTCCCGCAAACAGATGAGTCCCAATGCGCTGCGGGTGTTGTACCGCCTGCGCGAAGCCGGGTTCGGCGGCTATCTGGTCGGTGGCGCGGTGCGCGACCTGCTGATCGGCGGCGAGCCCAAGGATTTCGACATCGCCACCGACGCCACCCCCGAGCAGGTCAAGGCGCTGTTCCGCAACTGCCGGCTGATCGGCCGCCGGTTCCGGCTGGCGCACGTGGTCTACGGCCGCGAGATCATCGAAGTCGCCACCTTCCGCGCCAACGGCGGCGACGACGACGGCGACCGCCAGACCGACGACGGTGGCCGCCTGCTGCGCGACAACATCTACGGCAGCATCGAGGACGACGCGGTGCGGCGCGACTTCACCGCCAACGCGCTGTATTACGCGATCGAGGACTTCTCGGTGCGCGACTACGTGGGCGGCTATGCCGACGTGGGGGCGCGCTTGCTGCGGCTGATCGGCGAGCCGGAAGCGCGCTACCGCGAAGACCCGGTGCGCATGCTGCGCGCGGCGCGGCTGGCGGCGAAGCTGGGCTTCACCATCGAGGCCGCCACCGCCGAGCCGCTGCCGCGGCTGGCGCCGCTGCTTGCCGACGCCTCGCCGGCGCGGCTGTTCGAGGAAACCCTCAAGCTGTTCCTGTCCGGCCATGCGGTCGCCGGCTTCGAACACCTGGAAGCGCACGGCCTGCTGCCGGCGCTGCTGCCGGAAACCGCCAAGGCGCTGACTTCCAACAAGTCCGGCGCGCTGCGGCGGATGCTGGTGCAGGGGCTGCGCAATACCGACGCACGCGTGGCCAACGACGAGCCGGTGTCGCCGGCCTTCCTGTTCGCGGTGCTGCTGTGGCCGGCTTACTGCCGCGCGCTGGCGCAGCTGCAGGCGCAGGGCGTGCACGCTGTCGAGGCGCAACGCCGCGCCGCTGATCGGGTGACCATGCACCAGGTCGCGCGCACCGCGCTGCCGCGACGCTTCTCGCTGCCGATGCAGGAGATCTGGCTGATGCAGCCGCGGTTCTCGCTGCGCCAGCGCAAGCGCGTGTTCCGGCTGCTGGCGCATCCGCGCTTCCGCGCCGCCATCGACTTCCTCGAGCTGCGCCTGGCCGCGTCGGATTCACATGCCGACGATGTCGCGTTCTGGCGCGAAGTGCAGCTGCAGCCGGCGGTCGCCGTGGCCGCCAGCGAGGCCGACGACGTGAGCGAGCCTGAGGACGACGACGCGGAAGCCGAAGCTGATCCGGATGCCGCCGCCGCGCCGCGCCGCCGTCGCCGCCGCCGCAGGTCGTGAGCGAACAACCAGCCGCCTCGATGCCGGCAAGGGCCTGCATCGGCCTGGGCGGCAACCTCGGCGATCCCGCGCAGGCGCTGCGCGCTGCCTTCCGCGCGCTGGCGGCGCTGCCCGAGAGCCGCCTGCTGGCGACCTCTCGCCTGTACCGCACGCCGGCCTGGGGCCGCACCGACCAGCCGGACTACGTCAACGCGGCGGCGCTGCTGGAAACCCGGCTCGCGCCGCAGGCGCTGCTGGCGCAGCTGCTGGCCATCGAGCGCGCGGCCGGTCGGCTGCGCGACGGCGAGGCGGCCGCAACGCGCTGGGGCCCGCGCGTGCTCGATCTGGACCTGCTGTTGTATGGCCAGCAACGGATCGATGTTCCGGGTTTGCGCGTGCCGCATCCGCATCTGCACGAGCGCGCGTTCGCGCTGGTGCCGCTGGCCGAGATCGCCGCCGACCAGCCGTTCCCCGGCCACGGCAGCGTGGGCGAGGCGTTGCGGCATGTCGACAGCGCCGGCGTGGACGCAATCGAAGGTGCTTGACCCGGCGCAAGCGGCCCGCTGCGGGTTCTGCGCGATAATGCCGCCCCCGACCTGCCGGAAACCGCGATGAGCGTACATGCCGAACAGAAGTCCTGGAGCGTGCCGCAGCTCGCCCAGGCACGAGAGGCGGGCCGCCGGCTGACCATGCTGACCTGCTACGACGCCAGTTTCGCGCGGGTGCTGGACGATGTCGGCATCGACCTGATCCTGATCGGCGATTCGCTGGGCATGGTGGTGCAGGGGCACGAATCCACGCTGCCGGTGCGGGTGGAGGACATCGTCTATCACACTGCCGCGGTCGCTCGCGGCGCCAGCCACGCGCTGAAGATCGCCGACTTCCCGTTCGGCAGCGACGCCACGCCGGAACAGGCGCATGCGGCGGCGGTGCGCTTCATCCAGGCCGGCGCGGCGATGGTCAAGCTGGAGGGCGCTGGCCACAAGCTGGAGACGATCCGCTTCCTGGTCGACCGCGAGATCCCGGTCTGCGCGCATCTGGGCCTGACCCCGCAGTCGGTGCTGAAGATGGGCGGCTTCAAGGTGCAGGGGCGCGAGCAGTCAGGTGCCGAGCGGCTGCGCGCGGAAGCGCTGGCCGTGGCCGATGCGGGCGCGGCCCTGCTGGTGCTGGAGGGCGTGCCGGCGGAGCTTGCTGCCGAAATCACCGCGGCCAGCCCGATTCCGACCATCGGGATTGGCGCCGGCCCCGGCTGCGATGGCCAGGTGCTGGTGCTGCACGACCTGCTGGGCATCGATACCGGCCACCGCAAGCCCAAGTTCGTCAAGGATTTCCTTGCCGAAGGCGGTTCCATCGCCGGCGCCCTGCGCGCCTATGCCGAGGCGGTGCGCAGCGGCGCATTCCCGGACAAGGCGCATTCCTACAGCTAGCAGCGCAGCCACGCTTCCCCGAGCGGGAAAGCCGGCGGCCATCCAGGCGACCCATGTGATCCAGACCATCACCCGACTCGAACAACTGCGCGCCACCATCGCCAACTGGCGGCGCGAGGGCCTGCGGGTCGGCTTCGTGCCCACCATGGGCAACCTGCATGCCGGCCACTATTCGCTGGTGACGCTGGCGCGGCAGCACAGCGACCGCGTGGTCTCCAGCGTGTTCGTCAATCCCACCCAGTTCGGCCCGAGCGAGGACTTCACCCGCTATCCGCGCACCCCCGATGCCGACACCAGCGGGCTGCAAGCCGCCGGCTGCGACGTGCTGTGGCTGCCGGAAGTGGAGGCGATGTATCCGTTCGGCGTGGAGCTGGCGGCGAAGGTACAGGTGCCGGGCGTCAGCGCGGTGCTGGAAGGCGCCTGCCGGCCCGGCCATTTCGATGGCGTGTGCACAGTGGTGACGCGCCTGTTCAACCAGGTGCAGCCGGACGTGGCGGCGTTCGGGCGCAAGGATTTCCAGCAGCTGGCGGTGATCCGGCAGATGGTCGCCGACCTGCAGATGCCGGTGCAGATCCTGGCCGGCGAGATCGTGCGCGAGCATGACGGGCTGGCGATGAGCTCGCGCAACCAGTACCTGTCGGCACAGGAGCGGGCGACCGCGCCGGCGATCCACCGCACCCTGCTGGCGATGCGCGATGCCGCGCAGGCCGGCGCGCCGCGGGCGCAGGTCGAGGCCGAGGCCGACGCCGCCCTGCGCGCCGCCGGCTTCGTGCCCGATTACGCGGTGCTGCGGCGCCCGGATTTCAGCGAGCCGGTGGACGGCCAGCCCGGCCCGCTGGTGGCGCTGATCGCCGCGCGGCTGGGGCGGACCCGGCTGATCGACAACCTCGAATTCGAGCTCGCCGCGCGCGCCTGACAAGCGCTGCCGCCCGGGCCGTGAAGGCCATTTGTTGCAGCGCGGAAAGCGCGCCCTATACTTTTCCCGCGGGCCGGACATCCGGCCGGTTCCACCGGAGTCGAAAACCATGCAACTCACCCTGCTCAAGGGCAAGATCCACCGCGCCACCGTCACCCACGCCGAGCTGCATTACGAAGGCTCCTGCGCGATCGACGGTCGCCTGCTCGACATCGCCGGCATCCGCGAATACGAGCGCATCGACATCTACGACGTCACCAGCGGCGAGCGCTACTCCACCTACGCGATCCGCGGCGAGGAAGGCAGCGGGGTGATCTCGGTGAACGGCGCGGCCGCGCACAAGTCCCGCGTCGGCGACCTGGTCATCATCTGCGCCTACGTGCAGTGCGATGCCGAGGAAGCCGCGGCGCACAAGCCGACCTGTGTGTACGTGGACCGCGACAACCGGCTGACCCACACCAACCACTCCATGCCCAAGCAGGCGGCCTGACCGGGATGGCTGGCCTGCTGGGGGGTCTGGAGGCGCAGGCCGACCGGCTTTCCGGCACCACGCTGGCGGCCCTGCTGGCCGCCGATCCCGCCCGCGCCGGCGATTTCGCCCTGCGCTGCGGCCCGCTCTACGCCAACTTCGCGCGCCAGCGGTATGACCGCGAAGCGCTGGATGCGCTGTTCGCGATCGCGGAACGCGCGGACCTGGCCGCGGCGATGCGGCAGCTGCTGGCGGGCGAAGAGGTCAACGTGACCGAGGGGCGGGCGGCGCTGCACGGCGCGCTGCGCGGGCCCGCCGTCGGTTCCGCCTTTGCGCTGGCGGCACGGGCGCAGGCACTGTCCACGCAGCTGCGCATGCGCGAGCTGGTCGACGCGCTGGCCGCCAGCGACGTCACCGACATCGTCAGCATCGGCATCGGTGGTTCCGACCTCGGACCGCGCCTGATCGTCGATGCGCTGGCGCAGCCGGATGCGCGCTTCCGGGTGCATTTCCTGTCCAACGTGGACGGCAACGCGGCGCGCCGCGTGCTGGCCGGGCTGGACCCGCGGCGCACCGCCGCGATCATGATTTCCAAGAGCTTCGGCACGCAGGAGACGCTGCTGAACGGCGGCATCGTCCGCGCCTGGCTGGGGGACGACGAGCGCCTCTATGCCGTCAGCACCAATGCCCAGCGGGTCGCCGACTTCGGTATCCCGCCCGAGCGCACCCTGCCGATGTGGGACTGGGTGGGAGGCCGCTACTCGCTGTGGTCGGCGGTGGGCTTCCCGATCGCGCTGGCGCTGGGGATGGACCGCTTCGAGGCGCTGCTGGAAGGCGCGGCTGCGTTGGATGCCCACGCCCTGCACGCGCCGCTGCGCGACAACCTGCCGGTCTGGCATGCGTTGACCGCGATCTGGAACCGCAACGGCCTGCACGCGTCCACCCAGGCCGTGCTGCCCTACGACGATCGCCTGCGCCTGTTGCCCAGCTACCTGCAGCAGCTGGTGATGGAAAGCCTCGGCAAGTCGGTGCGGCTGGATGGCCGCGAGACCGAGTGGCACACCGTCCCGGTGTGGTGGGGCGGTGCCGGCACCGATACCCAGCACAGCTTCTTCCAAGCCCTGCACCAGGGCACGCAGGTGGTGCCGGCGGATTTCATCGGCGTGGCCAGGGCCGACCACCCGCACGTTGCCAACCACGCCGCGCTGCTGGCCAACCTGCTGGCGCAGACCGAGGCGCTGGCGAATGGCCGCGACAGCGAAGATCCGCACCGGCGCTATCCCGGCAACCGTCCCAGCACGCTGCTGCTGCTGGACGCGCTGACCCCGCAATCGCTGGGCATGCTGATCGCGCTGTATGAGCACAGTGTCTACCTGCAGTCGGTCCTGTGGGGCATCAATGCCTTCGACCAGTTCGGCGTGGAGCTGGGCAAGCAGGTCGCCAACGCTCTGCTGCCGGCGCTGAGCGGTGAGCGCGACGCCGATGATCCGGTGACCCGCGCGCTGCTGGCGGAACTGCGGGGCGCCGCTTCCTGAGGGATGCGCGGCGCAGGCAGCGCGCGCGCCCTGCCCGACACGTCGCAGCCCGCCCGGTTCCGCGCCGGGTGTTTACCCGGGCAACAGCTCGGCAACGGCAGCGTCCAGCGCCCGCAGCGCCTCCGCCTCCAGCGGCGCCGCACGCATGGCCTGCACCGCATCGCCCAGTCGCGCCGCGCCGACGAAGCCGCAGCTGGCGACTAGCTTGTGCAGTTCGGCCCGGATCGTCGCGGCGTCGCCGTCCGCGACCGCCAGGGCGATGCGTCCGCGCTGCGCCGGCAGCTCGTCGAGGAACATCCCGCGCAGCGCCTGCACGTGCGCGGCCTGGCCGCCCAGCGCGGCCAGCGCCGCGGCGTCGTCCCAGCAGGGCCGCGGCGTTTCGGCAGCCGGCAGCCAGCGACGCAGCGCGGCATGCAGCGTCGCCACCGACAGCGGCTTGCGCAGCACCGCGACGAAGCCGGCCGCCAACAGGCGCGTGTGCAGCGCATCGTCCACATCCGCGGTATGCGCCAGCGCGACGCTGGTGATGCCGGCGCCGCGCAGGCTGCGCAGCAGGTCTTCGCCGCGGCCGTCGGGCAGGTTGGCATCCAACAGGAACAGGTCGAAGTCCGCACCGCGGCACGCCGCTTCGGCCTCGGCCAGGCTGCCTGCCTGCACCACCTCGGCGGGCAGCGCGGCGCTGGCGCCGGCGAGGAAGGCGGCGTTGACCAGATCGTCCTCGACCAGCAGCAGGCGCGGAAGCGCAGGGGCGGGGGAATGATTCATCGCGGCACCATCGGGGCTTTGTATGCTGCGTGGATGTCGCGCCCGATGCTAACGCTTTGCCTGTGCCTGTTGGCGGTGCTTGCCGCCCCTGCGGCGTCGGCGCGGGTGGCGCAGGCGCGGGTGGCCAAGGTCACCACCGGGGTGGCGACGCTGGAACAGGTGCGGCTGCGGCTGGACTGGCCGGATGGCGCGGCGGCCGGCGAACTGCAGCTGTGGGCCGGTCGGGTGGATGCGCCGGACCTCGGCTACCGCTTCCGAGACCTGCACTGGCGCTGCCCGCTGCAACGCACCCCGCGTGGCGGCTGGCAGTGCGCAGGCGAACTGCGCGAGGGTCATGCCGCGCCGCTGCGGCTGGCGCTGGCCTTCGACGCCGTGACCACCCACGCTTCGCTGGCGCGCGGTGAGGCCCGGTTGGCGCTGGACCGCACCGTCGCCGCGCCCGATCTCACCCGCTTCGACCTGCGCGCGGTGCCGCTGGCCTGGGCACAGGCGCTGCTGGCGCAGGCATGGCCGGAGGGGCGGCTGAAGGCGGGCACGCTGGACGGGCAGCTGCGGCTGGCAACGCCCGTGCGCGCGCCGCTGCGGGTGGATGGGCTGCTGAAGCTAGGTGGCGCGAGCTTCGAGAATGCCGATTCCAGCATCGTCGGCGAGGGGCTGGGCGGCGCCCTGCAGCTCGATTACCGCAGCGGCGGCGGGTTGGCGCAGGTGGCGGTGATCGGAGAACTGCATGGCGGCGAGTTCCTCGCCGGCAATACTTACGTGGCGCTGCCGGCCACGCCGGTGGGGCTGCGGGTGGAGGCGGAGCGGCGCGGCGACGCCGGCTGGCAGCTGCCGCGGATCGAATGGCGCGACGGCGATGCGCTGGTGGCCAACGCCAGCGCCGCGCTGGCGCCGGACGGCGCCCTGCAGGCGCTGGACGTGCACGCGCGCAGCGCCGACATGGCGCCGCTGCGGCCGCGCTACCTGTCCGGCTGGATGGGCCTGATGGGGCTGGGCGAGGTCGACCTGCACGGTGCCATCGACATCGACGCGCGGATGGCCGGCGGCCAGCTGGCCGGCATCGACGCGCACCTGCACGGCGTGGATCTGCGCGACCCCGCCCAGCGTTTCGTGTTCGACGGCCTGCGCGGCGACCTGCGCTATTCCGCCGGCGCGCCGGTTGCCAGCGCACTGCAGTGGGACGGCGGCCAGCTGTATGGCCTGGTCTTCGGCGCCGCCCGGCTGCCGTTCGCCAGCGCCGATGGTGCGCTGCGCGTGGACGGCACGGTGGAGATGCCGATGCTGGGTGGCCGGCTGGGCCTGCGCGACGTGGTGATCCGGCCGCCACAGCATGGCGCAGGCGCCGATATCCGCTTCGGCATGCGGCTGGCGGGCATCGATTTCGGCAAGGTCTCGCAGGCGCTGGGCCTGCCGGCGTTCCAGGGCAGGCTGGATGGCGACCTGCCGCGCGTGCACTACGCCAACGACCGCATCGATTTCGACGGTGGGCTGTCGCTGGGCCTGTTCGACGGCCGGGTGGCGTTTTCCTCGCTGGCGCTGGAGCGCCCGTTCGGCACCGCGCCCAGCCTGAGTGCCGACATCGCGATGGATGATCTGGACCTGCTGCGGCTGACCGAAGTGCTGGGTTTCGGCAGCATCACTGGGCGCTTGGATGGCCGCGTCCACGGCCTGCGGCTGGTGGACTGGACGCCGGTGGCCTTCGATGCGCGCTTCATCACCGACGAGGCGCCGGGCGTGCGCCAGCGGATCAGCCAGCGCGCGGTGCAGGACATCAGCAGCGTCGGCGACGCCTCCTTCATCACCAGCCTGCAGGGCCAGCTGATCGGCCTGTTCTCCGACTTCGGCTACCGCCGCATCGGCATCGGCTGCCGGCTGGAGAACCAGGTCTGCGCGATGTCGGGCCTGCGTTCAGCGGGCAACGCCTTTACTATCGTCGAAGGCAGCGGCCTGCCGCGCCTGGATGTGGTGGGCTTCAATCGCGCGGTGGACTGGCCGACGCTGGTGGAACGCCTGATCGCGGCCGGCAAGGGCGACGTGGCGCCGGTGGTGGACTGATGCAATCGAGTTGGACGAACCAAGGAGCAAGGCGATGAAACACTGGATGGGCATGCCGGTCGCGGCGGTGCTGCTGCTCAGCGCATGCGTGACGATCAACGTGTATTTCCCGGCGGCGGAAGCCAAGGAAGCGGCCAAGGAGTTCGTCGATAAGGTCATCAACGAAGCCGACAAGGTCGAGATCAAGGAACCCCCGGCCGGTGGCGGCATGGCGATGCTGGAGCGTCGCATCGAGCTGGACCTGTCCGGTATCGACCCGTGGGCGCTGGTCGGCATCGGCAGTGCGCGCGCGCAGTCCGCGCCCGACATCAGCCTGAAGACGCCGGCCATCCAGGCCATCCAGTCGCGCATGGAAGCCCGCTTCAACGCGACCCTGCGGGCGGGCTTCGACAGCGGCGCACTGGGTTTCACCGCCGACGGCCTGATCACCGTGCGCGACGCCTCGAAAGTGGAGCTGAAGGATCGCGTGGCGATGAACTCGGCGGTTGCCGACGACAACCGCGACCGCAAGGCGGTCTATCGCGAAGTGGCGGTGGCAAACGGCCATCCGGAGTGGGAAGAGCAGATTCGCGGCGTGTTCGCCAAGCAGT
The DNA here is from genome assembly GCF_000423885.1 of Thermomonas fusca DSM 15424. GTDB lineage: Bacteria > Pseudomonadota > Gammaproteobacteria > Xanthomonadales > Xanthomonadaceae > Thermomonas > Thermomonas fusca. The sequence continues at coordinate 79,099 of NZ_AUIV01000014.1, read as the reverse complement.
GGATCGCCAGCGCGAAGGCCGGCTGGTGGTACCAGTCCGGCGGCAGCTGGAAGCAGAAGTAAACGCGGCTGGATGACGCAGGACGCCCGGCAATGCCGGGCGTTTTGTTTGGCGCCGTCAGTCGAGGAACTGCAGCTTCGCCAGCTCCGCGTACAGGCCGCCCTGCGCCAGCAGTTCGGCGTGGGTGCCTTCGGCGACGATGCGGCCGTGGTCCATCACCACGATGCGGTCGGCCTTGAGCACGGTGGCCAGGCGGTGCGCCACCACCAGCGTGGTGCGGCCTTCCATCAGGTGTTCCAGCGCGGTCTGCACGGCGCGCTCGCTGTGCGCGTCCAGTGCCGAGGTGGCCTCGTCCAGCAGCAGCACCGGCGCGTCCTTGAGCAGCGCGCGGGCGATGGCGATGCGCTGCTGCTGGCCGCCGGACAGGCGCGCGCCGCGTTCGCCCAGTTCGCTGGCGAAACCGTCCGGCAGGGCGTCGAGGAAGTCGTCGGCCTCGGCCGATTCCGCGGCTTTGCGCACATCGGCATCACTGGCCTCCAGCCGGCCGTAGCGGATGTTGTCGGCGGCGCTGGCGGCAAAGATCGCCGGCGCCTGCGGCACCAGCGCCAGCGCTTCGCGCAGGACGGTGGGATCGAGGTCGCGGAGGTCGATGCCATCCAGCGCGATGCGGCCGGACTGCGGATCGTGGAAGCGCAGCAGCATCCCAAACACGGTGCTCTTGCCGGCGCCGGACGGCCCCACCAGCGCCACCGTCTCGCCCGGGCGCACGCGCAGGCTGAAGCCGGCCAGCGCGGCGGCGTCGGGGCGCTGCGGGTAGTGGAAAGTAACGTTCTCGAACGCGATCTCGCCGCGCACCGGCACCGGCAGGGCCCTGGGCTGGGCCGGTGCGGCGATGGCCGGCGCTTCCTGCAGCAGTTCGTGGATGCGGCCCATGCCGCCGGCGGCCTTCTGCAGTTCGTTCCAGACTTCCGCCAGCGCGCCCACCGAGCCGCCGCCGATCAGCGCGTACATCACGAACTGGCCCAACGCGCCGGCGCTGAGGCGGCCGGCGATGACGTCGTGCGCGCCCGACCACAGCACCACGATCACCGCGCCGAAGATCAGGGTGATGGCGACCCCGGTCACCAGCGCCTGCGCGCCGATGCGCTTGCGCGCGGTGGCCACGGCGCTCGCCATCGCCTGTGCGTAGCGGCCGCGTTCGTAGGCCTCGCGCGAATGCGCCTGCACCGTGCGCACCGCGCCCAGCGCTTCGGTGGCCAGCGCGTTGGCGTCGGCGATGCGGTCCTGGCTGGCGCGCGAGACCTTCTGGATGCGGCGCGCGCCCATCACGATCGGCGCCACCGCCAACGGGATGCCCAGCAACGCCCAAGCCGCCAGCTTCGGACTGGTGACGAACAGCATCACCATCGAACCGATCACGGTGACGCTGCTGCGCAGGGCCACCGACATGCTGGAAGCGATCACGCTGCGCAGCAGTTCGGCATCCGCGGTCAGGCGCGAGACCAGCTCGCCGCTGCGGCTGCGATCGTAGAAGCCGGCGTCGAGGTCGAGCAGGTGCGCGTACAGGCGGCTGCGCAGGTCGGCGACCACGCGCTCGCCGAGCAGGGTGACGAAGAAGTAGCGCGCGGCAGTGGCCAGCGCCAGCGCCACGATCACCGCCAGCACGAAGGCGAAGGTGCGGTCGATGTTGGCGCCGCTGCTGAAACCGTGGTCGATCATCTGCCGGAACGCCACCGGCAGGCTCAGGGTGGCGGTGGACGAGCAGGCCAGCGCCACCAGCCAGGCGGAGAACAGGCCGGAATGGCGGCGGATGAAGGGCCACAGCGTGCGCAGCGAACCGATGGGCGCCTTTGCCGGCGCCGGGGCGGGGGAGTTCATGCGCGCAGTTTACCGGGGGCGTCCCGCTGTTGCCGCGATCCAGGTCAGGCGGATGTGAAGCGGTCGTTGGGTTATTGCGACGGCGGTTCCGCCGCCGACGCTTCCAGTGCGCGCAGTTCCGCTGGCAGCACAGCGTCCGGATAGCGGCGATGGAACTCCGCCAGGCTGGCGCGGGCCTCGGCGATCCGGCCTTCGCGCTGCAGCTCGCCGATCCGGCGCAGCCACGCCTCGCGCACCTCCGGCGCATCCGCGGTGGCCGGGGGAATGTCCGCTTCCGGCGCGTCCGAAACGGCGTCCTCGGCCGGCACTGCCGACTGGGCGGCACGCGCCTTGGCGGCGGTGGGAGCAGCCGGCGGCGAGGCGACGCGAGCGGCAGGTGCCGCGACCGATTCGGTTGCCAAGGCGCGGGGCTCGGCATCGCTGGCAGTTGGCGGCGGGGGCGGTGCTGGCGGCGCAGGCCGTGCGGGGGACGCGGCCATCGGGGTCGCTGCGATCCCGGTCGTGGACGCCGTGCTGGCGGGTGCCGACGGCATCTCCTCGATCATCGGCGCCGCGTCGGCAGCAGGCCGGCGGAGCGAAGTCGGCGGCGCTGGCGCGGCTACAGGTACCTGCTGCGGCGCCGCCTGCACCGGCGCCGCCACAACCGCGGCTGCGGGCGGTGCCGGCGATGCGTCGACGGGCGCTGCCGCAGGCGCCCGCTCCGTGTAGACGCTGGCGGCCGCAGGCGCGGCGTCCGGCGGCGCAAGCTGGACCCGCCAGGCCAGCCCCACCGCCAGGCACAGCGAGGCGGCCAGCCCGGCCGGCACCAGCCAGCGCCGCCTGCGGCTTGCGGCCGGGACCGGCGCTGTCGCGGCTGCGTGCGCGGCGGCCAGGATGCGCGCATCGATGCCGGCGCCGGGCTCGTCGCGGCCGTGCGGACGCGGCAGCTGCGCGGCCAGCGCGCGCTCCTCGGCATCCAGCGGTGGGCGGGGCAGACGGGTCATGACGATAGTCTCGCGCGCAGTTTGTCCATGGCGTAGCGAAGCCGGGATTTCACCGTCTCCCGGCCCACCCCGGTCACTGCGCCGATCTCCTCCAGGGTCAGTTCCTGCTCCAGCCGCAGCAGCAGCACCTCGCGCTGTTCGTCGGGCAGGCCGTCCAGCGCGAGCTGCAGCTGGCGGCGGCGCTCGAATTCCGACAATACGCGTTCGGGCGTGTCGGCATCGGCAAGCCGCGCCAGCCGCTCTTCGGCGTCCACCGGTGCTGCGGGGCGATGCTTGAGGCTGCGCCAGTGGTCGCCCAGGCGATGGTGGGCAATGGTGTACAGCCAGGTGGCGAACCCGGCTTCCGCGGTTTTTTCCTGCACCGACCAGCCCGCGCGGGCGGCGATCACCCGCTGCCAGATGTCCTGGAACAGCTCGTCGGCCAGGGCGTTGTCGCGCAGCTGGCGCAGCAGGTAGCGGTAGAGCCTGAGCCGGTGGCGGGCATAGAGCTGCTCGAACGCGCCGGCGTCGCCGGCCACCCAGGCCAGCATCAGGCATTCATCGCTGCTTTCCGGCGCATTCACCGGCACCAGCCTACGGGCAGCCACGGCTGTCGGGAAGGGGTGCGCAGGCAGCGGTTGGCAGTCCATGAAAACCGCCAACGTCCATGCGGGCGCTGCGGGGTTTGCCGGCATGGCGCGGGTTTGCCGTTGCAGGCAATATGTCCCGCAGATGAACGGTTCCTCGGCCTCCATTCCGCCCACGCCCGTCACAACCGCCCAGCGGCGGCGAGAAGGCGCGTTGGCCGGCATCGCCGGGACGCTGGCGCAGACGCTGCCCGTGGGCGCGTGCGTGAAGGTGGAATGGCGGCAGTCGGTGCTGGGTGCGGGCAGCGACTCGGCCGGCGGCGAATTCCAGGGCGCCGGCCTGTTGCGGAAGGAATGGCGCGGCCCGGACGGCGCGGACCTGACCATCGTTGCCAGCCATCTGCAGCCGTGGCCGGAAGGCGTAGCCAGCTACTGGCTCGCCGGTGCGCGGCAGCTGCTGGAGCAGGCGGTGCGGCAGGCGCTGGCGGAGCAGCGGATCGCTTCGCTGCAGCGCTCCGAACAACTGCGCCAGGCGCTCTACGAGATCGCCGATCTCGCCGGCAGCAACCTCGACCTGCCGGTGATGCTGCGGCGGGTGCATGCGATCGTCGGCGAGCTGATGTATGCGGAGAACTTCTACATCGTTCTCTACGACGACATCCGCCGGACGATGCGCTTCCTGTATTTCGTCGACCAGCTGGATCCGTGGCGCAACGACCCGGATCAGGAAATCCCGGTCACCGACGAGGAAAACACCCTCACCATGCGCCTGCTGCGCAGCGGCGACACTCTGCGCGGACCCTCGGCGGAACTGCGCGCGCAGTTCGGCATCCCGCGCGGTGACGATAGCGGGCCGGACAGCGCAGACTGGCTGGGCGTGCCGATGAGCCGCGACGAGCGCATTGCCGGTGCGCTGGTGGTGCAGAACTACCATCAGGCCGATGTCTACAGCGACGATGATCGCGTGCTGCTGGCCTACGTGGCCCAGCATGTGCTGACCGCACTGGAGCGGCGCGATGCGCGCAGGCGGCTGGAAGCGCGGGTGGCCGAGCGCACCACCGAACTGCGGCGCGCCAACGAGGAGCTGCAGGCGGAGGTGTTCGAACGCAAGCGCATGCAGGAGATCCAGCGCGCGCTGTTCCGCATCGCCGAGCTGTCGATGACCAGCGACAGCCTGGACAGCTTCTACGCCGAGGTCCACGATATCGTCAGCGAGCTGCTGTACGCGCAGAACTTCTACATCGCGATGCTTTCCGACGATGGCAGCATGCTGGAATTCCCGTACTCGGTGGACGAACGCGACGTCGACCGCGCGCCGCGCAAGCTGGCTGCCGGGTTGACCGAATACGTCCTCGGCAACGGCAAGCCGCTGCTGGCCGATCGCGCCCGCATCGAGGCGCTGCAGGCGCAGGGCAGGGTGCGCAGCCACGGCAGCCTGGCCCATTGCTGGCTGGGCGTACCGCTGATGCACGAGGACAAGGTGGTCGGGGTGATCGCGGTGCAGAGCTATTCCGCGGACATCCACTTCAGCGTGCGCGACCAGGACCTGTTGACCTTCGTGGCCTTCCACATCGGCAGCAGCCTGGCGCGCAAACAGGCGCAGGACCGGCTGATGCAGGCCCATGCCAACCTCGAGCAGCGGGTCAGCGAGCGCACCCGCGAACTGGCCGAGACCAATGCGGAACTGGTCGAACAGATCGGCGAGCGCATGCGCGCCGAGCGCAGGCTGATCCACCAGACCAGGCACGATGCGCTGACCGGGTTGCCGAACCGGCTGCAGCTGCTGGAACGGCTGGCGCGTGCGATCACGGCGGCGGCGGACGACCCGCAGGCCTGCTTCGCCGTGCTGTTCATGGATCTGGACCGGTTCAAGCTGGTCAACGACAGCGCCGGTCACGCGGCGGGCGACGAACTGCTGGTCGAGGCGGGCCGGCGCATCGTCGGCACGGTCCGCGGCGACGACGTGGTGTCGCGCCTTGGCGGCGACGAATTCGCCATCCTGGCCGAAGGGCTGGACGGCCCGGGCATGGCCGAGGAACTGGGCCGGCGCGTGCTCTCGTCGCTCAATGCGCCGCTGTGGGTGGCCGGGCGCGAGCTGTTTCCCAGCGCCAGCATCGGCATCGCGCTGTGGCACCCGCGCTATCGCAGCGGCGAGGAAATGCTGCGCGACGCCGATGCCGCGATGTACCGCGCCAAGAGCGACGGCCGCGACCGCTGCGCGATGTTCGACGAACAGATGCACCGCGAGGCAACCCGCAGCCTGGACATGGAAACCGACTTGCGCCGCGCGATCCAGGCCGAGCGCTTCGTGCCGTATTACCAGCCGATCGTGCGGATGGATTCCGGTGAGCCGGTGGGTCAGGAGGCGCTGCTGCGCTGGCGGCACGAACAGCAGGGCCTGCTGGTGCCGGGCGAATTCCTCGACGTGGGCGAAGACAGCGGCTTGATCGAGCAGATCGACTGGCTGCTGTATGCGCGGGTGATCGAGGATCTGTCGCGCCATCCGCTGCCCGGCTATGCGGCCATCAACGTCTCGCCGCGGCACTTCCGCGCGCCGGACTTCGCCACCCGGCTGCTGTCGCTGCTGGAGACAGCGGGCGTGGCGCCGGAGCGGCTGCGGATCGAGATCACCGAGGTGGCGCTGCTGGACGACGCCCCGCGCACGCTGGAAAGCCTGGCGTTGCTGCGCAGCCATGGCGTGCTGGCGCAGCTGGACGATTTCGGCACCGGTTTTTCCGCGCTGTCCTACCTGCATCGTTTCCCGATTGCCAGCCTGAAGATCGACCGTAGTTTCGTGGCCGGGCTGGAAAGCGACGGCTATGCCGAAAGCGTGGCGGTGATTCGCGCGATCGTGGCGCTGGCCACCAGCTTGGGCATCGAGCTGATCGCCGAGGGTGTGGAAACCCGCCACCAGCGCGACCGCCTGCTGGAACTGGGCTGCATCTATGCGCAGGGCTTCCTGTTCAGCCCGCCGGTGCCGCTGCCCGCAGCCTGACGATTTCGCCCGCACCGCGCCGGGGCGCCGGCGTGCCGCCTCAGCGGGACGGGATTGCGGTCTCCACCCGCACCGCCAGCTCGCCGTCGTGCACGCGCGCGCGCAGCCGGTCGCCCGCGGCTACCTCGTCGATGCTGCGCACCACCTGGCCGTCCTCGCGCTGCAGGATGCTGTAGCCACGCGCCACCGTGGCCAGCGGGCTGATTGCGTGCAGCGAACGCGCCAGCCCGCGCAGGTGCACCGCATCGTGCTGCAGGCGCTGCACCAGCAGCGCACGCGGGCGGTGTTGCAGCGATTGCAGCTGCAGCTGCAGAGCTTGCAGTTGGCGGGAGAGCAGCGCACGCGGGCGTGGCCGCAGTTCCGCCAGCCGCTGCCGCAACCGTTCCAGCCGGCGCTGCGGATGCTGCGCGCGCAGTGCCGCGTCGGCGTGGCGCAGCACGGCGCGCTGGCGTTCCAGCCGCCGCTGCATGGCGTTGTGCAGGCGCTGCCGTGCCTGGGTGGCGCGGCGCGCGAACGCTTCCAGCCGCGCCTGCGGACGCTGCGCCTGCAGCCGCAGGAGCGCGCGGTCCGCCCGCTGCATGCCTTGCCGCAGGGCGTTGGCCTGCTGCGCCCGCAACTGTCGCTGCAGGACGGCCAGTCGCACCGACAGGCCGGCGGCGTCGGGCACCAGCAGTTCCGCCGCCGCCGAGGGCGTGGGTGCGCGCAGGTCGGCGGCGAAGTCGCTCAGGGAAAAATCGGTTTCGTGGCCAATCGCCGAGACCACCGGCGTCGTGCAGTCGGCGATCGCGCGCGCCAGCAGCTCGTCGTTGAAGGCCCACAGGTCCTCCAGCGAGCCGCCGCCGCGGGCCAGCACGATGACATCGAAACGGCCGCTGGCATCGGCACGCTGCAGCATGCCGCGGATGCGCGCGGCGGCACCTTCGCCCTGCACCGGCACCGGCAGCAGCTCGACGTCCAGCAGCGGAAAGCGCCGACGCAGCACGCTGGCGATGTCGCGGATCACCGCGCCGGACGGCGATGTGAGCACCGCGATCCGGCGCGGGAAGGCGGGCAGGGCGCGCTTGCGGGCGGCATCGAACAGTCCTTCCGCCTGCAGCCGCGCCTTCAGTTCCTCCAAGGCCCGCCGCAGTGCGCCTTCACCGGCGTCCTCCATCCCGTCCAGCACCAGCTGGTAGTCGCCGCGCGCCTCGTACAGGGTCAGCCGCCCGCGCGCCAGCACCTTCAGGCCTTCGCGCGGGATGAAGCTCAGCCACTGGCTCTTGGGCTTGAACAGCGCGCAGCGCACCTGCGCACGCCCGTCCTTGAGGGTGAAATACAGGTGGCCCGACGACGGCCGCGCGAGGTTGCCGATCTCGCCCTCCACCACGACGCTGGGAAAGCTGCCTTCCAGCAGGTCGCGCGCCAGCGTGTTCAGCTGGCTGGGGGTGAGGATGTTGGCGTCGCGTTGCATGGGGGCATCGTAGCGAAATGCGTTATTTCGCGGTGGGCACTACGCGGTTTGTCGCTGCACGGCTTGCCCCGCAGCCAAGCCGTGCATGGAAGTGCGTCGCAGTCGCTAAAATGCCCGCATGACCACATTCGCTCCAGACCGCTTCGGTCCGCTTGCCCGCCGCCTCACCCGCCCCGTCGAGATCGGCGGCGTGCAGGTGGGCGGCGGCGCGCCGGTCGTGGTGCAGTCGATGACCAATACCGATACCGCCGATGTGGCGACCACCAGCAAGCAGATCGGCGAACTTTGGCGCGCCGGTTCCGAGCTGGTGCGGGTGACGGTGAATACTGCCGAAGCCGCAGCCGCGATCCCGAGGATCGTCGAGCGGCTGGCGATGATGGGCGTGAACGTGCCGATCATCGGCGACTTCCACTACAACGGCCACACCCTGCTGGCCAACGAACCGGCCTGTGCCGAAGCGCTGGCGAAATACCGCATCAACCCCGGCAACGTCGGTTTCGGCAAGAAGAAGGACACCCAGTTCGCCCAGCTGATCGAGTTCGCCATCCGCCACGGCAAGCCGGTGCGGATCGGCGCCAACTGGGGGTCGCTGGACCAGGCGCTGGCGGCGCGGCTGATGGACGAAAACGCGCAGCGCGCGCAGCCCTGGGACGCCGGCCGGGTGATGCGAGAGGCGCTGATCCTGTCGGCGCTGGAATCGGCGCAGCGCGCGGTTGAGCTGGGCCTGCCGGCGGAGAAGATCATCCTCAGCGCCAAGGTGTCCGGCGTGCAGGAGCTGGTGGCGGTGTACCGCGACCTCGCCCAGCGCAGCGACTTCCCCCTGCACCTCGGGCTGACCGAAGCCGGTATCGGCAGCAAGGGCATCGTGGCCTCCAGCGCGGCGCTGGGCGTGCTGCTGCAGGAAGGCATCGGCGACACCATCCGCATCTCGCTGACGCCGGAGCCGGGCGCCTCGCGCACGCAGGAAGTGATCGTCGCCCAGGAACTGCTGCAGACCATGGGCCTGCGCGCGTTCACGCCGATGGTGACGGCCTGCCCGGGCTGCGGCCGCACCACGTCCGAGTTCTTCCAGGAGTTGGCGAAGGTGGTGCAGGAGCATGTGCGCGCGAAGATGCCGGAATGGAAGATCAGCCACCCCGGCGCGGAGAACATGACCCTGGCGGTGATGGGCTGCGTGGTCAACGGCCCGGGCGAATCGCGCCACGCCAACATCGGCATCTCGCTGCCGGGCACCGGCGAGGCGCCGTCGGCGCCGGTGTTCGTGGATGGCGAGAAGACCGTGACGCTGCGCGGCGAACACATCGCGCAGGAGTTCGTTGCGCTGATCGACGGCTACGTGCAGTCGCACTACGGGGCCGCGCGGGCCGACTGACCCGTCCGTGTCCGGTCAGGCTTCGATCCGCACGCAGTTGCGGCCTTCGCTCTTGGCCCGGTACAGGGCGACGTCGGCTGCAGTCATGAGCGTGCTGCGGCCGTCGCGGCCTGGGGCGAGCCCGGCAATGCCGATGCTGATGGTGATCTGCTGCGGCTCGCCCCCGGGCGCGAAAACCTCATCCGCTACCGCGGCGCGTAACCGTTCCGCCAGTGCGACCGCATCGTCGAGCGCGCATTCGGGCAGCAGCAGGGCGAATTCCTCGCCGCCGATGCGCGCGGCCACGTCGTCGCCGCGGGCATGCGCCTGCACCAGCGCGCCCATTCGCCGCAGCACCTCGTCGCCGCTGATGTGCCCATAACGGTCGTTGACGGGCTTGAACAGGTCGACATCGATGATGCACAGCGCCAGCGGGCGGCCGTGGCGCACGGCGCGGCCGATCTCCTTGTCGACCATCTCGCAGAAGTGGCGGCGGTTGTAGAGATCGGTCAGCGGGTCGTTCACCGCCAGCTGGTAGATCTCCTCGTGGTAGCGCGCTTCCACGCTGTCCTGGGCGATGAACTTGAGGATGCTTTCGCCCACGGTGATGCGGTCGCCATCGGCGAGCACGGTTTCCGCGCGGAGACTGGCGTCGTTGACGCAGGTGGTATTGGTGGCGTCCAGGTCCTGGATGCGGCAGATATCGCCGTCGCGCCAGATCCGGCAGTGCTGGCGCGAGACGCTCTTGTGCTGCAGCGACAAGTCGGCCTCGGGCGAGCGGCCGATCAGCACCGGCGCTTCATGGATGTCGGCACGCCGGCCCAGCCCCTCGCCGTGAATCACCACCACGCAAGCCGGCCGCGGCGCAGGGCGCAGCGGGCCCTCGCTGAACAGCGTGCGCTGGGTGGTGTCGTGCGAGCCGGTGTCCGTCGTGGTCATGGCAGTGTGGAGCTGGCTGACCCGCGAGTTTAACGTCAGCGCGGGGCAAGGCCAGCAGGCGGCTAGAATTGCTCGGCAGGGGAGAGTGCCAATGACGCAGGACACGCCGGACGATCCGGAACGCACGCAGTTGCTGGAAGCCACGCCGAGCGCAGCGGTGCCTGCGGGTGAAGCGCTGGCCGCAGGGGTGCAGCTGGGCCATTACCGCGTCGAATCGCTGCTCGGGCGCGGCGGCATGGGCGATGTCTATCGTGCCGAACAGCTGCAGCCTGTGCGCCGCACGGTGGCGCTCAAGCTGCTGCGTGCGCAGCGGATGGACGCGCGGCGGGTGGCCTATTTCGAAGTCGAGCGGCAGCTGCTGGCACGGATGCGGCACCCGGCCATCGCCCAGATATACGATGCCGGCACCACCGCCGATGGCCATCCGTATTTCGCGATGGAATTCATCGCCGGCAGTCCGATCACCACCTATTGCGACCAGCACGCGCTGTCGCTGCGCGAGCGCATCGCCCTGTTCGTGCGCGTCTGCGAAGGCGTGCAGCACGCGCACCAGAAAGGCGTGATCCATCGAGACCTCAAGCCGGGCAACCTGCTGGTGGACGAGGTGGACGGCAGGCCGCTGCCGAAGATCATCGATTTCGGCATCGCCACCGCCAGCTCGCAAGGGCAGGATGGCGAGGCAGCCGGTACGCCGGATTACATGAGCCCGGAGCAGGCCGGCGGCGACCAGGCGCTGGTCGATACCCGAAGCGACGTGTATGCGCTGGGGGTGGTGCTCTGCGAACTGCTGACGGGCCAACGGCCGAATGCCAACGGCGAGACCGCGGCCAGCGGCGCGCATTCGCTGCGGCTGCCGTCGGAGCAGCTGTCCACGCTTTCGCCGGCCGATGCGGGGCGCATCGCGCAGGCACGCCAGGAGCCGCTGCCGCGGATGCGCCGGGTGCTGCGCAACGAGCTGGACTGGGTGGTTGCGAAGGCAATGCGTTTCGAACGCAGCGAGCGCTACCCGTCCGCGGCCGCCCTGGCTGAAGACCTGCAACGTTTCCTCGACGGCCAGCCGCTGCAGGCGGCGCCGCACGGCCGCGGCTACATCTGGCGCAAGTTCGCGCAGCGCCACCGCACCGGCATCATCGCCGCCACTGCGGTGGTGCTGGCGCTGGTCGGCGGGCTGGCGCTGTCGGTCTACGGCCTGTTGCAGGCCCGCGCCCAGCGCGCCATTGCCGAGCAGCGCAATGCGCAGCTGGAAAGGGTGGCGGCGTTCCAGCAGTCGATGCTGGAGGGGATCGACATCGAAGCGATGGGTGTGGATATCGGCCGCGATCTGCGCACGCAGGTCGCCCGCCAGGCGGGCGGGGACGTGCCGGCGTTCGAGCGCGGCCTGGCGCGCACCAGCACGCCGGATGTCGCACGTTCGGTGATCGACCGCAGCATCCTGGCCAACGCCGAGCGCGCCATCGAACACGACTTCGCCAATGATCCGGCGCTGGCCGCCGACCTGGGCGAATCGGTGGCGCGGGTGCGCCTGGCACTGGGACTGCCGGCCGAAGCCGCGGCAGGGTTCGCGCAGGTGGCCGACTACCGCACCAAGGCGCTGGGCGCCTCGGCGCCGCAAACCCTCAAGGCACGCCAAGCCCAAGTCCGGGCGCTACTGGAGGCTGCCCGCACGAAGGAGGGGTTGGCACTGGCGGACACCGCATTGCGCGATGCGGCGTCGCTGCCGGCCGAGGATCCGCTGTGGATCAAGCTGCGGCTTGACCAGGCCGATGCCATCGCCGCGCTGGGCGATCGCCCGCGCGCGCGCGCGCTGCTGGAGGCGTTGCGCGCCGATGCGATCCGCCTGCGGGGCGAACGGGACGCGGCCACGACCGAAGTCACCAACAGCTTGGCAACGCTGCTGGGGCGGATGGGCGAGCCGGATGCAGGGCGCAAGCTGCTGGAAACGGTGGTGGCGATCCGCGCCGCCACCCTGGGCAAGGACCATGCCGATACCCTCGGTGCCCAGCACAACCTCGCGATCATGCGCATCATGACCGGCGACAAGGCTGGTGCGGTGGCGATGCAGCGCGAGCTGGCGGCGATCCAGACCCGTCGCCTCGGGGCCGAGCATCCGTCCACGCTGGGCGAGCTGGGCAATCTCGCCAACATGCTCAGCGACAGTGGCGACAACGCGCAGGCGCTGCCCATCGCGCAGGCGGTGGTCGACGCGCGCATCCGGGTAATGGGCGCCAACCATCCGCAGACGCTGCGCGGCTTGCTCAACCTGTCCAGCGTCTACGCCCGCTCCGGCGACTTCGCGCGGGCGATCCCGCTGCAGGAGCAGGTGGCCGACGCGCGGATGCGCCTGCTGGGCCCGTCGCACCCGGACACCATGGTCATCCAGCTCAACCGCGCCGCCACCCTGTACCAGGCCGGGCGTGCGCAGGACGCGCTGGCGCAGCTCGAACGCTACCTGCCGACCGCCCGGCAGGTGCTGGGGGAGCGGCATCGCGAGTTGTTGATGGGCTACATCATCCGCGCCCAGGCCGCGGACGAAGTGGGGCAGTCCGAACTCGCCATCGCCAGCTATCGAGAGTTCCTGGCCCTGGCCGACGTGGCGTTGGGGCCGGAGGATGCCCGCACCATCGATGCCGCGTGGCAACTGGAAGGCCTGCTGCGCAAGCGCGGGCAGGCCGGCGCGGCTGGCGAACTGCGTGCGCGCTACGTCGAACCGCTGCTGCGGGCGGATCCGAAGACCCTGGACGAGGCACGGCTGGCCAAGCGCCAGGACATCATCGACACCGAGCGCGAAGAGGCGCGGCAGGCAGTGCGCTGACGACGTTGCTCAGCGCGCCCCTGGCAGGTACTGCGCGGGCAGTGCCAGCTTCGGGTTCTCCGCTTCCCACATCAGCGAAACGATCCACCAGCGCTGGCCGTCGTGCATCAGCTGGATGCTGTTGATGCCACGCATCGGCGCCGCGCCGCCCTCGACCTTGCCCTCGTAGGTGCTGAACACGTGGGCGATGTGGCCGAACTGTTCGGTGCGGCGCGCCAGCTCGGTTTCGCGGAAGCCCCGTTCGACCAGCATCGGGCCGGACAGCGCCACGTAGTCATTGACCCGCAGCAGGCGCATGCCGGCACCGCCATCGGCGCGCACGCCGACCGGCATCATCTTGGCATCGGGCACGAACAGCGACCGCAGCCGGTTCCAGTCGCGGGCCTGGCCCACCGGCCCGGAGATCACCGCATACAGCGTCTTGATGATGGCATCGATGCTGGCGACGTCCTGCGCCGCCGCGGCGGGCACGGTGAAATTCACCGGTTGTGCGGGCGGCGCGGTGGCGGTCGCGGCGTTCTGGGCGGAGGCCGGCACGGCCAGCGCGGCGAGCAGGAGCAGCAGGGCAGGGCGCATCGCGGTTCATCCGGCAGGGAGACCCTGAAGAAATAGCACCCCGCGCCGGCGCTCACCCGTGCCGGAATGCACGGTCCGCTAGTTGCCGGGCTCCACCGCCTCGCTGGGGGCATTGCTGCGCTGCTGGCGCGCAAGCTTGGCCTCGCGGTGGGCGATGTAGAAGGTGGAGCCGAGGATGATGCCGGCGCCCAGCAGGGTGGGGGCGTCCAGCGCCTCGTCGAACAGCACCCAGCCGGCAAGGGTGACCACCGGCAGCTGCATGAAGCTGATCGGGGTCAGCGCGGACACGTCGCCCAGCTTCAGCGCGCGCGTCCACAGCAGTTGGCCGACCGTGCCCATCAGCCCGGTGGCAACCAGCCACAGCCAGGTGATGCCGCTGGGCCAGACCCAGACGAACAGCGCCGGCAGCAGCGACATCGGCACCCACAGCGCATAGGTCCAGAACACGATGGTGTCGGCCTTGTCCACCTGCGAGAGCTGCTTGATCTGGATCGCCACCAGCGCGCTCAGCACCGCCGCCGACACCGCCACCAACGAGCCCATGCTGAACGCATGCGACCACGGCCGCACGATCACCAGCACGCCGAGGAAACCCAGCGCCACCGCGGTCCAGCGGCGCGCCCGCACGCGCTCGCCCAGCATCAGGATGGCGGCGATGGTGACGAAGATCGGCGACGAATACGCCAGCGAGACCGCCTGCGCCAGCGGCAGGTGGGCGATCGCCCAGAACCCGCAGAACATGCTGGCGATGCCGATCGCGGTGCGCACCACGTAGCGCGGCAGCTGGTCGGTGCGCACGCTGGCGGCGAACGCGGCGGCCGGCCGCGGCTGGCGCAGCGCCGGCAGCACCAGCAGCGGCAGCAGGGTGAGGAAGCCGAAGCTGTTGCGGAAGAACGCCACTTCCCAGGTCGGGATGGTCTTCGAGGCCAGCCGGATGAAGATCGCCATCAGGCCGAACCCCAGCGTGCTGCCCAGCATCAGCAGGGCGGCGCGCGCGTGGGTGTTGCGTGGTGCCGTCACCAGGTCGCCCCGATGATCCGTGGCTCCGGCTCGATCGCCACCCCGAAGCGCAGCTGCACGGATTCGGCGATCCTGCGCGCCAGCGCCAGCAGCTCCAACCCGCTTGCCTGGCCGTGGTTGACCAGCACCAGCGCATGATCCGCGGAGACACCGGCGTCGCCGTCGCGATGGCCCTTCCAGCCGCACTGGTCGATCAACCAGGCGGCGGAGAGCTTGCGCGAATCCGCGTCCGCGCCGCGGAACATCGGCAACGCCGGATGCGCCGCCAGCAGTGCTTCGGCCTGCGCGGCCGGCACGATCGGGTTCTTGAAGAAGCTGCCGGCATTGCCGACCACGGCCGGGTCCGGCAGCTTGCGGCGGCGGATGCGGATCACCGCCTCGGCCACCTGCGCGGCGCGCGGGCTGCCGTCGATACCCATCGCGCGCAGCTCGTCCTCGATGCCGGCATAACCCAGCCGCGGCTGGAATGTGCGTGACAGCGAGAACTCCACTGCGCTCACTACGTAGCGGTCGGGCACATGCTTGAACAGCGAGTCGCGGTAGGCGAAAGCGCAGTCGGCCGCGGCCAGTCGGACGAAGCCGCCGCCGTCGCGGTCGAAGGCTTCCACCGCGTGCACGTGTTCGCGCACTTCCACCCCATAGGCACCGATGTTCTGGATCGGTGCCGCGCCCACGGTGCCGGGGATCAGCGCCAGATTTTCCAGCCCGGCCAGGCCGTGGCCCAGCGTCCACAGCACGAGGTCGTGCCAGATCACGCCGGCATCGGCGCGGATGATGGCGTGCGTGCCGTCGTCTTCGATCACATCGATGCGGCGAGTGTCCAGCGTCAGCACCGCACCCCGCGGATCGCCGGCAAACAGCAGGTTGCTGCCGCCGCCCAGCACCAGGGTGGATGCGTCGCGCAGCATCGCGTAGCCGAACAACTCCGGCAGCGCCGCGGCGTCGGTGGCTTCCACCAGCATCGACGCGGTGGCGCGCACGCCAAAGGTGTTGCGCGCGTCAAGGCGGGCGTTTTCGGCGATGCGATAGCCGTTGCCGCGGGCGACGTTCATTCGGGTGGCAGGGTGCCGCGGCTGGGGGCTTCCTTGCGCCGACGCAGCGCGTCCACGCACTCCTCGATCAGCGCTGGGCCGCGGTAGACCAGGCCGGTATAGGTCTGCACCAGCAGTGCGCCGGCCGCCTGCTTGGTGGCGGCGTCGGCGCCATGCAGGATGCCACCCACGCCGATCAGCGGGATGGTGTCGGGCAGGCGCGTGCGCAGCATTCGCAGCACGGTGGTGGCCTGGCCCATCAGCGGCGCTCCGGACAGGCCGCCGGCCTGCTGCGCGTGGCGCGACCCCTCGACGCCTTCGCGCGAGATCGTGGTGTTGGTGGCGATCACGCCATCCACCGCCAGGTCGCCCAGCACGCGGGCGGCGGCATCGATGTCGTTTTCAGACAGGTCGGGGGCGATCTTCACCAGCAACGGCACCCGCTTGCCGTGGCGCACGGCCAGCTTTTCCTGCTCGTCGCGCAGGGTGCCGACCAGCTTGCGCAGGGCCTGCTCTTCCTGCAGCTCGCGCAGGCCGGCGGTATTGGGCGAGGAAATGTTGACCGTCACGTAGTCGGCCAGCGGGTACACCCGGCGCAGGCAGACCATGTAGTCGGCCACTGCGTCCTCGTTCGGGGTGTCCTTGTTCTTGCCGATGTTGATGCCCAGCAGACCGGTCTTGCGCTGCGCCCGTTCGACGTTGCGCACCAGCACGTCCACGCCCTGGTTGTTGAAGCCGAGGCGGTTGATGACCGCCTGCTGCTGCGGCAGTCGGAACATCCGCGGGCGCGGATTGCCGGGCTGCGGCAGCGGCGTGACCGTGCCCACTTCGACGAAGCCGAAACCCAGCGCCAGCAGCGCATCGACATGCGCGCCGTTCTTGTCCAACCCGGCGGCAAGGCCCACCGGGTTGGGAAAGGTCAGCCCCAGCGCCTTGGTTGGCAGCGGCTTGGGCGGCGTCGCCAGCAGCGAAGACAGGCCGCAGCGGTAGGCCGCCTCCAGCGAGGCCAGGCCGAGGCCGTGCGCGCGCTCGGCGTCGAAGGCGAACAGCAGCGGGCGGGTCAGTCCGTACACGTGCCGGTCAGAACGATCCGTTCATGCCGGCCAGGCCGATCAGCGCGGCCAGTCCGCCGAAGAACAGGATCGCCGCCAGCACTGCCAGCAGGCTCAACCCGATCACGATGTAGCCCAGCACCAGTCCGGCGACGGCCATGCCGTCGCCCTCCAGGTTGCCCTGCGCGCGGCGGATTTCGCCCCGCGCCATGTGGCCGCAGACCACCGCGACCAGGCTGCCGAGGAACGGCAGCAGGGTCCAGCCAAGGATGCCGAAGACAAGGCTCACCACGGCGAGCGTGCTGGTCTGGCGGATGGGTGCATTCATTGGCGATCCTCAGAGGTCGAACTTGATGCCCTGCGCCAGCGGCAGTGAGTCGGAATAGTTGATGGTATTCGTTTGCCGGCGCATGTAGGCCTTCCAGGCGTCGGAACCGGACTCGCGACCGCCGCCGGTTTCCTTCTCGCCACCGAACGCACCGCCGATCTCGGCGCCGCTGGTGCCGATGTTGACGTTGGCGATGCCGCAATCGCTGCCGGCCGCGGACAGGAACGCTTCGGCGCGCTTGAGGTTGGTGGTGAAGATCGACGAGCTCAGGCCCTGCGGCACCGCGTTCTGCATCTCGATGGCTTCGTCGAGATCCTTGTACTTCATCACGTACAGGATCGGCGCGAAGGTCTCGTGCTGGACGATCTCGGCGTCGTTGGTCAGGCCGGTGACGATGGTGGGCAGGACGAAGTTGCCGGCGCGGTCGATCGCCGCGCCGCCGGTTTCCACTTTGCCGCCGGCGGCCTTGGCCTTGGCGACGGCGTCGAGGTAGGCGTCCACCGCGTCCTTGCTGTTGAGCGGGCCCATCAGGTTGGCCGGATCGGTGGGATCGCCGATCTTGCCTTCCACCTGCTTGTAGGCGGTGATGAGCTTGGCCAGCACGTCGTCGTACACGGCTTCGTGCACGATCAGGCGACGGGTGGTGGTGCAGCGCTGGCCGGCGGTGCCGACCGCACCGAACACGATGCCGGGGATCGCCAGCTTCAGGTCGGCGGTTTCATCGAGGATGATCGCGTTGTTGCCGCCCAGCTCCAGCAGGCTGCGGCCCATCCGGCGCGCGCAGCGCTCGCCGACCATGCGCCCGACCTTGGTGCTGCCGGTGAAGCTGATCAGCGGGATGCGCTTGTCGTCCACGAACGCCTGGGCCAGATCGCTGCCGGCGTCGTTGAACAGGAAGAAGATGTCGGGGAAGCCGCCCTTGCGCAGCGCCTCGTTGCAGATCTTCATGCTGGCGATGGCCGACAGCGGGGTCTTGGGCGAGGGCTTCCAGATGCAGATATCGCCGCACACCGCCGCGACGAAGCTGTTCCATGCCCACACCGCGACCGGGAAGTTGAACGCGCTGATGATTCCCACCAGGCCGATCGGGTGCCACTGCTCGTACATGCGGTGGCCGGGGCGTTCGCTGTGCATGGTCAGGCCGTACAGCTGGCGCGACAGGCCCACGGCGAACTCGCCGATGTCGATCATTTCCTGCACTTCGCCGTCGCCTTCCGGCTTCGACTTGCCCATCTCCAGCGCGACCAGCGAACCCAGTGCGTCCTTGTGGGCGCGCAGCGCGTCGGCGCACAGGCGGATCGCCTCGCCACGGCGCGGCGCCGGGGTGGTGCGCCACACCTTGTAGCTGGCCTGCGCGCGCTCGATGATCAGGTCGTAGTCGGCCTGCGAGGAGGCGTGCACGCGGCCCAGCACCTCGCCGTTGGACGGGTTGACCGGCTCGATCACGCCGGCATCGGTGGTCTTCGACCATTCGCCATTGCCGAGATAGGTGCCGGATTCGGTGGCGGCAAGGCCGAGCGCGGTGAGGACGGGATGGGACATGACGGACTCCGGGTGCGGGTTTTTCGAATGGGTAGGGCGAGGGATCAATGGAAAGACGAGCGCTGACGGGAAATCCCCACCCGCCGCACGTTCCGCTCCATGCATTCCTTTTCCCTGGTGACCCCGGCCCGATTCGAACGGGCGACCTTCCCCTTAGGAGGGGGACGCTCTATCCAGCTGAGCTACGGGGCCTTGACCGGCCATTATCCCATTCATGGCGGATTTCGCCAGTCCGTCGGCCTTGCCTGTTGATTCGCCCAGACCGGTTGCGCGAAATGCCCGGTCGACTCAGCCATTGCGCAAGCATTCCTTCAGCAACGCCACATCGTTGCCCAGCGCCTGCGCGCGGCTGGGCCGTTGCAACATCGCCGCCAGCGCCGGTGGCGGGACGATCACCTCGCCCAGCAGCGGTTCCACCACTTCCGGGAACTTGGCCGGATGGGCGGTGGCGACAGCGGCCCAGTCGCCCTGTTCGCCACGCGTGCGCAGGCGGCCCAGCACCTCGGCGGCGCAGGCGGTGTGGGGGCAGATGACGTGGCCGCGCTCGTCGCGAACACGGACGATGGCGGCGCGGATCTGCGCATCGCTCACCGCTTCGGCGCGCAGGGTGGCGCGCAATTCGGCAGCGTCGGGATACAGGTACTGCAGGCGTTCGAAATTGCTGGGCGCGCCCACGTCCATCGCGTTGGCCAGGGTGGCGATGCTGGGCTGCGGCGCGTAGTCGCCGCCGGCGAAGAAGTCCGGCAGCACGGTGTTGGCATTGCTGGCCAGCACCAGTTCGCCGATCGGCAGGCCCATCCGCTTCGCCAGCAGGCAGGCCAGCGCGTTGCCGAGGTTGCCGGTGGGCACCAGGAAGTTCAGCGTGCGACCGGTGGTGCGCCAGTGCCGCAGGGCGGTATGCGCGTAATAGGCCGCCTGCGGCAGCAGCCGGCCGAGGCTGATGCTGTTGGCCGAACCCAGCGGCACTTCGGCGCGGTAGGCGGCATCGGCAAGCAGGGTCTTGGCGAGGCGCTGGCAGTCGTCGAAGCTGCCGCCCACCCGTAGCGCGCAGATGTTGTCGCCGAAGCAGCCCAACTGGTGCGCCTGCCGCGGTGAAACGCGGCCATCGGGATACAGGATGGCAACGCGGAAGCCGGGCCGGCCGTCGAAGGCGGCGGCCACCGCTGCGCCGGTGTCGCCGGAGGTGGCCACGACAATGGTGAGCGGCTTGTCGCCGTGCGGCAGCGCCGCGAGGCAGCCTGCGAGGAAGGCCGCGCCGTAGTCCTTGAACGCGGCAGTGGGGCCGTGGAACAGCTCCAGCAGGAAGTCGCCGCGCTTGCCGAAATCCACCAGCGGCGGCTCGATGGCGAACGCGTCGCTGCAGATGCGGGGCAGGGCGGATTCCAGCGCGCCGCCGGCGAAGAAGGGGGCGAGGAAGCGGGTGGCGATGTCGGCCAGCGTGTCCGCCCCATCGAACTGGGCGAGCGAGAGCGATGGCCATGTTTCGGGCATGTACAGGCCGCCGTCCGGCGCGAGGCCGGCGGCGATGGCATCCGCGATCGAAACAAGCGGCGCGCGGCCGCGTGTGCTGTATGCGTTCATGCCAGCACCCGTGCGGCCGGTCCGGCGATGGCGGTGAGATGCAGATCGCTGTCGATGCCCGCGTTGGCAAACGCGGTCCGCATCGCCGCGCCCGCGCGCTGAGCGCTGGCCGCGTCCTCGCACCAGGCGAACACGCTGGGCCCCGCGCCGGAAATGCTGGCACCCATCGCGTCCGCGTCCAGCGCGGCCTGCTTCACCGCGGCAAAGCCCGCGATCAGCGGTGCGCGGCGCGGCTCCACCAGCACGTCCGCAAGGCCCGCGCGCACCAGCGACGCATCGCCGCGCTCGCAGCCCAGCAGCACCTGCGCCAGGTTCGCGCTCTGCGCCACGAACTCCTGCAGCGCATAGGCCCCGGCCAGTGCTTCGCGCGCGCGGCGGGTTTCCAGCACCGCGTGCGGATGCACCACCGCCGCGTACCAGCTGGCCGGCACTTCGACCTTGGTCAGTCGCTCCGCGGTGGCCAGCACCAGCCCGCCCAGCAGCATCGGCCCGACGTTGTCGCCATGGCGACCGCCGCTGGCCACGGCTTCGCCAGCCAGCGCGTGCGGATACAAATCCTGCGCCGACAGCGGCGCATCCAGCAGCGCGTTCGCAGCCACCAGCGCGGCCACGCAGGAGGCCGCCGAGCCGCCCAGCCCGGAGCCCAGCGGAATGCCCTTGTCGATCTCGATCTCGAAGCCGAACGGCAGCGCCAGCGACTCGCGCAGGGCGATCAGCGCCATCCCTGCGGTGTTGCGCGCGGCCTCCAGCGGCAGGTCGGTGACGGTGCCGCGGATGGCGCTGATCCGCACGGTCGGCGCCTCGATGCGGCGAACGGTGGCGACATCGCCGATGCCGGCGATGCTGTGGCCGAGCACGTCGAAGCCAACCCCGACGTTGCCGACCGAGCCAGGTGCGAACGCCCGCGCTTCGCGTCGCACGGCGCTCACAGCTTGGCTCCCAGCGCGGCGGCCAGCCGCAGCAGGTCGGAAAACACGCCCGCGGCGGTGACTTCCGGCCCGGCGCCGGGGCCTTGCACGACCAGCGGGTTGTCGCAGTAGCGGCGAGTGGTGAACGACACGCAGTTGTCCGTCAGGCGCAGGTGGGCGAAGGCATGGTCGGCGGGAAGCTCGCGCAGCGCAACGGACGCCTTGCAATCACGCTCCAACCGCGCGACATATCGAAGCACGCAGCCGCTGGCGCGGGCGGCCTCCAAGCGCGCCCGCATCGGCGCGTCCAGCGTTTCCAGCCCGGCCATGAAGGCGTCGCGGTCGGCGCCGCGCAGGGCTTCCGGCACCAGGCTTTCCACCTGCACGTTGGCCAGTGACAGCGGCATGCCGGATTCGCGCGCCAGGATCACCAGCTTGCGCGCCACGTCGGTGCCCGAGAGATCGTCGCGCGGGTCGGGTTCGGTGTAGCCCAGCGCATGCGCCTCGCGCACCAGCGTGGAGAAGGGCTTGCTGCCGTCGAACATGTTGAACAGCCACGCCAGGGTGCCGGAGAAGATGCCCTCGATGGCCAGCAGTTCGTCGCCGGTATCCAGCAGGTCGCGCAGGGTGGAGATCACCGGCAGCCCGGCGCCCACCGTGGCCTCGTAGCGGAAGCGCGCGCCGCTTTTTGCCTTCGCTGCGCGGATTGCTTCATAGCGTTCCATCGGCCCGGCGCCGGCCTGTTTGTTGGGGGTGATGACGTGGATGCCGGCTGCCAGCCATTCCGGATAGCGCTGCGCCACGCCGTCGCTGGCGCTGCAGTCGATGACCACGGCATGCGGCAGGTGCGCTTCCAGCAGATGTGCGGCTAGATTATCGAGGCCGTCCGCGGACGGCGCGGACTGCATGCGCGTGCGCCAGTCGGCATCTGCGCCGTGTTCGCACAGCCACAGCGAGTTCCGGCTGGCCAGCGCGCGCAGGCGCAGGTCGATGTTGTGGCGCTCGCGCAGCCGCGGCAGCGCCGCCTGCAGCTGGTCGAGCAGGGCGCTGCCGACCTTGCCGGGGCCGATTACCGCCAGCGCAATGGTCTGCGGCGACAGCCAGAACGCAGCGTGCACGGCGCGCAGCGCGCGCGCGGCATCATTGGAGTCGATCGCCACCGAGATGTTGCGCTCGGACGCGCCCTGCGCGATCGCGCGGATGTTGACCCGCGCGCGCGCCAGCGCGTCGAACATCCGCGCCGCCACGCCCGGCGTGCCGGCCATACCGTCGCCCACCGCGGCCAGCACGCTGATGCCGGCCAGCATCGTCACGCCCTGCACCTGTGCGCCGGCCAGTTCGCGGGCGAATGCTTCGCGCAGGGCGTCGCGGGCGGCCGCGGCTTCGCGCTGGTGGACCACGCAGCAGATCGAATGCTCGGAGCTGCCCTGCGAAATCATCACCACCGAGATGTGCGCGGCATGCAGCGCCGCGAACACGCGCTCGGCGGTGCCGGGCACGCCGATCAGGCCCGCGCCTTCCAGGCACACCAGCGCCAGGTCGCCGCCCAGGGTGAGTCCCTTCACCGGGCCGGCGGCACTGCGGTCGCCATCGGCGTCGATGCGGGTGCCGGGGAAATCGGGACGGAAGGTGTTGCGCATCAGGATCGGCAGGCGGCGCGCGATGGCCGGGGTCATCGTCTGCGGGTGGATGACTTTGGCGCCGAAGTAGGCCAGCTCGCAGGCCTCGCGATAGCTCATCGCGGTCAGCGGTACCGCTTCCGGCACGATCCGCGGATCGGCAGAAAGCACCCCATCGACATCGCTCCAGATATGCAGCTCGTCGGCCTCGAACAGGCTGGCGAAGATCGCCGCGGAGTAGTCGCTGCCGTTGCGGCCCAGCGTGGTGGGCAGGCCGTGTTCGTCGCGGGCGACATAGCCGGTCACGTTGACCCGCGCCTGCGGGTGGCGCGCGCGCCAGTCGGCCAGCAGCGCCGCGCTGGCCTCCCAGTCCACCACCGCGCCGAGGTCGGTATGGCGCACCACCAGTACCTCGCGCGCGTCCAGCAGGGCGTAGTCGCCGCCGCGTTCGAGCAGGTGCGCATGCAGCAGCGACGTCGACAGCACTTCGCCCATGCCGTGGATGCGCTCCAGCGCGGTGCGGCCCGGCTGGCGCAGCAGCGAGCTGGCGCGCAGCAGGTCGCTCAGTTCGCCGCAGAACACGTCGATCCGCGCCAGCATCGCATCCGGATGCGCCAGCAATGCACGCGCGGTGTCGCAGTGGCGCAGGCGCAGGGCATGGAGCGCGTCCTGCCATTCGGCGCCGGCAGTGGCCGCATCGCCCAGTGCGACCAGCGCATTGGTGGTGCCGTGCATCGCGGAGGTGATCGCGATCTGTCGCGAGGCGGTATCCGCCAGCAGCAGGTCGGCGACATGGCGGATGCGCCCGGCATCGGCCAGCGAACTGCCGCCGAACTTGTGCGCGCGGCAAACGGGTTTGGACGGATCGAGCGGCGACGAATCCATGGAGCCTCCGGTGGAAGCCCCGCGTCGCGTCGAGTCGGGATTCGCACCCCGCCATCTCTGCTGCGGGGGGCCGTGTGTCTGGGATGGGTTATCCAGGCATGACCGACCGCACCGGCGTGGTACCGGTGGTAATGGTCGTGGTGGTGGTCATGCGGCAGGACATGGGCCGACTCTGCTGCACTGCAACGAAAATTGTCAAGCGGCGGTTTCGGATGGAACCGATTGCTCCGCTTCCCCATTCCGCGCCGCCACCACCGCCGTGGCGGTCATGTCGCCGGTGACGTTGCCCACCGTCGCCAGCACGTCGGGGATGGCATCGACCGCCATCAGTACCGGCAGCGCGGCAATCGGCAGGCCCATGGCTTGGGTGATCGGCAGGTTGGTGGCAAGGAAGATCGCCTGGCCCGGCAGACCCACCGAGCCCATGCTGACCAGCACGCTCAACCCGACGCCGGTGGCCAGCTGCGCGGTGGTGAGTTCGACGCCCAGCGCCCAGGCGATGAAGCAGGCAGTGGCGATGTACTGGATCGGCGAGGTGATGCGGAACAGCGAGACCGCCATCGGCAGCACCAGCCCGGACACGCGGGCGGGGATGCCCAGCCGGTTCTGCGCGCTGTCCAGCATTGCCGGCAGCGTGGCCAGCGACGACTGCGTGCTGGCCGCGACCACCTGCACCGGCACCAGCCCGGCCATGAAGTGGCGGAAGCGGCGCTTGCCCACGATGACCGCCACCGCGATCAGCAGCACCACCGCCAGCACGTAAAGCGCGCATTCCAGCAGGATGTAGATGCCCAGCGCCTGCAGCATGCCGAGGCCGGCGCGCGCGGTCAGCGCCAGCACCAGCGCGAAGATGCCCACCGGCGCGGCCCACAGCACCCAGTGCACGATCACGATCATCGCGTCGCTGATCGCCTTCAGCAGGCCCACCACCTGCGCGCGCGGCTCGGGCGCAAGGCGGGTCAGGGCAAAGCCGAAGAACAACGCGAACGTCACCAGCGGCAGCATCGCCGAGGCGGCGGCGGCGGAGACGGCATTGCTTGGCACCAAGGCCACCAGCGCCTCGGCCCAGCCGCCGGCCCGGGGGACGATGTCCTGCGCATGGCCGCGCAGCGCGGCGGCGACGGCCGGATCGGGCTGCAGCATCGACAGCGCCAGCGGCGCCAGCACCGCGGTCATCGCCGCGGCGGCGGACAGCAGCACCACGAAGCTGATGATGGCCTGCCGCGCCACCCGCCCGGAATGAGCGGCGTCGCTGGCCTGATTGATGCCCACCACCACCAGCGCGAACACCAGCGGCACCACGGTCATCTGCAGGGCGTTGAGCCAGAGCTTGCCGAACGGCTCGACTACGGCGGCGATCCGCAGGCCGGTGTCCGGTGCCAGCCACGCCAGCAGGATGCCGAGGACGATGCCGGCGACGAGGCCGGTCAGCACGCGTGCGGTCTGGCTCACGGGCGGGCCTCCGGCGCGGTGATTTCCGGCAGTTTCCAGTCCTGTCTCAGCGCCGCGTACTGGGCGTTGGGCAGCAGCACGAACACCGGCTTGCGGCGCGCATCCAGCCAAGCCAGCAGCGCGTCCATGCTGGCCGGCGCCATCGCGGTGCAGCCGGCGGTGGCCTCCCCGGGCGCCTTCCACAGGTGGGCGAAGATGCAGCTGCCGCCCTGGCGCGCGGTGCCGCCCTGGTTGTGTTCGATCACGAACCCTTCGCGGTAGCGCTGGTCGCCATCGGCGTGGATATCGCGGCGCATCGGCTCGCTGGACTGGTCGAGGTACGGTGCCTTGACCGTGCTGCGGTCGATGATCTTGTTGTAGTAGTTCGACGCCGGCACGTCGATGCACCAGTCATTGGTTGTCATTGCCTGGTAGCGCAGCCCGGTGTTCGCGCTGTCGGCGTAGCCGAACGCGGTGCCGACGGCGAACACGCCGGCCGGCGCCTTGCCGTCGCCCTCGCGCTTGACCGGGCCGTCGCCGCGCTGCGGATTCAGGCCGAGGCCCCAGCCGCTGCCGTTGCGGCCCAGGGTCACCGGCACCGTTTCGCCGATCTGCTTCCAGCCGTCGCCCCCGCCGTTGCGCTCGAAGCGGCGCAGCTCGCCGCCGGGGGCGTCCCAGTCGGCGGAGGTCACCAACACCATCTGCTGCGCGTCCGCCCAGTTGCGCGCATCTGCAGAGGGGAGTGCGCTGCGATGGGCGCAGGCGGCAAGCGACAGGGCGAGCAGGGCGGTGGCGGTGCGGCGGATCGGCATCGTCATGGGGTCCGGGGAATTGTGGAATCGTAGCGGGCTTTTGCCGGAGGTTTCCGGCTGCGCGGGAATGCCGTCATCACCTGTGCAAGACGAGCCAGGGCCATCACGGATCCAGCAGCGGCTGGATGCGCTCCAGCGTTTCCTGCAGGCGGGTGCGGCGCGCGCCGTCGGCCTCGTACAGGCGGATGAACAGCCGGTCGAGCAGGTGCTGCATGGCCGAGTGGTAGAGCAGGGGTTCGATGTGCGTACGCTCGTCGTGCGCGGACACCAGCATCGCCAGATCGGCCTGCGCGCGCAGGGCGTTGGCGCTGTGGCGGGTGATGGTGACCACCTTGCCGCGCTGGCTGCGCATGTGCCGCGCCAGCTGACCCAGCACGGGCTGCTGGCCGTGCTCGGAGAACGCCAGCAACACGTCGTCCGGCCTGGCCGCGGACAGGCTGGCGGTCATGTGTGCGGCGTCGAAGTTGTGCACGGTGAGGATGCCCAGCTGCGCCAGCCGCAGTGCCAGCGTGCGCGCGTGCAGGTCGTCTTCGCCCTGGCCGATGATGAACACGGTGCCGGCGCGCCCGATCGCCTCGGCGACGGCGGTCAGCGTGCCGGGCGGGTTGATCAGGCGGGTGGCTTCTTCGGCCTCCGACTTGCGCAGCCACAGGCCGTAGCCCTGCGCGGCGGCTTGCGAGGCATCCTGCGGCTGCGGCTGCGCGCTGCCGTTGCTGTCGGCGCGGATCACCGCCTCGTTGATCGCCAGCTTCAGGTCCGGATAGCCCTTGAAGCCCAGCTTCTGGCAGAACTTGACCACGCTGGACTGGCTGATGCCCAGCGCGTTGGCCAGGTGCTGCGAGGAGTAGTCGCGCATCAGCTGGGCGTTCTCGACGATGAAGTCGGCGATGCGCCGCTCGATCGCCGACATGCGGTCGCGCTCGGAGCGGATCTTGACCAGCGCCGTGCCCACCGGGATCGCCTCAGGCGGCCAGGTCATGCGCGGGCGCGAGGCCTTCGATGTGGCGGATGCCAAGGCCGGGTGCGTCGGTCACGCTGATCTCCGATTCGTTGAATATCACGCCGCTCTGCACCGGGTCGAAGCGGCACAGCGATGGTCCGTCGAGGTCCACCTTGCTGATCACGTCCGATTTCGCCACCGCCAGATGCACGGCGGCGGCGACGCCAATACTGGATTCCAGCATGCAGCCGATCATGCAGTCGATCCCGTACAGGCTGCAAATATCTGCGATCTTGACCGCGTTGGAAATCCCGCCGGTCTTCATCAGCTTGATGTTGACGATGTCGGCGGCGCGCATGCGGATCAGCTCCACTACCTCGCGCGGGCCGAACACGCTTTCGTCGGCCATCACCGGCGTATGCACGCGTTCGGTGACGTAGCGCAGCCCGGCCAGGTCGTGCGCCTTGACCGGCTGTTCGACCAGCTCGAGCTTGACCCCGGCGTCTTCCAGCGTCTGCAGCGCATACACCGCCTGCTTGGCGGTCCAGCCCTGGTTGGCATCCAGCCGCAGCAGGGCACGGCCTTCCACCGCGGCATGGATCGCCTTGGTGCGCTCGATGTCCACGCCGATGTCCTTGCCTACCTTGATCTTCAGCGACTCGAAGCCGCGCTCCACCGCCGCCAGCGAGTCCGCCACCATCTTGTCGATGTAGTCCACGCTGATGGTGATGTCGGTGGTGATGGCCGGGTCGCCGCCGCCCAGCAGCTGGTAGATCGGCGCGCGGTACAGCTGGCCCCACAGGTCGTACAGGGCGATCTCCACCGCCGCTTTGGCGCTGGTGTTCTTCTCCATCGCGCCCTGCACCAGGTGGGTGAGGTGGTTGAGGTTGGCGATCTCGTGGCCTATCAGGCGCGGCGCGATGTAGTGGCGCACCGCCTCGACGATGGAGCCATGGGTGTCGCCGGTGATGACCGCGGTGGCGGGCGCGCTGCCGTAGCCGACGTGGCCATCGTCGGTATGCACCATCACCACCACGTCCTCTACCTGCTCGACGGTGCGCAGTGCGGTCTTGAACGGGGTTTTCAGCGGCACGCGCAGCATGCCGAAGCGGATGTCAGTGATCTTCATTGGGTGGCTGCCACCTTGACGATGTTGGTGATGCGGTCGACGTAGTCGTGGTCCTTGCCGAAGCGCAGCGGCAGCAGCGGGGTGACCGAAACCCCGTTGAGGCGCAGCGAATGCGGCTGGTCGTCCGCGCCGAGCACGGTGCCGCCGTTGGTGTCGTGGATCACGTAGGGCATGCCGTCGATGTCGCCGATGTACATCATCACGTGGCCGGGGATGTAGATCAGGTCACCGACCTGCAGTGCCCTGACCGCCGCCATGCGCTTGTCGCGACCGTCCTCCGGCGCGAAGCGGGTGCGCGCGAACACCGGGCTGACCGCCTGCGCACTGGTATTGCGCGGCAGCTGCACGCCCATGCTGCGGTAGACCTCGGAGACGAAGCCGCTGCAGTCGCGGGCGTTGTAGGCATGGCCCCAGCCATAGCGCTCGCCCAGGAACTTGAACGCCTGCCGGATCAGGTTGGCGCGGGTCAGCGGCAGGTAGTCGGCGCGGCTGTCCTCGATGCGCGGCAACAGCGCCGGCGCGAACGCCAGGCTGCCGTCGGCGTTGCGCACCGGCAGCTCCAGCGTCCACGCGCTGTACGGATGCTGGCCGTTGATCGGCTGGTCCGGCGCGGCCTGTGCCAGCGGCACGCGCGTGCCCATGTCCAGCTGCAGTTCCGACAGGCGCGGCTCCTCGCGGGTGAACACGGTGCGCGGCTTGGCGCCGGTGATCACCCGGTACGGTGCGCGCTGCGCGTAGCCCAGCACGGCCTCGCGGCTGCCCGCCGCGATGGCCGCGGCTTCCACCCAGGCGGCGTAGCGCGGACTGACCACGAACAGCCAGCGGCCGTCGGCGCTGGCGTGCGCGATCACCACCGCATCGCCCGGGAACAGCGCGCTTTCCTGGAAACGGTCGATGTCGGCGTCGTCGTCGCTGTTGAACACCCGCAGCGCGGAGGGAAACGCGCGCAGCGAGGCGCGATGGACGGCCATGCCGAAACGCGTCGGCTGGCTGGCGGGGACGGCGTCAAGCGCGCGGTTGGCGACGATGGCGTCGAGCGTCGCCTTCGCCACCGGCTGGCCGGCCTCGTCCCACAGGGCGCGGGTTGGCGGCGAGGCCAGGTCGGTGATCCAGCCGGTAACCTGCGCGCGCGCCAGCGTGGCCGGCAGCGCGGACAGGTCGTGCATCGAGGTGTCTTCGCGCAGCAGCCGCGCGTTGCGGGCGTCGATGGCGGGGTTCGCAAGCAGTAGTGCGTCCGGCGCCTTGGCGCGGGCGATCCAGAAATCCGGGGTGAGCTGGGCGTCCGCGACGCCGACGACGCCGTGCGCAGGCGCCGGCAGTGGGTTGGCCTGCGGCGTGCGCGCCATGCCGGTGCCGGGCAGGGCTGCCAATGCCAGCGCCAGTGCCAGCAGGCGTGCGGCCGGCATGCCGGCGCGCGGGGATCGCGTGGGTGTCATTCCGACTCCTTCAGGTGGAGCACGCAGCCGGGTGAAGGCACTGCGGGCGGTGTTGCGGATTGTGCACTGCGGAATATCTGATTCGTGGTTGTTATACGCCAAGAATAAATTATTGACCATATTTTCCCAGCGTGTTACACAGCCACGACAGTCGCTGCCGGCGGCGGGCGAGGGGCGGGAATCCCGCGCGCCGCGGCACCAGAACAACTCAATCATCGACCGGGGAGAGGTTATGAGCAGCACCCGCAATTTGCGCAAGTCCGTACTCAGTATCGCGATGGGCATGTGCCTGACATCGCTGGCAGCCTCGCCGGTCTTCGCGCAGAGCGCCACTGGTGCCGTGGCCGGTCGCGCCAGCGCCGGCGACCAGGTGGTGCTGGTCAACAACGCCACCGGTGCCAGCCGCACGGTGACCGTTGGCGGTGACGGCAGCTATCGCGTCAGCCAACTGCCGGTGGGCGATTACAGCCTGCGGCTCAAGCGCGCAGGCGAGGACGTGGGCCAGGCACTGGCGGTGAACGTGTCGCTGGGTGGCACCACCACGGTCAATCTTGGCAATGAAGGCAACCTGACCAATCTGGATGCAGTGCAGGTGGTGGGCTCACGCGTGGTCAACCGCGTTGATGTCTATTCCACCGAGACTTCGACCAACATCAGCCGCGAAGAGCTGGCGCGGATGCCGGTCGACCAGAGCATTGGCGCGGTGGCGCTGCTTGCGCCCGGCGTGGTCGCATCGGGCGCCACCTTCGGGGGTTTGACCTTCGGTGGTTCGTCGGTGGCGGAAAACGCCGCGTACATCAATGGTCTGAATGTGACCGACCCCTATCGGCGCCAGGGCTTCTCGTCCGTGCCGTTCGCGTTCTACAAGGAATTCCAGGTCAAGACCGGCGGCTACTCGGCCGAGTTCGGCCGCAGCACGGGCGGCGTCATCAGTGCGGTGACCCGCTCCGGCGGCAACGAGTTCAAGGCAGGTATGGAAGTGACGCTGGAGCCGGCGGACTGGGCTTCGGAAAGAAAGGACCACTTCCACACCGACGGCACGCTGGACGAACGCAACCGCACCAGTCGCGACACCAGCCCGCTTTTCAAGACCAACGTGTGGGCGTCCGGGCCGATCGTGCAGGACAAGCTGTTCTTCTTCGCGATGTACGAAAAACGCGACAACAACTCCAAGGACTACGACGCCGCTGCCGCTTGGCTGACGCGCCGGGACAACGGTTTCTGGGGCGGCAAGCTGGACTGGCACATCAACGACGACCATCTGCTCGAGTTGCTGGCGTTTTCGGACAAGGCCGAATCGACGACTGACGTCTATCGCTACACCTGGGCTGCGGACACGTTGGACAGCCTGAAGGGCGACAGCATCGCGGACTCCGGCGGCAAAAACTGGTCGCTCACCTATACCGGCCATTTCGGCGACAACTTCACCGCCAAGGCGATGTACGGCGTGAACAAGCGCAGTGCCGCCAACAGCAGCACCCAGGACGCCGATTGCAGCATCGTGACGCGTTCGAGCACCTACACCAAGAAGTTCGGTGACGAAACCACGCCGGAAGGTTGCCACCCGACCGAAAGCAGCGTCGGCACGCGCTTTGACAAGCGCGAGGCGGCCCGGTTGGATTTCGAATGGGCGCTGGGCGACCACTTGTTGCGGTTCGGCGTGGACCGCGAGGTGATGGACTCAGCCAGTTCGGTGCGCTATCCGGGTGATGGCCGCAGCTACCAGGTGCAAGGCGCTACCGCCGGCAGCGCACTCAACGGCACCGTCATTCCCGCGGGCGCCACGGCGATCGTGGATGCACGCCGTTACCTCACGGGCACGCCGGTCACCACGGAGGCGGAAGCGCTTTACCTGGAAGACAACTGGAACGTGACCCCCAATCTGTTGTTGAGCCTGGGGCTGCGCGCCGACAAGTTCCACAACAAGTACGCCTCGGGCGTGACCTTTGCGAAGGCTGACTTCTCCGACATGCTTTCCCCGCGCCTGGGCTTCAGCTGGGATGTGATGGGCGATGGTTCGACCAAGGTGTTCGGCAACGCCGGCCGCTACTACCTGCCGCTGACCAACAAGCTGCCTGACTACTTCGCGGGCACCACCGACGAACACACCTACTACGTGCTTGAGGGCTGGCAACAGATGCAGCATCCGGTGGCGGGCACCTACCTGCTGCCGATCCTCGGCGCGCAGATCGGCGGCATCAATACCAGCGGCAACGTCCCCGCACCGCAGGACTTCCGCACCGCCGTGGCGCGGGACCTGAAGATGGTGTTCCAGGATGAGTTCATCCTCGGGTTCCAGCGCGCCATCAACCCGGCGTGGTCGTACGGCGTCAATGCCACCTACCGGCGGATGACGCGCTCGGTGGAAGACGTGCGCATCAATCATGTCGAAGGCTGCCCCTGGTACTCCGGCGACTGGCCGATCATCAACCCGGGCGAAACCACCACGTTGTGGTGCCCCACCACCAATGACTGGGTGACCTTCGACAGTTCGAAGGACGGCTACAAGGCATTGGGCAGCGGCGCGATCATGGGCTACAAGAAGCCCAAGCGCACCTACAAGGCGGTGGAGTTCCAGCTCGATCGTGCGTGGGACGACAAGTGGGCGTTCAACGCCAGCTACCTGTGGTCCCGCAGCGAGGGCAATATCGAAGGCCCGGTGAACTCCGATACCGGCTATGCCGACACCAACCTGGTGCAGTACTACGACCACCCGGCGGTGAACGAGCGTCACGGCGTGCTGTTCAACGACTTCCGCCACCAGATCAAGCTGCGCGGCAGCTTCAAGCTGAATGACATGTGGAGTTTCGGCGCCACGTTGGCCGCGCGTTCGGGTGGCCCGATCACCGCGTTCGGCGTGGTCTGGCCCAACGACAACCGGGCGGCGGGCGGTTCCGGCGAGTTCAGCGGCGGTGGCTCGGGTTGGCTGTGTGAGCAGTCCGCCAGCAACGACTGTTCCAAGTGGGCAACGCGCCAGCTGACCTATTCGGAGCGGGGGGCCTTTGGCCGCATGCCTTGGGTCACCGACCTGAACGCCAATGTGACGTGGACCCTGCCGGTGGAAGGCGTCGACCTCAAGGCGCGCTTCTCCGTCTACAACCTGCTCAACAACCAGACCGCCGTCAACGTGCATTCGCGCCACGAAAGCACCCCCGGCGTGGTGATGCCGTACTTCGGGCAGGCCACGGTCTGGCAGTCGCCGCGCTACATGAACCTGGTTGTGACCTACAACTTCTGATCCGTCGAGAACTGGTTGCTGTTCCCCTGGAGGCGGCCCTTTGCCGGGCCGCCCTTTTTTTTTGATCAGATGGAAGTGCGCTGGATGGACGCGATAACGGGCACCCTGGAGGGCGTGACACTGGCGGCATTGGCCGCGCGCGAGGGTACGCCGCTATACGTGTATTCGGCGCCGGCGATCCGTGAACGTGTTCGCGCGATGCGCGGTGCGCTGGCCGGACTGGATGCCGGCATCCGCTATGCGGTCAAGGCCAACGGCAACGGCGCGATCCTGCAGTTGCTCGCTGCCGAAGGCGCGGGCGCCGACATCGTCTCCGGTGGCGAGCTGGAACGCGCGCTGCGTGCCGGCATCGCCGCCGCCGACATCGTGTTCTCGGGGGTCGGCAAGACCGATGCCGAGATCGACGCAGCGCTGGCGGCGGGCATCGGCCGCTTCAACGTGGAGTCGCGCGCGGAGCTGGACGCCATCCAGCGCATCGCCGCCGCCCGCGGATGCATCGCGGTGGCCTCGGTGCGGATCAATCCCGACGTGGACGCGCTGACCCACGCCAAGATTTCCACCGGCAAGGCGGAGAACAAGTTCGGCGTCCCGACCGACGAAGCGCGGGCGTGGTTCGATGGCGCCGCGCAGTGGCCAAACGTGCGCCTGGACGGATTGCACATGCATATTGGTTCGCAGCTGTTGAGCCTGCAGCCGGTGCGCGAGGCGCTGCAGCGGATGGCCGCGTTCTGGCGTGAGTTGGCAGCCGCCGGCCATGCCATCGCCAGCATCGATGTCGGGGGTGGCCTCGGCGTGCGCTACCGCGATGGCGAAGTGGCGCCGGATGCGGCCGAGTACGCGGCCGCGATCCGCGAGGCGCTGGCTGGGTTCACTGGCCGCATCTTGGTGGAGCCCGGCCGCTGGCTGGTGGCGGAAGCCGGACTGCTGCTGACCCGCGTGGTGCTGGAAAAACAGGGCCGCGCGCGTCGCTTCCTGATGCTGGACGCTGGCATGAACGACCTGCTGCGGCCCAGCCTGTACGAGGCTTGGCACGACATCGTGCGGGTCGGTGGCGACGCCGGTCGCGAGCAGGTGGCCTACGACGTGGTCGGGCCAGTCTGCGAGACCGGGGACACCTTCGCCCAGCAACGCGAGATGCCGCACTGCGAGGCCGGCGACCTGGTCGCCATCCTCGGCGCGGGAGCCTATGGCGCGTCGATGGCATCGACCTACAATTCGCGCCCGCTGGCGGCGGAAGTGCTGGTTGAGGACGGCCGTTACGCGTTGATCCGCAAGCGCCAGGACTTCGATGCGATGATCGCCGACGAACGCCCCGCGAACGAATGGAAAAGCGCATGAAGCCCGCCCTTGTCCTGTTGCTGGCCCTGCTGCTGCCGGCCGCCGCATCCGCCGCAGCGCCGGCAGGGCCGGGCCCGCAGGCCATCGACGCCAGCGTGCGTCAGCTCATCGCCCGCTATCGCCTGCCGGGTATCGCGGTGGGCGTGATCGAAGACGGCAAGGTGGTCTTCGCCCGCGGCTACGGCGAAACCGTGCATGGCAGCGGTGATCCGGTGACGGAGAAGACCCTGTTCAAGATCGCCTCCAACAGCAAGGCGATGACGGCCGCAGTGCTGGCGCGGCTGGTGCAGCAGGGCAGGTTGCAGTGGGACGACCCAGTGGTGAAGCACCTGCCGGCATTCGCCATGCACGACCCATGGGTGACCGCGCACATGACGGTCAGCGACCTGCTGGTGCACAACAGCGGCCTGCCCGAAGGTGGCGGCGACCTGATGCTGTGGCCCGAGCCCAATCTGTTCGATCGCGATGACATCGTGCGCGGGCTGCGCCACATCAAGCCGGCCTACGGGTTCCGCGCCGGCTATGCCTACGACAACCTGCTGTACGTGGTGGCCGGGCAAGTGGCTGCCGCGGCAGGCGGCGCATCCTACGAAGAGCTGGTGCGGCGCGAGCTGTTCGCGCCGCTGGGACTGCAAGGCTGCCGCGTCGGCGAGTTCGCGCTGAAGGATGCCGGCAGCGTGGCGCAGCCGCACGGGCGCGATGGCGATGCGATCGTGCGCACCCGCGGCGATGCCGATATCGTCCCGGCGATTGCCTCCGCGCCCGCCGGCGGCATTCGCTGCACGCTGGACGACATGCTGGTCTGGGCCAACAGCTGGCTGGCGCCTACGGACGCGCAGAAGGTGTGGCTGGGCGACGCGCAGCGCGCCGAGATGTGGAAGGCGCGCACTCCTATGCCGATCTCCCGGCTCAAGCGGCAGTGGGACGACACCCATTACTACGCCTATGCCTATGGCTTCCGCCTGGCCGACGTGGACGGCGAGTGGACGGTCTCGCACACCGGCACGCTGGGCGGCATGTACTCGATGATGATGCTGTTGCCGGACCGCAAGTCCGGCTTCGTGTTCATGATCAACGGCGACGGCGGCAGTGCCCGCACCGTGCTGGGCACCGCGCTGCTGAAGCTGTTCACCGCCCCGGAAAAGTCCCTGGGCGTGGCCGGCTATGCCGACGCGCTGGCCACGCCGCCGCCGGCCGCGGCGCCGAAGCCTGCCTTACCGGATATCGCCCGGCGCCAGCCGGTCTCAGCGAGCGAACTGCGCGAATGGCTGGGCGTCTGGCGCGACCCGTGGTTCGGCGAAGTGCGGATCTGCGCGGTCGGCGAAGGCGTGGAGTGGCGCGCGGCCAAGTCGCCGAAGATGCACGGCCGGATCAGCCGCCTGGACGGCCGCCACCTGCTGGTCTGGGACGACGAGGCGGTGGACGAGAATGCCTGGCTGGCGTTCTCTCGCGAGGACGGCAAGGCCCGCCTGCGCATGGCCAAGCTCAATCCCGATGGTGATTTCAGTTCCGACTACGAGGACCTGGCCTTCGTGCGGGAGCGCGGCTGTGAGTAGGGCATTTCTGCTGGCGGCGCTGCTGGCCTGCGTCGCGCCGCTGCATGCCGGCGAAGCGCCGGTGCTGTCGCCCGCGCGCAGCATGGACGAGGCCGGCTTGGTGGACATCCGCACGCTGGTGCCGGACCTGTCGCAGGAGATCCGCTACGCCGGCAGCCACAACTTCGTCGGCGTGCCCATCGACGGCTATCTGGCGCCGCGCTGCTGGCTCAAGCCCGAGGCGGCGCAGGCGCTGGCGCGGGTGGAGGCGACGCTGCGCAAACGGCACCAGCGCCTGCGCGTGTACGACTGCTACCGCCCGGCACGCGCGGTGGCGCAGTTCGTGCGCTGGATGGACGACCCCACCGATCTCCGCACCAAGGCCGAGTTCTACCCCGACCTCCACAAGCCGCAGCTGCGCGGCGTCTACATCGCCCCGGTCTCCGGGCACAGCCGCGGCGGCACCGTCGACCTGACCCTGCTGCAGTGCGATGCCCAGGGCGCGGCCTGCACGCCGCTGGACATGGGCACCGCCTTCGACTTCTTCGGCACCCGCGCGAATACCGACAGTCCCGAGGCCAGCGCCGCCCAGCGCGCCAACCGCCACCGGCTGCGCGATGCGATGGCTGCCGAAGGTTTCGTCAACCTGCCCGAGGAGTGGTGGCATTTCCGCCTCGATCCAGAACCTTCTCCCGACCGGTATTACGACGTGCCCGTGACCGCGCCCCCGACCCGCGACGCCGCCATCGATGCGCTGATGCAACGCTATGAGGGTGAAGCCCCCGGCGCTTCCCTGCTGGTGCTGAAGGACGGCGCGGCGGTGGTGGCGCGCGGTTACGGCCGCGCCGACCTGGCGCGCGACATCGAAGCCGGTCCGGCCACCGCCTACCGGCTGGCCTCGATCAGCAAGCAGTTCACCGCCGCCGCCATCCTGCTGCTGGCGCAGGACGGCAGGCTGTCCATCGACGATCCGGCGCGCAAGTGGCTGCCGACGCTGCCGGACGCCGCCGCCGCGATCACCTTGCGCCAGTTGCTGACCCACACCTCCGGGCTGGTGGACTACGAAGACCTGATGCAGGAGCCGTACGAGGGGCAGATCCGCGACGCTGGGGTGCTGGCGTTGCTGGAAAAGGAAAGCCGCCTGTACTTCGCACCGGGCAGCGCCTATCGCTACAGCAACGGCGGCTACGCGCTGCTGGCGCTGGTCGTGGAGCGTGCGTCGGGCATGGCCTACCCGGACTTCCTGCGCAGCCGCATTTTCCAGCCGCTGGGCATGCACGGCAGCCTGGCCTATGTGGCCGGCGGGCCGGAGGTGCCGCACCGGGCCTTCGGCCACAGCGAGATCGACGGCCGTTGGCAGCGCACCGACCAGAGTTCGACCAGCGCGGTGCTGGGCGATGGCGGCATCTACTCGAGCATCGACGACCTGGCGCGCTGGGACGCGGCGCTGTACGACGACCGCCTGTTGTCGGACGCCTCGCGCGCGCTGGCGTTCGCCCCGCACGTGAAGGTGGTGGGCGAGGGCTTCGACGCGCACTACGGTTTCGGCTGGCGCATCACCGGCGACACCCTGTGGCATTCCGGTGAAACCATCGGCTTCCGCAACGTCATCGTGCGCTGGCCGGCGCGGCAGCTCACCGTGGTGCTGTTGACGAATCGCAACGATCCCGAGCCGTACAGGACCGCGCTGGAGATCGGCGCGCTGTTCCTGCGCGATTGAGCGGGCGCGCCCGCCTGCGCTTCAACGCAGACGGAACACCGCCACTACCCGAACGGTGAGCGGTGGCTGGTGGAGGCTCACGGCGAGGTTTTGCCGCTGCCTGCGTGCGTCAGCCCCAGCGTGCCGTCCGCGTGCACGATGAAACGCCCCACCACTATCTTGCCGGTCTGCTCCAGCAGGCGAAGGTTGACGGTCTGCTCGTGCGCGCCGGCGGTGCCGAAGCCGGTCTGCAGGCTCAGGTTCAGGGTGGCGCCGCGGGTCAGCTTCGCCAGCCGGCTGCCGTAGTAGTTCACCGCCACCTCGTAGATGCCGGGTTTGGGGTTGCGCAGGATGAACTCTTCGGGGCCGTAGCCGGCGGTGAAGTCGCGCGAGATGGTGCCGCCCTGGTAGCTGAGGCGATGGCTGTAATAAACCTCCTCGCCATTCGGATCGGTCACGTGCAGGTCGATGTCGGTGTCGTCGAGGTCCCAGCGCAGCACGGCGCGCAGGCCCACCGGCAGAGGCTGCGCTAGCAGGTCGCCAGCGGTCGTGATCGTCGCAGCAGGGCAGCGTGTACGCAGGTCGTTGCGCTCTGCCAGCGCAATCACCCCGATGTCCGCGAAGCGCGGCGACCACGGCGCATCCACCACGTGGTCCAGCAAGGCCAGCGCTTCGGCGCAGGTTGCCGGCGCACGCAGTGCCAACGCCAGGTCGCGGAATGACTGCGGTTCGTCCGGGGCGAGCTCGCGCAGCTTGCGCAGCAGTGCAATGGCGGTTTCCTGCAGGCCAGCTTCCTGCAGCCGGTAAGCCACCACGCAGACTGGCGGGGTCGTTCGGCATCAGCTCCACAAGGTTGCTGAGCACCCGCCAACCGCGCTCGGCATCGCCCAGCTCGACGTCCCCGCAGGCCAAGAAGACTTGGGCAAGGCCTTCCCGGGGCCGCCCTCCTTGTTCACCGCTATCGCCGCAGCAGGCGCAATGTTGGGCCATGCCACCGGCGGTTCGTCAAGCAAGGCGGCCCTGCGCGCGGGGAGTTGGCAGCGCGCGGCGGCATCCGTATAATCGCCATTCCCTCATGGGGCCATAGCTCAGCTGGGAGAGCGCGTCGTTCGCAATGACGAGGTCGGGAGTTCGATCCTCCCTGGCTCCACCAAATCCAAGCCCCAGCCGTCCGCGGCTGGGGCTTTTGGTTTTCGGCCCCGCGATGCTCCCAGCGGCCTAGGCGGGAGACCGGCGGGTTCGCTCAGGGCCGCAGAACCGACGCGCCCGCGCGCAGCGCCGGGTGGTCGGCCTTGGGGCGGTCGAGGTGGTAGCCCTGGACCATGTCCACGCCCATTTCGCGGAGCATCAGCAGGGTCTTGCCGTCTTCCACGAACTCGGCAACGGCTTGCTTCCCCATGCCGTGTGCAACCTCGATGATGGCGCGCACGAACACCTGGTTGTCGCGTTCCAGCGGCAGGTCGCGGATGAACATGCCGTCGATCTTGAGGATGTCGGCCTGCAGGTGCTTGAGGTAGGCGAACGACGCGAACCCGGTGCCGAAATCGTCCAGGCAGATCGGGCATCCGGTGCGGCGCAGCGCGGCGATGAAGCGCGCGGCATCGCCCATGTCGGACACCGCCGAAGTCTCGGTCAGCTCCACCAGCAGCCGCTTGGGCGAGACGTGCTGCCGCTGCAGCTGCGCGCTGATGTAGGCGGGCACGTCGGGATCGTCGAAGGAGCGGCCGGAGATGTTGATGGCCATCGCCGGCAGGTGCGGATGGGCGGCCAGCAGGCGGATCGCCTCGTTCACCACCCAGCGGTCGATTTCGAGGATCTTGCCGCTCTTCTCGGCCTGGTCGATGAACTGCCCGGGCAGGATCAGCTGGCCCGGCGCGGTCTCGTCCTCCATCCGGATCAGCGCTTCCAGATGGGCGAGGTGGCCGTTGCCGGCGCGATAGACGCCCTGGAAGTGCAGCTGCAGGTGGCCGTTCTCCAGCGCCCGCGCGATGCGGTCGTTCCAGGCCAGCCGGGTTGCCATCTCGCGCGAGGTGTCGCGGTCGAGGCGATACACCTTCCAGCGGTTCTTGCCGGTGTGCTTGGCCTGGTACATGGCGGCATCCGCGTGCGCGACCAGCTCTTCGGCGTTGCCGGCATGGGTGGGGTAGTGCGCGATGCCCAGGCTGGTGGTCATGCGCACGGTCTGGTCCTGCATCGCCATCGGCGTCTGCGAGATGCGCCGCACGATCCGCTCGGCCAGGTGCTCGGCATCGTCCTGGCTGGCATGCGGCATCAGCACGGCGAACTCGTCGCCGCCGAGGCGGAACAGGATGTCGCCCTCGCGAACGAGGGTGCGCAGCTCGATCGCAGCCCGATTCAGCACCGCATCGCCGGCGCGATGGCCGAAGGTATCGTTGACGTACTTGAATTCGTCCAGGTCGAAGAACAGCAGCGCCGCCTGGGCCGGGATGCGCTCGGTGTCGTGGAAGAAACGCGTCAGCTCGTCACCGAAGCGGTGGCGGTTGTAGAGGTTGGTCAGCGCGTCATGTTCGGCCAGGCGCACCAGCTGCGCCGCGGTCTGGCGTTCGCGGGTCACGTCCTCCTGCACCCACAGGTGGCCGATGAAATGACCATGGCCGTCGTGCACCGGGTAGGAATCGTGGGTGATCACGCGATCGTCCAACAGCCGGATCTCCAGCTGCCGGGGCCGCTCCTGGTGGGTCAGGGAATCCTCCAGCTGTGGCAGCACCGCTTCTGGGGTCGTCATCCGCCGCTTGGCGATCTCCAGCGCTTCGCGGGTGTTGCGGCCGACCACCGTGGTGCCCTCGGGCAGCTCCCAGATCGACAGGAACGCCTCGTTGCAATAGGTGATGTGGTTGCCGTTGCCAACGAACACGATGCCCAGGTTCATCGCGCCCAGCAGCGCCAGCAGGCGCGCGCGTTCTTCCTCTAGCCGGGTCATGAACTGGCGGCGTTCGTCGATCTCGGTCTGCAGCGCCTGTGCGTGCGCGAACTGCATTGCGCGCTGCTGGATCAATTCCTCCACCATGTCGTCGAAGGCATCGGCCAGCCTGCCGAGTTCGTCGCGGCTGCCCATGGCGATGGGCTGCGGATCGCGGCCCTGGCCCAGTTCGTCGACCGCCACCGCCAGCCGCTTCAGCGGGATTGCGAACAACCGGCGCACGCGCCGCCGCAGCATCCACATCGCCGGCAGCAGGCCGGCAATGCCGATGCAGAACAGCGCGGCCGTGCCCCACATCAGCAGGTTGTTGATCCGCGCCTGCGGCAGCAGGTAGATCTGGAACCAGCCCGGCCCGTGGATCTTCGACCACGCCACCCATTGGCTGCCGTCCGGGGTGCGGCTGGCGCCGCTGTTGGTGCCGGCCTTGACGACCATGCGCTGCACCTGCTCCAGCACCGGGTCGTCGAGGCTGGCGATCTTGAGCTGGCCATCGGCGGCGGCGATGCGTCGGGCCAGCTGCGGGTGTGCGATCAGCTCGCCTTCGGCGCTCATGACCAGCTGGGTGCCTTCGTCAGCGTGGCTGGCGGCGCTCCGGTCGATCAGCGTCTGCACCGAGACGTCGTGTCCCAGCGTGCCCACCCACTGGCCCTGCCAGTCCAGCGGCTTGATCACCGAGACCATCCAGGTGGCCGCTTGTTTGTCGAAGTAGACCGGCGTCCAGAACACTTTGCGCTGCGGGTTGCGGCGCGGCTCCGAGCCTTGCATGGTCGGATAGCCGGTATTGGTGGCGGCAGCATCGGCGCCGCTGCCCCAGTCCACCCCGCGGGCGTAGACCATCAGCCCGTCTTCGACGAAATCCATGTAGACCGAGAAGAACGGCGGTGCCAGCGCCGGGCCCTGCTCGCGCAACAGGTCGTAGGCGACCACGGCGCGCAGGCGCGCGGAGTCGCCCAGCCCCTGCGGCGGCTGGTGCAGATACAAGGTGGGCGCGCGCTGCACATCCACCAGCTCCGGGCGCAGCCGCCACAGGCCGTCGGCGCTGCGCGCGAACAGCGCATCGAAGCGCGCCAGGGTGGCATCGCGGTCGGCCTGCGTAAGCCGCAGCAGCAGTTCCCCCCGCAGCCGCTGCACGCTCTGCTCGGCCTGCAGGAACAAGCCCTCGCTGGCATTCGCGCGCAGCTCCACCGCGTGCCGGGCAACCATCGGCACCAGCCTGTCGGCCGTCATCCGCATCGCCAGGTACCCCAGCGCGGACAGCAGCAGCAGTAGGGCGAGAAACAATCCCCAGATGCTCAGGGACAGCCGTTGGATCAGCGATGTGCGCGGCCGGTTGTGCAGCACGTAGGGTCTCGTCGAGGGAATGAAGCGTTGCCCAGCCGGGGTGGAGCAAGCCACCATGACCGGGTCTTCATACTAGACGTGCCCTGCGCTGGCAACCGGCCGCGCGCGATGAAGTCCCGGCCCTCGCTAGCCGGCCGGTGCGCGTTGCCGTGCGGGATCGGTTTGCATGTGGAAATCGTGCAGATATTTCTCACCCTCGTCGTCGAGGATGGTGACCACCGTCTTCAGTTCCGGGTACTGCGCCATGATGCGGCGCGCCGCCAGCACATGAGCGCCGGAACTGGGGCCGCACAGCAGGCCGCGCTCGCGTGCCAGCGCGTACATCTGCGCCACCGCATCCTCGCTGGAGATGCTGATGGTGGCATCCACCAGCTCACGATGACGGGCATAGATGGCGGGAATGAAACCGTCGGAGATGCCCTCGATCTTGTGCAACGCCACCTCGCCGCAAAGGATGGTGCGCGATTCCGAAGGTTCCATCGCAAACAGGCGTACGTTCGGATTCACCGCGCGCAGCGCCTGGCCGACGCCGATCAACGTGCCGCCGGTGCCGACCCCGTGCACGAACGCATCCGGCACCCGCCCGCCCAGCTGGGCAAGGATTTCCTGGCCCAGCCAGCTGCGGTTCTCGTCCACGTTCCATTCGTTCTCGAACTGGCCGGGGAAGAAGTAGCCGGGCTGCTGGCCGAGTTCGCGCGCACGTTCCAGCGCGGCATTGACGTGGAAGTTGCCGCAGAACAGCACTTCGGCGCCGAACGCGCGGGAAATCGCCACCCGCTCGCTGGACAGGCCTTCCGGCATCACCACCAGCATCCGGTAGCCTTTGACCGCGGCCACCATCGAGAAGGCGTTGCCGGTATTGCCGCTGGTAGCCTCCACGATGGTGTCGCCGGGCCTGAGCAGGCCTTCCTGTTCGGCGCGTTCGACGATGTAGCGGGCGATGCGCGCCTTGATCGAGCCGGACGGATTCAGGAATTCGCACTTGGCGAGCACGCCGTCGATATCCAGCAGCGGGGTATCGCCGATGGCGTCGAGGATGCTGCTGGCAATGCCGGGATGGCGGGTGGACACGGGATTGCTCCGCTGCGGGGTGGCCTGCAGTCTGCACCGGCGCCGGTCGCCGCCCCATGATGCAGGTCAACGGTGCGCAGGAACGCGAAACGCCCCTTGCGGGGCGTCTGCGGAGGTAGCCGTCAGGGCCGAACCGGCGTGGTTCAGCGGTGGCGGTAGGTGATCCGACCCTTGGTCAGGTCGTAGGGGGTCATTTCGACCTTGACCCGGTCGCCGGTCAGAATGCGGATGTAGTTCTTGCGCATGCGGCCGGAGATGTGGGCGATGATCTCGTGGCCGTTCTCCAGCTTCACCCGGAACATGGTGTTCGGAAGGGTTTCGGAGATCGTGCCTTCGAATTCGATGACGTCGTCTTTCGCCATGTGTCTGCCGGAGCGTGTCCTGTATCTGGGGAGGGCGCCATGAATACGGGGCCCGAAAGTCCGACATTCTGCCACGTCGGGCCGGGTCTTGCAAAAAACCCGTTAATCGTTCAGGCGGAGGCAAGCGCAGAAGCCGGCCATTGGCCGAAGCGTTCCTGCCAATTTCCCGGCGTGGCGGGAAGGTCACGCAGGCGGGCAAGGGCGGCCAGATAGTTCGCGCGCGGCCAGATTTCCACACCCAGCCGGCGGGTGTGCGGATTGGGCACCTGCGCATCCAGCAGCGGCCAGCCCCAATCGCGCAGCCGCCGCGCCAGCGCCGCCAGCGCCAGCGAGGATGCGCCGGATTCCACCGAATACATGCTGTCGCCGCAGAACATGTGCCCGAACGACAGCCCGAACAGTCCGCCGATCAGCCGGTCTTCGGCATCGAACACTTCGATGCTGTGGGCGTGGCCGAGTCGGTGCAGGGCTAGGTAGGCCGCCTGCATGTCGGCGGTGATCCAGGTGCCGCCGCCTTGTCCCGCGCGCGGCGCCGCGCAGCCGGCGACGAC
The DNA here is from genome assembly GCF_000423885.1 of Thermomonas fusca DSM 15424. Taxonomy (GTDB): domain Bacteria; phylum Pseudomonadota; class Gammaproteobacteria; order Xanthomonadales; family Xanthomonadaceae; genus Thermomonas; species Thermomonas fusca. The sequence goes on along the minus strand of NZ_AUIV01000014.1, from coordinate 35,759 downwards.
CTGCGTGAAGGCGCTGTCGGCGCGCACCGTCCAGCCGCTGTTGCGCAGCCGCCGGCACAGGCGCGAAGGCAGGTGCACGCCGTCGCTGCGGAACACCGCCCGCTGCGACGGGCTCCACCACAGGATCGGCTCGCCCTCGGAGAACCACGGGAAGATGCCGCTGCGGTAGGCATTGAGGAAGCGCGTGGGCGACAGGTCGCCGCCGAAGGCGAGCAGTCCATCGGGGTCGGCCAGCGCCAACTCGACCGGGGGGAACCGCGAGGCCGGCTCCGCGTCCAGTTCGAACAGCTGCAGGCTCATGCCGGTGCACCGTCGCGGAACGGCGAATGTGCCTGCAATTGCTGCAGGTGCTGCCGCACCTCGTGGCGTTCTTGCGCGCACCGCTCACCCAGGGCGCGGGCAAAGCGCGGATCGACGATGCAGTGGCGGCTGCGCACCAGGGTTGGCAGGAAGCCGCGGGCGATCTTGTGGCGGCCCTGCGCGCCTGGTTCGAAGTGGGTCAGGCCTTCGCGCAGGCAGTAGTCGATGCCCTGGTAGTAGCAGGTTTCGAAATGCAGGCCGGGGTGCTGTTCCGCGGCGCCCCAGTAGCGTCCGTACAGGGTGTTTCCGCCACGCAGGCAGAGCGCACCGGCGATCGCCGCGCCGCCGCGTTCGGCCAGCACGATGACCAGCTGGCGGTGCATCGTTCGCGCGAGATGGCGCAGGAATTCCAGCGTTAGCGCCGGCGAATTGCCGTAGTCGGCGAAGGTCTGCAGGTAGAAGCGGTGCATCGCGGCAAGATCGTCGTCCGCAGCTTCTTCGCCATGGACGATGCGGAAGGAAATCCCGGCCTCGCGCACCTTGCGGCGTTCCTGGCGGATGTTCTTGCGGTGCTTGCGGTCCATGGCGTCGAGGCAGTGCTCGAACGTGGCCCAGCCGGCGTCGTTGCGCCAGTGGTACTGGATGTCCTCGCGCAGCAGCCAGCGGTCGTCCTGCGGGTGGCCGTCGAACGCCGCCTCGTCGGCGTCATCGTGGAAGTTGACGTGCGCCGAAGACAGGCCGTTCTGCCCGATGAAGCCGGCAATCGCATCGAGCAGCCGGCGCTTCGCCGCCTCGTCTCGGGCCAGCAGCCGCGGGCCGGTCACGGGTGAGTAGGGCACCGCGCCCAGCCACTTCGGGTAGTAGTGCAATCCATGCTGCGCATAGGCCTGTGCCCAGGCCTGATCGAACACGAACTCGCCGTGCGAGTTGGTCTTCAGGTAGCCGGGTGCCGCGGCGACCAGCGTCTCGCTTTCCCACAGGCCCACGTGGCAGGGCGACCAGCCCCAGTCCGGGCGCAGGCAGCCGGTGGCTTCCAGCCCGCACAGGAAGTCATGCGCGACGAAGGGGTTGCGGCCGTCGTGCAGCGCGTCCCAGGCAGCGGCTGGGAGCTCGGACATGGTGCGGTGGAGGCGGATTGCAGGCATTGGCGAAGACCAGCGCGGCTCCCATCCATGGCTCGGTTCGGCCAGGCCATCCATGGCCGGGCGCCCGCAGCCGCGCGGATTGCCGGCAGGACAATCCGCAAGGGTGATCACTCGTCGTCGAGGAACTTCTCGGCGTCGAGCGCGGCCATGCAGCCGAAGCCGGCCGAGGTGATGGCCTGGCGATAGACCTGGTCGGCCACGTCGCCGGCGGCGAACACGCCCGGCACGCTGGTCTGGGTGGCGTTGCCGTCCAGCCCGGTGTGGATCTTCAGGTAGCCGTTCTTCATCTCCAGCTGGCCTTCGAACAGCGAGGTGTTGGGGCTGTGGCCGATGGCGACGAAGAAACCCTGCACGTCGATGTCGCGGCTGCTGCCGTCCTGCACCGATTTCAGGCGCATGCCGGTGACGCCGGCGTCGTTGCCCAACACCTCGTCCACGGTGTGGTGCCAGACGGTTTCGATCTTGCCGGCGGCGACCTTGGCGAACAGCTTGTCCTGCATGATCTTTTCCGCGCGCAGGGTGTCGCGGCGGTGCACCAGGTAGACCTTGCGGGCGATGTTGGACAGGTACAGCGCCTCTTCGACCGCGGTATTGCCGCCGCCGATTACCGCCACATCCTGGTCCTTGTAGAAGAAGCCGTCGCAGGTGGCGCAGGCGGAGACGCCGCGGCCCTTGAATGCTTCTTCGGACGGAATGCCGAGGTATTTGGCGGTGGCGCCGGTGGCGATGATGAGGGCGTCGCAGGTGTACTCGCCGGAATCGCCCACCAGCCGGAACGGCCGTTTGGAAAGATCGGCGGTGTGGATATGGTCGAACACGGTTTCGGTGTCGAAGCGCTCGGCGTGCGCCTGCAGGCGGGTCATCAGGTCCGGCCCCATCAGGCCGTGGGCGTCGCCCGGCCAGTTGTCCACTTCGGTGGTGGTCATCAGCTGGCCGCCCATCTGCAGTCCGGTGATCACCACCGGCTTGAGGTTGGCGCGGGCGGCGTAGACGGCAGCGGTCCAGCCGGCGGGGCCGGAACCGAGGATCAGGAGGCGGGTGTGCTTGGTCGTGGTCATGGCTTGAAGCGGTTTCCCTATAATCGGCTGGAGTCGCGCAGGGCGTCGTTCGTCACTAGCTTGGCGGCGCCGGAGTCGCGACACAAGCGGCGACGGCCGGAACGCTGTCGTGCGAACGGCGGCCCCATGATCGCCCAGGAGCGAAGCAATGCGCATTGGTGTACCCAGGGAAACCAAGACCCTCGAAGGGCGCGTCGCGCTCGTGCCCGCCGCCGCCGGCGACCTGGTCAAGCGCGGCCACGAGGTCTGGCTGGAGGCCGACGCCGGCACCAGCAGCGGCTTCTCCGACGAGCAGTACGCCCGCCTCGGCGTCAACATCGCCGCCGACGCCGCCGCGCTGTACGAGAAGGGCGAGCTGATCGTGAAGGTCAAGGAGCCAATCGACGGCGACCTCGCGCTGCTGCGCAAGGACCATCTGCTGTTCTGCTACCTGCACCTGGCCGCCGAACCCGCCTTGACCCGCCGCCTGCTGGAGATCGGCCTGACCGGCGTCGCCTTCGAAACGGTGGAGCTGCCCAACGGCGACCTGCCGCTGCTGGCGCCGATGTCGGTGATCGCCGGCAAGCTGGCGGTGCAGGTGGGCACCCACCTGCTGCACCAGCCGCTGGGCGGCAAGGGCAAGCTGCTGGGCGGGCTCCCGGCCACCGAGCGCGGCCGGGTGGTGGTGTTCGGCGCCGGCAAGGCCGGCGGCACCGCCGCCGCGCTGGCCGCCGCGGAAGGCGCCAACGTCACCGTGTTCGAAATGCGCCCCGACCGCATGGACGACATGATGCGGCTGGGCCACAACGTCACCGCGCTGTATCCCTACCACGACGTGGTGGCGCGCGAAGTGGCCGCCGCCGACCTGGTGATCGGCGCGGTGCTGGTCACCGGCGCCCGTGCGCCGCACGTGATGACCCGGGAGATGCTGGCCGGCATGGAGGCGGGCAGCGTGGTGGTGGACATCGCCATCGACCAGGGCGGCTGTTTCGAAACCTCGCGCCCGACCAGCTGGAAAGATCCGACCTACGTGCAGGACGGGGTGACCCACTTCTGCGTGACCAACATGCCGGGTGCGGTGCCGCAGACCTCCTCGCAGGCGATCTGCGCGGCAATCCTGCCGTGGGTCAACCGCCTCGCCAGCGACGCCGGCTGGCGCAGCGATCCGGCGCTGGCCAAGGGCATCAACGTGGACGCCGGGAAGATCGTACATCCGGCGCTGCGGGACATGGGTCTTTGACGTATTATCAAAGGCCTATGGGGATTTCCTGAGGTCTGATCGCAGGTGGCGAAAGCGGTATCCGAGGTCGGCGGCGGCCGTAAAGCGGCGGCGAAAACGGGCAGCGCGCGCGCGGCGGAAAGCCCGCGCCGGCAGCGCCTGTGGCGCGATCTCGCCCTGATCGTGGTCGCGCCGCTGCTGCTGTACCTGCTGGCCTGCCTGTTCACCTATTCGCCGGCCGACCCCGGATGGGATCGTGATTCCAGCCTGCTGACGCCCATCCACAACGTCGGTGGCCTGGCCGGCGCATGGATCGCCAGCTTTCTGCTGTTCCTGTGTGGCTACGTCGCCTTCCTGCTGCCTTTGGTGCTGGGCGCGATCGCGTGGATCGCACTGTTCGGCATGGATACGGACGGCGATGGCGAAGCCGACCTGGGGCCGGCGCTGCGGCTGGTCGGCATCGTCGGTTTCCTGGTCGCGGCCTGCGGGCTGCTGTACCTGCGGGTCGGCGGCGGCAACGATTTTTCCGCCGGCAGCGGCGGCATCCTCGGCGAGCTGACCGGGCGGTCGCTGCAGCGCGGCTTCGGCCCGCTGGGTTCCAACCTGTTCCTGATCAGCCTGTTCCTGATCTCGGTGACCCTGGCCACCGGGCTGTCCTGGTTGGCGGTGATGGACCGCATCGGCGCTTGGGTGCTGGCCTTGCCGGGGCTGCTGGATCGTGGTGCGCGGCAGGGGGTGAGGCAGGCCAGTGAGTGGAACGAGGCGCGCGCGCTGCGCGAGGAGCGCGGAGTGGCGCGTAAGGCCGACAGCGAAATCCGCCTGCGCCGCGAAAAGGTCAAGATCGAGCCGCCGGCCGCGCCCGCCGTGGAAAAAAGCGAACGCGCCAAGCGCGAACAGCAGATCCCGCTGTTCCACGCCGACGACGGTTCCGGCATCCCGCCGTTGGCGCTGCTGGACGACCCCAAGCCGCAGCCCAAGGGCTACGACGCGCAGACGCTGGAAACGCTGTCGCGGCAGATCGAATTCAAGCTCAAGGACTTCCGCATCGATGCCGAGGTGGTGGGTGCCTATCCGGGCCCGGTGATCACCCGCTTCGAGGTGCAGCCGGCGCCGGGCGTGAAGGTCAGCCAGATCAGTTCGCTCGACAAGGACATAGCCCGCGGCCTGTCGGTGAAATCGGTGCGCGTGGTCGACGTGATCCCCGGCAAGTCGGTGATCGGCCTGGAAACGCCGAACACCCATCGCGAGATGATTTACCTGTCCGAGCTGCTGCGCTCGAAAGAATACGACAAGGCCGGCAGCCCGCTGACCCTGGCGCTGGGCAAGGACATCGCCGGCAAGCCGATCGTGGCCGACCTGGCGCGCATGCCGCACCTGCTGGTGGCCGGCACCACCGGTTCCGGCAAGTCGGTGGCGGTCAACGCGATGGTGCTGTCGCTGCTCTACAAGGCCTCCGCCAAGGATGTGCGGATGCTGATGATCGACCCGAAGATGCTGGAGCTGTCGGTCTACCAGGGCATCCCGCACCTGCTGGCGCCGGTGGTCACCGACATGAAGGAGGCCGCCAACGGCCTGCGCTGGTGCGTGGCGGAGATGGAGCGCCGCTACAAGCTGATGAGCGCGGTGGGCGTGCGCAACCTGGCCGGCTTCAACAAGAAGGTGAAGGACGCCGCCGACGCCGGCCAGCCCCTGCTGGACCCGCTGTTCAAGCCCACGCCCGGCATGGACGAGGCGCCGCCGACGCTGGAGCCGCTGCCCTTCATCGTCGTGTTCATTGACGAATTCGCCGACATGATGATGATCGTCGGCAAGAAGGTCGAGGAACTCATCGCGCGGCTGGCGCAGAAGGCGCGCGCCGCCGGCATCCACCTGATCCTGGCCACGCAGCGGCCGTCGGTGGACGTCATCACCGGCCTGATCAAGGCCAACATCCCCACCCGCGTCGCGTTCCAGGTGTCGAGCAAGATCGACTCGCGCACCATCCTCGACCAGAGCGGCGCGGAAACCCTTCTTGGCCATGGCGACATGCTCTACCTGCCGCCGGGCACCGCGATGCCGGAGCGCGTGCACGGCGCGTTCGTGTCCGACGAGGAAGTGCATCGCGTGGTCCAACACCTCAAGCAAGTCGGCGGCCCGGACTACATCGAAGGCGTGCTGGAAGAGGCGCAGACCCTGTACGACGGCAGCAGCGTGGGCGCCAATGGCCTGCCGGAGGCGGCGGCGAGCGACGACCCGGAAGCCGACCCGCTGTATGACCAGGCCGTGCAGATCGTCACCGAAACCCGCCGCGCCTCGATTTCCGGCGTCCAGCGCCGGCTGAAGATCGGCTACAACCGCGCCGCGCGGCTGGTCGAGGCGATGGAAGCGGCCGGCATCGTCAGCACGCCCGAGCACAACGGCGATCGCACGGTGCTGGCGCCGCCGCCGCCGCGGGCCTGAATCCGCGGCAACGCGCGGTCACTCGCAGGTTTGATCTGGCGCCGGTCATCGCGGCGCATTCAGCTTCCCTGCGGGACACTGCACCGCATCCAAGTCAGGAGAATTTCCGATGCGCATCGCCCCCACCGTGTTGTCTGCCGCACTGCTGCTGGCCAGCAACTTTGCCGTCGCCGGTGCGCGCGAGGATCTGGCCGTCTTCACCAAAGGCCTGAAGGGGCTGGACGGGCAGTTCAGCCAGCAGGTGTTCGACGTGCGCGGCAAGCAGAAGGAAGCTTCGAGCGGCCGCGTGGCGGTGTCCGCGCCGCGCCTGTTCCGCTGGGAGTACACCAAGCCATATGCGCAGCTGGTGGTGGCCGACGGCAAGACCGTGTGGGTGGTCGACCCCGACCTGAACCAGGCCACCCGCCGCCCGCAGGGCCCGGAAGAGGCCAACAGCCCGCTGGCGATCCTGCTGGAACCGGCGCGGCTGGAGCGCGATTTCGCGGTCAAGGACGGCGGCAGTCGCGATGGCGTTGCCTGGCTGGAAGTGGCGCCGCGCTCGACCGACGCCAGCTTCAAGACCGCGCGCCTGGGCTTCGCCGGCAGCAAGCTGGCGCGGCTGGAATACGTGGATGCGCTGGGCCAGCGCACCGTGATCGCGTTTTCCGGCTGGAAGCGCAACCCGGCCTTCGCCAAGGGCACCTTTGCCTATGCGCCGGGCAAGGGCGTGGACGTGATCGGCAATTGAGCCTGCAGCGCGGCGGGTAGAATCCGCCCATGTCGCGTCCGCGCCCGCCTGATCCCATTCCCGACCTGCTGGCCGCCCAGAACGAGGCGCTGCGCCCGCTCGCCGAGCGCATGCGCCCGCGCACGCTGGACGAGATGGTCGGCCAGCAGCGCCTGCTTGCGCCCGGTTCCGCGCTGCGTCGCGCCATCCAGGCCGGGCGCATGCATTCGATGATCCTGTGGGGGCCGCCGGGTTGCGGCAAGACCACGCTGGCGCTGCTGCTGGCGCAGCATGCCGACGCCGAGTTCGTGGCGATCTCGGCGGTGCTGTCGGGCCTGCCGCAGGTACGCGAGGTGCTGGCGCAGGCGCAGGCGCGCTTCGACGCCGGCCGCCGCACCCTGCTGTTCGTGGACGAGGTGCATCGTTTCAATAAGGTGCAGCAGGACGCGTTCCTGCCGCATATCGAGCGCGGCACCATCCTGTTCGTCGGTGCCACCACCGAGAATCCCTCGTTTGAACTGAACTCCGCGCTGCTGTCGCGCTGCCGCGTGCACGTACTGGAAGCGGTGTCGGCGCCGGACATCGCGCGTGCGCTGCGGCAGGCGTTGGATGACGACGAGCGCGGTTTGGGCGGGCGTGGCCTGCGCATCGACGATGTGGCGTTGGGTGAAATCGCCGCGGCTGCCGACGGTGACGTGCGCCGCGCGCTGACTCTGCTGGAGATCGCCGCGGATATCGCGGAAGGCGAGGGTGGCACCATCACGGAAGCGACCCTGCACCAGGTGCTGGCCGACCGTACCCGCCGCTTCGACAAGGGCGGCGACCAGTTCTACGACCAGATCTCCGCACTGCACAAGTCGGTGCGCAGCTCCAATCCGGACGGGGCGATCTACTGGCTGGCGCGCATGTTGGACGGCGGCTGCGATCCGTCCTACCTGCTGCGCCGGCTGACCATCATGGCGGTGGAGGACATCGGCCTGGCCGATCCACGCGCGCTGGAGATGGCGCTGAACGTCTGGAACGCCTACGACCGCATCGGCCCGCCGGAAGGCGACATCGCGCTGTCCAACCTCGCCATCTACCTGGCCAGCACCGCCAAGTCCAACGCCAGCTACATGGCGCTGAAGGCCGCGCGCGCGGACATCGCCGCGCTGGGCACGCAGCCGGTGCCGATGCACCTGCGCAATGCGCCGACGCGATTGATGAAATCGCTGGGCCACGGCAGCGGCTACCAGTACGACCACGATGCGGAGGGTGGCATCGCGCTGGACCAGACCGCCTTCCCCGACGGCATGGGCGAACGCATCTATTACCACCCGGTGGCGCGCGGGCTGGAGATCAAGCTCAAGGAAAAGCTCGACGCCCTGCGCGCGGCGCGCGCCCGCGCTCGCGGCGAGCGCGGCGGCTAGGCATACTGCACGGACGGGAGATGGCATCCTCCCCGAACCGCCGTCCCGGCTGATGATGCCTGCCAACCCATGACCGGGCGGCAGGCGCGCGCTCCGGTTGCACGAAGGAGCGAACGATGGCGACGATCTGGTGGCAGCAACTGATCCTGGTGATGTGCGGCGGCGCGGTGGGCGCGGCCGGGCGCTTCTGGCTGGGTGGCGCGCTGTTGCGTCGGCTGGGCGAGGGTTTCCCGTGGGGGACGCTGGCGGCCAACCTGATCGGCTCGTTCGCGATCGGCTTCCTCGCCGTGTGGTTGGAGGGACGCGGCCCGCAGGTGCTGTACTGGCGCGCCTTTCTCATCGTGGGTCTGTTGGGCGGCCTGACCACCTATTCCTCGCTGATGCTGGAATGCCTGCTGCTGGCGCGCTCGCCGCGCGCGGGCATGGCGCTGGTCTACCTCGGTACGACGCTGGCGGCGGGGCTGCTGCTGGTCTGGCTGGGAACGCGGTTGGCGGCAGGCATCCGTCCGCCGTTTCCGTTGGTGTGACGGCATCGCCGCGGTGCCTGCCGGCGCACAGGCACGGCAAGCGATGACTTCATGAAATGACTTTGATGAAAGTGCTTGCGCGAATGCGCCGGCTTCCCTACAATGCGCCACTCTGCTGCGGGGTGGAGCAGTCTGGCAGCTCGTCGGGCTCATAACCCGAAGGTCGCAGGTTCAAATCCTGCCCCCGCTACCAAGTTTCAGTGTTGCGTTTCGGCACTAGGCTCGGGCCGCGAAAGTCTCTCCAAGCTTTCGCAATCCAGCGTCATCGGAAAAGGGCCCAGAGGGCCCTTTTTTCGTTTCCGGGTGTTGGTTCCGCATTTCAGATTTCCGACAGGAAAGACGTGACAGACAAGGCCGACGACATCGCCGCGCTGCTTTCGCCCACCGTCGCATCGATGGGGCTGGAGTTGCTTGGCATCGAATACCTGCCCGCGCCGGGCGGCGCCACGGTGCGCCTGTATATCGACGTGCCGCAGGCGCAAGCCGAGGCCCGCAGCGTCGGCATCGAGGAATGCGAAGCGGTCAGCCGCGAGGTGTCCGCGCAACTCGACGTCGAAGATCCGATCAGCGGCAACTACACCCTGGAGGTGTCTTCGCCGGGGATCGACCGCCCGCTGTTCGGCGCGGCGCAGTTCGCCCGCTACGTCGGCGAGAGCGCCAAGGTCACCCTGAAGCTGCCGCAGGACGGCCGTCGCCGCCTGCAGGGCGCGATCCTGCGCGTGGACGGCGACACCGTGGTGTTCGACGTGGACGGCGCGGAATTCGCGACGGCCGCGGCCAACATCGAGAAGGCACGGCTGGTTCCCGACTGGGTGGCGCTGGGCCTGGCGCCGGCGCAGGACAAGTCCGGGCGCGACGCGCGGCCGGGCAAGCAGAAGCAGGGCAAGAATCAAGGCGCGGCGGGCAAGCCCGCGGCGAAGAAGAATCCAACCAACAAGGCGGCGGCCAGCGGGTCGCCTGATGCGGAGTAAGCGGGTATGAGCAAGGAACTGTTGCTGGTCGTCGATGCGGTTGCGGCCGAAAAGGGCGTACCGGAGTCGGTGATCCTGGAGGCCATCGAAGCCGCGCTGGCATCGGCCGCAAAGAAGCGCTACGTCGAGCAGGACGTGCTGGTGCGCGTGCAGATCGACCCCAAGGACGGCAGCTACGAAACGTTCCGCCGCTGGGAAGTGGTGGCCGATGACGTGGTGATGGAGTCGCCCGACCGCCAGGTGCGCCTGATGGACGCGGTGGACGAGAGCGACGAAGCCGAGGTCGGCGATTACATCGAAGAGCAGATCGAGAACCCGGATTTCGGGCGCATCGCCGCGCAGGCCGCCAAGCAGGTGATCGTGCAGCGCGTGCGCGAGGCCGAGCGCCAGCAGGTGGTCGATGCCTGGAAGGACCGGGTGGGCGAACTGGTCACTGGCGTGGTCAAGCGCGTCGAGCGCGGCAACGTCTATGTCGACCTGGGCGGCAACGCCGAGGCGATCATCTCCAAGGACAAGGGGATTCCGCGCGACGTGCTGCGCACCGGCGACCGCGTGCGCGGCTACCTGTTCGACGTGCGCAGCGAGCCGCGCGGCCCGCAGCTGTTCATCAGCCGCGCCGCGCCGGAATTCATGATCGAGCTGTTCAAGCTTGAGGTGCCGGAAGTCGGCCAGGGCCTGGTCTCGATCATGGGCTGCGCCCGCGATCCGGGCGACCGCGCCAAGATCGCCGTGCTCGCCCACGACAACCGCACCGATCCGATCGGCGCCTGCATCGGCATGCGCGGTTCGCGCGTGCAGGCGGTGACCAACGAGCTCAATGGCGAGCGCGTGGACATCATCCTGTGGAGCGACAACCCGGCCCAGTTCGTCATCAACGCGATGGCGCCGGCCGAAGTGCAGTCGATCATCGTCGACGAAGACAAGCATTCGATGGACCTGGCCGTGGCCGAGGAAAACCTCGCCAAGGCGATCGGCCGCGGCGGCCAGAACGTGCGCCTGGCCAGCCGCCTGACTGGCTGGCAGCTCAACGTGATGACCGCCGACCAGGTCCAGGCCAAGTCGGAGGCCGAGCAGGCCACCGCCCGCCAGCTGTTCATGGACAAGCTGGAAGTGGACGAGGAAATCGCCGGCATCCTGGTCAGCGAAGGCTTCAGCACTGTCGAGGAAGTGGCCTACGTGCCGATGGCGGAGCTGTTGGCGGTGGAGGGCTTCGACGAGGACATCGTCGAGGAACTGCGTTCCCGCGCCCGCGACTCGCTGCTCAACGAAGCGCTGGCGGCGGAAGAGAACCTGGAAGAGAATCAGCCGGCCGAAGACCTGCTGTCGCTCGACGGCATGGACGAAACCACCGCCTATGCACTGGCCGAGCGTGGCGTGCGCACCCGCGAAGAGCTGGCCGAAGCCGCAACCGACGAGATCGCCGATCTCGAGGGCATGGGCGAGGAACGCGCCGCGGTGCTGATCATGGAAGCGCGCAAGCACTGGTTCGAATGACGCCTGGCACGGCGCGGGCCCTGGCCTGCGCTGCCTGATTGGCCGGCGGGCTGGGGCCCGCCCTACAATCCACAGATTCGGTCGCCCGCGTGGCGGCCAAAGACACCGGAAACCGAATGTCGCAGCAAACCACCATCCGCAAGCTGGCCGAACTGGTGAATACGCCGGTCGATAAACTGCTGGAACAGCTGGCCGAAGCCGGCATGAAGTTCAGCGGTCCCGACCAGGTCATCACCAGCGCCGAGAAACTCAAGCTGCACGGCTTCCTGCGCCGCGCGCACGGCAAGGCCGACAAGCCTGCCGACGAGGTCATCGCGCCCGGCAAGATCACCCTGAACCGCAGCCGCAAGCAGGAGATCACCGTCGGCGGCGGCGGCAAGGCCGGCCGCAGCGCAAGCACCGTCGAAGTGGTGACCCGCAAGAAGATCACCATCAAGCCGGGCAGCGGCCGCGCGCCCAGCGCCGCCGAAGTGCTGGATGCCGAGCGCGCCGATGCGCTGCGCAAGCTGGAGGAGTCCCGCGCCCGCAACGTCGCCGAGCAGCAGGCGCTGGCCGAAAAGGACCGGCAGCGCGCCGAGGAGCTGGCGGAGATCCGTCGCCGCGAGCAGGAAAGCGCAGAGCGCGCCGCCGCGGAAGCTACCGCTGCCGCCGAAGTCGCGCTGGAGGAATCCGGCAAGCCCAAGAGCCACGCCCATGGCCACGGTCATGCGCCGAAGCCGGTCGCGCCGGTGCGCGAAGCCGACAAGGGCGCCGCGCATGCCAAGGGCAAGCCCGCGCACCGCGGCTCGCACGTCATGCAGGCGGGCGTCGAAGATGACGACAGCACCGCGCGTTTCGCCGGCCAGCTGCACCTGTCCCCGTCCGACCGCGCGCGTCGCAGCAATGCGCCGCGTGGCCGCGGCAAGCCGGCCAGGCGCTCGCTGGACCAGTCGCGCACGGGCACCGGCTTCAACAGGCCCACCGCGCCGGTGATCCGCGAAATCGCCATCGGCGATGCGGTCACCGTGGGCGACCTTGCCCAGAAGCTGGCGATGAAGGGCGGCGAAGTGGTCAAGGCGCTGTTCAAGATGGGCGTGATGGCCACCATCACCCAGACCATCGACCACGACACCGCGGCGCTGGTCACCGAAGAACTCGGCCACAAGGCCGTGCATGCCGATGCGGGCGACGCCGAGTCCGAACTGCTGGCGCACACCGAGGAAGTGCAGGGCGACAAGGCGCCGCGTCCGCCGGTGGTCACCATCATGGGCCACGTCGATCACGGCAAGACCTCGCTGCTGGACTACATCCGTCGCACCAAGGTCGCCACCGGCGAAGCAGGCGGCATCACCCAGCACATCGGTGCCTACCACGTGACCACGCCGAAGGGCGTGATCAGCTTCCTCGACACCCCCGGCCACGCGGCGTTCACCCACATGCGTCAGCGCGGCGCGAAGCTGACCGACATCGTGATCCTGGTGGTCGCGGCCGACGACGGCGTGATGCCGCAGACGGTGGAGGCGATCCAGCACGCGAAGGCGGCGAAGGTGCCGCTGATCGTCGCCATCAACAAGATCGACAAGTCCGACGCCGATCCGTCGCGGGTCAAGAACGACCTGCTGGCGCACGACGTGGTGGCCGAAGACTTCGGCGGCGACGTGCAGATGGTGGAGCTCTCGGCCAAGACCGGCCTGGGCGTGGACGACCTGCTCGACGCGGTTTCGCTGCAGGCGGAAGTGCTCGACCTGCAGGCGGTGCCGGAAGGCCGCGCCACCGGCGTGGTCATCGAATCCGCGCTCGACAAGGGCCGCGGCCCGGTCGCCACGGTGCTGGTGCAGCAGGGCAGCCTCGCCAAGGGTGACTACTTGGTTTGCGGCATCCAGTACGGCCGCGTGCGCGCGCTGTTCGACGAGACCGGCACCCAGGTGCAGGCCGCCGGCCCGTCGATCCCTGTGCAGATCCTCGGCCTGTCCGGCGTGCCGGAGGCGGGCGACGACTTCGTCGTCGTCGCCGACGAGCGCCTGGCCAAGGACGTGGCGCAGCAGCGTGACACCAAGCGTCGCGAGATGCGGCTGGTGGCGTCTGCGGGCAACCGCATGGAAGACATCATGGCGCAGATGGGCGAGGGCGCGGCGCAGCTGTCCCTCAACCTGGTGGTCAAGGCCGACGTGCACGGCACCATGCAGGCCCTGCGCGAGGCGCTGACCGGGCTGTCCAACGAGCAGATCCGGATCAACGTGATCGGCTCCGGCGTGGGCGGCATCACCGAGTCCGACGCCCAGCTGGCGATGACCTCCAAGGCCACCGTGATCGGCTTCAACGTGCGCGCCGACGCGTCCGCGCGCAAGGTCATCGAGGGCAATGGCGTCGACCTGCGCTACTTCTCGATCATCTACGACGTCATCGACCAGGTGAAGCAGATCGCGTCGGGCGTGCTGGGCAAGGAAATCCGCGAGGAGATCATCGGCATCGCCGAGGTCCGCGACGTGTTCCGCAGCTCCAAGTTCGGCGCGGTCGCCGGCTGCATGGTGGTGGAAGGCGTGGTCAAGAAGTCCAAGCCGATCCGCGTGCTGCGCGACAGCGTGGTCGTGTTCGAGGGCGAGCTGGAATCGCTGCGCCGCTTCAAGGAGAACGTGGACGAAGTCCGCGTCAACACCGAGTGCGGCATCGGCGTGAAGGCGTACAACGACGTCAAGCCGGGCGACCAGATCGAATGCTTCGAACGCATCGAGGTGCAGCGCACGCTGTAAGGCGTGCCTTCCCCGATGGCACAGAAGTCCTTCCACCGCACCGACCGCGTTTCCGCCCAGCTCCGCCGCGAGCTGGGCACGCTGGTGCATGCGGCCGTGCGCGAGCATGGGCTGGCATCGTCCAGCGTGTCCGATGTCGAAGTCACCCGCGACATGGCGCACGCCAAGGTGTTCGTGACCGTGCTGCAGCCCGACCGGGCCGCGGAGACGGTCAAGGCGCTGAAGGCGCTGGCGCCGGAGATCCGCTACCAGCTGGCGCGCGCGGTGAAGCTGCGGCACGTGCCGGAGCTGCATTTCCACTACGACGAATCGGTGGACCGCGGCGAACGCATCGACAACCTGCTGCGCGACCTGCCCGACCTGCACGGCAGTGGCGACGCCGAATAACCCGCGCGAGCGTCGCCCGCGCACCGTGTTCCGTCGCCTGGACGGCATCCTGCTGCTGGACAAGCCGCAGGGGCTGTCGTCCAACCAGGCCCTGCAGCGCGTTCGCCACCTGTTTCGCGCCGAAAAGGGCGGCCATACCGGCAGTCTGGATCCGCTGGCCACCGGGCTGCTGCCGGTCTGCTTCGGCGAAGCGACCAAGATCGCCGGCGGCCTGCTGGGCGCGCGCAAGGCCTACGAAACCGTGGCCCGCTTGGGCGTGGTCACCGATACCGACGACGCCGACGGCCAGGTGCTGCGCGAGCGGCCGGTGCCGCCGTTGACCCTCGACGCCATCGACGCTGCGCTGAAGACCTTCAGCGGACGCATCCAGCAGTGTCCACCGATCTATTCGGCGCTCAAGCGCGGCGGCGAACCGCTGTACCTCAAGGCGCGCCGCGGCGAAACGATCGAAATGGAGCCACGCGAGGTCGAAGTGCACGCCTTCGACCTGCTCAACGCCGCCGACCTGCTGGACGGCCAGCTGGAGAACGGCGCATCGCCCAACCTGCGGCTGCACGTGGAATGCGGCTCCGGCACCTATGTGCGCAGTCTGGTGCGCGATCTCGGCGAGTTGCTGGGCTGCGGGGCCCACGTGGCGCAGCTGCGCCGGCTGTGGGTGGACCCGTTCCGCGAGCCGCGGATGTGGACGCTGGCGGCGCTGGAGGAACTGCGCGAACAGGCCGGGGAGCGCGTGCTCGACGCCTGCCTGCTGCCGATCGAAGCCGGCATGACCTCGTGGCCGGAGGTTCGCGTCAACGCGGCGCAGGCGCAGCGGCTGGGGCGCGGGCAGGGCCTGCGCGGCCCGTATCCGCCGCGTGGCCTGCAGGTGGCGATCCTCGACGAGCAGGGCCGCGGCCTGGGTCTGGGCGATGTCGATGCCGAAGGGGGCCTGCACCCGGCCCGGTTGTTCCGCTGGGCCGCGTTCACCGGCGGGCACATCGACACCCCGCATTGCCCGTGACTCCCGGCGCGGGCTATAATCCCGCTGCTCATCCGGGCAAATCTTCTTTCCATCCGCATCATCACGGCGAGCCGTGCGGTGCGGGCGATGCTCTTTTCGCCCGTTCCTGCCGGTCACGCGACTACGAGGCAACCATGTCCATCGATACCCAGAAAGTCATCAACGAACACAAGCGCGGCGACAACGACACCGGCTCGCCGGAAGTCCAGGTTGCCCTGCTGACCGCCCGCATCGAACTTCTCACCGAGCACTTCAAGGCGCACAAGCAGGATCACCACAGCCGCCGCGGCCTGCTGATGATGGTCAACCGCCGTCGCAGCCTGCTCGACTACCTGCACCAGAAGGATGCGGACCGCTACAAGGCGCTGATCGGCAAGCTCGGCCTGCGTCGCTAAGAGAACACCCACCGCGGCGCAGGAATGCGCCGCGGTTCGTTTTTGCCCTACCGTTCCACCCGATCGCGGCCAGCCCGCAACTTCGCATCGCATGTCGCGATGCAGCGCAGCAAGCGGGGCTTGCCTGCGTCGATGAACCCGTCAAACCAAGGATTCCCAAGTGGCGAAGATCAGCAAGACCTTCCAGTACGGCAACCAGACCGTCACCCTCGAAACCGGCGAGATCGCGCGCCAGGCAGGCGGCGCGGTGATGGTGTCGTGCGACGGCACCGTGGTGCTGTGCACCGCCGTTGCGGCCAAGACCCAGCGCGAAGGGCAGGATTTCTTCCCGCTGACCGTCGACTACCAGGAGAAGTTCTACGCCGGCGGCCGCATCCCGGGTGGCTTCTTCAAGCGCGAAGGTCGCGCCACCGAGAAGGAAACCCTGACCAGCCGCCTGATCGATCGCCCGATCCGTCCGCTGTTCCCGGAAGAATTCCGCAATGAAGTGCAGGTCATCGCCACGGTGATGTCGCTGAACCCGGAAGTCGACGGCGACATCCTGGCGCTGATCGGCTGCTCCGCCGCCGTTGCCCTGACCGGTGCCCCGTTCCAGGGCCCGATCGGCGCCGCCAAGGTCGGCTACAAGGACGGCCAGTACCTGCTCAACCCGACCGTCAGCGCGCTGAAGGAATCGCAGCTCGAGCTGGTGGTCGCGGGCACCAGGGACGCCGTGCTGATGGTCGAGTCCGAAGCCGCCGAGCTGTCGGAAGACGTGATGCTGGGCGCGGTGATGTTCGGCCACCAGCAGATGCAGGTGGCGATCGACACCATCAACGCGCTGGTCGCCGAAGCCGGCCGGCCGAAGTGGGACTGGGCCGCCCCGGCCAAGAACGATGCGCTGATCGGCGCGCTGAAGGGCGCGATCGGCGACAAGCTGTCGGCCGCCTTCCAGGTGCGCGACAAGCTGGAGCGCAAGGACGCCATCTCGGCGCTGAAGAAGGCCGTGCTGGCCGAGATCGCCCCGCAGATCGAAGCCAACGGCTGGAGCACCGCCGAAGCCTCGAAGGAATTCGGCGAGCTGGAATACCAGACCATGCGCGGCTCGGTGCTGGCCACCAAGATCCGCATCGACGGCCGCGCGCTGGACACGGTGCGTCCGATCAGCTCCAAGGTCGGCGTGCTGCCGCGCGTGCACGGCTCCTCGCTGTTCACCCGCGGCGAGACCCAGGCCATCGTCGCCGTCACCCTCGGCACTGCCCGTGACGGCCAGGTCATCGACGCCGTCGCCGGCGAGTACAAGGAACACTTCCTGTTCCATTACAACTTCCCCCCCTATTCGGTGGGCGAAGCCGGCCGCATGATGGGCCCGAAGCGCCGCGAGATCGGCCACGGCCGCCTTGCCAAGCGCGGCGTGCTGGCCGTCATGCCGACCATGGAGGCGTTCCCGTACACCATCCGCGTGGTCTCGGAAATCACCGAGTCGAACGGCTCCTCCTCGATGGCCTCGGTCTGCGGTTCCTCGCTGGCGCTGATGGACGCGGGCGTGCCGGTGAAGGCGCCGGTGGCCGGCATCGCCATGGGCCTGGTGAAGGAAGACAACGACTTCGTGGTGCTGTCCGACATCCTCGGCGACGAGGATCACCTCGGCGACATGGACTTCAAGGTCGCCGGCACCAGCAACGGCATCTCGGCCCTGCAGATGGACATCAAGATCCAGGGCATCACCGAGGAAATCATGAAGGTCGCACTGGCGCAGGCCAAGGCCGGCCGCCTGCACATCCTCGGTGAGATGGCGAACGCGCTGACCACTCCGCGCGGCGAGCTGTCCGAATTCGCACCGCGCCTGCTGACCATCAAGATCCACCCGGACAAGATCCGCGAAGTGATCGGCAAGGGCGGCTCGGTGATCCAGGCGATCACCAAGGAAACCGGCACCCAGATCGACATCCAGGACGACGGTACCATCACCATCGCCTCGGTGAACGCCGCCGCCGGCCAGGCCGCCAAGTCGCGCATCGAACAGATCACCTCGGACGTCGAGCCGGGCCGCATCTACGAAGGCAAGGTCGCCAAGATCATGGACTTCGGCGCGTTCGTCACCATCGCCCCCGGCAAGGACGGCCTGGTGCACGTCTCGCAGATCTCCAGCGAGCGCGTGGAAAAGGTGTCCGACGTGCTGAAGGAAGGCGACATGGTCAAGGTCAAGGTGCTGGAAGTCGACAAGCAGGGCCGCATCCGCCTGTCGATCAAGGCCGTGACCGAAGGCGAGGGCACCGGCGAGTAATCGCCGCTGCAAATGCCGGACATGAAAAAGCGGGCCTTGCGCCCGCTTTTTCTTTGCATAGGCGACGCCGGTGCGCGCCTTGTGGAAGTGCGCTCCGGGGTCTATTCCGCCGGCTGCTCGTAGCGGCCCGGCCGCGGGTTGAGGGTGCCGCACTGCCTGCAGGTGCGCAGGTGGTCGTCGCGGTAGAACTTCTCGAACACCCGCAGGAAGTCCTGCTCGATGTCGACCAGGTGGAAGAAGTCCGCGTACAGCCGGTGGTTGCAGGCCACGCAGAACCACATCAGCGCGTCGTCCTCGTGCGGCAGGCGCTTGCGTTCGATCACCAGCCCCACCGAGCCGGCCATGCGCTGCGGCGAATGCGGTACCCGCGGCGGCAGGTAGAACACCTCGCCGGCACGGATCGGGATGTCGCGCGGGGTGCCGCGCTCGCCGTTGAAATCCTCCTGCACGCGCAGCACCATCTCGCCTTTCAGCTGGTAGAACCACTCGGGCCCTTCCTCGTAGTGGTAGTCGGTGCGCGCGTTCGGCCCGCCGACCACCATCACGATGAAGTCGTCCTGGACGATGCACTTGTTGCCCACCGGCGGCTGCAGCAGGTGGCGGTGCTCCTCGATCCAGGCGTGCAGGTTGAAGGCGGCGGGCAACATGGCTTCAGTCCTCGATGCGGGCGATGCACTTGAGTTCGATGGCGATCGGCGTGGGCAGCGCGGTGATGCCGACAGTGGTGCGGCAGGGCGCGCTGGCCGGATCCGGGAAGTGCTCGGCCCAGACCGCGTTGTAGGCCTTGAAATCCCGGGCCATGTCGGTGAGATAGACGGTCACGTCGACCAGATCCTCCCAGCGCGCGCCGCTGGCTTCCAGCACGGCGCGCACGTTGGCCAGCACCGCGCGTGCCTGCGCCTCGATGTCGTAGCGGCGCACCCGCCCGTCGGCGAAGTAGTCGTTGCCGGGGATGGAATTGTCGGCCGGATCACGCGGCCCGATGCCGGACAGGAACAGCAGGTCACCCATGCGGCGCGCATGTGGGTAGTGGCCTACCGCCTTGGGCGCGGCGGCGGCATGGATGCCGGAGAGCGTCACCCGCTGATTCCGCGACGCTCGCGCACGCTGGCGATGGCGGCGGCGTAAACGGAGGTAAGCGCCTCCGGTGCATCGACGTCCATCGCCAGCTCGCGCACCTTGCCGTCGGCCAGGCTGTAGACCCAGCCGTGCACCGCCAGCTGCTGGCCGCGCGCCCAGGCGTCCTGCACCACGGTGGTCAGGCAGACGTTTTCCGCCTGTTCGATGGCATTGAGCTCGCACAGGGTGTCGTGGCGCGCTTCCGCCGGAAGCTGCCCCAGCAGCCCGGCGTGTTTTTGAGCCACGTCGCCGACATGGCGGATCCAGTTGTCGGCCAGCCCCAGCCGGGTGCCGTGCAGGGCCGCACCGACGCCGCCGCAGCCGTAATGGCCCACCACCAGGATGTGCCGCACCTTGAGCACGTCGACCGCGAACTGGATGGTGGACATGCAGTTGAGGTCGGTATGCACCATCACGTTGGCGATGTTGCGATGGACGAACACCTCGCCCGGTACCAAGTCGATGACCTGGTTGGCCGGCACGCGCGAGTCCGAGCAGCCGATCCACAAATATTTGGGGGCCTGCTGCTTGGACAGGCGTTCGAAAAAGGTCGGGTCCTCGCGGGTGACGCGTTCGGCCCAGCCCTGGTTGTTGCGCAGTAGGGTGTCGAGTTCCTTTTTCATGTGTTGCCTTGTGGGGGGGATGTGGGGAAAGGCGATGCCGACGTTGCGCGGTTCGGTGAAGAAGCGCATTGCTTCCAGTCCGCCTTCGCGGCCAAGGCCGGATGCCTGGCTGCCGCCGAACGGCGTGCGCAGGTCGCGCAGCATCCAGCTGTTTATCCAGACGATGCCGGTGCGCAGCTGCGCGGCCAGCTGGTGCGCGCGGGCAAGGTCGCGCGTCCACACGCTGGCGGACAGGCCGTAATCCGAGGCGTTGGCCAGCGCCAGCGCGTCGGTATCGCTGTCGAACGCCTGCAGCGTCGCCACCGGGCCGAAGATTTCCTCGCGATTGGTCGCGCAGTCCGGGCCGAGGCCTTCGATCACCGTCGGCGCAATGAACCAACCGGGACGATCCGCGGCTGTGTCGCCGCAGAGCACGCGGCCGCCTTCGCCGCGGGCGCGTTCGATGCAGCCTTGCACCTTGTCGAAATGCGCCTGCGACACCATCGGGCCGAGCTGGGTATCGGGCTCCAGCGGCGCGCCCAGCCGCAGCGCGCGGGCGCGTTCGACGAAGACATCGCGGAACTCGTCGTAGATGCCGCGTTCGACCAGCAGCCGCGAACCGCACAGGCAGATCTGCCCGCTGTTCTGGAACGCGCTGCGCACCAGCGTGTCGAGGTTGGCGCGCCAGTCACTGTCGGCAAACACCAGCGTGGCGTTCTTGCCGCCGAGTTCCAGCGAGACCTTCTTCAACAGCGGCCCGGCAATGCCGGCAATGCGGCGCCCTACCGCAGTGCTGCCGGTGAACGAGATCGCCTTGATCCGCGGATGCGACACCAGCGCCTCGCCGACGTTCGGCCCGGAGCCATGGACGAGGTTGAGCACGCCCGCCGGCAGGCCGACATCCAGCGCCAGCTGGCAGAGCATCGTGGCGGTGGCGGGGGTGATTTCCGAAGGCTTGCCCACCACCGCGTTGCCGGCGGCCAGCGCCGGCGCGATCTTCCACGTGAACAGGTACAGCGGCAGGTTCCACGGGCTGATGCAGCCCACCACGCCCAGCGGCAGGCGCAGGGTGTAGTTCAGGCCGGCCTCGCCGTGGTGGGATTCGCTGGCGAACTGGGTGGCGGCGTGGGCGAAGAAGCGCAGGTTTGCGATCGCCCGCGGGATCTCGATGTCGCGCGCCAGCGCCAGCGGCTTGCCGGCATCGATGGCTTCGGCATGGGCGAAAGCGTCGAGTTGGGCCTCCAGCGCATCGGCCAATCGTTCCAGATGGTGCGCGCGCTCGCTCGGCCGCAGCGCCGCCCAGGCCGGTGCCGCGGCTTCGGCGGCCGTGACCGCCGCCTCGACATGGGTGGCATCGCCATCGGCGACCTGTGCATACGGTTGCGCATGTGCGGGATCGAATACCGGTAGCCAGCGGGTGCTGGTCGCTTCGCCGCGAGTCGCGCCGATGACATGTCCGAACCGTCGCATCCCGCCAGTTTACTGTGATGGACGTCCCGGCTGGCAATGTGGGCACAGGAACAGCGGCCGCGACTGGCTGGCGATGCGCGTGATCGGCGTGCCGCAGCGCTCGCAGGGCTGGCCCTCGCGCTTGAACACGCGGAAGCGGAAGCGCTCGCCTTCGTGGGCAAGATAGTCAGCGCGCATGCCGGGCGTGGGTTCGATGCCGCGGGTGGTGTAGCTGTGGCGCGGGATCGCCAGCAGAGCCCGTGCGAGCTTGGCGGTTTGTGCTGCGTCCAGATCGCGCGGGCGCAGTGCCGGGTGCAGGCCGGTGTCGAACAGCACCTCCGCGCGCAGGTAATTGCCCATGCCGGCAAGGAAGCCCTGGTCCAGCAGCAGCGCGCCGAGCGCACGGCCGCGGAAGGCGAGCGACTGCAGGCGCGCGGCGACGGCATCGGCATCGGCATTCAATGCAGGATCAAGCACATCCGGCCCCAGCCCCTGCAGGAACGGATGCGCCTCGATCTCGTCGCTGCGCCACAGTTCGATGTCGGAGGCCGAATACAGCAGGATCGCCGCACTGGCCGTTTCCAGCGCCACCCGCAGGCTGCGCGTGGTGTCCGGGCGCTGGCCCGGCCGTGCCACCTTCCACACGCCGTACAGCTGGTTATGGGTGTACAGCGTCCAGCCGTTGTCGAAGGCGGTCAGCAGCGCCTTGCCGCGCGGGGTGATGGAGAGGATGCGGCTGCCCACCAATTCGCGTTCGAAACGCTGCAGCTGCGCGAACGCGAACTGCGCCCGCAGCACGGTCTGCCCGGCCACCGCCGCGGCCAGACGGTCGGCGGCGCGGCGGATTTCCGGGCCTTCGGGCATCGGCTCAGATCGACTGCATGCGGCCGCCGTCCACCGCGATGGACTGGCCGTTGACGTAGCCCGCGGCCGGGCTGCACAGGAAGGCGATCACGCCGCCGGGTTCTTCCGCTTCGGCGAAGCGGCCCGCCGGTACCGTGGCCAGCATGGCCTGCGCCACTGCGTCCTGCGACTTGCCGGAGGCCGCGCTGCGGTCGGCCAGGATCTGCTCCAGCCGGCGCGTGCGGGTGTAGCCGGGCAGCACGTTGTTGACCGTGATGCCATCCCCGCCGAGTTCGCGCGAGAGCGTCTTGGCCCAGCTGGCCACCGCGCCGCGGATGGTGTTGGACACGCCGAGGTTGGGGATCGGCTCGTACACGGAGGTCGAGATTACGTTGACGACGCGGCCCCAGCGCACGGCGCGCATGCCCGGCAGCAGTGCCTGCACCAGGGTCTGGTTGGCGACCAGGTGCTTGCGGAAGGCATCGAGATAGGCATCGATGGAGGCGCTGTGCGCCGGGCCGCCGGGCGGGCCACCGGTGTTGTTGATCAGAATGTGCACCGGCGTGCGCGCCGCCAGCGCGACGACGGCGCCGCGCAGCGCATCAGTGTCGGCGACATCGGCGACGAGGCAGTCATGCGCTTGCCCCTGTGCGCGCGGCAGCGTGGCTGCGATGTCGCGCAGCACGTCCGCGCGGCGCGCCAGCAGGGTGACGCTGGCGCCGAGCTGCGCCAGTTCGATGGCGGCGGCGCGGCCGATGCCTTCGGAGGCGCCGCAGACCAGCGCGTGTTTGCCGGAAAGATCAAGGTTCATGCGGGCTCCCTGGGCAGGCCCCGATTGTAACGGTGGCCCTGCCGGTGCCGATGCCTGCGTTTTCGACGCGTGGTTCCTACAGCGGCCCCATCCCGACCGTCCGCACCAGCCACAGCGATGCCGCCGCCAGCACGCCGCCGATGCCGGTGGCGGCCAGCACGTCGCTGGGATAGTGCAGGCCCAGCACCACGCGGGAGAGCGCGACGCTGGCGGCAAACGGCACCAGCAGCCAGGCCAGCAGCGGATAGTGCGCCACCGCCACCACGCTGAAGGCGACCGCATGCAGGGTATGCCCCGACGGAAAGCTGAACTCGTCCAGCGGCGCCACCCAGGCGCGGATGCGCAGATCGCGGGCCGACGGGCGAGGGCGGCGGGTCCAGCGCTTCAGCCGCTTGTACAGCAGCAGCGCAACAAAACCGGTGGCGGCCAGATGCAGCGACGCGCGCAGGCCGTCGAGGCCGTCGAGCGCCACCAGCACGCCCATCAATGCGTACCAGAACACGCCATCGCCCAGCCGGCTGACGGTGGCGAAATAGCGGAACGGCAGCCGGCGGGCGCACAGGGCGTTGGCGCGCAGGCACCAGCCGTGTTCCATCGACAGCGGTCGCTCAGGGGACGGTGGGCGCGGCATGGGAATCGCTCCGTGTCAGCGATTGCAGGAGACGGTCGAACGCGTCGGCGACCTGCGTCGGGCGCAGCGCCGCCACCGCTTCGCGGCAGGCGGGGCGCATTTGCGTGCGCAGCGCGTCGTCACTGGCCAGGCGCAGGGCGGCAGCGATGAAGCCGGCGTCATCGGGAAGGGCGACTGCCGCGCCGTGGATGCAGTCGCGCAGGAATTCGCGCGCGGCGCCGTAGTCGAACGCCACCACCGGCACGCCGCTGGCCAGCGCTTCCAGGGTGACGTTGCCGAAGGTTTCGCTGCGGCTGGGGAACAGGAACAAGTCGGCGCTGGCGAAATGCCGGCCCAGCGCTCCGCCGCGCTGGATGCCGCGGAAGACGAAGTCCGGGTTTTCGCGCTGCAGGGCCTCGCGCGCGGGGCCGTCGCCGACCCACACGAAGCGCGCCTCCGGGCGCACCCGCTGCAGCTCGCGGAACGCGCGTACCGCCAGCGGCAGGTTCTTTTCCGCGGCGATGCGGCCAACGTGGATCACCGCGAGCGCGTGCGGATCCAGTCCCCATTCCCGGCGCAGCGTTTCATCGCGGTGGCCCGGATGGAACGCCACCGTGTCCACCGCGCGCGGCAGCCGGACCACGTTGCGGAACCGCTGCGTCTGCAGGAACGCCTGCAGTTCGCGCGTCGGCACCAGGGTCGCCTGCGCGCCGTTGTGGAAATGCCGCATCCAGCGCAGCGCCGTGCCCTCCAGCCACGGGGCGCCGTAGCTGCGCACGTAGTCGTCGAAGCGGGTATGGAAGCCGGTAGCGGCCGGGATGCCGAGCCTGCGCGCGGCGCGTAGCGCCGACCAGCCCAGCGGGCCTTCCGTCGCCACGTAGATCGCGTCGGGACGGGCCTGCCGCCAGTGGTTGTGCAGCAGGCGGGTGGCCGGCAGGCCGAATTTCAGGCCGGGATAGCGGGGCAGGGCGGCGCCGCGCACCAGCAGCGTATCCACAGCAGGCTCGGCTTCGCCATCGTGGCGCGGGCGCACCATCGCAACTTCGTGGCCACGCTGGCGCAGGCCGTGCTCCAGCCCCTGCACGGTCAGCGCCACGCCGTTGACTTCGGGCGGATAGGTTTCGGTGACGATGCCGTAGCGCATGGGCGACTCCGCCAGCACGGGCTGGTCGCGGCACAGCGTCGGCGATGGCGGTGAACGGACGGTGTCGCGCGGATGACCCGTGGATGACGGCCGGCATCGGTCGCGCGCCACTTACAATGCGGGCTCCGGAGTCCTCGGCCCCTGTCCATGTCCCTTGAATCCGCCGGGTCTTCCGGCGTCGATGTCGCCATCGTCGGTGGCGGTGCGGCCGGTGTGCTGGTCGCTACCCGGCTGCTGTCCGATCCGGCCTCGCGGCTGCGCATTGCCATCATCGAGCCCGCCGCCGAGCTGGCCCGCGGCGCCGCGTATGCGACCAACCAGCCCGCCCACCTGCTCAATGTCACCGCCGGGTGGATGAGCGCGTTGGCCGAAGACCCGGGGCATTTCGTCCGCTTCCTGTCCGGCAGCGACGATGCCGGCACGGCCGCGGCGCTGGCGACCGGGTTCGCGCCGCGTCGCGATTACGGCCGCTATCTGGGCGACACGCTGCGCGCGCAGCCGCGTTATCCGGCGTTGCAATGGCTTCAGGAACGCGCGACCGACATCGAAAGGCGCGATACAGACAGCCTGCTGACGCTCGCGTCCGGCGCCACCCTGGCGGCCCGCGCAGTGGTCCTGGCGGTGGGCAATGCGCCGCGGCGCATTCCCGCCGCGCGGCTGCACGGCGACGTGCGCCTGGCCGATGCCTGGGATTACGAGGGCGTGGCCGCCATTCCCGCCGAGGCGGACGTCTGCATCATCGGCTCCGGATTGAGCATGGTGGACGCGGTGCTCAGCCTGGTCCACGGTGGACATCGCGGCCGCATCCGGGTGCTGTCGCGCCATGGCCTGATGCCGCTGGCGCATGCCGAGTCCGGCGGGACAGACACTGCCCCCATCGATGCGCTGCTCGCACTCGGCCTGCGCGAGCGGCTGCGCCGGATCCGTGCGTGGACGCGGGAGGCAACCGCAGCCGGCGAGCCCTGGCAATGGGTGTTCGACCGCCTGCGCCCGCACGGGCAGGCGCTTTGGCGCTCGCTGGCGCACGTGGAGCAGCAGCGGTTCCTGCGTCATCTGGTGCGCTATTGGGACATCCATCGGCACCGCATCGCGCCCCAGGCCGCGCAGACGCTGGGGGCGTTGCGAGAGGGTGGCCGGCTGGAAGTCCTGGCCGGACGGCTGCAATCGGTCGCGGCACGCGCGGACGGGGGCCTCGATGTCCGCTACCGGCCGCGCCACGCCGACGGCGAGTGCGCGTTCCGCGCCGACTGGCTCATCAATGCCACCGGCGTCGAGACCCATATCGACCTGCGGCCGGACACGCTGCTGGGCGCACTGCGGGTACGCGGCCGCGTGTTGCCCGGCCCGCATGGCATCGGCATTGCCAGTGAAGAACCGGGGCGCGTGCTGGATGCACATGGCCAGCCAGATCCGGGGTTGTTCGTGCTCGGTGCGATGCGGATCGGCACGCTGTGGGAAAGCCTGGCGATTCCGGAGCTGCGCGGACAGGCGCAGGCGCTGGCCGATCACCTGCGCGCGACGCTCGACGGGCGGGCGGCGCCGACGGCCTAGCGAGGCGCGTGGATACGGTTGCCGGCTCAGGCAGCTTCGTCGATGGCCAGCCGTGTGGATTCCCGCACGAACCAGCCGTCTTCCTGCGGGCAGAAGCTCGCGCAGCTTTCCAGCGGCGCCTGGTAGACATGCACCGAGACCGCGATGTGGTCCGGGTCCGCGTTGTGGATGGTGTGGTACTCGTGCGGCGGGATCAGGCTGCCGGCGCTGCCGGGGCCAGCGCTGCTGCGCCCGGCGACGCGGAAGCGTAACCGCTCGCCTGCCTTTTCCACCAGTTCGTACTGGACGATGTCCAGCTGGCCCTGCCAGACCCCTTCCACGCACCAGCGGCCGTCGTGGTCATGCAGCGGCGTCCCCTGCCCGGGGGCCCAGGTCATGGCCACCACGCTGTAGCCGTGCTCGGGGCTGCGGTAAAGCTCGCGCCGCGCGTAGTGCCCGGCCATCGGCGCGTGCACGTAGTCCGGCAGGCAAACCCCGGGGTCGACGATCAGCGCAGTCAGCGCGTCGCGCAGCGCAGCGGTGACCGCCTGCACTCCACCCAGCGCAACGGCGGCATCGAGCATGGCCTGGAAGTGCGCGCTTCCGGGGAAGGCGATCTGCGGCGTCGGTGCGCTGGGCTGGGGAAGATTCACCCTCGGAGTCTAATCCAGCGCGGCGGCGGTTCCTGCGCGGCCGGACGCCGTGGCGGTCGCGGGGGCCGCAAAAACGCGAAAGGGCCGGGCGCAAGGCCCGACCCTTCGGATCGCTGGTACCGGTGATAGGACTCGAACCTACACGACATCGCTGCCAGTGGATTTTGAGTCCACCGCGTCTACCATTCCGCCACACCGGCATGCGCTTATCTTACCGTGACGGCGCGCCTTTATGCACGCCTCGGCGGCGGGAGCGAGGCCGTCGCCTCTGCTGGTTCCAGTCCTTCCGATGCGGCGCGTTCAGGCCACCTTGCCGCTGGGCAGGGCCGCGGCCGGCAGCGCGCGCAGGAAGCCGGCGACGGCGGGGCCGAAGCGTTCTTCATCGACCAGGAAGGCGTCGTGGCCCTGCGGCGACGGCATCGGCAGGAAGCGGGTGTCGCAGCCGGCGTTGCGCAGGCCGGCGGCAATCTCTTCCTGCTGCTGGATCGGGAACAGGATGTCGGTCTTGACCCCGATCACCAGCGCATGGCGCACGCCCTCGATGGCGGCCAGCCCGCGCGCGGTGTCGCCGGCGTGCGCCTCGCCGAGGTCGAACCAGTCCATCGAACGACTGAGATAGAGGTAGCAGTTGGGGTCGTACTTGTGCACGAAGCGGCGCGCGTGCGCTTCCAGGTAGCTTTCCACCTCGAACTCCAGCCCGAACGGATCCTCGCCCTCGCGACGGTCGGAATCCAGCCGCACCCGACCGAAGCGGCCGTCCCATTCCAGCGCCGAGCGGTAGGTGATGACGCCGAGCTTGCGCGCCATGCGCATGCCGTTTTCCGGGTAATTCTCCGCGTCGTCGTAGGCGCCGCCGTTCCACTGCGGGTCCAGCCGGATCGCCTCGCGCTGCAGCGAGCGGATGGCGATGGAGAACGGCAGCGCGCGCGCCGCGCCGCAGATATTGACGTGGCTGCGGGCAATGCCGGGGTGGCGGGCCAGCAGCGACAGCGCGCCCATCCCGCCCATCGAATTGCCGACCACGCAGGCCAGCCGCGCGATGCCCAGCACACGCAGCAACGCGGCGGCGGCATCGGCGCCGTCCTCGATCGACAGCTCGGGGAACGTCAGGCGATAGGGCTGGCCGCTGGCGGGATCGACCGACGCCGGCCCGGTGCTGCCCTTGCAGCTGCCCAGCGGGTTCACGCAGATGACGAACCAGCGGCGGGTGTCGATGGGCTTGCCGGGGCCGATCATCCATTCCCACCAGCCCGGCGCGGGGTCGGCGTCGCTGGACGCAGCGTGGGCGTCCGGCGACATTCCGGTGAGGATCAGGATGGCGTTGCCGCCGTCGGCATCCAGCCGGCCCCAGGTTTCATAGGCCAAGCGCGCGCCGTGCAGCGTGCCGCCGCGCTTCATCGGAAACGGCGTGGGCAGATCGAACCAGCGGGTGCCGGGGGGAATGAATTCGGCCATGGACATGCGGGGGGAGAAGACCGGTAGGCCATCATCCCCCCTGGCGCAGCGGGCGGTCATGCCATTTGGGCATGCCGCCATGAACCCGCGGTTACTGCGTGCCGATCGCCAGTTTCACCGGCTTGTCGGCCGGCAATTTCACCAGCACCGGCTTGGATTCGAGATCGCCTTCCTGGCGGCTGGCTTCGCCGCTGGCAGACAGCCGCGCCACCAGTTCGACTTCCTGCAGCTGCGACAGCTTGAGGGTGGGCATCGGGCTGTCGGCATCGCCGAGCGCAGTGCTGAAGGGCAGTTCCGAGGCCGCGCGCTTCTGTGCGGCCACCGGCATCGGCGAACCGGGCTGGCGGGCGATCACATAGACGGTGGCATCCGGCCGCAGGCGCACCCGTTCGGCCAACGCCGGATCGAGCGCCACTTCGACAGTCAGCAACGCGACCGAATGGGGCGATGCGGCGGCTTCGGCCAGCGGTGGCAGGCCGGCATCGGCGCGGGCGGCGTTGATTTCCTTGCGCAGGCTGGCAGCGGTGTCGGCGCTGACCTGCGTCAGCAGCGGCGCCCAGGTGGCGGCGGCTTCCGCATGCTTGCCGGCCTGACGCTGGGCCACGCCGAGGAACCAGCGCGCGCGCTGGTGGTTGGGATCCGCCTTGAGCGCGGCCTCCAGCAGCGCCAGCGCCTCGGCGTCGAAGGTGCGGCTGGGGTTGGCCATTGCGCGCGACTGCGCGGCTTCGGTGAGGAAGTCGGCGTTGTCGGGGGCAAGCCTGGCGGCCTTGGCGAAGGCGTCGCGGGCGTTGGCGGCGTCTTCCATGCGCAGATAGGCCTGGCCGAGCAGGGCCCAGCCTTCCGCCTGCTGCGGGTCGCGCGCCAGCGCGGCCTTGAGCTGGACCACCGCTTCCTCCAGCGTGCGCGGCGCCTGCCGGGCGGCGGGGTCCAGTGCCTGCGGGGTGCCCACCAGCCGGTACAGCAGGCCGGTGGAAAGCAGGGTGATCAGGCCGATGCCCAGCGCCACGCCGCGCGCATCGCGCCACAGCGGGCGCAGCAGGGCGGCCAACACGATCAGGCAAAGCAGCGCGGCGAATACGACGAAAGCGGTCATCACCACTCCTGCCCGTCGTCGCTGGCATCCCGGTTGGCCGCGGGCCTGCGTCGGCGTACGATCGCGGCGACCACGCCGGCGCCGGCCAGCAGCACTACCGCCGGGCCGATCCACAGCAGCAGGGTGCCGCCTTCCAGTTTCGGCTTGTACAGCACGAATTCGCCGTAGCGCTGCACCAGGTAATCCTTGATCTGTGCATCGCTCATGCCCTTGCGCATCAGCTCCAGCACCTCGCGCCGCAGCTGCAGCGCGATCAGTGCGTTGGAGTCGGCCAGCGACTGGTTCTGGCACATCACGCAGCGCAGCTGCAGGGTCAGCGCGTGGAAGCGGGATTCCTCGGCGGCATTCCGGAATTGCAACGGGGCGGCGTCGGCCTGCTGGTTGGCCTGGGCGAAGGCGGGCGGGACAACGCCACAGGCCAGCATCAGGCCGAGGGACAGGCCGGCGATCCGCATTTTGCCGCGGCGAAGAAGTTTCGCGGACAGGCTCATCGATCGGCCTCGATCTTGGCGACCATCGGCAGCAGTTCCTTGGCGATCAACTCGTCGGTCAGCGGGCCGACGTGCTTCCAGCGCACGATGCCGCGGCCGTCGACCAGGAACGATTCCGGCGCGCCGTACACGCCCCAGTCCAGCGCGGTGCGGCCTTCGACGTCGGACAGCACCACCATGTAGGGATTGCCGAACTGCTCCAGCCAGCGCAGCGCGTCGGCGGGCTCGTCCTTCCAGTTGTAGCCGACCACGCGCAGGCGCTTGGTCTCGGCGAACTTGGTCAGCACCGGGTGCTCTACCCGGCACTCCACGCACCAGCTGCCCCAGACGTTCATCAGGAACGGCTGGCCGCGCAGGTCGGACAGCTTCACCATGTAGGTGGGGTCGTGCAGCACCGGCAGCGCGAACTCCGGCGCCGGCTTGCCGATCAGCGGCGAGGGCAGGGCATCGCGGTTGGGCTTGCGGCTCATCCACACGCCCGCCGCCAGCAGCGCGGCAAGCAGGGCGAAGGCGGCCAGCGGCAGCCAGCGGGAGGTTTTCATGCGAGGCCCTTCATTGGAGATCCTTGCGCACGCTGCGGAAGCGCCGGTCGAAAGCGGTGACGACGGCGCCCAGCGCCATCAGCAGTGCGCCGGCCCAGATCCAGCGCACGAATGGTTTGATATGGACGCGCAGCGCCCAGGCATCGTTGCCCAGCGATTCGCCGATCGCCACGTAGGCATCGGCGAACACGCCGCGGGCGATCCCGGATTCGGTCATCACCTGGCCGCCGGCGCGATAGCGGCGCTTCTCGGGATGCAGGGTGTGGGTGATGCGGCCATCGCGCAGCACCTGCACGGTGCCGCGGTCGGACACGTAGTTCGGGCCCTCGCGTTCGACGATGCCGTCGAAGCGGAACGCGTAATCGCCCAGCGTCACCGTGTCGCCGGCCTTCACCGCCAGCTCGCGCTGCAGGTTCAGGCCTTCGACCAGCAGCGCGCCGACCAGGAACACCGCAATGCCCAGGTGGGCCAGCACCATGCCCCACATCTCGCGGGTCAGGCGGCCGCCGGCGGAACGCAGGCGGGTCCAGACGAAGCGCAGCGTGCCCGCGCCCACCCAGACCGCGCCGAGGATGCCGGCGGCGGTCTTCCACTGGCCCTGCGGGGCCAGGAAGAACGCGATGACGGCGGCCACCAGCGCCAGTACCGCCCACGGCAGCAGCAGGCGCAGCGGCGTGGCCATCTGCTCGCGCTGCCAGCGAGTCAGCGGACCCAGCGGCACCAGCGCCACCAGCGGCGCCATCAGCAGGATGAACATCATCGCGAAATAGGGTGGACCCACCGAGATCTTGCCCAGGTCCAGGGTGTCGGCCAGCAGCGGGTACAGGGTGCCCAGCAGCACCATCGCGCAGGCGGTGGTCAGCAGCAGGTTGTTGAGCAGCAGCAGGGTCTCGCGCGAGCCGGGGGCGAAGGGCTTGGCGTTGCTCTCGGTGTCCGGGGCGCGCAGCGCGTACAGCACCAGCGAACCGCCAACCACGATGCCGAGGAAGATCAGCACGAACAGGCCGCGGCCCGGATCGGCGGCGAACGCATGCACGCTGGTCAGCACCCCGGAGCGCACCAGGAAGGTGCCCAGCAGCGACAGCGAGAAGGTGGCGATGGCCAGCAGCAGCGTCCAGCCGCCGAAGCTGCCGCGCTTTTCGGTGACCGCCTGCGAATGCAGCAGCGCGGCGCCGGCCAGCCACGGCATGAAGCTGGCGTTTTCCACCGGGTCCCAGAACCACCAGCCGCCCCAGCCCAGTTCGTAATAGGCCCACCACGACCCCAGCGCGATGCCGAGGGTGAGGCAGGCCCAGGCCACGTTGGTCCACGGCCGCGTCCAGCGCAGCCACTGCGCGTCGATGCGGCGTTCCAGCAATGCGGCGATGGCGAAGGCGAACGGCACCGCAAAGCCGACATAACCGGCATAGAGCATCGGCGGGTGCACGATCAGCCCCGGATCCTGCAGCAGCGGATTGAGGTCGCGGCCTTCGCCCGCGGCCGGCAGGATGCGGATGAACGGATTGCTGGTGAATACCAGGAAGGCGAGGAAGCCGACCGACACCACGCCCATCACGCCCAGCACCCGCGCCACCACCGGCAGCGGCAATGCCTTCGAGAACCGCGCCACCGCCGCGGTCCACAGCGCCAGCACCAGCGCCCACAGCAGCAGCGAGCCCTCGTGCGCGCCCCAGACGGCGGTGTAGCGGTACAGCGTGGGCAACAGCGAGTTGGAGTTCTCGGCCACGTATTGCACCGAGAAGTCGTTGACCACGAAGGCGTAGGTGAGGATGGCGAAGGCCAGGCCCACCAGTAGCAGCTGCATCCAGGCCGCGGGCCGCGCCACAGCCATCAGCACCGGTACATCGCGCTGCGCGCCCAGCAGGGGCAGCAGCGCCTGCAGCGCCGCCACCAGCAGCGCCAGCAGCAGCGCGATCTGGCCGAGTTCGGGAAGCATTACGGTGCGCCTTCCGCAGGCGCCGTCTTGTCCTGCACGTTGTGCTTCTTGTGCGCTGCGCCCATCTTGTCGGCCACTTCCTTGGGCATGTAGGTTTCGTCGTGCTTGGCCAGCACTTCCTCGGCCACGAACACGTCGCCCTGCATCCGCCCGGTGGCCACCACCGACTGGTTCTCGCGGAACAGGTCGGGAAGGATGCCGGTGTAGACCACCGGCAGGCGCGCATCGCCGTCGTCCACTTCGAAATGGGCTTCCATCGAGCCGGGTGCGCGCTTGAACGAATCCTTGGCGACCATGCCGCCGAGGCGGAAGCGGGCCTCGCCGCTGCGCACGTTGTCGCCGGCGCTGCCGCCCAGCACTTCGTGGGGGGTGTAGAGATAGGCGACGTTGCGCTGCAGCGCCATCGCGATCAGCGCGGTGGCGACGCCGGCGACGGCGACCAGGGCGAGGATCAGCAGGAGGCGGCGTTTGCGGGTGGGGTGCATGGCGTCCAGGTCAGTCCCGCGACAGCGGGCGTTCGGTATCGGGGGGAGGGGCGGCCTGCCGGCGGGTGCTGCGCAGTCTGGCGGCGCGCAGGGCGGCGCGGATCTGCAGCTTCGGCACCAGGAAGTCCCACAGCAGCATCGCGGCGAATACCGCGTAGGCGCCGATGACGTATTCGCGGTAGCTCATCGCGCTTCCCCGGCGGCCAGCTTCGAGACCCAGTCCTTGGCGGCCTCGCGGCGCAGGTTGTCGGCGCGGGCGCGGGCCAGCAGCGAGCCGACGAACCACAGCTTGGTGCCGACGATCATCCAGATGAGAGGCGGCAGCATGCTGGCGTCCATGCTGGACTCGCCGAACACGCGGATGGTCTGGCCCTGGTGCAGCGAGTTCCACCACACCACCGACCAGCGGATCACCGGCAGCAGGGCGACGCCGACGATGGCCAGCAGGCCGGCCGCGCGGGCGGCGTTGCGGCGGTCGTCGATGGCGGCGTACAGGCCCATCACGCCCAGGTACAGGAACAGCAGGATCAGCTCGGTGGTCAGGCGCGGGTCCCAGTCCCACCAGGTGCCCCACATCGGCTTGCCCCAGATCGAGCCGGTGGCGAGGGTGACGAAGGTGAAGGCGGCGCCGGTGGGCGCGCAGGCCATTGCCAGGATTTCGCAGAGCTTGATCCGCCAGATCAGCGCGATCGCCGAATAGAACGCCATCAGGCCGAAGATGGCCATGCTCATCCAGGCCGCGGGGACGTGGATGTAGAGGATGCGGAAGCTGTCGCCCTGCTGGTAGTCGGCGGGGACCTGGAACAGCGCGCCATACAGGCCCACGACCATCGCCACCAGCCCCAGCAGCCAGGCCCACGGCGTCCAGCGGGCGGCAAAGCGATCGAAGTACGGGGGCGAGCCGAGTTGGTGGAACCAGCGGATCAGCGGAGACATCTTGGCCTTGGCAGGAGCGGCGTGGACGCGCCGTGGTCAATCCTGCGAAGGATACCAGCCTGCGAGCGGGCCGGTACCCGGACTTCCGGTAACGGGCGGGGCGGCATGGGCCGCCCGCCCGTGGGTGGCGCGGCTTACTGGACCTGGATGTTGCCCTGCATCAGCGCCAGGTGGCCCGGGAAGCTGCAGAAGAACTTGTAGCCGCCGTCCTTGATCTTGGCCACGTCGAAGGTCACCGACGCGGATTCGCCGCCGCCGATGATCTTGGTGTGGGCGATCGAACGGGTGTCGCCGGCCTTGACGTGCTCGGCCGCGTTGGAGGCGCCGTCGGCGGAAATGCCGGCCATGTCGGCTTCCTTGGCGACAACCACGTTGTGACCCATGACGTTGGCGGCCATGGTGCCGACGTGCTTCAGGTTGATGGTGAACTGGGTGCAGCTGGCCGGCACGGTGATCGAGTCGGCGTTGTACTGCATCGCATCGTTCGATTCGATGGTGGTGGCGCAGTTTTCGACCACGGCCGGCTTGGTGCTGGCGGCAGCGGGCGCGGCTTCGGCCGGAGCAGCCTCGACCGGGGCCGCGGCGGGGGCTTCGGCCGCCGGCGCTGCATCGGCCGGGGCCGCGGAATCGGCGGGCGCGGACGAGTTGCCGCAGGCGGACAGGGCCAGCGCAACCGCACCGGCGAGCAGGATATGACGAGACTTCATTGTGAATGCTCCAAAAAAAGGTTCATCTCCCAACTCCGGGGAATGCGGCGCGGATCTTGAGGAAGAAGTAGGTGTCATCGCGATAGCCGTAGGCCATACGCTTGATGACCTTGATGCGGTTGTTGATGCCTTCGACGATGCCCGTGTGCATCGGCCAGCGGACCCGGCTGAGGATGCCGCGCCAGTAGGGACGCAGACACTTGGCGAAGTGCATCAGGGCCGGGATGCCGCTTGCCCGGGCGTGACGCAGCCACTGCGTCCACGCGCCCCTCCATGCCCATGCGGTCGGTACCGACCATAGCGCCTTGAGCTGTTCTTTCATCACGTAGACCGTCATTAGCGACTGGTTGGCGGCTAGCACCTCGTCCAATCGCACCTGTTCGCTCGTTCTGAGCTTTTCCGGGTTGTGCAGCAGGAGCCAGTGCGCCCGTTTGACCACCTTGCGAGCCGGCTTGTCGTGGCGCAACTGGTTGGCCGCATCCACCCGCACGCGCCCGATCACTTCCCTGCCGTACTTCGCGATGACGTGGAACAGGTCGTAGACCACCCGGGCGTTCAGGCAGTGCTGGCGCACCTCCAGGTCGTAGGCCGTGTTCATGTCCATGGCCACGGCCTCGATGCGTGCGCAGCGGGCAGCGCCGAGCAGTTCAAAGAACGGCCTGATCTCAGCCCGCGAACGGCCGCGCCCCACCCACAGCACCCGCTTGCGCTCCACATCGACCACCACGGTGGCGTAGCGGTGGCCCTTCTGGATTGCGAACTCGTCCATCGCCAGCCGGCGAATGCCGTCCAGGTCCACCGGCCCCAAGCTGCGCTCCAGCGCCCGGAAGTCGATGGTCTTGGCGGTCTTCCAGTCGATGCCATGCCAACGTGCGGCATGCAGCACCGAGGTCACCGCGCACAGGCGGGCGACACTGTCGGCCAGGCGGCGCGTCACCCGGCAGTGGGGATCCAGCCATGCAAGGTGCTCCAGCCGCGGGCCGCAGCGAGGGCAAGCCAGTCGCAGGCGCTCGACGCGCAGCTCGACCGGGGTCCCGAACACCGGCAGATCGCGTATCCGACGCGGCGTGCGGTCGTGGATCGTCGCAACGACCTCACCACAGCCGCTGCAGCGGCGAGATTCGCCAGATGCCGGACTCAGCTCCAGCACCAGCCAACGGTGCTCTCCGCGCTGCTCGTGCCGCCAGTCCTCAACCCGATACCCCTCCCAGCCGCCCAGCTGGGAAATACAATGACCCTCGGCCACGGCCGGCCCCAGTTTGTTGCCTTAGACATCAGCAAGTCTGCCCGGTCGGCCGTGCGCCTCTCCCCTCAGTTGGGAGAAGAACC